>CAYQQJ010000033.1:0-37947 GCA_964419935.1 uncultured Cellvibrionaceae bacterium
CTGACGTCGCAGCCGACGGCGTGCGACACCCGGGCCTCGGGCAGCTCCTCGCGCACGGCCTCCAGCACGGTCCCGATGGTCAGCCCGGGAGCGATGTCCGGGTGGTGCGCCTCGACGTGGTTGGTGAAGGAGTAGTCGCCCAGCAGCGCGTTGCCGGAGTTGGGCTCCTCCGGTGCCATTCTGTCCTACATCATGTGCAAGGCGATGAACCGCTCCTTCTTCAGCATAATTCTGGGCGGCTTCGGCGGTGACAGTGATGCCGGCGCCAGCAACCGCGGTGTGGACGATCGCCCGGTGAAACAGGGCAGCGCGGAAGACGCGGCCTTCATCATGAAGAATGCCGGCTCGGTCATTATTGTTCCCGGTTACGGCATGGCCGTCGCTCAGGCGCAACACGCTCTGCGGGAAATGGGCGACGAACTGAAGAAGGCCGGTGTCAACGTGAAATACGCCATTCACCCGGTCGCCGGCCGTATGCCCGGCCACATGAACGTGCTGCTGGCTGAAGCCAATGTGCCCTACGATGAAGTGTTCGAACTGGAAGATATCAACAACGACTTCCAGACCGCGGACGTCGCCTTCGTCATTGGCGCCAACGACGTGACCAACCCCGCGGCCAAGACAGACCCCCAGAGCCCGATCTTCGGTATGCCGATCCTCGACGTGGCCAAAGCCCGCACGGTGCTGTTCGTCAAAAGGGGCATGGCCGCCGGCTACGCCGGGGTTCAGAACGAGCTCTTCTTCCGCGACAACACCATGATGCTGTTTGGCGATGCCAAGAAAATGGTGGAAACCGTGTTGCGCAATCTCGACTAGACTTATTTTGCTATCTTGACCTTAAGCCCCGTCAAAACGGGGCTTTTTTTTGTCCGGTGTTCGCACGAGCATGCGGCAGGTCACAAAATAACCAGCCCGACTGGCTCTATCACAATCAGCAACTATATTTAGGGCGTCCGATGCTCGTGTCTCTGTTTCGGCGCGTTTTCGCTTGGTTATCTCTCATTTTCATCAAATTCAGGTATATTCGATTCGTGCAGCCTATTTCCCGACTCATACTATTGTCTCGTACACCTCGCTTCCATCTGTCGTTTAACAACACCAAGCTGCTGTTTGCTGCGGCGCTGCTTTGCATTACCAGTGCCTGCGCCCACAAACCGCAACAACCCCAGCCGCGTCCCGCGCCGGTTGCCTCCGCCGCCGAAGTCATTCTGGATACAGAAATCACTCGGGTGGATGCCAAGGCCCAACGGTACCTTACCGCGCAGCCCATGACCGTGCCTGCCGTGGCAGAAGGTGAAAGCCCGCTGTTAACCGACAAGCACCGACAAACCCTGGTGCGCTTCAGCGATATTTCTGCCACTCTGACCTCCGCGTATTTGATCAGCGGCAATCCCGAATATGCCAACAAGGTGATTCAGCATCTGCGCGCGTGGTTTGTGGTACCGGAGACGCGTACCAGCCCCAAGCTCGAGTTTGTCCGGGCGGACGATGGCGCGGGCAGTGTCATGGATACAATCCACCTGACCGAAATTGCCCGCAGTGTTAAGGTGCTCAGCGCCTATAAAACCCTCTCCGCCGACGACGAGCGGGAGATCAAAACCTGGTTCAGCAGCTATCTCAGCTGGTTGAACAAAAATGCGTATGGTGCGGAAGATCTGGCCAATGATGAAGCCGTCGCGTGGGCCATGCAGGCCGCGGCCATTGCCGATCTGCTCGGCGACAGGGCATTACTGGCGCAAATCCGCGACGACTTCAAAACCCGTTTTGTTGGCGAGATGATGGCCACCGACGGCAGCTTTCCCTCGGAACTCAAGCGCGCCAACTCCTACAGCCATTCGTTATTCATCCTGGACGCCATGGCCACCATCGCACAAATTGCTTCAACCGAAACCGATGACCTCTGGACCTATCGCACCGCCGATGGCCGAGGCATGACGCGCGCCGTGGAATACATGCTGCCCTATATCAGCCAAAAAAACCTCTGGCCACTGCCCGCCGATGAGCAGTATTGGGAACACTGGCCGGTACGGCGCACGGCGCTGGCATTCGCCGCGTTGGCGTATACCGACCGATCCTACCTGACCGCCTGGCAACCCATGGAAGCCGACCCGGAAGACCTGGAGCGGCTGTTCGACCTCCCCGTGCGCCACCCCCTGCTATGGCTCGCTAACAATCTGCCGCAGGTGGAAGAAACAGTTGCGGCGGTGACGACTGTGGCTCAGAAGTAGGTGTGTATAAGCTGCAAGTTAAAAGATAAGGGAAAAGAAGGATTGTGGATCTGTTATTAATGTGGGCCCACATCAATTGTTGGTGTTCGCTTATTCAGGTGTGCTTCTTTATCGTACCTGTGACTTAAAGCTTGCGGCGTGCGGCTTTCCCTTTTCCCTTTTGCCTTCATAAAAAAAGCGGGCAAATTGCCCGCTTCAAGTGGGATAGCATCCTTGCCAAGAGAGAAAACTCTTGTGTAATTACATACGGAAGCGCAGGCCCAGGAAGTATTTGCGTCCGTTGAACTCAATGCGGTTGTAAGCACCGTTAACCACGCGGTATTCGGCGTAGGCATCGTTGTTCAGGTTGAGCGCCTGGAGTTTCACTTGCACGTTGGGCGTGATGTTGTAGCCCACTGACAAATCCAGGGATTTGGTGTCTTCAACAAATCGGTTGGTCTGCCCGAAGTTGCTTCCGAAAGGCTTCAGGTAATCCGAACGGAATTTATAGGACAAGCGCACGGTCGCTCCGTACTTTTCCCAGTAAGTTTCCAGGTTGTAACTTTCCTTGGAGAAACCAGGCAAGTTGGCGGCCGCTACGGTGATGTCCTCGGTGATGTCAGAACCGTTTTCAAAGTATTTGAAATCAGTATCCGCATAGTTGTAGCCACCGGCAACGCCGAGTCCGTCAAACGGAGACGGCAACCAGGTGAAGCCGTGCTGAGCGCTCAACTCGATACCGGTAATGCCGGAAGAATCACCGGTATTCTCAATCAAGCCATCGACGTTCATGGTCACTGACTCGCCGTTAATGACGAAGGTTTCCTGCACGCTTTGCGGATCAGCCACATCCATACCCGCATCAAATTCCTTGTAGTAAAGTGCTGCGGACAAGGCTGTGTCTTCGGTTGGATACCAGCCGACGGACAGGTCGTAGTTCATGGATTCGATCGCTTCCATATTGGGGTTACCCAATGCGGTTACGGAACCGTTTGCTATGGCGTCTTCAACGCTGGCGTATTCTTCTTCACCGTCGCCCAGGTTCAAGTCACGGCCTGCACCCATCCACCACATATCCGGCCGGGAAATTGCGCTGTAAATTGCGGTGCGCAATTCAACGGTTTCGGTCAAACCGAAATTGACGTTGATGCTTGGCAACACATTGACATAACTGTTGCCGTAGGTTTCCTGGGTCAGGGTGTCCGTATCTTCAACGAAGGTGACGGTATCATCCAAAGGATCATTCGGTGTGCCCGAATCGTTTTGGGTGACGATGAAGCTCTGGCGATAACCGGTCGAAGTCACATCGGTGTTAACCACACGCACGCCTAGGTTACCGCTGACCGGCACATTGCCCCACTGGGTTTCAAAGTTCGCCATCACAAAAGCAGAGGTCACTTCTTCGGTCAGGTCCACGTCAGCGGAACTCGGATCCTGGGGTGATTGGCTCCAGTCGTTGTCGCCCATCATCAATGGAAAGGCACAAAGGGTATCGTAAGTCGCCCAGCTGGTAATGCTGGCATTGGCGTCATCACCGTAATCACTCTGCGGGTATGGCACCGCACATTGTTCGGCAACCGCCGCGTGAACCTCGGCGTTGGTTTCTTCAAATGCGAACTGATCTTCACTGTAGTTGTTGTGGCTGTGATCGGAATAGCGCAGGCCGGCTTTGACGGAACTGATCACGCCGTCGTTGAACGCGTACTCGCCCTCCAGTGCCAGGGCAACAATGTTGTCATTGATTTCAAATTCGCCGTAGCGCGCACGCTGGTTCGCATCGTACATTCCGAAATCATTCAGGCTGTTGTAGTCGATCGCGCTGCCTGCCGGATCATCAATATCCGTATAAATGCGCTCGATCAGTGGGTAACTTGAGCCCTGATTGTTGTTGGCATTGAAGTCGTACCAGACCCGGTCGGAGCGAAAACGCGTCTGCCAGGTTTCCTGGTAGCGGGTAGTATCCGAGTAGGACAGGTCCGCAGCCAAGGTCAGTTGATCCGTAGGCGCAAACTTCACATTCAAACCGGTGCCTTTATACACTTCATCACGCTCACGGAACTCGCCATAGGTACTCAAGCGGGATTCACCGGTAAAAGACGTCAGTGCATGGGCATCATTGGTTTCCCAGTTGCTGATTCGGCGGCGACCATCGTCGATATAAAAGTCATGTCGGTCTTCATAGTAGAAACGGTCAGACCACTGGGCATCCAGTGTCACATCCCATTTTTCATTGGGCTGCCACTGGAGGGTGGTCATGACTGCATCACGCTTCTCTTCGGATTCCATCTGACGGAAGTAGGACAGGTTTGGGACAAAATAGTAGTCCCCATCAGCGGCTGTGCCACCGTTGGCAGCGGCGTTGTCATCGCTCCAGGTACAGTTGGAGCCACCGTCGAGCAGGTAATCGGAATTACAGTTTCGCAATGATGAACTGGTGTTGTAGCTTTCTTCCGGCGTAGAGGAGTCGTGACCCGCGTAGCCGATTGCGAAACCGACTGTGCCGATGGCCGTATCGAAAACATCGGTATAGGACACGGAACCGCGATAACCAAGACCATCGTCGCCATTCAATTTGGCGTCGTATTCGTTGTAGTTACCTTTAATTTCCGCCTGAATGCGGCGTTTGCCGAAGTCGATCGGGCGCAGGCTTTGCAAATCAATCAGGCCGGCAACACCCCCTTCCACCAAGTCCGCTTTCTGCGCCTTGTATACAACGGCGCCATTCACCAGTTCCGACGGAAACTGCGAGAAGGCAACGGAACGGTTACCGCTGCCGGAACTGATTTCACGTCCGTTATAGGTGGAGTAGCCAAGGAATGGGCCGAGGCCGCGCACAGAGATTTCACTGGAGTTGCCTTTGAACCGATCCCCGGTCACGCCGGTAATGCGCTCCAGCGTCTCCGCCACAGACAGGTCCGGCAGGTCGCCCATTTCAGAGGCGGATATAACATCCACGATGGTGGCGGCCTCGCGTTTGATTTCCACGGAGTTGCGCAGAGTATCGCGAATCGCACCTGTTACGATGACCTCTTCAAGGCCTGAGAAGTCGGCATCTTGTGCCAAGGCAGAACCAACCGGAAGAGCGGCCGAAGCCATTGCCAGGGCAAAGAGTCCGTGTCGAATCAAACGTTGCTGGCTTCTGTGATCACGACACTGATTCAGATATCTAAAATGCATGTGATGTCCTCCCCTTGGGACTTGATGATGGTTTGACCTCGCGGTCAACTGATCTTATTTTTAAGAACGGTAAGGCCAATATTCTTCAGCCGTGGTTTTTTTTCGGGCTTTTGGTAGACCGTTAAGCTAGAGTATGCACCAACATGGTATGATGGTAAAGCTGTAAGGCCAATTAAATTTCCCGCATTTCGACACCCGGAGAACCGTCACCTGGTCGCCGCTCGGACCAGTCCTATGCCCGGCTAACTCTTAACCATTAGTCAGCAACCATTGAAAAATGATCTATAGCTGATCGACGACAGACAATAGACACGGCTAGCGCGCACCTGCGGGCTCAGACAATTCAGGAGAGAGTTTTATGAGGTTTGCATCAACGATTTTTGCGTCACTTTGCGCGGGAGCTGCGCGCTTTAGGCGTGTGTCGGCAGTTGGTACACGAGCTGCTGCATTGAGCGTGGCCGCCCTTGCAGCGACAACAATGGGTTTGCCTGTGGCGGCAGAGCCACCGAATACCCCCGCCATACTCGGCCATGCCAATGAGACTGACCGGAAGCTTAACCAGGAGTACCTGCCCGACTTTTCTTTCGCCGGCTTTCAGTTTGGCGAGCAGCCGCTGGGTCTACATCACCAAGTGAGTCCGACCATCTTTGATGTAACGGAATTCGGCGCAAGGGGCGACGACGCGCTGGATGATAGCGCGGGGATTTCCAAAGCCGTAGCGGCTGCCCACGCACAGAAAGGTCCCGTCGTGGTGCAATTCCCGCCGGGGCGGTTCATCCTCAGCGATATCATATATATAGAACGTAGCGACTTTGTCATGCGTGGTGCGGGCAGCGGCGCGACGCAGCTGTATTTTCCCCGGCCTTTGATGTATTCGCCGGATCCACCAGCGCTCCAGGAACTGCGCGAATACCTGGTCAAGATGAATAAGCGCCAGCGGGAGAAGCACAATAATCTCGATTTGCCTTTTTCCCAGTATGCCTGGTCCGGCGGTTTTATCTGGACGCGGGTGCCGGGCGAGCGCGTCAAGGCGTATCTGGACGAATACCACCAGCCACAAAAAGCCATCACCCGCGCCGTCCAGGGCACGCGTGGAAGTCGTCAACTACAGGTTAAGGACACGAGCGAGCTGAAGGCCGGCGATGTGGTGCGCATTAACTGGTACAACAAGGCCGGTGAAAACGGCCCTCTCGTCAACGCAATATATCAGGGAGCCGAGGTCACGGTCGGCTCCCACCACTGGACCCTGCCGGAGCAACCACTGGTTTCGCAGCAGGTTGTTATCAGTGCCATCAACGGCAAGACCATCACCATTAAAGACACGCTGCTACACGACATCGGTGCGGAAGGTGCGGAGGTGGCGTCCTGGCCTCATCTCTCCAACGTGGGTATCGAGCACCTTAGCCTGCAGTTTCCCGATGCACCGCGTATTGCTCACCACGTCGAGCAAGGCTTCAATGGCATTTACCTGACGCGCCTGTTCAACGGATGGGTTCGCGATATCAATATCCACAATGCAGACAGCGGAATACTGACGGAAGAAGTTGCCAATGTGACCATTGCCGATGTCACCACGACTGGAACCAATATCGCCCACTACAGCGTGGCCATGGGCGACACCCACAACGTTCTGGTGAAAAACCTGCAGGTTTTCAATACCGTCGTGCATCCGTTGAGCTTCAATACCTTCTCCACCCGCAGTGTTTATACCCACAGCGAAGTATTCACCGCACCGGTGCTGGATCAGCATTCAGGCGCTAACCACCAGAACCTTTTCGATGACATCAGGGTCCATGTCAGTCTCGACGACGCGCAACGCAAGCAGCGTCGCTTTCCCCTGTTCAAGGGCGGCGGCGCGAGCTATTGGAAGCCAACCCACGGCGCGTTCAGCACCTTCTGGAACATTTCTGTGCAGCTGGATAATGGGTTCGACAGCCAGGTGCCGATCACGCTCTACGGCGTGAATGACGGTCCCGAGGCAAGGCTGGTCGGGGTTCATGGCAACGCACCGCTGGCCATTGAATACGGACCGGATGCTTATGTTGAAGGCGTCAATCACTTTTACAGCAGTGTGCCATCGCTTTATGAATACCAGCTGCGGGCGCGACTGTCGTCGCAATAGATCTGCATGACATCCACTTACCCCATCCAGACGGTAGACATTTCATACACCCGGGTTTAGACTCGATATTGGTATTACCACATTACCAATTTGCCAGGCCAGTCCACTTCGACTGGCCCCGACGAAATACCGGCACATCGCCGGATGACTTGTGTGGTGCCACGATAATTCACCATTAATTGCCTGCAGAACATCCCGATGCAGCACCAGTGTCGGGCAGGCAATCGACAAAATAAGGTTATGGTTATGAGGGAACCAAGATACTTTCGGTCCTGGGTCACAGCGGCCACGCTGGCTTTCACCCTATCTGCCTGCGCGCAGCATCAAACACCAGATAAAAAGGATGTGAACGTTGCCGCCGAATCCGTGGATGCGGCGCCGCTGTCAGCTGAACTCAAGCGCGACGAGATTAAACGTGCCGCCAACCGGGTCGCCGACTGGCAGCTGAGCCAATATGATCTCACCATCAACAACTTCCGCATTGAAGAGCGCGCGAGCGAGCTGCCCGAGGGCTGGGTTAACGCCACCCTCAATATTGGCTTGCTGCGCTGGGCCGAGGTCTCCGAGCAACGCCCGTACCGCCAGGCAGTCACCAACCTGAGCAAAGTCAACGAATGGCAGCTCGGCCCGCGGCAATATGATGCGGACGATCACGCTATGGGCCAGGTTTATCTGGATCTCTACCAGATCTATGACGAAGAGCACATGCTCGAGCCCACCCGCAAAGTGCTCGAGAGTGTGGTGGAAAACCCGCTTGATGTGAGCCTGGTATTTGACAGCAGCAAGCGGCATAAAACCCACGCCCGCGGTCGCGTGTTCAACGACCAGGTGTGCCGTCAGCGCTGGTGCTGGGCGGACGCAATATTCATGGCGCCACCGGTATTCTTCGAGCTTTCCCGCATCACCGGGAATGACAAATATGCGGAATTTGCCCATCGGGAATTCTGGGTCACCACAGATTATCTCTATGACCCGGACGTGAACCTGTACCTGCGCGACAGCCGCTACTTCGAGCGCAAGGATGCCCACGGCAACCCCATATTCTGGGGCCGGGGCAATGGCTGGGTACTGGCGGGAATCGCCCGCATCCTCGAACAAATGCCGGAAGACTTCGAGCACCGCGACGCCTACGAGCAGCTCTATCGCGACATGGCAGCACGCTTGATCGAATTGCAGCAACCGGATGGTAACTGGCTGTCTTCACTGCTGGACCCGGACGCGGAACCCGTGCCCGAAACCAGCGGCACCGGCCTGCTCACTTTCGCGCTGGCCTGGGGGGTCAACAACGGGCTGCTCGATGCGGACGACTATTCCGAAACCATCCACAAGGGTTGGCAGGCATTGATCGACGCAGTTCATCCCAACGGCAAGCTCGGCTGGGTGCAGCAGATTGCCTTTGCCCCCGGTAGCGCCACCTATGACGACACTCAACTCTATGGCGTGGGTGCGTTTTTGCTGGCGGCCAGCGAGCTGTATCAGCTTTCCGAAACCAAAGCTGCGCCGACCCACACTGGCAACACCAGCAAGAATCCCTGATGAAGCCGTTATTGTCACAAAAACTTGTTCGGCTCGCGGCCACGTTGGCATGGCTGCCATTGGCAGCCATGCACAGCCCTTTGTCAGCTGCTGACGAGCCGCACCCTGAGCCGACGCCACTAAAGGTTTATCAGTTGGAGCCGGAGTGGCTGAAGGCAACCAAGGCGCAGATTGCCGCGGGGGATTCCGTGCGCGCGCACGCCTTGAATGAACTGGTTCGTCTGGCCGATCAGGCCTTGGACGGCCCCCTTTACAGCATCACCAATAAAAAGCAGTTGCCGCCGAGCGGTGATAAACACGACTACGTCAGTGTTGGCCCCTACTGGTGGCCCAACCCGGAGACCGCCGACGGCCTGCCGTGGATCCGCCGCGACGGCGAGGTGAATCGCGCCGCGCGCAACGCCGCGCCCGATTCCCACACTATGAGCGCCATGTCCAATGCCGTAAACACTCTGGCCCTGGCTTATTTCTTTACGGAGCAGGAAGTTTACGCGGCACGGGCAACAGAGCTGCTGCAGGTTTTTTTCCTCAACCCGGCAACCCGGATGAACCCCAACCTCACCTTCGGTCAGGGTATTCCCGGTCGAACCACGGGGCGCGGTATTGGCATTATTGAATCCCGCAAATTGATGGCCGTTATCGATGCCATTGGACTGTTGGAGCCCAGCGCCAGCCTCACCGCGGATGTTCAGCGCGATCTTCAGGGGTGGTTCACCAATTTTCTGGACTGGCTGCTGACCAGCGACAACGGCAAAAAGGAACGCGCCGAACACAACAACCACGGCACTTTCTACGACGCGCAGGTTGCCCAGTTCGCGCTGTTCACGGAGCAAGCGCAGCGTGTGCAATCCGCTCTGCAGTCGAGCGCGAGGGACCGATTGGACACCCAAATTGGTCCTGCCGGCGAACAACCTCATGAGCTCGCGCGCACCCGCCCGTTTCACTACAGTGTGTTCAACCTGCAAGCGTTTTTCTCCCTGGCGCAGATCGGCACCCATCTGGAGCTGGACCTGTGGAATTACCAGCACGCGGATGGCACCGGGCTGAAGCACGCGCTGGATTACCTGAATCACTACGAACAACATCCCGTATCGCGGGATAGCGTGCTCGAACAGCACCTGGGCTGGAATCGGCTGCAGCCACTGAATCAGCTTGCGGGCCTGATCTACGGCGCTGAGTATAGCGATGCCAGTTTGCGCGTATTGCAAAGCGGCCAAGGGGATTTGCAGTGTCTCCTGCTGTTTCCCGTACCCGGCACCGCGCAACTGCAACCGCTGGCTGAAACACTTCTACAGCAGGAGGCCAGCGAGCTGTGTATCTATCAATAGAGCTACCCATGAGATCTTCCATTTCGGTTGGCCGCTGGCGCAGCCCTGTGAGCATGGGGCGTTACATAACCCTGCTTATGGTGTTGAGCCTGTTCAGCGGCTGCGCCACAGAAAGTGCCAAAGCCCCCGTTGACCCGCCCGACTCTGCAGCAGAGCGGGTTTTCAAAGTTGAAGTCAACCGGATTGAGCCGAAAGCGCAGACTTATCTGACCAGCCCCCCGCTGACCGTCACCGCATTTGGCAGCGAGCGCAGCCCCGGCGGACCCAACGATTTTTATTCCGAGGGCGACTATTGGTGGCCCGATCCTGAAAATCCCGACGGCCCCTATATTCGTCGGGATGGCTTGAGCAACCCAGATAATTTTATTGATCACCGCCAGGCGCTGATGCGCTTCAGCGAGATTGTCGCCACGTTGACCTCGGCCTATCTGATGAGCGGCAATCCGCGTTATTCCGATCAAGCCGCTGCACATCTGCGAGCCTGGTTTGTGGACCCGACAACGCGCATGAATCCCAGCCTGTTGTATGGCCAGGCGATTAAAGGTCGCAGCAACGGGCGCAGCATCGGCGTCATCGATACCATTCATCTCACGGAAGTCGCCCGCAGCGTAAAGATTCTTACAGCCTATGACACCCTGCCCCCGGCTGACGAACAGGCTGTTCGCGCCTGGTTCACGGATTACCTCGAGTGGCTCAACACCCATCCCTTCGGCACCACGGAGCGAGATCACCCCAACAACCACGGTATCGCCTGGGCCATGCAAGTGGGAGCCATGGCCGACCTGCTGAATGACAAGGCGCAGTTGGCGCGCATCCGCGCGGACTTCAAGCAACGTTTCGTAGGCGAGATGATGGCGTCGGACGGCAGTTTCCCGGCGGAGCTGGCTCGCACCAAGCCCTACGGTTACTCCCTGTTCGTGCTGGATCTGATGGCCACCATTGCCCAGATTGCATCCACTGCGGACGATGACCTGTGGCTTTACCAAGCCGAAGACGGCCGCGGCATGGCCCGCGCCGTGGAGTTCATGCAGCCGTATATCCGCAACAAAGCGTCCTGGCCGCTGCCGCCGGATGTTCGTTACTGGGACGAGTGGCCAGTGCGCCACCCCTCCATGGCCTTTGCGGCCCTGGCCTATAACAACACGGATTACCTGAGCGCCTGGCAGCCCTATGAGGCTGACCCGACGGAATACGAAGTGCTGCGCAACCTTCCCGTGCGTCATCCGCTGCTGTGGTTGTCGAACAACCTGCCGCGGGTGGACGATCCTGTTTCACAACCTGAACCGAACTCGGTAGCACCACCGCCGACAGCCGAATAAACATCATAGAAACGACTCATTTTTCAAGCGAGGTTACACCGTGCATACATTCACTTTAAGTTGGCCCACGCGAACGCGGAGCCCAGGAAATTCGCTCAGCTTGTCTGCGCTGGTATTTTGTTTGTCGTGCCTGCTGGCCTGTAGTGCCTATGCAAAGCCCCTCAGCGTACCTGCGAAGGCGCAGACACTGCTGCTTAATGCTGAATGGCAGTATCTGGAAAACATCACCGATAAGGTGAGTACGGCGGAGAAATCCAGTGGTTGGAACACAATCAACTTGCCCCACACCTGGAATGCCACCGACACGGTTGATGCCGAACCCGGCTACCGCCGCAATGCCAGCTGGTACAGAAAAGAGATCAAACCTGCAAAAGATCGCGATGGTTTGCGCCATGTGCTGTATTTTGAAGGCGCCAACATGATCACCGACGTGTACGTGAACGGCGAGCGCGCCGGCGGCCACGTGGGCGGCTACGTCGGGTTTGAAGTGGACATCAGTGAGCACCTGCGCAAAGGCAAAAACAACACACTGATGATTCGCGTCAGCAACGAATACGATCGCAATTTGATCCCGTCCCAAAAATCCGACTTTTTTATTCACGGTGGGTTGACTCGTGACCTGTGGCTCAAAGTGTTGCCTGCGGTACATTTGTCCCGGGTGCAGATCGACACTCCTGAAGTAAGCGCCGACAAGGGCATCACTGAAGTCAGTGTGCACGGCGTTCACAGCGGCAAAAAAGCCGCGAGCTATGAGCTTGTCGCTACTTTCCATGGGCCGAATGGCCAGCAAGTGGCACGCACCACCCGCACATTGGAGATTGCCCCCGGCGAATTCCATGCAACTCTGCCCACGCAAACTGTCACCACACCCGAGCTTTGGTCACCGGCGAGTCCGAACCTGTATTCGGTTGAAGTCACTCTGAAACAGGGCGGCGACGAGCTGCATCAACTGAATGAGCGTTACGGTTATCGCTGGTTCCATTTTGCCGATCACGGAGCCTTTTATCTCAACGGCGAACGTCTGTTACTGCGCGGCACTCACCGCCACGAGGAACATGCGGGCCTGGGCGCGGCCATGCCGAACCAGCTGCATGTGCGGGACATGACCATGATCAAGGACCTGGGTGCGAACTTTGTGCGCCTGGGGCACTATCCGCAAGACCCGGAGGTCTACCGCACTGCCGATGAACTTGGACTTATTCTTTGGGATGAACTGCCCTGGTGTCGTGGCGGCATGGGTGGCGCCGAATGGCAAGCCAATACCGAACGCTTGTTGCGCGAACAGATCACCCAGAATCGCAATCATCCCAGTATCGTTTTCTGGTCTCTGGGTAACGAAATTTATTGGGAAGAAGATTTCCCCGGTGGCGGCGATCCGGAAAAGATCAACCCTTACCTGCAACACCTAAACGACATTGCCCACGAGCTGGACAGCTCGCGTCTGACATCAATTCGCAAATATTACGAAGGCGCCCACATTGTGGACGTGTTCTCGCCGTCCATCTGGGCTGGCTGGTACGGCGGCGCCTATGGGCAGTATGAAGAAGCCCTGCGCAATGCACAGAAAAAGTACCCGCATTTTCTGCATATGGAGTTCGGCGGTTCCAGCCATGTTGGCCGACACACCAAAAATCCCATATCGAAAGATGGGATTCGCGGCGCACAGGTTGATGTTGAAGAAGCAGTCAACCAGGCCGTTGTGAAAAGTGTGGCGAAGGATTCCGACTGGAATGAAAACTACATCGTCGATCTGTTTGACTGGCATCTGCAAGTATCGGAAAACCTGCCGAACTTCGGCGGTTCGGCACAGTGGGCATTCAAGGATTTCGGTACACCTTTGCGCCCCGAGAACCCGATCCCTTATATGAACCAGAAAGGTCTCGTAGATCGCGAAGGCAACCCCAAAGATGCCTACTACGTGTACAAAAGCTATTGGTCCGATGAGCCCTTCTGTTACATTGAATCTCATACCTGGACGCACCGTGGCGGTGCGAAAGGCGAACCACAACAAGTGGACGTCTACTGCAACACAGATGCTGCAGAGTTGTTTTTGAACGGTAAAAGCCTGGGCAAGAAACAGCGCAACCCGAAACAATTCCCGGCGGGCGGTCTGGTGTGGCAGGTTCCTTTCAACGAGGGCGAGAACAGCCTGCGCGTGAGCGGTTTCATTGATAACAAACAGATTGCGGAAGACGCGATGGAAGTTGAATACATCGTCGACCCGGAAAACAAGCTGGCAAAAGTGCTGCTGAACGCTCACAAACTGGATAATGGCAACCTGTTGATTGAAGCTGTCGCTGTCGACAGCAAGGGCAAGCGCTGCCTTACCTGCGACCAGCGTATGTATTTCAGTAACCTCGGCGCCGGTCAGTTGGTCGAAAATTACGGAACACCTAACAAGAGCAGTGAGATCGAAATGGCCAACGGTCGCGCGGCTATTGAATACCGCCCGGACCCGCATCACACGTCATTCATTGAGGTTCGCAGCCAGGATGTAAAAGGTGTTTATGTGGAAGTTGGCATCAACGGCGAAGTCCATTGATGTAAGAAGTGAGCACCCCCCTTGGCAGAACCGAGACGGGGTGCGTTGTTGGCTAGCGAGAGACTTGGCGTTGGCTTTGCCCTCCCAGCATAGTAAACTCCCGCCGGACAAACTATCCCAATAACAACAGGTTTGGCCGGCGGCAGCGATGCCGCATCCGACCCTATTCTTGCCATTTGATCAGACGTTATTAAGGGCCTGTTCACGCACGCGCATTCAGCGGAAACCCGCAGTTTGTTTGTACTGGCCATTTATGTAGAGGAAAAACAACCGTGAATTTTGAAGCCATTAAAACTGACCGACTTTATATCAAGGTCGCCAATCAGTTATCGCGCCTTATATCCGATGGACACATAGGCCTTGGCCAGAAATTTCCGGCAGAACGGGATTTGGCGGAGCGTTTGGGTGTCAGCCGTCCGACCATTCGTGAAGCCATGATTGCCCTGGAAATGTCCGGTGTTATCGAAATCCGTACAGGCTCCGGAATTTACGTGACTCAGCGCAAGCCAAAACTGGAACTCGGTGACAAGGGCGTGGGACCGTTTGAAATTCTTGAGACCCGTTTGATATTTGAAACCGAAGCCTGTGCGCTGGCGGCGACGCGAATTACGGATCAACAATTGACGGAATTGCGACAAGCCTTCAAGGAAATGGAAGAAGAAAACAAACAGCAGAAGGGATCAGAACAGGCGGATTGGAAGTTTCATTGCATCATTGCTGATGCCTGTCAGAACAGCGCCATCTACACCATTGTGAATTGGCTGTGGGAGCTGCGTAACCAGTCCGAACTCCACACCGCATTCCTGGAACGCATCCGTGGTGAAGGCGTGCGGCCGATGTTGGATGACCACCAGGCAATCATCGACGCCCTGGAATCCCGCAACCCGGAAGCCGCCCGGGCGGCCATGTACAAGCATCTGGAAAAGGCGACGGCAGCGGCAGCTGCGCATTTCGGCAACCAATAAAAAAGGGGCGGAATCACCCACCCCTTTTAAAGACTCTGCTTGTATTGGCGGATCTCTTTTTCCTGCCGCGACCGACGGTTAACGCTCACCCGTCCGACGTCGCACCACTTCCAGTGTATGAATCACGCCACGCAGTTCCGCCAGGCCTTTTAAACGGCCAGCAAATGAGTAACCGGGATTAACACCAGCCTTACCCACTTCGTCGCCCATCAAGTGGCCGTGGTCCGGTCGCATGGGAATCTGAATTCCCGGACGTCCGCTCGCACGCCGCTTTTCCTCTTCCGACAAAAGCGCGTTAACCAGCCCGACCATGTCGTTGTCGCCATCCAGGTGGTCCGATTCATAAAAGGACCCGTCCGGCTCACGTTTCACGTTGCGCAAATGGACGAAATAGATTCGCGAACCGAATTCCTCGGCCATTTTGACCAGATCGTTATCGCCGCGCGCGCCATAAGAGCCCGCGCACAAGGTGAGGCCATTGGCTTCACTGGGTGCTGCGTCCAGAAGCGCCCGGGCATCATCGGCGGTAGAAACCACGCGTGGCAAGCCAAACAATGAGAAGGGCGGGTCATCGGGGTGGATACACAGGCGCACACCGGCCTCTTCGGCTACCGGGACCACATCGCGCAGGAATGCGAACAGGTTCGCGCGCATGCCATCGTTACCGAGTTGAATAAACTGATCGATGGCCGCACCAATGCTTTCCCGGGTATAGGAACCCTCTCCACCGGGCAGCCCGGCGATAATATTTTTTTCCAGTAGTTGCTGCTCGGTCTCGCTCATGGCGAAGAACCGCGCCTTTGCCCGCTCCAGAACGTCCGGTGCATAGTCCTGCTCGGCGTTTTTCCGCTTGAGCATATACACATCGTAAGCGGCAAAATCCGTCATTTCAAAACGCAGTGCCTGGCTCTGGTTCGGCAACACATAGCTCAGGTTGGTCCTGGTCCAATCGACCACGGGCATAAAGTTGTAGCAAACCGTTGTAACACCCGCGGTACCCAGATTTCGGAGAGACGTTTTGTAGTTCTCGATGTATTGCTGGTAGTTGCCTGAGCGCGTCTTGATGTCATTGTGCACCGGCACGCTTTCTACCACAGCCCACGTCAGTCCGTGTTGCTCGATCAAGGTTTTGCGCGCCTGTATATCGGCCAGAGACCAGGCCGCGCCGGTGGGTATCTCATGCAGGGAAGTGACCACACCCGATGCACCAGCTTGAATGATATTTGCCAGGCTAACGGTATCACTGGGACCGAACCACCGCCACGTTTCTTGCATGATACCCTCTTGTGCTCTTTCAAATGCTCCGGCAGTTCCGCCTGCTGAGGAGTAAGCTAGTGCTCACACCCGTGCGTTACTGCCGTTAACTGTTCTTGGTCAGGTACTGGTAGGCCAATACCGGTTTGCGCGGACATATTGGTAAGTCCACTTGGCCAATTAGACAGGAATCTCTCGTCAATATCAAGAAATAACGTTGCCAAATCTCCCATCGTCCATTATATCGGTAAGGCCACTTGACAACCAGTCCATACCGACGCATATTTCATCGATAATCCATAACAAGGTGATTGCTATGTCCTATAAAAAAGCAGCCGTTTTCGGTTTGAGTTGTCTTTTAGTCGCTTGTGGCGGCGGTTCTGGCCGGGATAAACCCGTTCCTAAAGTCCCGGATACCGCCAGTTCATCTTCATCAAGCACTTCATCGTCCACCTCCAGCAGCAGCTCCTCGTCAAGCAGTTCATCCGGGGCAAGCACCGCAGTCAGAGAGGGTGTATTTCTCGACAGCGCCGTGGGTGGCATTGCCTATACGACCGACACCCTTACAGGCCACACCACGTCGTCGGGTAGATTCGACTATATCCATGGCGAAAAGATCACCTTTTCCATCGGCGATCTGGTTTTCCCGGCGACTAACGCCAAGCCCACGGTAACCCCGCTGGATATTGCCAATACCAGCGATGTCACCGATCAGTCATTGATTAACATGGTGCGCCTGCTGTTGTCACTGGATACCAACCGCGACGGCAGCGATGGCATTACCATTGGTGAATCCGCCATAGCTGCGGCGACCCAGGTGGACTTCACCCTCGGCGACGCGGAATTTGCCGCGGCGGTCGCTAACCTGCTCAGCAACTCCGGCGCTGGCGATGCATCCTTGATTGACCGGGATGCTGCCATCTCTCACATCGAAAACACTCTGGCCAACCAGGTCAATCAGCGCACGGTTTTATCGGCCGACGGGCCTGGCGACACCTATGCATTGATCAACGACACCCTCGGCGGCACCGCTGTGGAAAGCCCTGTGTGCGACGAAGACACCGACGTCTTTGGCCCACGTATTACGGAAGTTATGGATACGACTCTGGATGCGCCGGTGTTCGCGTTCCATATTCTCAAGGACGTTGACGGCGACCGCTGCCAGGCTGACATCACTGATCGCCAACGTATTGAAATCAAAACTTACGGTGCGTCACCCGCCGAACTGGTTGCCAGCGAGGGGGAGATCCATACGTACCGCTGGAAGTTCAAACTGGACCAAGACTTCCAGCCCTCCCCTTCCTTTACTCATATATTCCAGATCAAGGCCAGTGGCGGAAACGATGACAATATGCCGATCATCACCATCACACCGCGCCACGCAACGCCGGAAAAACTGGAAATCCTGCACGCGGCCAATGGCGCTGACGGCGCGAAAGCCGTCGCCACGGCTGAACTTGCGCAGTTTGCTGGCGAGTGGATTGATGTTTTCGTGCGCACTCGCAATGCCGATGAAGGCAGTTTTGAAATTACCCTCACCCGTATCAGTGACGGTGCCGAACTCATCTCCTGGAGCCACAATAACCTGGACATGTGGCGCGAAGGCGCAAACATCAATCGTCCTAAATGGGGTATTTACCGCAGTTTGAATAACCCTGAGTACCTCCGCGATGAAACTGTGCTTTTTAACGACTTCTGCATCGCCGAAGGTACCAATACCTGTCCATCCGCCATCGTGGGATCGCCGCCGGATGAGGGCGACGGTTCGGCAGCCGATTTTGATTTTGAGAGCGACACCCTCGACCTGGCGCCGACTGAATTCGACGTCACCGGCGAAGTTCTGGTAAGTAATGAAAAAGCTCAGAACGGCGACCAATCGGTCAAAATGTCGCACCCGGTGGATGCTGATGTACGTATGAGAAAAGAATTCGGCGCAACGGCCACGGGTCGAGCTCAGGCGTCACTCTTCATTCCACAAAATGTTGGTGTGGACAGCTTGCTCACCGTCTACGCAGGCGACTTCAAAGGCGCGAGCCGCGTGATAGATATTATCTTCAAGCCGGATGGCACCATCCGACGCCGCGAAGGCAGCAGCCAAACAGATGTAGCCACCTATATCCATGATAAGTGGACAAACGTCACCATCAGCTGGAACGAAGTGGCAATGACCAATGAATTCACCTTGTCCGTCGACGGCACGATAGTGGGCACCTTTGCAGCGACCAATCCCGGCCTGACGCCGGACCGAATGGAAGTGAAATTCGGTCAAAACAGCGCCGCGATTTCCACTGAAAGCCTATACGTTGACAGCGTGTCTGCTGGTATAACCGATGACGAGTCCGAGGATACCCCCGCGGTTCCCACTGACGAAGCCGATTTCGACTTCGAAAGCGATGCCACGGGAACGGCACCTGCAGACTTTACTGTCGAGGGTGACATAGTGGTTAGCAACACACTATTCAAAGCGGGCAGCCAGTCAGTGAAGTTTTCCCATTTGGTCGAGGGCAACGTACGCATGAGAAAAGCTTTGACGGCGGCTCCAACCGGCTCCGTCAAAGCATCCATCCATATTCCAACAGATGTCGGTCAAGATAGCGTGATGACCGTCTATGCCGCCGAAAACAACTCAGCCAATCGCGTCATTGATATCCTGTTCAAGCCCGATGGCAGGATCAATCGTCGACAAGGTTCCGAGCAGATATTGGCTGCCGAGTACCTGGCTGACACATGGACCGATGTTGAAATCAGCTGGAGCGATATCGACACGACCGGCGAATTCACCCTCACAATCAATGGCGAAGCAGTGGGCAGCTTCCCCGTCACCACCTCTGGGCTGGTACCAGAGAGGGTTGAATTCAAGTTTGGCGGCAATAGCTCCGCCACCACCGAGCAAAGCATCTATATCGATAACGTCTCGCTCTTCTAGACGATCACGCATACAATCCTTAAGCAATCCCGCCTGGCGGGGTTGCTTTTTTTGTTCCAACTTTTTGCCCCGCCTTTTGGCACGAGCCAGTGCCTCGCTTCCTTGAACCTCACTCCAGACACGTCACTCAAGCCCGTCACGCACGCAATCCGCCCACGCTTTTAATAGGGTTTACCACCGGATCCGTTAAGAATTTCACCATTGATGTAGGAGGCTTCATCACTGGCGAGATAGACGAAGGCGCTCGCCATCTCTATCGGCTGGGCCGGCCGTCCCATGGGGCTTTGCTTGCCGAAGGATTGAATTTTTTCTTCAGGGAATGACTGCACCGGTATCGGCGTCCACACCGGGCCCGGAGCCACGGCATTGACGCGAATACCCCGACCGATCATTTCCTGGGCAAGGCCTCGGGTCAAAGTCGCAATGGCACCTTTGGTTGTCGAGTAATCAAGGATGGGGGGAGATGGCATGAAGCCCTGAACGCTGCTGACGTTGATGATACTGGCGCCGGGCGGCAAGTGGGGCAACGCCGCCTGTATCAGATGAAACATGGCAATGATGTTGGTGCGGAAAGTCCGGTCAATGCGCTCGGCGGAAAAATCCTCAAACTTTTCCACCGCTTCGCCTTGATAGGCAGCATTGTTAACCAGAATATCCAGTCCACCCAGCGCCTGTGTTGCTTCCAGAACCACGCGCCGACACTCAGCGGCCTCGGCGAGATCGCAGCGGATGGCGGCGGCCCGGCGGCCCGCCTTTTCCACCTGGGCGCAGGTTTCCTGGGCATCCTGGTCCTCCTGCCAGTAGGCAATCGCCACATCAGCGCCTTCCTTTGCATAGGCGATGGCCACGGCCCGTCCGATACCGCTGTCACCACCGGTGATCAGTGCCTTGCGGCCGGTTAGCCGGCCACGGCCCTGCCAACTGCCTTCCCCATGATCGGCGGGATAAGCCAACTGGCTGTCCTTCCCGGGAATGTCCTGGGCTTTTTCTCCGGGAAACGGTGGTTGTTGGTAGGCGGTGCGGGGATCCTGCATGGTGTTACCCTCCGGCATTGTTGCGCATCAGTCTGTCAGAACATCAGTCTGCGAGAAACGTCCTGATCAATAGACAGCGGCCGCAAGCCGGGTTCCCCTGGCACAGCGTGTTGCGTGAAATATCGGCAACAAATCCGCCGCGCGGATGTGTCAGTCGAGGGGCTCGGCGATGAAGTTCTGCAGCAGTTCGGTCAGCTGCTCAATCTGCTGCGCGCCGGAGTTCTTTTTCATGACGTGATACTGCGCAGTCAACTTGGGAATCAGGCGCTGACAAAGGCGTTTGCCCTTGGCGCTGAGACGTATGGTGACCGAGCGCTGATCCGCACTGGAGGGATTGCGCAGGATCAGCCCATCGAGCGCAAAACGATTGAGTATGCGCGACAGACTGGGGCTCAGAATACAGCTCAACTGGGCAAGATGCTGAGCACTGAGATCGGGCGTATTGTAGAGAGTGTTGAGAACCCGCCACTGGGGCTCGCTGAGACCGTGATCTTGTAGAATGGGACGAACATAGGCTAGTGAACTTTCGCGCGCTTTGAGCAACAGCACGGGTAGGGCTTCCGTTAATGCGGTCATGTATCTCCAAACTTCCTGGTTAGTGCAGTCCATGTAACTATCTATGAAACGCTATGAAGCGATCTGTGAAGGTAAGAATAGCGTAATTTTGGAGATTTGTGTGCCGAATAGAAGACGACGGTGACAATAAAAACGCGAGAGCAATCAAACCGGTCCACAATCAGCATCAATCTTCCGTTTCTGTAGCATTCCTTTTACCGATTGCCTATTACCGATTCATCAGCCCCGGTTATCGAAGCGGTTGAACCCTTATTATGGCGACGCATTCACGACAAAACCGGTTGCGATACCCGGCTGTCGCATCAGGTGACCGGGATTTTCCCACTCACAATCGGAGCAAAGGCCATCAATCTGTCTCGGCTTTCGCTGCCGCCGAGACCCTGTGGCTGCCCCAGTGCGGTTTCAAACTGGCCTTCTTCGCCGTGAAGAGCCATGTAGTTGAGCATGACCGTCTGCACCAGCAGGTTAACGTTGTTTGCCGCCGGGCTGGATGCGGTTTCGACATCACCGCTGGCGCGCATGTAGCCTATCTGCTGGCTGGCGGGACTGCGCAACTCGGGCTTGCCGAGGGGGTTGTAGACCAGAAAAAAAGATCCGGCAGTTTGCTGATTATCGCCGGTCCAGACACCCTTGCCGCGGCCCATCGCGGAGTCGTCAGTCATGCCATTGCTGAACACCGAGCCGTCGCTGAACACATACATCATCAAGGGTTTGCCCATACGGCGGGCGTATTCGAGACAGGCGCCCATGCAGCGGCCGGCGCGCAGATCGCGCTCCTCACCAGTGGCGCGGTCGCCGGTGTGATAGTCGTAGCCGCCCATGGTGATGGTACCCGCACCGGCATAACCGTTGACCACCAGCTTCATGACCGATGCGGTTTTGCGAAATTCGCCATCGCCGTCGAATTCCACCTGGGAAAAGATGCCGTTGGCACCGACAATGTCCGGGTCCGCCGCCGGGTCCAGAACCGATGGCGACGGATAACGCTCCGCTAGATCCGCGCTTTTGATATAGGCGCAACTCACCCGTTCCTTTAGAGCTTCATCGGAGAGAGTTTCCAGACCCGTGGATACGCGACCGAGTTTGGCGTCGCTGATACGGCTAACCGCCTCCATCACCGCGACCACCTGACCGGGATTCAGGTTGCCGAAGTTCCCCACGTCCACCAGGCCGGTCACATCCGAGGGGCGATCCACCTTGGTGGGTCGCACTTCGTTGTTGAGCAGCTCCAGTGGCGCCATGGAGTTGCCGCCGGATTCACTGCTGCGGGACCCGATCAGCGCCAGCAGTTCGCCATTGGCGCCGGCGCGATTGATCGCGTACATGGGGTTGTGCGGGTTATTCCCCGTATCATTCTCCGAACGCGCCGCGATAACCGCGCCATTGATATTCGCTGCGGTATCTGCAGACAGGCGCTCATGAATGCCGCGCAGAAAACCCGAATCGCTGTGAAAGGCGAGCCCCAGGCTGGTGTCTGTGTAATCGCCATTGCCGGTGGCGGTGGGAACCGCCTCCTCGAGACCCGGCACCATATCGCCGGGAAGCCCCTGTTTGCTGTAACCCGCAGTACTCAGGAAATCCATTTGCCCGCCCTGTCCACCAATCAGCACGTTGGAACCGGCGATATTGGCACCCCCAGCCAGGTCAAAGCAGATAAACGGAATCTTGCCGGCGCCGGGCACAATACCGCAGGGTTCCAGCCGCTCCTGCAAATCCTCCGACAAAGCATGAGCACGATCAGCGCCAGCAAGCAAATTGAACAATGACAACCCCGCCACAGAACCCACGCCCGTGCGAAACCCCTGGGAAATAAACTCCCGCCGCGTGCTCGGCCGGCGATGGTCCGGGTGACACAGAGGCTGGTCCAGACCAAAGAAATTTTTCCGCTTGCTCATATGTCTCTCACCAGGGTTATCGTGCCGTTGTACTTTTCTGTGTCTTGTGTCTTGCTCTTTAGCTTGCCGCTTAAAGCTTGCGGCTTGCAGCTAATACCTACTGCACCAACATCACCGCACTCCCCGCCGTCGCGGCGCAGGCGGCAATCACCGTGGTCTCAACATCGGCGCAGCCGCTGCCGCAGTCGATAGTCATGGTATCGATCAAGGTATCCAGCTTTTCACGAACCACCAAGGGGTCCGGTTGAGTGTCGAGTGCCGCCGCTGCCCCGTCGCCGCTGATCGCCTGAGCGCTAAGCCCAATTAACAGCGGGTCGATAATCTGTTGGCGGCGCTCATCGGTGAATGCGCTGGCCAGTGAAACATTAAAGTCGAATCCGCCGAAGTAGCTGTCGCGCAGGGCTTCATCTTCAACCAGCTCGGTGCAGTAGGCCACCGCCAGCTGCATGACGCCGGCCTGATGGGCGGCCAGAAAACCGTCGATATTTTCCACCGTCGGCAACTGCTGACGCATACTCTGGTAGAGGTCTGCCACGCGCGTTGCAGGCACCTGGGTCATATGAGCCAGGGTGGCATTGATCTCCTCAAAGGTGCGCAGGCCTATGTCGATCTGGTCTGGCAGAGGAGGCGCCTCGGGTATCACAGGCAGGGCGGGTGCCGTGCGCACATGGCTGTGCTCGCCAAGTTGATCAAAGCTCAAGAAGAACTGATCCAGCTCGGGACCGTTCTGCAGCGCGATCACCGCGCCCTGGCCAGACAGCAATTGCCCGCTGCCGGAGTCGTACTCAGCGCCACCCAGGCTGGTGTTGACCTTCATGAAGGCCTGCCCGACCTCTTCTTCCTGACCATTGATGCCGATGCGAATGCCGCGCAGGGGAATGTCCGCAGGCTGTGCTTCGTCATCCAGGCTGATGAAAAACGGGCTGTTGAACAGATAGCTGTAGTTATCGTACTGCTCGACCTGCATGACGACGTAGGCTTCGGGAACATCGATCAGGTGCGAGACGCCAAAGAGCAAATAAAATTTCTGCCCGACGCCGGCCTCGAAATTCATCTGAATCTGTTCCTGTGTCAGCGCACGGTTGTGAATGGCGAGCAACCTCACCGTCCCCTGCCACTGATCCTCGCCAGAGGTTTCCTGCCCCAGGACCAGGGCATAAGTGCTGTCCCAGTCATCCACACCGCCACCGCCCAGCGGGTCATTGCCGATAATCAACTCGCCGTTGACGTAGATACTGCGGCCGTTGACCGGGTCGAAGGTGACGACCACATGCTGGAGCGTGGCCTGCAGTACCTCCCGGTCATCGGGCGTCGACAACGCCGGCAGGCCGTTGGCGCTGGTCACGTCACTGCGGTTGAGATAATCGTAGTTGTACAGGGTTTGACCGAGAGTGAAGTTGCGTACCTCGGCACCGCCGGAATAACTGACGATGCGTGCCGGGCCTTCCTGGGCGACATTGTCCGGCACCACCCAGGCTTCCACACTGTATTCGCCAGTGGCGGTAATCAGGTCGTACAACTTGCGGCTGTTGCTGGTTGAGCCCTGGGCCTTGCCGTTATTGAGGCGTATGCCCCAACCACCCACCCAGGAGGTGTCACCGGACAGGTTCAGGTGCAGCGCCGGGTCCACGCCGCTGGTATCGTAGGCAACCGTGCCCTCTCCCGTCTGAAATTCGTAGAGAGCAATCACATTGGATTCCACTCGCCCGCCCGCGCTGGCGACTATACCCTCTTCCAGGCTCAGGGCGTGGCTGAGCACCAGTTCCGGGTCGACGGCGGTGGGTTCAATACCATCGCTAAAGGCCTTGATCGCCGCCTCCATGAGGGCCGCATCGCTGGCGCAATCATTGGTCCAGCAATTGTGGGATTCATCCCGCAGGCGCACCACCAAACGGGAATTGCCGGGGTTGTCGAGATTGATGCGGCTGCGCGCCGCCTCATAGGCGGCATCCACTGCCGCACTGGCAAAGAATGGCTGTTGCGGTGTGGCGGCATTGGGCGCGTGGCACTGGGCGCAGTGAGGCTTCAACAGCGGCTCGTGCAAGAGCGCAGCGAAGTCTGCACTGTCGGCCGGGAAGCTCTTGCTGCTGCCGACTTCCCGCGCCACTTCCGGCGGCGTCAACACCACCACATTGGCAACCGCCCCGGCGGCACTTGCCCAGGTTTCGATCCAGTTGGTAATAATGCTCGCGCAAACGCTGGGCTCGCTCTCCCAACAGTTGTGACCCTCCGCCACCTTGGTCACCAGGCGGGACTGGGCCGGCGCCGACAAGTCGACGATGCCATTGGCGGCGTTATAAGCCGCATTAACGTCTTCGCGATCGACAAAAAAAGGCGTCTGGTTGCCACTGACATGGCAGGCGCCGCAACGGTTTTCCGCAACCAGATTATCGTAGATGGCGAGCTTGAAACTCTGGATATCCTCCGTCTGGGGCGCTGGCCCCTGGTACACAAAGCCGCTATTGCCGGTGTCATCCGGCGGTACTTCCTCTTGAACACTTTCACCGCTGTCACCACTGCAGGCACTCAGAAACGCCAGGCTCCCGAGCAACAGGGTCAAGAAGGCGCGGCGCAGTGGCACGACGTTCTGGGTGGGTCGTCGCTTGTGCGCGAATAGCTGTTGCGTAACTAGCTTCATGCCTAGGTTCCCTTGCAGTAGTCAGCGCTCTGGGCGAAAACCGGCTTGAGACTATAGCCATTGCCGGTCAGGGTATTGAGCAGAGCGGTCACTTCAGAGCCATCCGGTTCTTGCAGACACACTGCGCGGAAGACCTTCTTTACCTGGCACTGAGCGAATGCGTCACTATGGGCCAGCTCCTTGCCCATGCTGCTGGCGCCACTGCCACTGCCCGGTAAATTGGGGTCCCAACCGAGTGTGCGGTTGATCCCCTCACGCCAGTAATTGTCCCATTGATCATCCGGCGTCACGTAGCCGTAGGGAAAGGTAGCACTGTTGATGTGGTATTTGGCTTTGACGCGGGTGCCGGTGGCCGGGTCGGTTTCACCGGGGGCGTTGTAGTCGAGGCTGCCGCTGTCCGGGTTACCGTCGTATACGAAATCGTAGTATGCGAACGCCTGTGCCAGAGGATCCATACCGGTGTGACAGGCGACGCAGTTATTCAGGAAGACGCGGGCATCTCCACCGGGGCTACGGGAAACGTCCTGCCGAATGCGGTCCGGTGACAGGGTGGCATCCTTGACCTGCTCGAGATCCACACACAAATGGTTCACCAATGTGAAACGGAAGTTGGCGCGGTTGGTACCGTCTATGAGAAAGGCTTTGGCGGCCGCGCGACTGGTCAAGACACCGGCTGTGGCTTCCACTGGCCGGCCCGTCACCACGGACTGGGGTTGTGCCACCAGTACATCCTGCAGGCTGGCGCCGGTGGACTCGAGGGTTTCATAGTGGGCATTGCTACTGTTGGAATAAGGGGGATTGATGCCTTCACCCACGTAGAGAAGGTCCGCATACAACAGTTTGCGGAAGTCCTCGTCATCGCGCACCAGGCCGATTACCGTGGCAGTATAGTCATTGAGCGGCACAAACGCGGACCCGTCGCGATTGGTCCAGGGAGCGGCCCAGTTTTTCAGGGTCACGTTATAGAAGTTGTCGTTTTTCATGGCGATCTGCGCCGCCTCCAGACCGTTGCCGTCGGCCTCCAGCACAGCAGCCATTTGTTTCAAAACGGCTTCTGTCGGAGGTACGCCGGCGAGGCGATCGTGAATGCGCTTGGCCTGTTCCAGGCTACCGGCCTGTGTCCCAGCTGCCAGCGCGCAACACAGCCATAGAGTCACCGTAACGCAGCGGCACACCTGCAACAGGGAATTTTTCATCGGATTTTCCGTCAATGGTAGCGTCAAGTGAAATGATGGAGCCAGGCGGATTATTGTGAGCTGCCTGCCTGTGCTGATACAAAAAGTGCGTGTATCGACATTATCCATTGGTTGAATTATGGCCGAAACGGCACTAATAGCTCGTGTCTTGCCGACGGAACCCACAACTTTTTACCAATTTGTCGACATGGGTCACACTTAGCGGTTGCACTCAAGAATCGCCTGATACAGAAGCCGGACGAGAAGCCCGGCAACAACCCGCTGAGCGCAAACAGAAAGCAACCATGTGGTTGAGTTCACAAGTCAGCCAGGCGGGAAGCAGCAAGCGCGCCAAGCAGGCGCTGCAAATACTATAATCGGGTACTATCTATCTATGGCGATTTATGGCGACATTGCCAAGACGACGGGACTACAGACGTGCCACCTGACGAGGCATGACCGAATAGCTATAACGACTCCACATCGCTGATAACGGACTTTACGGATGGTCAAATCCTGCTCTTCACTCACGATTCTTCTGGGCTGTTGCCTGCTGTCCGCCTGCGATGCGACCAGTGGCAACAATGCCGCAGGCGGTGGGCAGAGCCCAGACCCGGTGGTGGTTGACCTGCCGATTGCCTACGTCGAGCGCGCCCTGCCTGTTGATGAGGACGGGCAAGCGGCGAGCGAGGAACTCCTCGATCCCGCCGCTTTTCATCCGGGAGCCAAGCTGATTCTGAAAGATCGAGCCCAAGCTTCTGCGCCAGAAACCAACATTACCGATTCAGCCTTTGCTACTTCAGAGGATGAGCCCGCAGCGCTATACGATGTGAAAGACCTGGAAATTTCCGACGACGGTAGCAAGCTGCTGTTTGCCATGCGCGCACCGAAAATTGAAAACGCCGACGACGATGAACAGCCCACCTGGAACATTTGGGAATATGACACCGAGCTGGACAGCCTGCGCCGCATCATCACCTCGGATATCACTGCTGAGCAGGGCGAGGATATCGCGCCTCATTACCTGCCCGATGGGCGCATCGTATTTTCCTCCACCCGCCAGCGCCGCACCCGGGCCATCCTGCTGGATGAAAACAAGCCCCAATACGCCGGGCTGACCGAGGATGGTCAACAGGAAGCCTTCGTCCTGCACGTGATGGACGAGGACGGACAGAACATTGAGCAGATTACCTTCAACCAGAGCCACGACCTGCAGCCCACCGTGCTCGACGATGGCCGCATCGCCTATTTGCGCTGGGACAATTACGGCCGTCGTGACCGTTTGAGCCTGTACACGGTGAACCCGGACGGAACAGAACCCGGGCTCCTGTATGGCTACCACAGCCAGGAGACCGCCACAGCGGCGGACGGCGACCCCATTGAGGCGGCGTTTACGCACCCGCAACCCATGCCCGATGGGCGCCTTCTGGTTATGCTCAAGCAACGGGAAGCTGGTCACTGGGGCGGAGAGCCGGTCGCAATCGACACCGCCAATTTTATCGATCTCAGCCAACCGGTTCCCGCCAACGCCGGTGATGAGGGTCCGGCGCAGGAGTCACTCGCCGCACTGCCGGTGTTGATCGACGGCGGCCCATCCCCCCACGGCTACTTCAACAGTGCCACGCCGCTGTTCGATGGCACCGGCCGCATGCTGGTGAGCTGGAGTCAGTGCCGCGTGATTGATCCGGCCACCGCACAACCCACCTTCTGCACCGACGAATTGCTTGATGACCCCGCTGTTGAGTCAGCTCCACCGCTGTATGGGTTGTGGGTGTACGACGCCACGGCGGAAACCCAGCTGCCGGTGGTATTGGCCGAAGAGGGGGTTATGGTGTCGGACCCGGTGGTGCTGGCGCCGCGCATTATTCCAGAGCACATTCCACCGGCAACCTGCGATGCGGATTGCGAAGCGCTCAAAACAGCCGGCGTGGGCGTGGTGCATATCCGCAGCGTCTATGACCTGGACGGCACAGATACAGCACCCAATGGCATTGCCGCAACGGCAGATCCACTGCAAACCCCCGTGGCCGACCGACCCGCGCGGTTTCTGCGTATTCTCAAGCCCGTACCCATACCTGACGATGAAGTCGTGGACTTCGACAGCAGCGCATTTGGCGTCAGCGCCAATCAGCTGATGCGGGAAATTGTCGGCTACGTACCCATCGAGCCGGACGGCTCGGTGAAGTTTCAGGTGCCGGCGGATATCGCCTTCAGCTTTGCCGTACTCGATGCCGATGGACGCCGCATTGGCGGCCGTCACCGGAATTGGCTTACCGTGCAGGCGGGCGAAGTGCGCGAATGCAGCGGCTGCCACACCGCCAACAGTGAATTGCCCCATGGGCGACCGGATGCAGCGCTGCCATCGGCCAACGCCGGTGCGCCAGCTACAGGCGTCAACTTTATCAACACCCAGCTGGTCGACGAATTCGGCACGCCAGAAACCGGGCCCGCTATGAGCCAGACCATGGCGGAGTATTACAGCAGCCTGAACGGCCCGCGCACCCCCAGCATGGACATCGAGTTTAGGGACGAATGGACCGATCCTGCGGCCGCTGCCAAAGCTGACAGCTTTACCCTGAGTTATGCCGCTATTGCGCAACAACACCGCATTCAACCTGAAACGCAGCAAAGCAGTCCGCCGGAAAACTGCCCTGCGCTGCCCGAAGCACCACCGGTCTGGACCGCGCCTGCCGCCAATTGCACGAGTGCCAACTGGAATAGTCTGTGTCGCACCGTCATCCATTATCCCGAGCACATTCACCCGCTGTGGGAAGCAGACCGCCGCACCTGTGACGAGAGCATGAACGTCGTTACGAACCATACCTGCACCAGCTGCCACAGCGAACAGGGTGCCCTGGGTTCACAAGTGCCTGCCGGCCAGCTCGACCTGACCGGCGGCCCCTCTGATGCGAACATCCTGCACATGACCTCCTACCAGGAGCTATTGGCTGGCGACACCGAGCAGATACTGGACGATGAAGGCAATCTGACAGAACGCGTGGAATTCGTCGAAACCGGCGAATTCCAGGTGGATGCCGACGGCAATCTGGTGCTGGATGAAAATGGTGACCCCATACCGATTACTGTGCCTGTGACCTTTCCTGTGCCACAATCCATGTCGGTCAACGGTGCTCGCGCCAGCAACCGCTTTTTTGCGCGGTTCGACGGCACGCTCGGGCCGGATGAACCCAATACCGTCGACCATACCGGAATGCTGAGCCCGGACGAGTTGAAACTGATTGCGGAATGGCTCGACATCGGCGGCCAGTATTACAACAATCCCTTTGATGCCCCCGTTAACTAGAGGCGATGCCCCGCAGTGCTTGATGGAACCGAACTGACAATCTGTAGGCGCGTGCTGCGCGGGGCCATCGTCATCCTGCTGACCGCTCTGGCGCCGGTGGTAATTGCCGCTGACACCGCCAACGAGCTTCCGGAGTTTGCCGAAATGCCGGGCATAACGGTAACGGTCGCGGCACCCTACGTGGATATGCACACCGGCCCGGGACGCGGCTACCCGATCTTTCATGTAGTTGAACGCCGCGAGGCGCTGCGCCTGCTCAAGCGGCGGACCGACTGGTACAAAGTCATCACCAGCGAGGGCAAAACCGGTTGGGTCGCGCGGGCAGCGCTGCACAACTCACTAGCCGCCGATGGCGTGCCGCTGGATTTTGCCGACACCGGCTGGCAAGGCTATCGCGAGCAGCGCTGGGAACTCGGCCTGCAGGGTGGCGACTTTTCCGGCGCGCACGCCATGGGCGTGTACCTGGGTTACCGCATGACGGACAACCTGTCCGCTGAACTTCACTACACCCAGGCGTTTGGCGATTTCTCCGACAACAAGCTGGGCAGCCTCAACATTGTTCACCGGCCCTTCCCGGAATGGCGCCTGGTGCCATTTTTCAGCCTGGGGGTCGGCACGGTCAAAACCTCCCCCAGTGCCACACTGGTGGAAACCGAGGATCGGCAAGACAACTTGCTCAGCGTCGGCGGTGGCGTGGTTTTTTATATCACCGAGCGATTTTCACTGCGCGCCGACTACAATCACCACACCCTGTTAACCACCCGCGAAAATAATGAAGAGGTTGATGAATGGAAAGCTGGCTTCAGCGTATCGTTTTAGCGTCCCTGCTCGCAGCCGGCGCTCCGTTCGCACTCGCACAAACGGACGACGACACAGCGCTCGACGCGATTATTGATCCGGGCCTTGAGCGGCGCGTCATTCGTGAAGACCGCATTGACAGCGAAAACTTCGAAGCCGGTTTTTTTGCCGGCGTGATGAATGTGGAGGATTTCGGCAGCAACAATGTCTACGGTGCGCGCCTGGCCTACCACATCAGCGAAGACTTTTTTCTGGAGGGCTTGTACGGACAAACCGAAACATCAGAAACCAGTTATGAAACCCTGAGCGGTTCCACCCAGTTGTTGACCGACAGCCAACGCAAGTTGAAGTACTACAACCTCTCCCTCGGCATTACCATTCTTCCCGGCGAGGTGTTTGTCGGCAAAATGGCATTCAACACCAACTATTACATTATTGCCGGCGCCGGCAATACAGAATTCGCCGAGGATGAATATTTCACCTATAACTTCGGCGGTGGCTTCCGCTTCTTTGCCACCGATTGGCTGGCGTTGCGCGTGGATGTCCGCAACCATGTGTTTTCCCACAGCCTGCTCGGGGAGGAAAAAGAAATTCAGAATCTGGAAACCCATTTAGGCGCGACGATTTATTTTTGATTTTGCTCGCTTGTTATTAACGCGGCAAGCTTGGCTGTCGGGTTACGACGCTCGCAGAGCTCGCATCTAGCCCGACCTACGGGTCATGTTCTTTTTCGAAGTCTAGGGAACCTCTGATTAAGTCCCTGCGGTCTCTGGCTTACAGGAATTTTTGCTGGCAAGGCGCGCGACTGAGTCGGGCTGGTTGCCCGTCGAATGAGCGCAACGCCGCCAGCGAGAATTCCTGCAAGCCCCGAAGGGCGCTGCCTGGCGCGGGCACTCTCGGCGTTGGCAATCTTACTAAGGGCTACGGCCATAAGCTGCGATTGCCGCCTTGAGATTGCCTCGCGCCAGATTGCGCAGAGACCACAGGGACTTAATCAGAGGTTCCCTAGTGTTAGTCGAGTGCACTAAAGTAGTTTGTCGTCGGGGATAAAGCTTTTGAAACCCTCGCGGCAGGGACGCCGCGGGGGAGCCACAGGGACGTGTTTATGCGTTTTCAAAAGCTTTATCCCCGATGACAAACGGTTCGAAGCCCAATACCGCATTTATCGTATGGAGGCAATTCGCCCGATAAAGTTAATTGTCGAGTTAATCTTTTTGACGGCTTGAAACAAGCAACATCCATTTCTGCAAATTCAGTAGTATGTTTAACCACGGAGAATGACATTCCATGAAATTATTTGCTTCAACCCTGTTGTGTTTACTGCTCGCGGTGTCGGTGCAGGCTCGGGAGCTGTCGGGTCCCGCGCCGGATTTCACGCTCAAATCGAATCAAGACAAAAATATTCGCCTTAAGGAACTGCGCGGCCAAGTAGTGATGCTGAACTTCTGGGCATCCTGGTGCGGCCCCTGCCGGCAGGAAATGCCGCTGCTGGATGAAATCTACCAGCGTTACAATCCTGCTGGTTTCGTATTGTTGGGTGTGAACGTGGATGCGGACATCGAGCAGGCCAATAGTTTGCTCAAGGAAATTCCCGTGAGCTTCCCAGTCGTTTACGATACTGACAGCAAAGTCAGCGAAGCCTACAAAGTCGATGCGATGCCCACCACCATTTTCATCGACCGCGACGGCCAGCTGCGTTACCTGCACCGGGGCTACAAAGCCGGCGATGAAGCAGAATACCGCAAACTGATCAAAGAGCTGATTCGCGAATGAAATCCGCACGCCACCTGATATTCACCCTGATGGCGCTCGCCATTTGCGGCTGCAGTATTCAACCATGGGTGAAACCCTATGAACGGGATAACCTGGCGGATCCGATTATGGCATTTGATCGGGATCCGGTGGCGACCCGCTATATGAATCATGTGTATGACGCACGAGAAGCGGCCCGGGGAGCGGACGGCAGTGCCGGAGGTGGCTGTGGATGTAATTAAGCTGAAGGTCTTAACCAAGCTGCAGACAGTAAAAAAAGGCCGCCGCCGATGGCTTGGAATATTGCTCTTGGGTCTTCCGGGCATAACCTTGGCGGCCGTGCTGCCGGCAGATCGCGCCGATGTGCTGTATCACTCCTATGACGGCGGCGGCGTGACCATCAGCGGACCGTCGGTTTTGGTTCGCAAGGAGTTTGCCGATACCGTGTCCGTATCTGCCAACTACTATGTGGACCGCGTCACCGGCGCATCCATTGACGTGGAGGCCACTGCCAGCGCCTATGTTGAAGAGCGAACCGAAACCAGCGTCGGTGTCGACTACCTGCACGACCGCACCTTGATGAGTTTGAGTTACAGCAACAGTAGCGAGAACGACTACGAAGCCAGGACAGTGGCCTTTGGCATCAGCCAGGATTTTTTTGGTGACATGACCACCCTGTCCCTCGGCTACAGCCTTGGCGATGACGTTATCGGTCGCAACGACGATGCAACTTTCAGCGAAGAACTGCGACGCCAGCGTTTCAGCCTGAACCTGTCTCAGGTACTTACAAAAAACTGGATTGTCGCGTTGAATGCGGAATCTGTGGTAGATGAAGGTTTTCTGAATAATCCCTACCGCTCAGTGCGCTATCTCAACAACGGTAACGACTTTTACCAGCCCGAAGTCTATCCGGGTACGCGAAACAGCGACGCGTTTGCAGTGCGCTCCATGGTCTATTTGCCCTACCGCGCGGCGGTGAAAACCGAGCTGCGCAACTTCACCGACAGCTGGGGCATAGAGGCAAACCACATCAACCTGTCTTACACCCATCCGTTTGGTGATCGCTGGATATTTGAAGGCAAACTCCGCTATTACGAACAGACGCAAGCGGATTTCTACGCAGACCTGTTTCCCTTCTTCAACGCGCAGAATTTTCTCGCACGGGACAAGGAACTCAGCACTTTCAACTCCATGAATTATGGATTAGGCGTCAGCTATGAGATAAGGTCGCCGTACCTAACCGCGTTTGATTCCAGCACCATCAACCTGTTCTGGGATCATATCGTGTTCGACTATGAGAATTTCCGCAATGTTCTGGTCACAGAAGCAGCGCCGGGCGAAGAGCCGCTTTATTCGTTCAACGCCAACGTCATTCGTTTATTCGTTTCTTTTACCTATTGAAGCGCTCACCTTTTCAAGCAAGTCTCAGCAGGATTACTGCCATGCCGTATCACATCAAATCACTCTTCATCCGCAGCTCGCGATTATTGGCGCGATGTCTTTTTTTGGGTCTGTTATTGGGCTTGTGTCTTACAGGCTGCAAGCTCGGCATCGACAACACGGACAGCGGCGGCACCGACGATGATCCCGATGACCCAGGTTCGTCGACAACGGATTATATTGGCGCCGGCTCGGTGTGGCTATTGGAACTGAACGCCAGCAACAGCTATAACCTGACACTGCGCGATCGCCCCACCAGCAGCAACAATTCCAGGATCACGGGTAAATATGAACACTTGAGCTCGGGCTACATACAGTTCGAAGTCGGTACCGCCGTGGGTGATAACCAACCCCGGATCAATAGTCAAATTGCCGGGCTCGAGCTGAAAGACAACCTGTTGTTGATGCGCAGCTGGATCAGCAATGAGCTGGTGCCGTTTGTGCCAAGCAGCGAGTGCCCGACCACCAACTTTTCCGCCAACTGGATTCAACTGGTTACCCCAGCGGGTGAGTTCGCCAACAATGAAGACACCGCATTTCTCGGCGATATGTACTACACCGCCGCCGATGCCGAGCTGACAATGGAAAGCCGCTACGCCCTCACCAAAGATTTTCCCAAACTTGACTCAACTGAAACCTTGGCGACCGGCGTGTGTGAAGAGGGCTTTGCGCGGCAGAACAACACGCACATATTTTTCGCAGACAACGGTACTGCGCTGGTACACCAGAACATTGATACCAACCAGGAGAGCCTGTGGCTCGCCCTACCGGAGGAAGCCATCGCCTCCGCAGATATGGATGGCAGTTATATCGGCTTCTGGATTGACAATGCCCGTGCCGGCAACGAGCGTATATCCAACGTGACTGTGGAATGTGCCGCTGACGAGTGTACCCTCGAACGCATCGGCGATATTTCCGATTTAACCAGCGTTGCTGGCCAAAGCATCAATATTTTTCTCGATCTTGATGAAGGCTTGGATAAACCCAGGCAGGGATTTCTGACCGCGACTATTGAGGAATTCCTGCCGGCCATCAACGAAGCTCACAGCGGACAACTTAGCTGTATCGCCAGCGATGATTTCAACGATAGCGGCGACAAACTGCTCGCCTGCGTCGGACAATCACCCACCAATTGGGAGCTGACGGTAAGCGGAATTTTTATTGCGAAGGAATAGTAGAAAAGCTGCAAGCCGCAAGCTTTAAGCTGCAAGTAAAGAGGGAAAAGGGAAAAGGGAAAAGGGAAAAGGGAAAAGAATACTAAAGCAACCGAGTCGCCGGTCTCCCTTACAAACTCAAATTTCGGAGTTCAAAAGGTTTGTTCCATGCTTAACGCGTGCATATCGAGAGGTTCGATTTGGGGTAGGGCTTTTCAAGACCCTGGCCCGCGGGATTCGGGCGAGGAGCCCCCAGGGATGGGTTTCACTCGCCACATCCATGTGGCTCGCCCTGCGGGCAGCCTGCGGCTGTGTAAATCGACAATCCTGTCTATTTGCTTCGGCGTATCTTGCAAAGCCCTACCCCGAAACGGACCGGCGCTAAAACCACTTAAAGGGCCGCGTTAAAAGCCTTTGAACTCCAAAACTAGAGTTATGAAGAATCAATCGACGGCGTCGTCCATTTCCTCACCGGCGTTTTCGATGTCCTGACCAAGGCCTTTGGTGGTTTCGCAGGCGGCCAGGGAAAATACACTCAGCAGGGATACAAGAATAATCATTAACCCGCTTTTCCATGTTTTGTTGTTCATGGTAAACCTCCAACAGTTGGTCGGACGAGGTCTGGCGCTCGTCTCGGGACAGCTTGTGTTGCAAACCCAGTGCCACATCTCAACCATTGTTTCGCGCCCGTCGTTTACACAATCCGCTCCCGCCCAGTAATGGCAACGGTAAAGTTTACGGTTGTGCTTGCAATATTTGCCACATAGGAACCGGCGCGCTCAGCAAATGATTCCCATGCCCCCGCGGGTCTTTTGTTAAACTGTGCCTTCAATATGCCGGCGATAAGCGTTTACTAGAGAGGTTTTTCGAATGCGTGGTTTGTTGTTCGCGCTGGGGGCCTATGGGCTTTGGGGATGCTTTCCGCTATTTTTCAACCTCCTCGCGCATCTACCGCCGTACGAAGTGTTGGCACAGCGCATTGTTTGGGCATGCGTAGTCACGCTGATCGCCATTATTGGCATGGGCCAGCTCCGACGCTTCATCGCGCTGGTCAAAGACCGCAGCCTGTTGAAATGGCTCAGCCTGTCGTCACTGCTCATCAGCATCAATTGGCTGGCATTTATCTGGGCAGTCAGCAATCAACGGGTTCTTGAAGCGAGCCTCGGCTATTTCCTGACACCGCTGTTCAGCGTGGTTCTCGGCCGCGTGGTGTTAAAGGAGGCCCTCAACCGTTGGCAGGCGAGCGCGGCGCTGCTGGCATTCCTGTCGGTGATTTTCGAGCTGGTCGCGCTCGGGCAGCTCCCATGGGTGTCCCTTGTCTTGGCGTCCAGCTTCGGCTTCTATGGCCTGGTGCGCAAACAGCAACCCGTAAGTAGTCTGCAGGGGCTCGCGGTTGAAACGCTGCTGGCCACGCCTGTAGCCCTCATTTATCTGCTCTGGCTATTCACCAGCGACAATCCTTTTTATTTTGGCGACCAGACTACGGACACGCTGTTGATGATGGCGGCGGGAGCCATTACCACCATACCTCTGCTGTTGTTTGCCGCCGCTGCCTCGCGGCTCGATTTATCCGTCGTGGGCTTTATCATGTATCTGAACCCGACCCTGCATTTTCTGACTGCCGTGTTCATTCTTGATGAGCCCTACCCACCTCAGCGTCTTCTGACCTTTATCATCATCTGGATGGCCATGGGGCTGTTCATGGTCGGTATCTGGCGCGGCAGGCGAGCGCGGCGGTTCGCAGCCGCCAATTGAATTTATATGAGCGTTGTACCCGAGTGTTTACCTGTAATTGAAAGCTTTACGGGAAACTCCAGGATACTTAAGCTACCCTGTCAACTTCAGCTGGAAAACCCACGGACAATAGAAGGGGCGTTTGCAAGGGGCCTATGAAAGTACCCAAGAGAATCCAACCACTGGTCGATGACGGTCTGGTGGACGAAGTCATCTCGCAATTGATGAGTGGCAAAGAAGCGCAGGTCTACATCGTACGCTGCGGCCACGCCGTGCGCTGCGCAAAAGTGTACAAGGAAGCCAGCAAGCGCAGCTTCAAGCAGGCGGCGCAGTATCAGGAGGGCCGCAAGGAGCGCAACAGCCGCCGCGCCCGTGCCATGTCCAAACGCACCCGCTATGGTCAGAAAGAGCAAGAGGCATCCTGGCTTTCCGCCGAGGTGGACGCCCTCTACCGGCTGGCAGCGGCCGGCGTGCGCGTACCGCAGCCCCATGGCTTTGTCGACGGCGTGCTGCTGATGGACATGATCAGTGATGCCAACGGTGATGTTGCACCGCAACTGGGTGAGGTAACCCTGACACCGGAGCGCGCCCGCGAGTATCACCAGCAAATGATGACCGAGATTGTGCGCATGCTCTGCGCGGGCCTGGTACACGGCGACCTGTCCGAGTTCAACGTGCTGCTCGACAAGGACGGACCGGTCATCATCGATTTGCCCCAGGCAGTGAATGCCGCCAGCAACAACAGCGCCGGCGCCATGCTGGAACGGGATGTTGAAAATATGACCCGCTATTTTGGCCGTTTCGCACCAGAATTGCTCAGTACCGATTACGGCAAGGAAATCTGGGAGCTGTATGAACATGGAAATCTCCACCCCGACTCCAAGCTGACCGGCCACTTCGAACGCAGCACCGTTGATGCGGATGTAGGCGCGGTCCTGGAGGTGATTGAAGATGTACGCCGCGAGGAAGAGGAACGTCGGCTGCGAGAGCAAGCCGATGAGGAAGGGGAGGGGTTTTAGCTGCAAGCTGCAAGCTGCAAGCTGCAAGCTGCAAGCTGCAAGCTGCAAGCTG
>CAYQQJ010000034.1:0-36794 GCA_964419935.1 uncultured Cellvibrionaceae bacterium
TGCCTCGCGCCAGATTGCGCAGAGACCACAGGGACTTGATCAGAGGTTCCCTAGTGCCTGAGGCCCGTTTACGTTGACAAGCTGGCTCGGCGGGAGTTTAGATTTCGATTACTTGCGTACACATCAGTAGAGGCTGATTTTCGCCCAAGACAGACCAAAGATCTTCCCGAAGACATTACAATGGGCGGTTTATGTCAGGGAGTAGTCGACATGCTTAAGAACAAAACTTTGGTTGCCGCAGGTTTGCTGCTGGCCGCCACACTATCCTGGGGCGGTATGTTCCCGGTGGCGAAGGGGGCCTTGCCGACCCTGGACCCTTACTATATGACGCTCATTCGGTACGGCTTGGCAGCGCTGGCTTTCCTGGTTTTTCTGGCCATCTGGGAAGGACGGCGCGCATTTTTCCTGGAGGGCCGCCCGTTCATGTTGTTCTTTCTCGGTGCCCTGGGTTTTGCCGGTTTCAATTTGCTGGCCTTCGCGGCACTGGTTCACACCCGTCCTGAACATGGAGCCGTCATCATGGCGACCATGCCTATGATCACGGTATTGCTGACGTGGCTGCTCAAAGGTGTGCGACCCCAGCGTTTTACTTTAGCCATGGTGGCCCTGGCGTTCGCCGGTGTTTTTCTGGTCATCACCGGCGGCCACCCTGCAAGGGCATTTGGCGGTGGACAGGCTAAGTGGGACTTACTGTTCCTGGGCGGCGCCTTCTGTTGGGTGAGCTACACCATGGGCGCGCAATTGTTTCCAGCCTGGTCGCCCCTGCGTTACACCACCATTACCTGCGCTTTTGGCGCTGTGGCCATAGGCGCGGTAACCGTGCTGTTGACGTGGAATCACACCATCTCCGCCCCCACACTCGACACACTGATGAACCTGCGCTGGACGCTTGTCTATCTGGTGGTTCTGGGCGCGTTGGTGGCGGTGCTGAGCTGGAATTCCGGCATCCGTATGCTCGGTGCGGTCAACGGAGTGCTTTTCATCAACTTTGTTCCTATCACCGCATTTTTGATTGGCGTGGCGCTGGGGCACGCGTTTGGTGTGGGAGAGATATTGGGTGCGGTCCTGGTCATTTCAGCCTTGGTGGCCAACAACCTGCATTTGCGTCGGGTTGAGAAAGCCCGGCGGCTGCACACTGCCGGTGCTTGAATATCGACGACCCCTGATTCGCGTGGCATGTTTGCCGCCGCTTGTTGACCTTACCATCATGGGAAGGATTACGATATGTGTTATCGAAGTAGGAGGTTCCCATGAATCCATCAGCAACCCAACAACATGAGTTCGCCATTGAGGGCATGAGCTGCGCGTCCTGTGCGGGCCGCGTCGAGAAAGCTCTCAAGGAGATGCCCGGGGTTAAAGACGCGACCGTGAATTTGGCCACGGAACGGGCGCGGGTGGAAGTCGGGGAGGGCAGCAGTGTCGATTCCGCAGCGCTGATCGAGGCTGTTCACAAAGCCGGCTACTCTGTACCAAGCGAGACGGTAGAACTCGAGATAGAAGGCATGACCTGCGCGTCCTGCGCCGGGCGTGTGGAAAAAGCGCTGGCCGCACAGCCAGGTGTCGTCGCTGTTTCCGTTAACCTGGCCACAGAGAAGGCCAGTATTGAACATAGCGGCGCGAACACTGAAAGCCTGATGGCTGCCGTGCGTGCAGCCGGGTACCAGGCTGCACCAGTTACAGCGTCAACTGGCGCGCCCCGTGCGCCGAAACTGCCGCACGCATGGCCTGTGGTTGTCGCCGCACTGCTGTCATTACCTTTAGTCCTTCCAATGATCGCCGAATGGTTTGGCTTTGATTGGATGCTGCCCGGTTGGGTGCAGTGGGCCTTGGCAACCCCGGTGCAATTCTGGTTAGGCGCGCGTTTCTATAAAGCCGCATGGCACGCCGTGCGCGCGGGTACCGGCAACATGGACTTGCTGGTCGCTTTAGGTACCAGCGCAGCCTATGGCTTGTCCGTATATACATTGCTGACCCACGACGGGGCTGGCATGCCGCACCTGTACTTTGAAGCCTCGGCGGTGATCATCACCTTGATCCTGCTCGGCAAATATTTCGAAGCGCGGGCGAAGCGTCAGACAACCGAAGCGATACGGGCTTTGCAAGCGCTGCGGCCGCAAACCGCCCGCGTCGTGCGCGACGGCGTTGATGTTGAGGTGCCGATTGACCAAATTCAGGTGGGCGACGAACTGATGGTGCGTCCAGGCGAACGGGTGCCGACGGATGGCGAAATCGTGCGCGGTCAAAGCGCGCTCGATGAATCCATGCTTACCGGGGAAAGCCTTCCGGTGACCCGCGAACCTGGTGATAAGGTTGCTGGCGGCGCGGTTAACCTCGATGGCGTGCTCTACATGAAAGTCACTGCGATCGGCCAGGACACCATGCTCGTGCAGATAATCCGTTTGGTTGAAACGGCACAGGCGAAGAAGGCACCCATCCAGCGGCTGGTGGACAAAGTCAGCAGTGTGTTTGTGCCGGTAGTTGTTCTGATAGCGCTCGCCACGTTACTTGCCTGGGGCTTGATAACGGGCGACTGGACTCAGGCGACGCTGAACGCCGTTGCCGTTTTGGTGATTGCCTGCCCTTGTGCGCTGGGGCTGGCGACGCCGACAGCCATTATGGCGGGTACCGGCGTCGCAGCGCGCCACGGTATTTTGATCAAGGACGCTGAAGCGCTTGAGACCGCTCAGGCTGTAAAAGCCATCGCATTCGACAAGACCGGCACGCTCACGGAGGGCCGGCCGCAAGTGGATTCGGTTCAGGGAATCGGGGTGGCAGAGGACGAGTTGCTCGCTATTGCCGCAGGCATCCAACGTGGCAGTTCCCATCCCCTTGCGCGGGCTGTTGAAAATGCGGCCGATACCGCCGGCGTGGCGGCGCACGAAGCCGATGACGTCTCCGTGCTGGCAGGGCGGGGCATGCGAGGAGTCGTGGGCGATGTTCAGACCTGGTTTGGCAATCGCCGCCTGATGGAAGAACTGGGTATTCCTGCTGCAGCCCTCGATCAGGCAGTGGCATCGCTTGCTGCGGCTGGGCGAACGATTTCCTGGCTGGCCCAGGAAACCGAGCGAGGACGCAATCTCATCGGCATGGTGTCATTCACTGACACGGTGAGGCCATCGGCACGTGCAGCCATTGCGCGGCTACATGCCGGCGGCGTTAGAACGGTCATGGTAACCGGCGACAACCATGCCAGTGCAGAAGTCATGGCACAGGAGTTGGGTATCGACGACATACGTGCTGACGTCCTGCCGGAACACAAAGCAGAAGCAGTGGCAGCGCTACGCAGTGGAGGCGGGCGAGTCGCCATGGTAGGCGACGGCATCAATGACGCTCCGGCGTTGGCGGCAGCCGATGTCGGCATTGCCATGGCAGGCGGGACAGACGTGGCCATGCAGACGGCCGGCATCACCTTGATGCACAACGATCCAATGCGGGTTGCGGACGCTATAGCGATTTCAAAGCGTACCTACCAGAAAATTTGCCAGAACTTGTTCTGGGCGTTCGTATACAACCTGGCAGGCATTCCGCTCGCTGCGTTCGGCTTGCTCAACCCGATGCTAGCGGGTGCGGCCATGGCCTTCAGCAGCGTCAGTGTGGTGACAAACGCACTGCTGTTACGACGCTGGCAGCCCGAGTCAGCCGAGACGGATTCGCAGTAAACAGAGTAGGGCCCTCGTACCGTGCGGCAGTTTCAATCGCTTCAATTACAAAAGGTAGTGACCATGGGGCGCACCACACAACCACGACCGGAACTGGCCGAAGCGCGCAAGGAAGGATTCTTCAATATCGGTGAGGCGGCGCAAGCCTCTGGCGTAAGCGCCAAAATGATTCGCCATTACGAGCAGATCAAATTGATACCGCCGGCGAATCGCACCTTCACAAACTATCGCATTTACAGTGCGGAAGATGTCTACACGCTTCAATTCATTAAGCGTGCGCGGACGCTGGGTTTTTCCATGAAACGGATCGCCGTGTTGTTGAGCCTGTGGCAGGACAAGGACCGGAGCAGTGCAGAAGCCAAGCGTCTCGTACTCGAGCACGTTGCCGAACTCGAAGAAAAAATTCGCGAATTGCAGTCCATGAGCGACACGCTAAAAAATCTCGCCGACCATTGCCATGGTGACGACCGCCCGAATTGCCCGATACTGGATGACCTCGCGCCGGACGATAAAGCCGGCAAGTAGTCGTATGAGCACATTCGGTACAGAGAAATTTCGCAGCCAATTATTTAACTTGGTAACGAATATTGTCGGGTTAATTGCCTTACACGACAGCTGGGTGTGAGGCTCCGATCCGTTTGTCATCAGGAAAAGATCTTTTGAAAACGCATAAACACGTCCCTGTGGCTCCCCCGCGGCATCCCTGCCGCGAGGGTTTCAAAAGTGTTTTTTCGCCCAACTTCAAACACAATGACGGTGCGGTGCTCAAGGCCCAGCACTGGCTGCAGACGACGGGAGCCAAGGACACGTCCTTATCCAGTATGGCTGCGGAAGCGGGTTTGGAGGAACGCACGTTACTGCGGCGGTTTCAGAAAGCCACCGGCATGACAACAACCGAATAGTCGCCCCCAAAACCCCGTTCATTTATCTGAGTTCTGAAACACTCAATCATCCCTGCGGTCGGACAAAATCTCTGCCGTAGCGGGATCAACACGCAATTCCCGCGCGTTGCCATCCTTGTAAGCCTCAATCTCCCAAACGCCGTCATCCATCGACACTTCGGAGATATCGGTATAACCCTCATCCTCCACGGTAGAAATTATCTCCATCAGGGGTTTTGCATCCGCAGGCGGCCGTTCACCGGCAACGGCGTGTGTAATGCCCGCAGATACTACGAGCAACAGGCTGGCGAAAATCCCTTGGCTGATCATTGGTTTCATTCTTTGTCTCCTCATTCATGTTGACGTCTCGTTTACCGCGTAGCCATCCGCTTTTGACCCTCAAGTACAGAGAAATGTTCTGTTTCGGCAGCAAATTAATTATCCGCTGATGTAATCTACTGGGAGATCACACTTTGCGGCCTTTCCCGCTTTCTGCCCGCTTTCTATGTTCACTTTGTACGTACACAGTATCCGTGGTAGCCATGCTTGCGTGTCCCAAGTCCTCAGATAGATCCTTCAAGGCCCGACCTCGCTCGATCTCCATGCTTGCGCCCGTATGCCGCAGCCAGTGAGTTGATGCCTCCAGTAATTTTCGAGAAGCATCTTCACCGTGTTCAGCTTTCATCTTGGCGTGAGCCTGATCAAACACGTCCTGTACAATTCGCGTCAGATGTCTGGACGTCATGCCACCTTGGCCACGCAATTTTTCAACAATTGGCGACGTGTCGGAAGATGAAGGAAGAGGGGGGAGGGCACGGTAGTTCCGGTAGCGTTTGAGGTAATCCAGGAACTGCGTTGGCACCGAAACATCACGTAGCTTTCTGCCCTTCCCGAAAATTTTAAGCCACCAGTTGTCGTCCTCATCCTGCCAAAAGTGGTTCATCGACGGCGACCAGGTTTGACGTTCGGATAGCTCAGATATCCGTAAAAACAGGACTTTCAGCGCTGCAATAACGAAAAGATTCCGCTCATAAGAGCGATCTCCATTTGCAAGTTCCTCAGCAGTTTCAAGTACATAGTTCCATTGCATCTCTGTAAGTCGGCGGATCTCCTTGATCTGCGCATCCTTGATGAAATACCGACAATCGGTTTTTGCAACCTGTGCGGGGTTGCCGTAACAAATTTCTTCATACATCAGGTATTTATAAAACGCCATAATCGCGGTAAAGGTCGCGTTCAGCGTTTCCTGTGACGGACGGTATTTTTTCCGATCCATCGGCTGCGGCATATTCTTCAGGCGCTTGATCCTGAATGGACGCCATTCTGCATTGATCTTGTATACGCCATTGACCGGCGTATATCGATCCGCGCTGGCCAAACCAATCCAGGATACCGGCGGCTTCCAGCAGAAATCCGCGTATTCGAGAATATCCGCTTTACGCAGACCATCCATTGGCGATTTTTTAACCAAAAAAACCCACAAGAGAAATTTCTCGATTTCAGACCTGAACCGCGCATATGTATGTTCAGACTTGTTGCGGCCAACATACTTCAAAAACTCAAGGCCCCAAGCCCAATGTTGACGCCGCCAGGTTTGGTCCTCATTAAGGAAAGCATCAACTTCAGGGAACTCAGCCAGGTTCAGTGACTGGATCTCGTCAAGTACCGGGTATAACGGAATGGGGTTTGGAGGGTTCATAATGTGTCAGAAGCCAATTTTGGGGGTATTGGCTAAGTATAAGGGGTTTTTATAAAGAGTCAAATACGTAACGGTATAAGACATAGTATAGCTCATATATACTCTCCACTGCTGCTACGCTATCTGCCTCGAGATTTTGGGGTTACGCAGTTCCATGCTTAACGTTAGACCGTCTCTCGTAACTCACGAGAGACTTCAAAATTCCACCGTGTACTTCCAAATTTTATTTATACCTTCGCTCGTTTCTTTGCCATATGAGCTATAGAAAGGAAATATTAAGCTCGAGGGAGTATTCACGAGTTCGCGCAGGTAAAACAGAGAAAATCCGACTGTCTGGGCTTTTGTACCCAACGGCGATAAGTACAGGTTTGAGATGCCCGGGGAATTTCTTCGCTTTTTGACAAACTCACTTAGAACTGAAGCTGTCACAAACGGGTCATTTGCAGGAGCTAATAACCTTTTGTAAAGCGCCTCTTCTGACAGTTCCTGAGAAGCTAAGGTCGTTCGTAGAATATTCTCTTGATACATGTCAGGTCTTAGTGACGGGAAGCCAATAAGCTGCACCTTCCGAGAGTTCTCTTTATAGTTACAAATGCTTTTAATCTGATTCTGGTCATAACCGGATCCGATGACTAGAAGATCATTTCTTTCATCTGGAGAATGAACACCTTCGAACCCTTGTATCTGTCGGATATGTCTTACGTGTCCGCCGGCAAAGAGAGTCTTTTCTTTGTTGCTATAAACTCTGGGCTCTGAATATATTAGAATCAGTGTTTTTACCCCCTTCTTGTATAGATAATTCATTAAGAATGCTAGTTGTGGCCTCATAAACCCCGTTATGTCTACTACGATTTTTTCATCAAGAAAGTTAACGCTGACGTCGTCAAAAAATCCGCCAATTTGGCTGCTTTCATCATTTCCCTGGCACACATGGACCCTATCAGAAGGAAGCTCACCGGGGCTATAGCCATATTCAGGAAGCACTAGCCAATGCTTGTTCGGCACTGAGGATTCGGAAAATACCTTTTGTACACGCTCACTTTCATTATAGGCAGATATGAACCGGTCTCCCATGACTGATGTGGAGAGGTCGGCAAGCGAGTGAATTTCTTCCTTATAAAATAGCGTGTAATCGCACATATCTTAAAGCAGCGTCCCTTGTCTGTAATCAACTTTACTCCGAAACGGAGCATTCCTTGATGTTTCAAAATCATCCCGATACTTTTCGAATTCGTCGCTATGCGTGTCGAATATTGCGTCAAGCATAGAGGCATCGAACTTGATCACACCACGAATACCGATCGGGAGCCCCCAATGCGGAGACAGCATGGGATTGAGGATGTATTTTTCCGAGGGGCTGCCAGAATTTTTATCTTTTCTGCCCCTGGTGTCCTTGATTAGCAGTGACCATTGTCTCGCGAGATCTAAAAGTCTGCGTGTTTCGCCGCTCACTTTCGATATTTCACAATAAAATGCAATCAATGACGACTCTGTAGGCTTATCGGAATACCGATTGATCCTAAAAAGTTCAGCAATTCTTGCAACTGCGTCTTTAAGAACTACCCCATCAGGTCCAGAGACCCTTGATTCGTCGAAAAACCATTGCGATGCTTGACGTACCCCTTCGATTTGAGCCCCGATCGTGATCTGCCCTCCTCTAAAAGGATTTTCTCCATTGAATACAGACTCTTGATAAGAGTACTTCAATATAGTCAACAGGTGTCGCGGAAAGCCGACCGAAATCGATGCAAGTGATTCGAAGCCGGAGTATATCTGTTTTTTCTTATATTCTTTTCGTAACTGAGCAACGTAGTCAGTCTTGTGATGGGCAATCAATTCCTTGAGCTTTTTGTCACTGGCGGGGTCTTTCCGATAGCGATTGATCCTGATGTTAATGCTTTTTGCTGACTCCAACAGATTGGATCTGGTACTCCATGATTTATAGAAGAGGTGCAAAGCAGATTTTTCAAGAACGGGCTGATTTTTGAAGGAAAGTAAATCGCATATTGTGTCTATATGTGCAGAATTTTGTACCCCAAGAGAACTAATCTGCAATAGATTCTTTCGCAATTTTTCGCTCAGCCTGACCACTGGTCTTCCTGTCCTTCCAGATTCGATGCCTTCAATGTCACAAAGTTCATCGATCTTCTTTGGCTTAGAAAAGTAGCCATCTATATCGTCCGCTTCTACTGCTCTTGGGCTGACTATACCGCTCTTCTCTAAACGACTCGCGCAAAGCCTCTTGGCAAAAGCCAGGTAATCGACTGTGTTGCGGAGCTCATCATCTAACCGCATGAGCTCATACTCATGCCCCTCAATGTTCTCTTCGGCATCGGCCAGAGTTTCGAACGTTTTCATTCCGTATGTCCTGACACCGCATTTCACTGACGTAGGATGTCGTTTATCTCGTATCAGTGTGTTCAAGTACTTCTGTTTCGGCTTATCGAAATGCTCTAACTCGTCAATAAGGTAATTGAACACCACGCTGCTAAGGTATGGAACATACTTTGAGAGAATCTCGGGAACTCCGAAGACTAACTTTCCAGGGCCACAGAGTATCTCTATAGTGATCTTATTGTCGTAGATACAGTTATTTACTTGCAGATCAATCGATTTCTGCAAATTCGACAAGACTTCTGATAATGCTCTCAGAGAGTGCGCATTTTGAGGCGGAACCTTGTCGAAACAGTCATATATTTCGACGCAGATGGTTCGCTCTTCCTGTTCGGAAATGTCTTCCAAACCAATGTCAATAATGATGTCGATGAGTATTCTGCAAAGCCATATCTCTAGGTAAAATGAGAAAAGCCCTGCCCACACGTCATCTTGAATCTGCTTCCCTGAGAACCTATCGGTGTTGAGCGCACCGCATCTAAGATATATGCCTAGGTAGCCGTCCGACCTGACGCCATCTTTGATGGCTGAGCCGTGTCTTATTTTTTGGAGTGGATAAGAGAAGTGCCGCATGAGGTGGGTTTTGCCACTTCCTTTCCCCCCTAACAGGATCATTGGCATCGTTGATAGAGGCTTCACCACGCTCGCGAATCCGTCGCCGCCGGGCATGTCTACCCAGAAGGTGTTGATTTCCTCGTCTGAGTAGTCGCTTGCTTTGACTATGCTAAACGGGTTGTCCATATCGAACTTCATGTAGGTTATCCGTAGTTTTTGTTGTAGCGTTTGAACGCTGGCACCCATGTCGGCCCGTAATTCTCGTCGAACCAAATTATAGGCAGTGTGTTGTCGGGTGTATTGTGGTGCATGCCCAGTAGAAGCTGACAATCGCCGTAGCCTAGTGGGTCGGAAGGAAATAGCATCCTACCGTACTTCTCGGATATCTGTCTTCCGTAACTCTTGTCTATCGGTAGATCATCTCCCTTGTAGTGCCGCGAGCGCTCACCAAAACACTTAAAGCTGTCGTCAAGCTCATACACGCAGTCAACTTCATCGAAGAGCGTATGGTCTCGCACGTGCGCTATCCCTTCAGACATCGCAAAGAGACAGTAATATGCTACGGTTGCATCCGGATTCATTTCCTTGATGCTTGAGACGATATCTTTTGAATAGGATTCCGCTTGGTCCCCTGATCCACATAGATCATCTATGAAAACGTAGTGTTGAATATCTCGATCTCTCAGCATGATCTGAGCGCCTTCCCTTTTCGTGATTTCGTGTCCATTGATGAACAGGGACTTCGGCAATTCGTTTTCCTGCCGAAAATAGTATAAAAGGTGCGTTCCGCTCTCAGAAGGGTTTCCAATTCCAAGGAAACGAGTCTTTTCCAAAACCTTCGCGTATTCACTCTTGATAATGCTGGCATCCAAAGTATCTGCGTTAGTCCTCCTTATCTCTTCTACCAAACGGTATTTAAATTTATCTCGGTAGACAGCTCTTGTGAGTTCGCGCATTTCCCTGGAACCAAAATACATGAACTGTCCTAGGAGATGAAGCATCTGCAACTGCTCACACGACGCCGGCTCATCCGACGAAATAAAATTTCCGAGCCAGTCGTCTATGTCGCTACCTCCAATTCTTCTTCCCCAAGCGTATATGCTCAGGTTTTTAATTTTTCGGCGCAAGCTTTCATATATTTCATCTTCGTGTAGCTCTGTCATCGATTGTCCTTCTGAAATACGTATACCCATTCACAGCTAATCATGCCGGACGTTTTGTTGCGTTTTGTCATGAGGCCTCTTGAATGAATGTCGTCAACGAGCCGAAGCTTCACCTGAAAACCGAGACTCAGCACCAAGTCGCACAGATACTCGTGCGTTTCAAATTCGCTACCACAAATCGTATTGCTAGAGGTTACCAAGACAAAGAACCCGCCGGGCCTTAATACCCGGAACAGTTTTTCGAAAACTTCCCCCATCTCGCGAATATAGTTAGCTGCTATGTAAGCTCGGAGCGGGTTCTTCTTGTAGATTTTCTCCAGTTTCAGATCCGCCTTTGGTATCCCTGTGGGAGTAAACTCGGCGTACTCCGCTTTAGGGTAGTGCTCTCTCCCTATGTTTTGAATCTCGAAATGACGGAGCTCGTTCGACTTGCATTGCTCCAACCAACCCATATTGAGACTTGAGGACCTTATATACTTTTGCGCGCCAGCGTACGGTGGTGACGTGACTATCAGCTGAACAGTGCCGTCCTCGACTTTAGTATGGTCACCACTCAACGTCCGAGCGTCGTTATAAATGCTGGGCTGGCAAACGGATGATCCCACTGCAGCTGCATAGGCGCTGATGCGCCTAATATTGGAATTGACCAATTTGTGAAACTCATCGTAAACATCTACGGACTTGAGCTTTTGTAATGTGCGCAGCGTATTCTTGTAGTGTGCGGAAGATTTTGGATACTTGTCCTTGTTCAGCCTGACTGGGACCGATAATTTGGGATCTGCGAGACTTACTCTCTTTATGACATTCGAAAAAGCCACACGAAAAAAATCACGATAATGAGCGTGCCTTACGTCGTCAATACACTCCTTGATATGGGTAAGCTGCTCTATAACGTGAGGAAGGAACCAGTAATTTATGTTAACCACATCTGGAGGATCGCCTTTCATGCGAGTTGTGGAGATTTTTGTCCTTAACCTCAAATAGGCTTTCTGAAGTTTGAGCCTATCTATAGGCGTCGTTTTAACGGCTGTAATCAGCCTCGCTAGCGGGTTTGAATCAGCACCGATGGCCTGCCTCCCGGCCAGAATTGCTTCTAAAAGCACGGTTCCGCTTCCTGTGAACGGATCCAAAACTATATCCCCTGGTTTAGAGAGAATGCCACTCGATGTGAACAGTGCCGGAATATGAGGTAATAGCTTTGCAGGATAAAGGTGGACCATGTGGGAGGCCCTTTCTCCATAGGCAACCCAATCGACTAGCTCTCTGAAATCAACTTCTATTGGTAGATGTGATTTTTCATACTGTGCAAGTAGACGATTCAAGACCGCATCAGCCCGGATATCCCCGTGCTGCGGTTCAAGCGCAGAATCGACGTTAAGCGCCGCAATCTCATTGCATAAATGTTCCACTAGCTTTTACTTCCATTACTTGTACGTGCGGTAAAGGTGGGCTGGATTCATGTTAAAGAATTGCCGTCTCTGGTGAGCTATTCTTAATACATTCTCGCGCCGGCTCTGAGTGTTAGGGAAATCGATTTTCTGAGCGCTATTTGGTATACCCAAGTAGATCAGAGACCTGACAATCGAACAACCCATAGAGCTTGCCCATCCCCCCCAAATTGTGCCTTTCTGGTACAACAAAGCATATTGCATTAGCTGGTCGCCAGAGCCACATCCGCGTCTTTTAGCTGGTGGTCGCCCATATGTCTGGCCAGACGGCATCTTATCAATTTACGCATTAGCCACGTCCCGATCGATCATTTTGTTGACGTCAACAAAATGATCCCGGTGCAGCAGCCGTTCGCTGCGCCAGACTCGAACTACAGTGATTGTTTTGCCTTCCCGTACGTAGACGATACGGAATGGCGGCATAATAAGCTCGCGAATATGGATCAGGTTGAACTCAGGGACGATCCGACCAAGGTCCGGGTGATGTTGCAGGCTTCCCACACGCTCAAAAACTGATGTCAAAAGTTTGCTTCCAATTTCTGAAACGCCTTCGTTTTCGTAGCGATCCTTGATGCCCTGCAGATAATCGAGCGCGGATTGAGCAATGGTTGGGGCCATCGGAATTAAGAAAGCCCGAGTTGCTTTTTGGCTTCTTTCAGGCTTAGGGCCTTGCCCTCTCGCGCTTCCATCAAGCCTTGGGCCACGGCTTTTACGAACTGAAGTTCCTCAGCCGTTTTTTCGTAGTCCTCTAGCCCTTGCACCACGGCAACCCCGCGACCGCGACTGGTCAGGAGAATGGGACGGTGTGTGTCGTTAACGCGCCCCACCACTTTGCCGGGGTTTATTTTCAGGTCGGACAACGGAATCACGTCTTCGGAAAACTTGGTATTCATGGCTTGAATCCTCATTCAGGTGCCATTAATAGCCCAGCTTATAGGTGCTGTCAACCGCCCTAATCGCGACAACTCCTAAACGCTGGTTGAGAATAATCTCATAGTTATCTGATATTGAAAGACATTTCCATTTCACTCACACTAGGTAGGAACGCCCAAGTTTGAGGTCTAGCGGGAGCCACTGGTAGTCGGCTGCCACCTATTCAAGCCAAGTTGTCAGGTGGTGCCAGACTTCCGTCGTGGAATGTTACGGAGCTGGGGCTGCGAACCGCCCAACTGGGCCAGCCGGCGGGCGCTTTCCCGCTCAATCAATGCACGTAAGCCCTCGTGCACCAGCGCGGCTTGCTCACCTACGCCGGCCAGGCGCTGCGCCTCTGCCAGTAAGTCGTCATCAATGTGAATGGAGGTACGCATTACCGTGGCTCCTAAATAGCTGGAATGCAGGGCATTGGACCGCACCGGTTCGCAGGTGCCACAACCGCTCTCAAGACTTCACCGTTAAGGTTCAGATGCGGCATGCGATTGTCAATCAAGACCGAACATCCTTAACGTATACAGCCGAGTCCCCTTCCCTTGCTTCCACTTCAAACAAATCACTTGCGCGTATGAGGTCGCTGAGCTTCCTGTAGCCATAATTGACCGGGGAAAACGAGCTGTTGTTGGAGATGTAGTGTCCCACGCGGCCCATATGCGCCCATCCGTCATCGCCGGAGGTTTGCTCCACGGCTGTACGGAGAAGCTTTACAAGCCGGGTATCCTTACGGAGTTCTTGACGAGATTTCTTTGTGGAGGGTGCTTTGGCTTTGGGTTCTTTGCCGCCTGTCGATGGCGCTTCAGGTTCTGGCTCAGGTTGCAAATTTTCTGTGTAAATAAACTGGGAGCAGGCATGGACAAATGGCAAGGGCGTTTTCTTCTCTCCAAAGCCGTAGACGGGCAAGCCGCTTTCCAGAATACGCATGACCAGTGGCGTAAAGTCGCTATCGCTGGTCATCAACGCAAAGGCATCTACCCTGTCGCTGTAGAGCAAATCCATGGCATCAATAATCATGGCGGAATCCGTGGCGTTTTTGCCGGTGGTGTAGGCAAATTGCTGCACCGGACGAATCGCGTTGGGATGAAGCTTTTCTATCCATCCTGTCAGGTTTTTACTTTTCCAGTCGCCGTGGGCGTGGCGAACGTTGGCGGTGCCGTATTTTGCTAACTCTTCAAGCACGCCTTCAATCGAGTTGTGACTCACGTTGTCACAGTCAATGAGTAGTGCAATTCTCCGTGTATCCATGGTGCCTCCGAGCGGGTGATTGGTTTGTTTGGTGGTATTCCGAGCCCACATTAAGTACGTTGCGCGTACTGGACGGTCCGGAACCTCTCTTTGGCTTAGCCCGCTTGCGACAATGGGCGCTTCCATAAAAATATTGTTTTATATCAGCTATTTACATTAATATCTTATATGTCATTCACGTGGCATCCGGGGCTAAAATGCGCTATAGTGCATTTCAGTTGTGACGCAAAATCTACCGACTTGAGAGATTGGCATGAAAATCCATCGCCGTAAAGCCAGCGGAAAGAAAGTCACTGAAAACATGATTATTCGCTCTGTCGCCAGTTCGACAGCGATAGAAACTGGCGAGTCCGTCAAAGTGATCGAAGCCAGGCTTAAAGACCGCAAAAGCAAGTTTAACCATTTACGAATTGCCTAAGGGCTAGTGTAGGCCGTCACCCATTTCATAACGTATAACGCACCTTTTTCCGCCCTCCGTGTTGCTTTTATTTGACATAGGTCCACTGAATGACGGCCTACACTGGCTTACTCATCCCTCAACGTTAAGTGCCCGTTCCACCCAATCCATCATCGGCCTGTAGTCGCCGGCAAGCCCAGTTTGAATTGCGGCGAAGTAGCCATTTCGGTTTACATCCCACGACGAATAATCCAACGTACCGCAACCGGCTTGAGCCGCCATTACATCTGCCAGCAGCCGGGACAATCGACCATTCCCCTCGCTCAATATAAACTCCACATGCACAGTGGCTATGGCTTCAATAAGGGCATCATCATCAAGGTCTGTGCAGGGTGTCCATTTCGCCAGATAACCACGATCCAGAACCTCCAATAATCTCGGAATCTGCGCCGCAGCCGCGAAATGAAAGTCGCCTTTCGCCATATTCACTGAACGTTCCTCCCCCGCCCATTGGTAAATAGGCGAGAGCCAAAGGCGATGCCACTGCTTGAGGTCTGCAGTGGTGAGCGGCCCCTGCGGCAATGTATCCGTCAGAACCCGCTGGTAGACCTGAACCAGTAGCTGCAGCTCGGCATCATCCATATCTGCCGGTTCAGTAATATTGAGCTTATTCGTCAACACTCGGTTGTCCGACTCTGGCTGGTAAAGGGTTTGAGATCCACCCACGCTGTATTTGCTCATTCCTTCACCCTGAATTGACCGTGTGCTGGATTCAGAATAGCTACCAGCTAGCAAGATTTATCGAAAAGGTGGGAAAACCTATTGTTATAGCAGAAACGCAGCCGCCTTTTTGTTCGGCATATTATACAAGCTCGTGCGCCAGTTTGAGGTCCAACGCGAGCTGTAGCAACGCGCCGAACCTACTCCTGATCAAACAACTGAATAGCGTACCCGTGCTCCAGCGCTTCTCTCATCTGGGGGTCAGTTTTGAGAATACGTTCATTGGTCAACGATTTATCGGGAATGCGCTTGTGCTTGTCGATGGTCATGTCCGTGAAACCGAGGCTCGTCAGATACGTTTCGCAAAGCTGCTCTGCGCCATGCAAATCAGTGGAATTGATATAAACGATGAACGGGGCGGTCTGCCCCTGTTTGAAGCCATGCCGATCATCTTGGGCGATGGCGTTCGCCGAGAAAACGTACATTGAATTACCTCAAGTTGGAAATGCAGCACACTCCGCATTGTTAGGTGCAATATACCCACAAAACGTCGCCGGCTGCTAAACGTCGGGTTCGCAGGTGCCGCAACCGTTCACGAAACTTTTCCGTTAAGGTTCAGCTTATGCCGCCTCTCCCACCAGTGCCAGCAAGCGTTGGGTATAGCGATTCTGACCACTGCTCGTCACCAGCAGCTGCATTCGAGCGCGGGTCATGCCCACGTAAAGCAACCGGGTTTCCCGCGCGAGGTTGTCTTCGTCATCTTTTAGCGCGCCGAGACCGGTGAGAATGACGGTATCGAACTCCAGCCCTTTACTGCTCTGGCGGGTTAAGAGCGTGACTTCCTCACGGGCGGGGTTGTAGGCTTTCTTGAAGGCATTGGTCTTGAGCCAGGTGCAGGGAACACCAGCCCGCTTGAGGGCCATCTGGATCTCGCCGGCCTGCCAATGATGACTATAGACGACGGCAATCTCATTGAGTGATTGTCCCTGCTTGTGCCACTTTTGAATACAACGAACGATATAGGCAGCCTCTTCCGCGGCATTGTTGAATTGCCGAAACACCGGAGGTGGGCCGCTGGTGCCAGCGACTTCGGGTTGGATCAAGGGTTCGTGATCGTCATCGCCTTCCTGAGCTTGCAGGTACTCCTGGGCAAAATTGTAGGCGAAGGTGAGGATTTCGCGCGTATTGCGGTAATTAAGTTTTAAAATAGTGGTTCTTCCACGGGCTTGGATACCGGCACTGGAAAGTGGAAATTTTAGGTTGTTCTTGCTGTAGATTGCCTGAGCGTCATCATAGAGCAATAACAGTGAATCAGTGTTTGGGTCGATCATCTGTACGACGAGTGCGAGCCATTCCTTTTCAAAATCATGGCCTTCATCGATCATCAGCGCACCGTATTGTGCCCGCGGGATGTGCCCCTCCTCCACTCCTTTAATCACACTTTCAACCTGGCGCTCCCAAACCGGTTGCTCACCGGGAAGCGTGTCGACGTTGTAGGTTTTGAGCTGCAACGAACACCATTCATGAAAATGATACACCTGCACTTTTTCACTAATGCCCTTTTCGGCAATAAAGCTCCTCAAGCGTGCCGCGAGGGTAATGTTGAAACAAAGCACCAGTATGGGTTTGGTAGTTGCCTCGGCAAGATGCAGACAGCGGTACCCAAGAATGAGCGTTTTACCGGAGCCGGCTACGCCGTGGATTACTCGATGACCATCGCCCATGCTTTTTGCCAATTGTTCCTGCTGGATATCCATGACGCGAACTATGTCGGGAACGAAGACTTCGGTGAGTTGGGAATCCGAGTTGTCGGGGTCGCCCTCCCCAAAGAGATCGCTCTGTGTGTGGTTAATTCGGACCTCGGGAAAGAGCTGCCAGCGGATACGGTTAATTTGAGGAAGGCTAAGCTTGTCACCGAAATGGTATTCGAACATACCCCAAAGGCGGCTCTGAAACTCTTCCGGGTCTGCGCTTTCGGTCATTTCATCTTTAAATATGACCCGGTGAGGTTGCAATACCCGTTCCTGTAAATCCTCACTGAGCGCCTTATTCCATTGCTGACGAGTAATATTGGTGAAAATCACACCATAACCGTAGGGAAAGCTAAGCTTGCCTTGATAGCGACCGGACTCCTGAACAAGTTGCGCATCCTTTTCCAGCACGTTCACGGTGGCGTTTGCATACTGCCTTGCCTGCTCCAGAGGGTTTGCGCAAGTATCCCGACCCGTGCAGCCTTCAATGACGAAGTTAGTCGGGCTGACGCTTTTGATGGTGTTAGGCTTCCAGTCTTTGACTTCGAGAAACAGTAAGCCCCGACCGGGGTGAAGGACGATAAAATCCGGATAACGGCGCTGCTTGCCAATCGGGATGTCATACCAGACGGTATAGTCGTCCTCCAAAAGCGCTTCCAGCCTTCGGCCGAAGCGCCGCTCACCGGACGTCATTCTTTGGATGGTACTGAGGTTGGGTATGATCGCTGCCATAGAGTTATCCAGTCTCCGCTGGGGCCACATATAGTTCTTCTGGCGGTTTTATTTGCGCGGGTGTCGCAGCACTCCTCTAACTGTAGTGAAGGAACGTAGAAGAGACAAGGATAAAAGCTCGCATGACAGATGACACAGGGGTAATTCTGAAGCACGGCTTCACTGCCGACGATTGGCATCATTTCAGGTAGAATCGGAGAACAAGTCCCTTTATGGCCGATAAGGCTGACCAAGGGTATGACATAGACTCCTGCGGTGCCACCGACATTTTGACGGAGAAGACAATTATGATGAGTTTGAGATACATATTAACCACCGTGGCCTTCGGGTTCATATGGGCTGCGGCAAGCCAGGCCCAGGAGCCACTTGATGCTGCATTGCCGCCCCGCTTCAACGTGCCGGTGGCGAACCTGGTGACCGGAGGGCAGCCGTCCGTCGCGGAGTTGAGAGATGTGAAAAACGCCGGTGTGACTAAAGTGATAAACCTGCGGGGGCCGAATGAGGAAGTGGACTTTAACGAGCGGGCTGAAGTGGAAGCGCTGGAGATGGAGTATGTTTCTTTTCCGATTTCAGGTGCGGCGGATGTCACACCCGAGAATGCGAGAAAGCTTCATGAGCTGTTGAAAGGCGATGAAAAGGTGCTTCTGCATTGCGCGTCGGGAAATCGAGTTGGCGCCCTCCTCGCCATTCGCGCCCATGATATTCAAGGTAAGTCCGCTGACGAATCATTGCGACTTGGACGCGCTGCAGGTCTGGGTTCATTGGATAAGAAAGTGGAATCCGTAATCAGTGAATGACACTAATACACATCTCTCTGATAGCGTCCCTCTTCCCGCAATCGAATGAGCTCGCTGCTCCCCAAGAGTTCAGCAAGTGTTGAATCGACTCCGGCAGCCATACCTTCCCGGCTGCCGCATACGTAAATAGCCGCGCCATCCTCCAGCCAGCGACGCAGTTCATCTGCTGCCCCTGATAGCAAGTCCTGCACGTAGCGAGCGCCGCTGCAGTTATTCGGAGTGGCCTCAGTTGCGTTAATAGAGCCCGCGCCCCGTGAGAATGCCAGATCAAGCCTTTGCAGGTGCCTGGTTTGCTGCCACCGGGTAATATCCTCTTCGAAGTATAAATCGTGAGCCCTGGTGCGCTCCCCGAACAGCAGCCAGTTGCGGTGCGCGCCTTGTAAATCCCTGGCACGAAGATGCGCGCGCAAGCCGGCCATGCCGGTGCCGTTGCCAATCAAAATCAGTGGCACATTGTTGGGTGGCAAATGAAAGGTCGGGTTGCTGCGAATATGCGCGTGTACAGGCGCATCCATTGGAACGAACTGCGTTAACCAGCCGGAACCCAACCCGAGTCGCCCGTCAGGATGGCGCATTTCCCGCACCAGCAATTCCAGCTTGCCGTCCTCGGGTATAGACGCGATGGAATAATCCCGTGCCGGTAGCAACTGCAATCGCTGGGTGATTTCCTGTGATGGCAGGCCGTGCAACGCGCGGCGTCCTGCCGAGGTTCTGGGGATATCCCGGTACAACAGAGCCTCGGCCAATGAAATGGTGATGCTTCCATCCCGCACCACTTCCTGACCATCAAGATTCAACTCGTCCAGAAACTCCGCTAGTTCTTCCGGTGCATTGCCGGGAAGGATGCTGACGATATCGCCGGCTTGCCAGAAACGTTGTTCGATATTTTCTTTAAGAGAAAAACCCAGCCGGAACACAGGTGCGCCGACGCTGCCGGCGTTCAGACAGACACGCTGTCGCAGATGAATGGCTTCGTACCTGGGCTGCACCTCAACCGGCTCCAGTGCGCCGCCCACAAACTTCGCCAGCCGCTGTTGCCATTGCGTGAGTGCGGCCGGGTCGTCCCGATCCATTTCAATGATATCGAATAGCGGTTGTGCGTCATAATTGCGCAGTTGATTAAAAAGGAGATGGCCGAACCCGCAAAAATGCCGGTAGTGTTTGTCGCCCAGGGCGAGTACGGCATAGTGCAGATGAGACAAATCGATGTTCTGGTTGCGCGCGTTCAAATAGCGGTGAGCAAAGCGTGCAGCCATATCCGGCGGGTCGCCCTCGCCATAGGTACTGACGACGAACAAAACCTGTTTGCTCTGCTCCAGTAGCGGCGCGTCCAACTTGTTCAGTGGCAGGGTTTGGGTTCGCCAATGCCCCTTGAAAAGCAGGGCTGTGTACTCGGCAATTTCGGCGGCGTGGCCCGTCTGACTGGCGTAGGCAATCAACAGGTCGCTGCCATCATTCAGCGTCGCGCCCAACACTGCCTGACGTCGCTGGTACGTATACCAACAACGCCAGCAAAGCGCGGCATAGGCCACTAGAATCAGGACCGCCCAAAACACGTTATGAGCGGCCGGCCAGGCAGAACTTGAAATAATAAAAGCTATAAAAACAACATTTCAGCACTTCGGTGACTCGTGAAATCAAAGCGGCAGCACTTCGAAAGTTGCGGAATAACCTGCGCGGCGCTTGGCGTGAATTCCTTTGAAACTGAAATCACTTTGGTCATCTTCATAACTGGCGCCCAGCCAGTACAAACCTGCTGCGGGCCATGTGACGGTGAATTTTCCCTGCTCGTTGGTGGTAACAGTTATGCCGTCCTGCTGATTGCGGTAGCGCATACCATCCTGAATAATTTCCACCTCGGCGTTTGCCGCAGGCTTGCCATCAATCAACAATGTGAAGCTCGCCTGTTCACCGGCGTACAGATCGTTGGGGTGAGTTTGTGGCACCAGAGTCAGCCCACTTTGGCTTTTGGTTTTGAATACGTCGGTGGTCGGTGCGCCGGCAGTGACGAATGTTTCTATGCGGCGGGAGGTTTCCGACACTTGCAGTTTGTCTGCGTCGGTCGGTACTTCTTCCGCAAAGGATTCCGCATCACCGCGCCAGCGTTTACGCTCGCCGTTTTCTTCCCAGGTTGCCATCAAGCCGTTGCTTGCAGAGAAAACCTTGTAAGTGCCCTTCTGAGTTAACTGCAGGTCGAATGTGCTGCGCAGTAAACCGGTGTGGGCATTTTGCAATGCCACTTCACTGCCATCCGGCGCCAGTGCGGTTATTCGATCCGCACCCATGGGGCGGTGGTCCAGATGAAAAATGCCATTGGATACGGCAGCGTCGAAAGTCACTGCGGGTTCGCCAGCGGAAAGTACGGTTGAGCTCGGTACAATCCAGCCGCGGTGTGCATGAACCGGTAACGCACTGGCAGCCATGCTGAGAGTCAGCGATAAGATCTTAACCAGATGATGCATGAATATTTCCTTTGTCAGCGGATTTCGATTGGATAAGTTAAAGAGATAAGTATGTTGAAGAGATAGCTACGTTAAAGAGATTTTTGAGCCGGATACCGATACTGCGTTTAATAAGCTGTTAAGGACTCAGCCGAAGGCTCACGTCGCCGAGTTCACTTTCGCCCTGGTCTTCCAGCACTGTGGCTTTTTCCGGCGGCCATGAAAACGGCACGGTAATCAGTTCTCGTCCACCCACTTCCCGGGAAGCCTCCACTCGCAAACGGTAATCGCCGGGGGCTAATTCATTAAGCGGTGGCTCTCCATTGCGAAATGTGAGCGTGTGGGTTCCTGGTGCTCGCGTAGCGCCGGTCACACCGTCCAGCGGCATAGTCTGTGAGCGTCCGCTATAGCGCCACCATTGGCGGATATCCTTGAGCCACTTTTCGCCTTCCCGGTCCTTGAGTTCGGTGTCATACCAGACTGCGAGGTTCGTCACTTCGCCCCCGGCGGGTTGATCGATCCACATTGCGACGTAAGGCCGATGATATTCAGCAACTTTCAGTTGCGGAATGGTGACGGATATTTCCAGTTCCTGTGCCATTGCGGGTGTGTTGGCCAGGCTTCCGATAATCGCGGCGCTTAAAATCAGCGATAATCTCGAATTCGTTTGAATGCGCGTGCGCACTGTTGCATTTGTCCAAAACATAAATTATCTCATTCCCCGATCTTGTTTCTGTTTCAGCTTTTGTGCATGACCGTGTAGATCAGAAAAGCCTAAGCACCTTCCGACATTTGATGTTGGATGGCGACATTCGCGGGGCTCATGTCTTATCCAACCTACGGTATCCGGAGGTCGAAAAAGCCTAGGCGCCTTCCGACAGTGCGCCACGCTTGTCGTCGGTTAATGAATGAACAAAACCGCGAGCAACAGCGGAACAACCAACCCTAGCGCAACCAGTGGCCATGTGGTTGGACGTCCGGCCGCGTGACGTTGTAACAAAATCAGGCCGGTCAAACAGAACACCACACATACCACCGCAAAAACATCAATAAACCACGACCAGGCACCGCCGGTGTTGCGCCCTTTGTGCAGGTCGTTCAGGTAGGCAATCCAGCCCCGCGTCGTTTTTTCATAAAGTACCGCACCACTGGCTAAATCCACGCTCAACCAGGCATCGCCACCGGGGCGCGGAAGGGACACATAAACTTCATCGTCCATCCATTCACCGGGTCGGTCGGGAATCCGCAGCCGGTGCTCGTCCGCCAACCACCGCCGCACTGATTCAGGTACAGGTGTTTCCGGATTCGAGAAATCAGCCCTATCCTGTGCCAGCGCCTGCAAAAGTGTTTGCGGGAGCTGCGCTTCGATGGACGTGACTTCAGGCTCGGCTTCTATCTGCCCGGCATGGTTAAGCGTGATGCCGGTCACCGCGAACAGCAACATACCGATAAGGCATGCTGCTGAGCTCACCCAGTGCCATTGACGCACGGTGCCGAGCCAGACACGGCCTGGCCATGTGCGCGTGGCGGGTTGCCCGCGCAAAAGTTGTGAATCCTGCAGGGAATCATCTCCTTCAACTCTAAAACGTGACATCCACAGCCAAGGCAGCCGTAGCGGCCTTCTGTTTGGTGATGTTCACAAGTAGCTGGTAAAACCATGCAGATGAGAATACATATCATTTACGGATTTGGCAAGGACGAATTCAATGCCATGGCTTGGTGATGGATGAGAAGTGATGGTAATGAGTGATGGGTATCGAGTAATGGTTATCGGGTGACGGTATGGCGGGCACAAACCCAGTGCCCGCCATACTCGACTGGATTATTGTGCTCCGTCGTCGATGGTCGGCCCGTCGTTGACATCAGGTTCGGACATTTGGTGGTTGTCCATATCCATCTGAGGGACTTCTTCCTCTTCCATATCACAGCCACCCAGCCCTATCGCAAGCAGTGCCGTGATGCAAAGTACAGTGTATTTCATAGTGAACCTCCCGTAGATGACGTCTATTGGAAACGTTGCTGTCCGACTTGGATAGCAACCGTCGTGCCGGACGGGACATGTTACGTCCGTTGAAGCTCAGGTCATACCGAGCCATTTGAGGTTCCACTGGTATGAAACCAAAGTCGACTTTCCGTATCAGAGACCTGAAGACGTCGCCCACTGATAGGCATTGACCTGATGAACTGCACGTGACAAACCTGGAGGTCTCCCATGGCACTTACCGCACTGGCAATGAACTGTACGCTCAAGTCCTCACCGGAGCCTTCATCTTGTGGGCTGTTGTTACAGCAGATTCTCACGGCACTCGAGAAGCACGGTGTGCAAGGTGAACTCTTGCGAGCGGCGGATTTCAACTTCAAGCCCGGAGTGACGTCAGACGAAGGTAATGGAGACGAATGGCCAGCAGTTCGGCAGAAGATCCTGGATAGCGATATTTTCATCCTCGGAACACCCATTTGGCTGGGGCATCCTTCAAGCATCTGCCAGCGCGTGCTTGAGCGTTTGGATGCGTTTTTGGGTGAAACCGACGATGCTGGACGCATGATTTCCTATGATCGAATCGCCGCAGTGGCTGTTGTGGGCAACGAGGATGGTGCGCACCACGTAACTGCAGAATTATTCCAAGGTTTGAATGACGTCGGCTTCACCATTCCCGCCGGTTGCAGTGCCTATTGGGTGGGCGAAGCGATGCAGAAAACCAATTACAATGATCTTGAGAAAACACCGGACGCAGTGGCCAGTGCGATCTCGGGGCTCGCGAAGAACTCTGCGCATTTGGCCCGGTTACTGAGCGAGTCGAATTATCCGGCGTGATGAGTAAGGTATAAGCTGCAAGCCGCAAGCTACAAGCAAAGAAAAGGGAAAACGGCGGAAGGCCGTTCTTGAGCATCCATGCCCTCACGGCATTAGCGCTTCCATGCGCGTCGCGCTTGACGCTTTTTCGCCCTACGGCCACCATTCACCATTCACCATTCACCCGATTCATCGCGCTCGCTGGACGACGCGCATGAGTTCGTCTCTGGACATATTGCTGCGGCCGGGGATGTGCAGGGCTTTGGCTTGTTCGTAGAGTTCGGCTTTGGTTATTGATGGATCAATATCCGTTTTTTGCGCTTTCTTCGATTGAGTTTCAGGTTTTCCGGATTTACCGTTTCTGTTTCCATTTTTGGCATTTCTCTTTTCATTAGCCTTGGTTGAGCTGATTTTTTTCGCCGATTTTCCATCGCGTGGTTTCTCGCCCGTCGTTTTACCGTTCTGAGGCTTTTGCCTTTGTGGTTTTGCCTTCTCGGTCGGTGTCGATTCCTTCGTCGATTTCCCCTGTAAGCTTCTCTTCAATACTTCCATCAAGTCGATGATCTCCGCAGTCTCTGGTTCATCGTCAGGCACTTCTGGTGCACGCATCACGTCTTCACCGGCTTCGAGTTTCTGTTCCACCAAGGCCAGTAGACGCTGTGTCGGCTCGTCGGTTAACTCGTCTCGATCCAGCGTGTCCGTTGACAACTTCTTGATCTCCTTGGTGATCGCGTCCAGCATATTGGCCGGCGCTTTATCCAACGAAGGCAAACCCACATCCCCTGGCGTGCGGAGCTCATCATAAAAGCGCAGGGTTTCAGCACGCAGGATGCCCCGCTCCGCAATAATGGCGATCAGATATTCCTTGCCGCGCATGACCACCGTCGCAATTCCAGCGCGGCCCATGGATTCCATACTTTGCGCCAATAACCGGTAGGCCTTGATGGCGCCCTCTTCCGGCACCAGAAAATATGCACGCTCAAAAAATGTGGGGTCTACTTCGTCCAGCGGAACAAAACGCCGGAGGTCAATTTCCCGGGACTGCTTGGGCACTATGGCCTCGAGTTCATCATCTTCGATTTCAATAAATTTTTCCCGCTCCACCTCATAGCCGCGTACCAGGTCGTCTGGAGAAAGTGCAGTATTTTCCTGAGAGCAGAAGTAGCGGCGAGCCAGGGGCGTGCCGTCCTGATCCAACATCCTCAAAGACACTGAACTGCTGCGGTTGGCAGTAAACAAATTTACCGGCAAGCTCACCAGCCCGAACGCGATGGTTCCGGACCAGAAGGATCGGGCACCACCGGTTTCTTCATATTCTGTCTCGTCAGGCACTTTTTCGCTCCTTCTGCAAACTGGCTTCGAGCGCTTTAGCCAAATCATCGGAGGCGGCCTTGGCCCGCGGACGGAAGGCTTTGACTTTACCGCCGGAGGCTTTGGTCTGTATTAATTGCAGTACGCGTTCCCGATATTCATCGTGATATTGTTCCGGCTCAAAATCCGCCTCCAACATTTGTATAAGCTGGCGCGCCATGTCGAGCTCGCGCTTATCCAGCGCATTGCCTTCGGGGACTTCCATTGTGTCTACGGAAATCACCTCTTCCGCGTGGCGCAATGCGATCAACATGGGATAGCCCTGATGCAGGCGCAACGCGCCGATATACGCTTTGTTGCGCATCACCCAGTGGGCAAATCCCTCCCGGCCGGACTTGGCCATGGCGCCAATTAAGGCGGCGTATTTGTCGCTGGAACCGTCCGGGCCGAGATAATAAGGCCGCCGGTAGTAGCGGTGATCAATAACGTTGGGTGGCAGAAAATGTTCCAGGTGAATTTCCCGTGAAGGCTCGGGCTCCAGGGTGTCCAACTCTTCATTCTCCAACATCACCAGGTCGCCCTCTGGCGTGAAAAATCCGCGGCGAATATTTTCACGAGGGACAACTTCATCCGTTTCGGGGTTGACCATGGCCTGTTTGACCGGCGCGTGGTCCTTGCCATGCAGCATACGAAAATGCACGTCCCTATCCTGCACCGCAGAATAGAGTTTCACCGGCACACTGACATCACCAACGCGAACAATGGCTTTCCACATCGCTCTTGCTGCCATGGTCATTCTCCTGTTCACTTACGCGAGATAACTACGCAACACCACATTCCGGGCAAACCACCACCCGGCGTTCGATGACAGTTACACCACAGGTCGCGCAGACAGATCGGTCGCAACCTGCGCAGTAGTACCCTGTCTCTGCATAATGGGCCACAAAACAGAATTCACATTGGTCCGGCCCCGCGTCACTCCACCAGGCGCTGCCTTGGCTTTCTTTCATTGGTCATCTCCGGCCACTGCACCCACAGCGCTGAATGCTTTTTCAGTCAAAGGACGCCGAGCGGCTTCAAAATTTTCCCAAGGGTCTTCCTTCATGACCGCCAAACGCCGACGTAAGTTCTCAATATTGTATCGGTCCGGTTGCAGTGCTGACGTCACTTCCTCCCAAGCCACCGGTACCGCAATCGGGGCTCCCTCCCGCGCCCGTGGAGAGTACGAACAGATGGCGGTGGCTCCGCGGCCATTGCGCAGGTAGTCAACAAAAATGCGTCCGCGGCGCCGGGTTTTCGACATAACTGATGTCACCCGACGCGGATCAGCCCTTGCCTGAGCGCGTGCCACCTCGTGACAGAAGGTTTTGATTTCATCCCAAGGGCGCTCCGGCTCTATCGGGACCACCAGGTGCAAGCCCTTGCCACCGGTGGTGCGAGGAAAGCTTTGCAGACCCAGATCGACCAATCGTTCATGCAGTTCCCGGGCCACTCGCAGGGTTTCCTGTAGAGGCACACCGGGTGATGGGTCAAGATCAAACACGAGCATGTCGGGACGCTCGACATCGTCTACGTGGCTGCCCCAGACGTGAAGTTCCAGTGCGCCGACCTGGACTAGGGAAATGATGTCCGCCAGGGACTGCACGTACAGGTATGGAGACTTACCGCCACTCTCCTCAATCATTACCCGCGGAACGGATTTGTCCACGGTGCTGCGCGGATGTTTCTGAAAGAAGCATTGCCCCGTGTAACCGGACGGGCAACGCACCAGGGACAAAGGGCGCGCTGCGAGTTGGGGCAATATCCAGTCGACGATTTCTTCGTAGTACTGGGCCAATGCCAGTTTGGTGATGCCCAGTTCCGGATACAGAATACGTCCGGCATTGGTCAGTGTGATACCCGCAACTTCGGCCGTGTCCCGAGTGGCTCGGCGCACAGACGCGGTCGCTTTTTTATCTGGGAGAGATGCAGCGGATGATCGAGTTTTTCCGAAGAATTTGCTTTTTCCCGAGCTGAGTTCGCCGGATGCGCGTGTTCCGGCAGCTTCAGGTAAGCGAATATCTTTCGGATTCTTGTCCTCCCGCAACCCGCGAAACGACGGATGACGCAACACCCCATCCCGGGTCCATTCACTGAACTCGACCTCAGCAATCAGCTGGGGCTTTACCCAGTGCAGGCCGGCTTCCTTCGGCGGGTCGACAAGCGGCGCCTGGTCAATCTTGAGTTTGCGCAGTTGGCCGTGGAGTTGCACCAGCACGCGTTGATTGAAGCCGGTACCGACGCGACCGGCATAAACCAGTTCATCGTCCCGCCACGCACCCAACAATAGCGAGCCAAACCCTTTGCGGGCGCCGCCGGGGTTGGTGTAACCGCAGATCAGCAGCTCTTCCCGTGCGGTACATTTAACTTTCAACCAGTTGCGACTGCGGCCAGCGCGGTACTGACTGTCTGCGCGTTTGCAAATAATGCCTTCCAGGCCCAAGCGGCAAGCTTGCTCCACGAATGCGGCCCCCTGCCCCACTACGTTTTCGGTGTAGCGGATACCCGAACGGCCGGTGAAGCCGCAGGCATCCAGCACTTCCGCCAGGGTTTGCTTGCGTTGGGCCAGGGGCACCTTGGTCAGGTTGTAACCATTCAAGTGAACAATGTCGAACGTCTGGTAGACCAAGCCGCGGCTGTCACCTGCGGCCAGCGCTTCTTGCAGTGCGCGAAAACTGGTGGTGCCATCGGATGCAAAGGCCACCACCTCGCCATCCAGCACAGCGTCAACGCCCAGGTTTTTCAGCAGCGCAGCCGTTTCCGAAAAGCGTTTGGTCCAGTCCTTACCATTGCGGCTGACAAGCCGCACATTTCCGCCCTTGCAGAATGCCAGAATACGGTAACCGTCGAATTTTATTTCGTGAAGCCAGTCGTCCCCGTCAGGCGCTTGCTGTTCGAGTGTGGCGAGGGTTACATCAAATTTGCGGGGGAAGGCATGTTTGACTGCAGAGTCTATGGCTGCGGGGTCCGGGATCTCACTCGACTGTATTGACAGCTGTTCTGCCTGAGGCCCGCTTTTTTCGCCGCCCTGGGTCCAGGTACGGTTTTTATCTGCTGCAATCTGTTCCATCGTGCGGCCAGTGGCCACACTGATGTCCGTGACCTCTGATTCGCCAGACACATCGTCATGCCGTTTGATCAGCATCCAGTTGTCGCCAGCATGAGCCTCACCGGATTTACGGGCCGATGTGCGTCGCGTGGATTGCGAGGTGCGCACAAGCGTCCATACACCGCGCAATTTTTCCCCGGCCAGCACGAAATCGATATGGTGATCGTCGTTTTTGTATTTGCCTTTGTACGCGATCGGTGCCCAACGGCCACGATCCCACAGCATCACGGTGCCGCCGCCATATTCGCGCTCGGGAATCACACCTTCAAAGTCACCGTATTCAAGGGGATGATCTTCCACATGCACCGCCAGGCGCTTTTCTCCGGGAACCAGACTGGGCCCTTTGGGGACCGCCCAGCTCTCGAACACGCCAGCGCGCTCAAGCCGCAGATCGTAATGCAGCCGCTGCGCGGCATGTTTATGAATAACAAAGCGACCGCCCTCAAGCGCGTGCTTTAGCGTCGCATCGGAGAAGGGTTCATCGCCTCCCGCGGGTTCCGGCGTAAGCTCAAAGTTGCGTTTGCGGCGGTAGACTTCGAGGTTTCGCATAAACACTCCGGTCAGTTGGTGGTTTGCCGCAGTGCATGTAGCAAAGTCTGGGCCTGAGCGCCTTAAGGTAAAGGCGCCCTTCCCAATTGCCGGACGTGGGATTTGTTATCTACCAACCCGTGGCTCGCATTTATCAACTTGCTGCCATCATCAAAATTGCGGCTTCGCGCCACCACGCTGAGTTTTTTGCGATAGATACTGATGGAATGGTCTGCCAGAAAGTATTTGAACGGCAGCTTTTTGATCATAAATCCTTTTATGCGGTAAACCCAGCTCACCGAATACAGCAAGCGCACGCCGTCATACTCACCTTTGCGGCAGTTGGTTAGATAACGCATATTCCCGCCGTGAATGTACCCACCCAACGCGGCCAAGGGTTTTTGCAAATGCGGACCCACCCAGGGAACAAGCCCCAGCATCCAGGACAGTAGCGTCACGGTTTCCGTTCCTGGCGGCAACATGGTCACACAATCCGCGGCATTGACGATTCGGTAAACCGGCGTCTTGAAGCGTGAAATCCATTCCTCGTCCCCCACCCGTGGCGAGCCAAAGGTGTAACAAGCGGCAATCCCTGCCGGGTTCACGAGTTTTTTGGCGGCAACTGTGGCCAGGGCGCCGCCCAGGCTATGGCCGGTAATAAACAGCGGCTTATCACCGGCTTCTCTTCGGTCCAGAGCATCCTGAACATCCATGGCAATTTCCGTAAACGCCCCGTCGAAGCCGGCATGAATCAGTCCGCCGCTGTCACAGCCTTTGATTCGTGCATTGGCGTCGGTTTTTATATCTTTGATGCTGGTTGCCTCCGTGCCTCTGAAGGCCAATACGGCAAATTGCTCGCAGCTTACGAGAATCGCTTGGGTGCCATTGCTATTAAAGGTTTTGACTAACTGCATGCGCAAAACCCCGAGTTCATTTTCCAGCTGCTCGCGGGATTTCTGGTGATCATAGCCGACCAGCTCGATGAGCTTCACGAGTGATTCTTTGCGCTGCTCATCCACGAGCTTGCTTATTTGTTGGAGGAACCATGCTTGTTGCTTTCCGTCCGCCATCAGTGGATCAAAACGTAAATACGCCAACTCGGAAAGGCACGCCATTATCCACGCGGTGCGGTCACTGTACGCCTGCCGGTACGTCGGTATTTCCCGATTCAACAGAAAAGTTGTACATTCAAGATCCAGTTGGGTGTTGATCAGAACATTTGTCATGGCTTCCTCCATTGATATTTATTTTTGTTATTGCAGCAACCCATTGCTGCGGCATACCACCCGCGAATCTGTAGTCTGGATGGAGTGCAACGCAATTCGGGGCAGTCTGCGGCCCTCCCGGATTGCGTTACACTCCATCCAGGCTACGAGTTCGGCTTGTCCAAGCAAACACCGAACTTATGTCTCCGAAATTTGTGGGACAGAAATATGCTCCAACACAACATCGCGACCTGAAGAGTCAGTGGCTCAAATACAGTTCATGGGTCTCTGGTGAGGTTTGCGTGTTTCAGTTTATATAAGGCCACGGCCATAACCAGTATCATCACACCAAACCCGGCGATTGCTGCCACAGTTGGCATTGTGTCGGATAATGATTTGTCCGCTGAAACCGGAAGATAAAAGCCGAGCAGGGCAAGTAATATCGCACAGGATCCCAACATCCAGAAATACCAGTTGGGCAGCGCTTGCAGGCCTTTGTGAGCCGCTTCTTTGAAACCCAAACGCAGGGAGTGCTTTTCCAACCCGCGTACCATGGCCTGCTGCTTATACAGAAAGTAAATAACGAGCAGGAGCATTGGAGAAAGCGATGTCAGAGTGAAGATGCCCAGATTGCCGAGAATCATGCCATAGGGAACTCCGGTGAACAAAGCGAGTTTGTACAGGTTCTTTTGCTGCCTGTGCAGCCGGCGTCGGGTTTCATCGTCAGGCACTACGCGCCCTTTGCCAATAGCGCCATTGGGGTAAAAAATTGTCTCCCCGTTTGGACCCATTTTGAAAGTAGCTTCAGCTATGGTGTCGAAGTAGCCCATATCATCTCCTTGTTTATCACTTGAGCATTTTTTTAGGTGGTAACGTTATGGTGTTAGTGCTATGTGTTTCCTGGCCGGTGCGTGACACAGATGGGTAGTTCCATAATAGTAGCCTATATACCTTATGACTCAAAATCCCGGCTCAAAAGTTCCGACTCAATACCAGCCCACCCCACACATGGCCGCGATCACCGACACCCTCCCGTATCTCGGAGGTCTGCGCGCGAATGACGTAACTCGCTTTGTATTGCCGGCCGATGGTAAACGTATAACCAAGCCAGGCTTCGGCAATGATTGGACGCAAATCCCCCTGATTCAATACATGAGGGCTGTGTTTGAACTGACCTTGCAGGAACGCATTGTATAGCCGCGCCTTGAGCGTAATGCCGCCCCAGAAGTAGCTCTCCTCGCCCTGACTTGGCGTCACCGCCATTTCATTCACATGCTCGCCGTAGGAGATGAGCTCCGGATTGAACCGCAGATCTGGCGAACTGATAATACCTTGCCGCGTGGAGAGTGCGACACCCAACTCCGTGATATAGCCTACGGAGGAAAAGTAGGTGGTTTTAAATCGGGAATTAAACGTGTTGCTGTCCCAATAGTCATGATAGGCCAGTTGATAACGCGCGGTCAGTTCGCCGCCATTGGAGATTTGGTTATTCCAACCGCGGGCTTTGTCATTGCCCAGTGTGCGATGCACTTCATTCTGGATGTCTCCCACAATATCGCTACCCAAAACCCCCAGGGTTAAGGACGTGGAAATACCATTGTCGCTGCTGGCCAGGTGGTACATGCGACTGACGGACAGGTACATCAGACTGGCGTAAGGTCGATCGTTGAGCAGCAGGTCCGCACTTTCGATATCACGTGGCGTGAACCCATAAAACCCAACCTCAATCGAGGGCACAACGACCTGCTTCCCACGGGCCTCAGCACCGGTCACGCTGTCCAGCACACCAGGCGCGCTGTCGAGGTGCCGCCAGTACTTCCTGCCTTTAGCACCTGAATACGTCAGCGCCACACCGGCAGTAAAATCCCGATCAGTGGAGGCCAGTGGAACGTAAAGATCATTATCAATGGAAATCGCCCACGCCTGCTGACCGCTGACAGGTAATGCACCTTCTGCAAAAGCTTTTGTGGACAATAAACTGGCCGAAGTCAAAAGACATAGGAAAAGCAAACTGTTCTTCACTATGGCTTGGATAAATGGTTTGTCGTAACGGAGAGAATACATAGTGGTTACCTTTCAAAAAGGTATACGAAAGCATTCGGAGCCCGACCATGGGGCTCAGAAAATCGAGTAAGAACTTGAAGCCAAGCCTTCCGTGGCAGACGCTACTAGGTAGGCACCCGGATCAGGCGCTATGTACTGCCACGGTCACCCGGAAAGGCGGAGCCAAAGCCGTCGGACTGGCCAGGATTGGATTGGCGAACCACCGCATCAGCCATATTCTGAACGGCGAACGCCGGGGCACCGGCGATGGAGCGATAGACGCTGACCAGGGCCAGCGCCTGACTCGTTTTGCTTTGCATCAAGGTGTCTCTCACTCGGTTGAGTTCCAGTTCCGCAGTGAGCAATTCGAAGTACCCGATAAACCCCTGCTCGTAACGCTCACGGGCCTGAGCCACAGCTTTGCGCGAGGACTCCGCCGCGGATTGCAGTAGCGCGACCCGTTCCTGCGCCTGCTGGTAGCGCACCAACCAGGTTTCGGTTTCCTCCAACGCCAGCAATACCGTTTGACGATAGCTGGCCAGTGCAGCTTCCGCGTCCGCATCGGCGGCATCAATGCGTGCCGTCACCAATGCACGGTCCAGAAAGCTCCAATCTATACCCAGCATCACCCGATGGGATTCCGCACCGCTGGTGAACAAATCACTTCCGCTGGTTGCCAGGCTCCCGGCTAATGCCTGAAAGGTGAAACGCGGATACAAGTCAGCAGTTGCCACACCAATGCGCGCCGTCGCGGCAGCAATGCGTCGCTCTGCTGCGCGGATATCCGGCCGATGCCGCAAGACCTCGCCGGGCGTGCCGACCGGTATCACCGGCATCACTTCCGGCAGCGGTGTGGCGGCGCTGAGCTCGTCGATAAGTGTGCCCGGCGATTTACCCGTAAGAACGGCGAGCCGATGCATATTCGCCTTGATGTCCGCCTGCAGTTGCGGAATGGCTGCGCGCGTAGCATCCAACTGGGCGCGAGCGCGGAACAGGTCAAACTGGTTTCCGCGCCCCACGTTGAGCCTGGTGGAAACAATCTCCAAAGAGGCTTGCTGCAGCGACACATTGTGTTGAATAACATTCATTTGTTGCTGCAAACCGCGCAGCTCGAAATAACTGATGGCTAACTGCCCTGCCAGCGCCACTTGCAACGCCTGTAGGTCCGCACCAGTGGCGTCTACCAGGGCCTGTTGTGCCTGGGTGCTTTGCGCAAGGCGACCGAACAAATCAACTTCCCAACGCAAGGCAGCCCCGGCTTCGAATAGCTCCAGTTCGTCAGCTTCCGGGCGTGCACGCTCCGCTTCCGCCAACTGCTGGTGCGAACCGCCAGCGGACGCAGTAACGCTTGGCCATTGCTCGCGTCGCGCGTGTTGCAGAAGTGCGTTTGCACTTTTATAACGCGCCAGTATGGCCTGCAGATCGTAGTTATCGCTTAGCGTTTCCCTGATCAATCGTTCGAGTATTGGATCTTGAAACCCATGCCAAAAATTCTCTCTGGCGGAGCTGCCAACATCTGCTCCGACCTGTTTAGTAGCGTTTGTGGCACCATTTTTTGCGGCATAAAATGCGTCGGGATGTATTGCCGACGGAGCTTTGTACTCTGGCCCTACGGCGCAGCCGCTTGCCAGAATGGCGGTCATTAAAGGGAGCAGCTTTTTCATGAGATGTCTCCTGCAGATGGCAGCGCCTGGCTTTCATCTGTATTGCTTCTATCGTAAGTTTCTGCACGGTTGGACACACGGCGCAGTGCCACATAGAAAACCGGCGTCAGCACCAAACCAAAAACCGTGACGCCGATCATCCCGCTGAAAACGGTGACGCCCATGGCGTTGCGCACTTCGCTACCGGCACCGCTGGCCGTCACCAACGGCAGAACACCAGCAATAAATGCGACTGAGGTCATGACGATCGGGCGCAGACGCAAGCGGCAGGCTTCAAGTGCCGCTTCGACGGTGGTCTTGCCCTGTTTTTCCAGGTCGCGAGCGAACTCGACAATCAGAATCGCGTTCTTGCAGGCGAGACCAATCAACACCACCAGGCCCACCTGAACAAAAATATTGTTGTCGCCGCCGGTCAGCCATACGCCAAACAGCGCCGCGAGCACACACATTGGCACAATCAGCACTATGGTCAGCGGCAGAATCCAGCTCTCATACAAAGCGGCCAGCACCAAAAACACCAACAGGAGCGCCAGCGGGAAGACCACCAGCACCGCATTGCCCTGGTTGATCTGTTCAAAACTCAGGTCTGTCCATTCGAGCGTCATACCGGCCGGTAACACTTGTTCTGCCACCGCGGCCACCTGCGCCAGGCTTTCCGCGGAAGACAAGGCCGCCGGGTCCGACTGACCGAGCAGATCGGCGGCGGGGTAACCGTTGTAACGAATCACGGGGTCCGGTCCGTAGCTCTGGCGCAGGGTCACCATGCTGTCCAGCGGCACCATGTCCCCGTCCGCATTGGCGGTGTAGAGATGGCTGAGATCGCTGGGGTCGTTACGAAACGGCGCATCTGCCTGGGCCATCACTCGAAAGGTTCGGCCGAACAGATTGAAGTCATTGATGTACTGAGAGCCGAAATACAATTGCAGCGTGCTGTACAAGTCGCTTAAGCGAACGCCCTGGGCCTTGGCTTTTTCGCGGTCCACTTCCGCATCCAGCTGCGGTACGTTGGCTTGGTAGGAACTGAACGGATAAAACAGGCCCGGCGTCTGACTGATGGACAATGCCAATGCATTGGTTGCATTCTGTAATTCACCATAACCGGCGGCTCTGCGATCCTGCACATAAAGTGAATATCCGGAACCCGCGCCCAAACCGAACACCGGTGGCGGCATAAAGGTGATTGCAAAACCTTCCTTGATGGAACTCAGTTTGCCGTTCAATTCGTCGGCAATTTCCTGCGCGGTGCGGTCCCGCACTGCAAAGTCATCAAACAGAATAAACACGGTGCCGACGTTGGGCGTATTGGTTCCCTGCAACGCATTGAACCCTACAAATGCCGCTGCGTGGGCAACGCCTTCGGTTTCAAGCGCCATAGCGCTGACTTTGCGTGCAACTGCCTCGGTGCGATCCAATGACGCACCTTCCGGCAGGCGGATGCTGCCTACCAGGTATGTTTTATCCTGAGTTGGAATGAAGCCGCCGGGAACCTGATTGAACATCCACGCCGTTGCCAACAGCAGCACAATGTAAACACCGAACACTGCACCGCGACGGCCGAGGCTTTTGTCTACGGCGCGTTCATAACGAACGGCAGTACGGTGAAAAAATCGGTTGAACGGTCGGAATATCCAACCGAACAAACGGTTGATAACCCGCGCTGGTCGATCCGGCGCTGCCCCATGGGGTTTCAAAAGTGCCGCGGCCAAAGCCGGCGACAAGGTCAGTGAGTTGATAGCGGAGATGACTGTCGCAATGGCAATAGTCGTAGCAAACTGACGGTAGAATTGCCCGGTGATGCCATCCATAAATGCCATGGGTACAAACACCGCGCAGAGCACCAGGCTGATTGCGACGATAGGCCCACTGACTTCGCGCATGGCTTGATGGGCGGCCGCCAAAGGCGCAAGACCTTCCTCGATATTGCGCTCAACGTTTTCTACTACCACAATCGCGTCGTCCACCACTATGCCGATGGCCAATACCATGGCAAACAGCGTCAGTGTATTAATGGAAAACCCGAGTAACAGCAGCAGCGCAAAGGTACCCACAATCGACACTGGCACCGCCAGTAAGGGAATCAGCGACGCGCGCCATGTTTGCAGGAAAAGAATCACTACCAGCACCACCAAGGCGACGGCTTCCAGCAACGTCATAATCACGGCTTTGATCGAGGTGCTGACAAAGACCGTGGGATCGTAGGCAATTTCCCATTCCAGGCCCTGGGGAAACGCCGCAGCCAGTTCCTCCATTTTCGCCCGCACTGCCGCAGACACATCCAAAGCATTGGAACCCGGCGCCTGAAAAATCGGTATGGCCACAGCCTGCTCGCCATTCAAGAGCGCTCGCAGGGAGTCCTGGGATGACGCCAACTCGATACGGGCAACATCCCGCAGTCGCGTTATTTCGCCGTCGTCTCCGGTTTTCAAAACAATTTCGCCAAACTCTTCGACGCTTTCCAGGCGACCTTGAGCGTTGATGGAAATCATCAGGTCCGCACCGTCAGGCATGGGTGGTGCACCAATTTGTCCGGCGGAAACCTGTACGTTCTGGTCCTGCACCGCCGCGGTAATATCCCGTGCAGAAATACCCAAGGCGGCAGCGCGCTGAGGGTCGATCCATAAGCGCATGGCGTAATCCCCCGCGCCGAACAAACTCGCCTGTCCCACGCCGGGAATTCGCGCGAGCTCATCGCGAATATGCAGAAGCGCATAGTTGCGAATGTAGGTAGAGGTCAGCACGGCGTTGGGTGAGGTGAGGTGAACCGCCATCATCAGGTTGGGCGACTGCTTTTGGGTGGTCACGCCCAATCGCCGCACATCTTCCGGCAGACGTGGCAATGCCTGGGATACACGGTTCTGCACCTGTACCTGTGCTTGATCGGGGTCCGTACCCAGCGCGAAGGTCACGGTCACGGCAAGGCTTCCGTCGCTGCCGGCGACGGATTTCATGTAGATCATGTCCTCCACGCCATTGATGGCTTCCTCCAATGGCGTGGCGACGGTTTCTGAAATGGTTTTCGGGTTGGCACCGGGGTAACTGGCAGAAACCAGCACACTTGGCGGTACCACGTCCGGGTATTCGCTGACAGGCAACAGCGGAATGCTGATCAAGCCAACAACGAATATGATGATTGACAACACCGAGGCGAAAATCGGTCGGTCAACGAAGAATCTGGAAAAATTCATGGCAACAGTTTCCCTGAACGCGCCGGAGGGCGCGCTCGTGTTGGTGAATATAACTAGGGAACCTCTGATTAAGTCCCTGCGGTCTCTGGCTTACAGGAATTTTTGCT
>CAYQQJ010000035.1:0-36590 GCA_964419935.1 uncultured Cellvibrionaceae bacterium
TCATCCCGTCATTTTACCAAAGCCAGTATCCATGCGGGAGAATTTCAACAGCCTGCTAGATTCCGGTCTTATTCAAATTTCTTTGTGCTGTCCGCAATGGCCTGCAGGCGGCGGTATTCGGCGCGGGTCAATTGAGTCTCGCAGCGCTCAAGAACCTCCGCGGACCATTGGCGAGCCGGTTCTACATAGGCGGGAAAATCCATGGTGCCAATCGCCCGCAGCGCTTTCTGCAGGCGTATACATACCTCGCTAATGCCCGCGCCGTCCCGGGCGATGCCGGAATACAGATCTTCAAAGAAATCGCTCTCTTGCAATTGCTTAACCCAAATTCGATCGTAGGCGATTGGCGGGCCGCCAGATGGCTCCCGCTCAAAAGCCTGCATCGCTTGTTCGCGAGTCTGCGCCCACAGGTGAAACAGGCGCACCCCGGTGCCGATCACATCAATCGCGGTGCCGGGGTCATTGATGCCAGGCGACAGCGCGCGAATGGCTATTTCTGCGAGTACCACCAGGCCGAAGCGCGGGTCCTGATGGAAGGTGCGGTTGCCACCCACCACCAGCGCCGCGCAGATGGCGGTAATGACCTTGTCGTCCACTGCTGTGCTGGTGAAGGCAATGGGCCGAATCAGATCGCAAAAGCTGCCCGGCAACACAGTGATGTAGATCTGCGTCTGCTGCTCTCTGGCGATTGTCTGCAGGGTATCCATGTCGATGTACTGCACATAGCCGATGGTATTGCAGATGACCGGGAACCGGGGTTCGGGAATCTTACCCAATGGCCGGCCGCCGAGGCAGGGATTATTGGCGCGTTTTTTCAGGGCGTCGCGGGTGGCGCTTTCCACCAGATCGATGGATTCCTCCACCCGTCCCAGGCGGGACAACTGTTCTATCCAGCGCAACAGCATGACGATCACCAGAATCACGACGATCACCGTAGAGGCAAACAGCGTGACTATTTCACCACTGCTGGTGTCACCTTTGTCGCCGTAGACGCCGGCGCTGAGCGCAAATAACCCGACAATACTGAACAGGAAGGCGCCGATAAACGCCGCCAGGGCGTTCTGCGCGGCAGCGTCTTCCGTCAGCAGCTGAGTTGCTCTGGGGGTGGCCGTGGTGGCTGCCGAGTTAATTGCCTGCATGATGTTGGTCAGGGAGAAAGTCGCAACCACGAGCATGCTAGATGCAAGTATCTCCAGAATCATCTGCACCGCCTCAAAGGAGACGAAATCGCGCAGGGGTTTGGGAACCAGGTCCGAGAGGGTAGCGCTCATGAGCGCAGTCAGAATCGCCAGGGCGCAGTAGAGGCTGGTACGAAACCATAGTTGTTTCGCTCTTTCGCCGAGGATGTAAACCCATTTGGAGGTCATGGAGCTTTCCGAACAATGATAAACAGGTCATCGGCGAAAATGCACCGCGACAGGAAGTCAGCACCATTGGTGACAGTGGATTGTCCGATAGGTTTCGGTCGAGTGGTAACCGTATGGGTTGGCAAGTGGCAAAAACGGAAGGTCGCGGCGGAGGGGGCCGCGACCTGAAGACTTGATTCAAGCCGGAGTTCCAGGAATCAGAGAACTCCGGGAGACGACAACGCAGGCCTATTCGGCGATCAGGCTGCGCAGCATCCAGGCGTTCTTTTCATGCACCTGCATGCGTTGGGTCAGCAGATCCAGCGTGGGTTCGTCATCTGCGTCATCTGCAATTTTAACCAGCGAGCGCGCGTTCTTGATCACCGCCTCCTGACCCAGCACCAGATTCTCGATCATTTTCTCCGCGTCGGGATGCGCCGTTTCCTCGCCAATGCTGGTGAGCTCGGCGAACGCCTTGTAGGAACCGGGCGCAAATTCACCCAACTGGCGAATCCGCTCGGCAATGTCATCCACCGCAGAGGCCAGTTCCGTGTACTGCTCTTCAAACATCAGGTGCAGGGTTCGGAACATGGGCCCACTGACGTTCCAGTGGTAATTGTGGGTTTTCAGATAGAGGGTGTAAGAGTCCGCCAAGAGCTTCGCCAGCCCATCGGCTATGGCCTTTCTATCCGTTTGGTTAATACCTATGTTGATATCCATACTTCTTCTCCTGTGAACTGAACGGTTTTCGATAGATGTAACTAATACCATGCCAATAACGATAACAAAGCCACGCAATGGTTCCCAGTCAAAGCTTTCTATACCACCGTTAGCGTTTCGCTATTGCTCGGTGTTGCGAGCAGAAAATCCCTGGACGGCAAAAGCACACCTTCACGAAATGGCAAAAACGTGCGGGCCTCGGCTATGTACTGATCCATACGCTGGGTTTCCTGCCAGCAGTAATTGGTAACAGCCTGGGCAAAGCGCGGCTCGGCCAGCCAGTGGAAAGAGCAGGTTTTCACCGGGGTAAACCCGCGCTGGATTTTGTGCTCTCCCTGGGCGCCAGGGTCGAAGCGCTGCAGATCTTCCTGTATTGCATATTCGATGCCGCGATAGTAACAGGCCTCGAAATGCAGACCGTCGTACTCGTCGATGGAACCCCAGTAGCGGCCGTACAGGGTGCGTTCATCGCGCAAATAAAACGCGCCTGCCACCATATCACTGCCCGGCTGTGCGCCGAGGGTGGCACTGACCAGGATCACCTGTTCGGGCATGGCCCGGGCGAGCAGGTGGAAAAAGCTCGCGCCGAGGTATCCATAGCTGCCACTGCGTTTAAGGTAGGTGCTGTGGTACAGCTCATAAAACTGGTGCCACTCCTCGCGGCTGACCTCGCGGCCGTTGCGTACCTGCAGCGTAAGGCCGGACTCGGCCACCTTGCGCCGCTCCTTGATAACGTTCTTGCGCTTGCGCGAGGCGAAGCTGGACAGAAAATCATCAAAGTCCGTGAAGCCCTGATTGAACCAGTGGAACTGGGAGCCGTAACGGTGAATCAGCGGTAAGCCGGACAGCAGTTCCTGGCTGGGCACATCAGGGAACAAGCTGTGCCAACCGGAGGCCCGATTCTCCTGAACCAGTTTAACAACCGCCTGCTGCAAGCGCTGCATGGCCAGCGCACAGCTGGCCCGGTCCAGTTGGGGCGCCAGCGCGATGCGCGGTCCAGTGCTGGGGGTGAAAGGAATGGCATTGACCAGCTTGGGATAATAGTTCAGCTGATGTTGCGCATAGGCGTCCGCCCAGGCCCAATCAAATACATATTCGCCAAAGGAGTGCTCTTTCATGAACAGCGGCATGATGCCGATCAGCTTGCCGTCCTGCTTGATCAGCGCGTGATGAGGCAGCCACCCGGTGTCGAAGCCAATGCTGGCGGAGTCTTCCAGGGCGGCAAAGAACGCATGGCGGGTGAACGGATAGTCGCTGTTCCACAGCCCGTCCCACAAGGTTGGGTCTACCTGATGGACTGAGTGAATAAAGGAAACTTGCACAGTATCTCCCGAAATAGACAGTCACTTGACCTGAGCGACAGGCAATAGTTTTGCGCCCCGGCCGGGTTTCTGCTGGATTTGAGACCTGTATCGGATCTCAACCCTCAACCCTTTTGCCCCTCCGGCCCTAGCCAGCGTTCGACGACGGATTTAGCGTGCGCGATATTGCGCCGGTAAGTCAATTTGCCGGCTACCGTGCGAATGCCCGCTCGGCGCAGCTTCACAATCTGTCGCGGCGTCAGGCCAACAAAAATCAGAGCGATATTGCGCAGGCGCATAGCATTCGTCATGTTTTTCAAGGCCGCTATGGCAGTGCCGTCGATGCTGGGGACATCCTGCATATCCATTATCACCACCTGCACGCCCGGGTCTACCACCTGTAAAGACGCGATGGCTTTATCTGCGGCGCCGAAAAATAGCGGTCCATTCACATCGTAAACAACCACCTCTTTAGGCAACCCGCTGGTGCGGGGGTCCGCGCCGCTATCCACCCGGTCAGACCGGGTAATGGCCGCCATGCGCCGAATGAAAAGCGCGGACGCGAGACCCATGCCGACGGCCACGGCGACGACCATGTCGAATAGAACCGTGAGCAAGAAGCACACCAGCAAAACGGCAATGTCGCCCGCCGGTGCCGAGCGCAGGGTTTCAACAAAGTGCTTCGCCTCGGACATGTTCCACGCAATCACAAACAGCAAGGCCGCCAGCGCGGCCATGGGCACGTAGCCTAGCAGCTTCGCCAGACCAACCACCGCCGCGAGCACCACCAGCGCATGAATGACCGAGGCGATGGGTGATTGCGCGCCACTGCGGATATTGGTTGCGGTACGTGCGATAGCCGCTGTCGCGGTAATGCCGCCAAAAAAGGGCACCGCGATGTTACCCAGGCCCTGGCCGATCAATTCCGCGTTGGGGTCATGGCGGCTGCGAGTCATGCCATCGGCCACCACAGCGCACAGCAGGGACTCTATGGCGCCGAGCATGGCGATGGCAAAGGCTGGCCCCAGCAGCGCGCTGATCAGCGCAAAATTCAGCGTCAAAGGCTTGCCGTCGGCGCCCGGTAAATGCCAGGGCAGGTTGAAAGTAGGTGCTATGGGCGGGATACCGGTACCGGATTCACCACCCGAGGTCCAGGTAAAACGGGAAGCGATGGTTTCCACAGGCGCTGTGGAAGTGCCCAGCCAGTGGTTTACTCCATAAGCCGCCAGCGCACCCGCAATAAGTCCCACGAGCGGCCCTGGTACGGGCAGCTGCAGGCGCGGCCAGAGCAGCAGAATTGCCAGGGTAAACAGTCCCACGCCGAACTCATAAAGGTTGATGGTTGGCAGGGAATCTAAAATGATTCCGATGTTGCCAAGATAATGCTCGGTAAACGGCGCTGTGCTCAAACCGAAGAAATCCGGCACTTGCAAAGTGGCAATGACCACCGCGATACCCGCTGTAAAACCCAGCACCACGGGATAGGGCACAAACTGGATCAACGCGCCCATACGCGCGAGCCCCAGTGCGACTAGAATCAGCCCCGCCATTAGTGTTGCCACCAGCAGGCCACCAATTCCGTAGGTTTGCACGATGGGAAACAATATCACCACAAACGCTGCAGTGGGCCCGGAAACACTGAAGCGCGATCCACCGGTAAGCGCAATTATCGCCCCGGCCACTATTGCGGTATAGAGTCCGTGTTGTGGCGCGACGCCCGTGGCAATGGCCAGTGCCATGGCCAGCGGTACGGCAACAATACCGATAGTGATGCCAGCCAGAACGTCCTGGCGCAGTTGGGCCAATCCATAGCCGAGGGACCAGGATGCCCGCAGGCCGGTGGATATTTTTGGCAATGAGTAAGAACGCAGAAAATTAAGCAGTGAGTGCACTTCAGGAAGGCCTCCCAAGGAAGGGGTAAAAACTGGCCGAATCGCTCGGAATAAGCTGGTGCCCAATAACTAACAGCATTAAGAGCGAAGGGCTGTACCTATTGTACTACACCACAAGGTCGGGCAAGGCGTTCGCGTTGCACGTCGCTGACTTTTTTTCCACGTCCTGCCAGCTTCCTAGCCCCTTCACAAAACCTTCACAAAAGTGTCGCGTTAACTTCATATAAATTTTGGACCATGTGCGCAGTTTGATGCAGTGCCTGCTTTTGACAAAAGAGCGTTTGGGGGCAAGACCGCTCTCTCTCATGGTTTTCCAAAACGGGCCTCAACTAAAGTGGTGCAGGACACTCCTGCACCCGGTGATTAAAAAACTGATTCCATCAGGAGTGTTCGATTTATGAAAATTTACCAACTCGTGGGTGTAACGGCGCTGGCTGCAGTATTGGCAGCTTGTGGCGGTGGGGATATCAATATTGACGCCAAGAACCAATCGTCCGTGGACAACTCCATTGGTGATAACAGCAACAATGGCGGAACCGGCGGCGGTGGCAATACCGGCGAAAACGTTTGTGCCGCTTATGAAAAAGATGGCGACACCGTGCAGGGTTCCTTTGATGCACCCAACTGTATCTACGGCACGGACTTCGTTGCCCTGGCCAATCCCTACGTTGGTGACGCCGAGCTGGTTTTCAGTGATCTCGCCAACGATGGCGTGCATATTTTTAACGAAAGCCTGGTAATTGGTCAGAACTACAGTGACGACGCCGGCCTGACCGGTGCGGGCATTGCTCAAGGTGGCGACGGTTCCGCGATTCGTATTGCGGCGGGTGCCGTGCTCGCATTCCGCTCCAACGATGATTACATGGTGATTAACCGCGGCTCACAAATTTTTGCTGATGGCACCGCCAGTGCGCCGGTCACAATTACATCCACCAGCGACGCCGTGGACGGCACCGTGGGTGCGGAAGACGTGCAGCAATGGGGCGGTTTGATCATTAACGGTTTTGGTGTCACCAATAAATGTTCATACACCGGTTCCGTTGCAACGGCAGATCTGGCGACGACAGACTGTCACGTGGATGCAGAAGGCAAGGCCGGTGCAGGCCAAACTCAATACGGCGGCGACAATAACGCCGACAGTTCGGGTGCTCTCAATTATTTCATCGTTAAGCACACCGGCGCCCAGGTTGCTCCGGGAAATGACCTGAACGGCATTTCTTTTAACGCGGTCGGTTCCGGTACTGAAGTGGATCATTTGCAGGTGTATTCCACTTACGACGATGGTATCGAATTCTTCGGTGGCGCAGTCAATGTCTCTCATTTTGTCAGCTTGTATGCCCGTGACGACAGTATAGATATCGATGAAGGCTACCGAGGCACGATTGATTACGCGTTGGTAATCCAGAGTGAAAACGACGGTGACCACTGTATCGAGTCCGACGGTCTCGGCAGTTACAGCGACCTGGCTGCGGATGTGCGCAGCGATATGATCGATCAGGGAATCAACAGCCGCGCTACCATCAAAAACCTGACCTGCATCGTTTCTCCTAACACCATGGGTACTCACGACGCTGGCCACGGCTGGAGAATTCGCGAAGCCCATTTCCCGACCATACAGAACGCTCTGATTACCACGGCTCACATGGCTGACAGCGCGGAGAACAACTACTGCGTGCGTATCGATTCCGATGAAGGCCTGCAAGCGGCGCAGGATGGTGAGCTGGTTATTGCACAATCCATCATCGCCTGTCAGGACCTCACCAACGGCGGTGCTCTGCCTGATGGTACAACCACACAGGCATACCTGGACGCGAGTAACGATGTGATGCAAACCGCTGCCGCCGGTGAAGACGTTGCTGGCACGGCGCTGAATATTCTCAACGGCTTCTATTCCCTGCCGATTGCTGATGTGCTGGTCAACAGCGCCCCGGCAACTGTTGTGCCGACCGACGGACGCAACTTTGTTGGCGGTGTGACTGCCGATGCGGATTGGACTGCCGGCTGGGCTTATGGCCTGCATGCCGACAACCGCGCTCAGCCACTGTGGTTCGAGGCAGAATAATTCACTATCGGTTACCGCAGCCGAAGCCGTAAGTAAAAAACGCGCCTGAGCCTTCACACCATAAAGATCGGTGTGGGGCTTCGGTCCGTTTGTCATCAGGGAAAGTTCTTTTGAAAACGCATAAACACATCCCTGTGGCTCCCCCACGGCGTCCCTGCCGCGAGGGTTTCAAAAGAACTTTCCCTGATGACAAACTCTTGTTTGCAGTCGATTAAGGCAGTGTCTTCGATAAGAGCGTAACCCGACGATCATGATTTCCGGGCCAATAACGGCGCCCTTTCTGTTGACGGAATACCCATTTTGACAATACAGGTCGGTCAGATGAACACACAACAAATGAATGCAGTACCCGCCGGAGCCAAGCGCAAGTTGCTGGCGCTGGCTGTCAGCGCGGCGGTCGGCGTGACTTTCAATACCCAGATTCACGCTCAGACAGCCACTAGCGACGATGGCTACGTCAATCTCACCGCGCCGCCGGTCATGGAGGAAACTCAGGTGCTGGGTCGCCTCCAAAGCGGCGCCGAGAATCTGGTGCTGGAACGCCAGGAACAGGCGGTAGCAACGGACTATATCGGCGCAGATCAGATTGGCCGCATCGGTGACTCCACAGTAGCCGTTGCCCTTACCCGGGTTCCCGGTGTGACACTGGTCGACGATAAGTTTATATTTGTGCGCGGTTTGGGTGAGCGTTATTCCAGCACCACGCTCAATGGCGCCATGGTGCCGTCACCGGATTTATCCCGCAACGTGTTGCCGCTGGATATTTTGCCAACCTCTATCGTGGAAACTCTGGCGATTCAGAAAGTTCCGTCCGCCAACAAGCCCGCTGCATTTGGCGGTGGTAGTGTGGACATCCGCACCAAAAGTATTCCGGATGATTTCCTGTTCAATCTGGAATTGGGCACCGGTATGAATTCCGAGTCTTCGGATTTTCTGACTTACAACGGCGGCTCCGACGATCGTTGGGGAACCGACGACGGTACTCGTGCCCTGCCGGAAAATATCGATGAAGCACTGGATCGCTACCGTGGTAATGTCACGCCGGCAAACATTCGTGCCATCGACAAGCTGGACTCACTGGCAGAAGCCCAGGCCGTCAATCGTAATCTTGCTACGGAACTGAAGCGGGATATTAATTTACAGAGCGAATCCGGCGAGCCGGACATCGACGCCGAAGTCAATCTCGGTAACATTTTTTACTTGCCTAACAACATGGAGTTCGGCTTTCTCGCCGGTGTTGCTTACGACAGCAGTTGGCGCGAGCGGGATGTTGTGCAGCGCAAGTTTATCAACCCGGATGAACAAGTGGTATTGGAGAATGAAAGCATCTACTCCGTGGATCTATCGGGGAATTTGAGTTTTGGGCTTAACTTAAACAGCGAAAACAAGATTGAAACCACTAGCCTGTTTTTGCGCAATACCGACGATGAAGTTTCCGTTCGTAACTACTATAACGCCAACCGCTTTCTTTCCAGCGGACGGGGCTTTCGCAACACCGAGTTGCGCTACGAAGAGCGTGAAATGACCGTACACCAGGTTCATGGTGAACATGAACTCGGCGGCGAAACTCTGGACACGCTCGGTCTGAGCGACAAGCTCGGCTTCCTGCGTGGGCTGTCGTTCAACTGGTACTACTCGGACAGCGAAGCCTCCACGGATCTCCCCAATGAAGTCAACGCACTGGGCACGATAGTTTCAGACCCGCTCACCGGTGAAGCACTTTCCAGCTCCCTCAGTGGATCCAACTCCTCTGCAGTGAGTTACCGATTCTCAGAACTGCGCGACTACGTCGATAGTCATGGCTGGACGCTGAGTATGCCAATCGAGCTGAGCGACTTCGACATAAAGCTGTCCGGTGGAGTGGATTACTGGCAGAAATCCCGCAGCTATGAGCAGTTGGAATTTTACATCGGCTCTACATCACTCAGTGGCAGCGATCCGCTGACTAACGATGCGCTGGGTTTTGCACTCGGCGACGTATTGAGTGATGCCAACTTACTCGACCCGGATAATGGCTTCGAGCTCAACAACAGCCGGGACAACGCCAACAGCTATATCGCCGCCAACAAGGTTAATGCCGCTTTTGGTGAGCTGGATGTGACCTGGGACTACACTTTACGCGCAGTGCTTGGCGCTCGCTGGGAAGAATATCAGCAGGTCAACCTGCCCTGGGATCCGATCAACTATGATGGCAGTCAGTTCCCCGGCAGTGAGAGCAGTAATCCGGAAGAAGTGGCCGATTATTTTTATAACGCCACTTTCGTCGATGACGATACCTATTTATCCGCTGCACTAACCTGGATGGTGCCAGGATTCTGGGCTGAGGATTTCCAGTTGCGTCTGAGTTACGGTGAAACCACCGTGCGCCCGGACCTGCGGGAAATTTCCAGTTCCACCTATTACGATCCCATCACGGATATTGCTGTGGACGGCAGCCCGAATGTCATTCCGTCGCAGATTGAGAACTACGACCTGCGCGCGGAATGGTTTTTCTCCAGCGGCGACAACCTGACACTGTCAATGTTTTACAAGGATATTACCGATCCGATCGAACTTTTCGAAGGTGCCGCGACGGATGACAATATCACCGCTGAAGTTCACAACGCGGAGAGCGCGGAAGTTTACGGTGCCGAGTTGGAGTTCCTGAAAAAGCTGGGTAGCGTCGCCGATGTGCTTGATCCCTTTTTTGTTCAGGGTAACCTCACATTCCTTGATCATGAACTGGTCGCAGGAAACAAGGCGGATGCACCAACCAATCCGGTTCGTCCACTACAGGGAGCCTCTGATCAGGTTGCTAATTTGATTCTGGGTTTCGATTCGCCGAATGGGTTACATGCGGCCACGCTGTCCTACAACGTGTTCAGTGAGCGCCTGTTTTTCGCCGGCCGCAACGGCGCGCCGGATACCTACGAGCAGCCGTTCAACTCACTGGATTTCACCTATTCCCTGTACCCCACCAATAATCTCACGGTGAAATTGAAAGCGAAAAACCTGCTGGATGAGGACCTGGTCATCGAACGCACCAATCGCCTCACTGACGGTTCCACCCAGGATGTCGAAATTTATAATCAGCAACGCGGACAGGATTTCAGCCTCAGCGTTCAATACAGCTTCTAAACGTTAGTCCATCTCTCTCCTTAGCCCTCCCGTGGTCAGCCGCTCTCCCCGAGCGGCTTTTTTTTGTTTTGACCTTCGCTTACAGCTTTTTGTCACAATAAATTAACACTACTGTGCATATCCGGGTGCTAACCTTGTGGTCAGAACGTGGTGATATCAATTAATTGCCACACAAGCATGCGTGATAAAAATATCCACGGAGGATCGGTCCATGAAACATACAGCCATGAAACCAGCAGTCAGAGATGTAGTTTGCACAAAGGCCGTTTGCCGGTCTTTTTGCCTGATGTTACTGAGCCTGTCGTTCGCGGGACATGTCGCCGCCCAAACCTACCAACCCGCCACCTTCGGCGATACGCTTGATCATATCGAGCAGACTGTCGCGATGCCTGCGCTCACCGAAGACTTCCCCGTAGCGTCGGTTTATTGCCAGGCGGACGTAGCCATTGGCGGAACTACGTCCAACGTCAGCTGTTACGAGAAAGATGGATTTGACCGTTTGCGGGAGCAAACTGCCGCGGCACTGAACAACCGGGCTTTCATACCCGCGCGGGTGGATGGTCGGGAAGTTCCTGTGCGTATGCATTTTCGGGTGGTTTTTGCCGATCTTGACGGTCAGCCGCCGGTACTCCTGTTACCCAACCTGGGCACTATGCAAAGCGAGTTCGGCCATAGTTACTCGGCTCCCCAGGAGCGCCTGGACCAGCCCCAATGGTACGAAACCTATCGCGCGAATGACTGGAGCACGGGTGATCTGTTCTTCAGCAGTGAAGGCACACTTACGCGGGTGCTGGCACTGGTAAATGAACAGGGTGAAACCATCACGGTACGCCGTATCGAAGCCCACGGTCGCTACAAGCGTGATGCAGTGGTGATTGAAAAGGCATTGCGCGAGTCCCGTTTCATACCCGGTTTCGCCAATGGCAAGCCCGAGCGAATGAAGTATGTTGCTGTGCTGAATTATTGATAGAGAAGCATGTAGGGTGAAAAAGCGCCAGGCGCGACGCGCATGGAAGCGCTAATGCCGTGGGGGCATGGATGCTCAAGAACGGCCTTCCACCGTTTTGAAACCTATCGACTGCCGTGGTTCAGCCAGGTTTGGCTGAACCCGCTGTAACGAGACCGGCGGCGCCTTTTCGCCTACAGCAACGCCGATCACCCATCATTTCCCACGCAGATCCATCACCCGCACAGGGATGTCATGATCAACTGCTGCTTGTTGAACCAGCTTGACAGCCTGATCAAAATTGCTGTGGGTCGACCTGCTAATGGTGATTTTCCCCCACCTCGGCCCCTTGATGACCAAGGCACGATTCTGCTGCAAGGTAATCCCCTCGACCGCACACCAAGCCAGTCTAAAGCCCCCGCCCCAGACTCCATAGCGGCGGATTGCGTCCTGCGCAACCATTACGGTTGAAAAGCCGGTTATGGCAATGAGGTAACCCGGCAGGATGCAGCACAGCAGCATGAGGCCCGCAATAAACATCGCCAGATCGGTCGTAAGCAGCTCTCCATTGTTATTGGTGCCTATGTGGTACATCAAATAGCCGGCCAATAGTACGGGCAAACCCACAATCATTCCCGCCGTGCGATAGGGTTGCCGCGGCTTGCAGACCAAGGGGATTGCCGGTTGTGCATCCGCACTGGGCGGCAAAGGGCGGTTTGACATGTTCTACTCGCTTCTTATCAGTATTTTATTGCTTGACGCGTTTTCGCCCTACACTTTTCCCCATTTCCCCATTTCCCCATTTCCCCATTCCCCGCTTTCATCAATCCTGAATGACCGATTCCGGCTCCATGAAAACCAGCTCCCAAATGTGCCCGTCAATATCCTGAAAGCCATGCTCATACATGAACCCGTGATCCTGGGGCTGGTTATAGGTATTGCCGCCCGCAGCAACGGCTTTTTCTACCATCTCGTCAACCTCGTCGCGGCTGCTGACGGACAGGCACACCAGCACCTCGGTGTTTTGGCGCGCATCACAGAGGGGGTTGGGTGTGAAGGCCTGAAACTTGGCTTCGGTCAGCAGCATGACGGAGATGTTGTCCTCAATGATCATGCAGGTTGCGGTTTCATCAGTGAATCGCGGATTGAACGAATAACCAAGCCGAGTGAAGAATTCAATGGACTTCTGCAGGTCCTTGACGGGGAGATTCACGAAAATATTGGTAGCCATAAGCATCTTTTAACCTTTTTTCGATGATCATTGGATTATATGCGTATGCGAAGAATAAGGGCCTGGGCGATTCCGTGCCAGAGCTTCCGGTGCCAGGCGCATCGCCAGCTTCTTCGGGCCATGGCATTTCGACCTCATCGGCGGCATCAGTTCCCGGGGATGTGAGTGCGCACTCGCGGTTTAGCAGCTCCTGAAAAACCAGCTATGCTTTTACCACGGCTGGAATTGCCGATACATCATAATAACGAGGGGTTGAGGTGACTGATGAACAAAGGAACAAGCACGGATGGGGACTGTTACAAGGTCGATGTCATCACATTCAAATTCACCTGTGTCTACTGGCTGGGGTGCCTGGGTTGGATAGCGGCGACAGGTAATTGGCAGCTGGCGTTGCTGGCCGCGTTATTGCTGGTGCCGTTGGCAGCCTGGGCGGGCTGGGCCAACGCCGGCAGTCGATACTCGCGTCATGTTCTGGCGGTGGTTCTGAGCCTGCTCACCAGCGTTCAGGTGGTGCAGAGTGGCGGCATGATTGAGGCGCATTTCGGCTATTTTGTTACGGCGTCGATTTTCTTTGTTTACCGGGACGCCAAAGTGTTCATCACGCTGCTGGCAGCCGGTGCGGTTGCCCATGTTGCGTCCTACATTGGCCAACATCTGTGGCACGGCGAATTCGCATTTTATCATCCCGACAACTGCACCTTGATAATCGTCCTGGTCCACGCGGCTTACCTGGGCCTGCAGTGTTTGGTGTGCGGTTGGCTGGCGGATTCCGCCAAGAGCGACCGCGATATGGCCACGGCCTTTGCCGCCGTTACCCACAACCCCGAGCAGCTGGATCTACGTGTGCGGGCGGCGGGCGAGAGTGTTATCGGCAGCAACTTCAACAGCCTGTTTCAGTCCATGCAGTCTTCGGTGAGAGCGGCCTCGGACACGGCCCAGCTGGTAGATCAGAAGATTCACGATCTCCTGCAGCGCATGGGCTCTATTGATGACTTGGCAAAAGACGAGTACGAGCGCACCGCAGACATCGCCACGGCCACTGAGCAGATGGCACAGACCTGTGGCAGCATGGTGGACAACATGACGCTCGCCTACCAGCAGGTGGAAGAGTCGGCGCTGGCCAATCAGGCCGCACAGGAGAATCTGGCGGAGAGCCAGGTCTCCATTGAGAAGCTGGATCAGCTGATCCAGGAATCCAGCGAGACGGCGCAATCCCTGTCGGATTACACCAGCAGCATCACCGAGATTATCAGCGTCATCAACAGCATTGCTGACCAGACCAACCTGTTGGCCCTGAATGCGGCGATTGAGGCTGCCCGTGCCGGTGAACAGGGGCGAGGTTTTGCCGTGGTTGCTGAAGAGGTTCGTGCGCTGGCCAAGCGCACCAGCGAGTCCACGGGGCAGATCCAGCTCACCATGGCGGAATTGCAGGCAGCGAGCCAGCAGGCGATCGGGATCATGGAATCCTCCCGTGACCACGCCAAAGTCAGTATTGGCAAAATGGACACGGCCGTTGCCGAGGTTAAAACCGCCAGAGGCCGAATCCAGAGCCTGTCAGACCTCAACTCGACCCTGCTGGCGGCGATAGAGCAGCAGAGTGCGGCCAGTAAGCACATCGCGAGCAGTGCCAATGGTATCAACGACTTGATCGGCACCTTGGCGGACAACGTGCAGAAGGCACGGCTAGTTGGGGGCGAAATCAAGGAGAATTCCGCCAAACTCACCCAGAACGTTGCAGTGTTCCAGTTCTGAACAAAGCCCTCGTCTGATAATGGCAAGAGCTCCGAATTGAGCACCGGTTGAAAGCGTGTTCCCCGCCGGCTAATACGGCGGGGTTGCGGGCTACTACGCCGGTGCAGCCAACTTGAGACCGATGACGCCGGCCACAATCAATGCCACGCTCGTCATGCGCAGCACGCCCGCCGGTTCGCCAAACAGCGCAATGCCCAGTATCACTGTGCCCACGGCGCCAATCCCCACCCACACGCTGTAGGCGGTGCCGACGGGCAGCGTTTTCATGGCAATGCCCAATAGAACGAAGCTGGCGACCAGTGCCACCAAAGTGGCCACTGATGGCCACAGGCGAGTGAAGCCTTCGGTGTATTTCAAACCAATTGCCCAGCCTACTTCGAGCAGACCGGCAATGAAGAGAATGAACCAAGCCATAGCGAATTCCAGTAATGATCAAGCCCCGAAGGATACACCCTGCAGGTGTCGGGGTGCGCTATCTACTTTGTGAGAAACAGTGGCACAAACCATTCCAGTGCAATTCCTTCTAATACAAGGAGTTATGCCACGCGATAGGCCGACATCATAACGGCTCTGCCATATGCAGCCTGAGCTCACTCAGGTACACCCGTGGGGAAAAACGGATGGGCCGGGCCTACTCCATCAACAGGCGCGGCAGCCACAGGGCGATGTCCGGCCAGGCCATGACCGCCGCCAGGCCGATTAGCTGCAGAAGCACAAACGGAATGATGCCGCGGTAAATATCCTGCAGTTTGACCATGGCCTTGGCGGTGCCTTTCATGTAGAACAGAGCGGCACCGAAGGGTGGCGTGAGGAAGGAGGTTTGTAAATTGATTGCGACGAGAATGGCGAACCAGTAGAGCATCTCCTCGTTGGCGACGTGGCCGGCGAAGTCCAGTTGGGCAACTATAGGCGCGAACACCGGCAATATGATCAGCGTAATCTCGATCCAATCAAAAAAGAAACCCAACAGAAACACCGCCAGCATAATAACAACCAGGGTTCCCCAGGCGCCCAATCCGGTAGAATTCATTAGTTCGATAATCAGGTCTTCGCCCCAGAGCGCACGGAATACAAAAGAAAACGCTGTCGCTCCGAAAATAATCAGAAAAATCATTGAAGTGGTCAGGGCACTGCTTTGGCAGGATTCCGCCACCAGCTTTTTGGACAGTTTCCCTTTACAAGCGGCTAGCACCAGCGCGCCGAAGGCACCAATACCTGCGGCCTCCGTCGGGGTTGCCCAGCCGCCGAAAATGGAACCTAGCACCAGAGAAATCAAAAACACCGGCGGCAGCAAACCCTTCAACAACAGAATGTAGATTTTGTTGCCTTCCAGTGTGGCCTCGTCAATTTGCAGCGGTGGCGCCATGGCCGGCTTGAGCCTGGTCAGCAGCAGAATGTACACCAGGTAGAAAAATGCCAGCAGCAGCCCCGGGAAGATGGCACCGGTGAACAAGTTGCCGACGGAAATGGTGAGCAGGTCCGCCATCACCACCAGCATGATCGATGGCGGCAGCAGAATGCCCAGTGTGGACGATGCGGCGATGGAACCGGTGGCCAATGCCGGTGCATACTGCCGATTGAGCATGGTGGGCAATGCCATCAAGGTCATCATCACCACGGAGGCACCGATGATGCCCGTGGTGGCCGCCATGATGGTGCCCATCAGCGTGACCGCCAGGGCCAGGCTGCCCGGCGCGCGACGCAACAGAATCTGTAACAAATCCAGCAGATCCTTCGCGACCCGACTGCGCTCCAGCAGCGTGCCCATGAAAATAAAGCCGGGAATGGCGACCAGCACCAGATTCTCAGCCCCGGTTTGCCACGCACGCTCTACAAACAAATAAAGTTCCGCGACACTCATTACGTCGAGATAAATGCCCAGCACTGCAAACAGCAAGGCGACGCCGCCCAGAACAAAACCTACCGGCACTCCGCTGAACAGGAAAACAGCCAGTACCGGAAACATATAGAGAGCCAGGTATTCCTGGAAGTGTGCCTGCAACATCAGTTGTTCCCCGGCTTTTTATCAAGTTCTGGGGCTGCGCCGGTGGTAATAGCGACCTCGAGTATTTCTTCTTCCTGTTTGTCGGATAGCACGTGCAGGCCATCCAAGGTTGTGCCGCCCGTTGCCAATGCCTTATCGAGACTGTCGGCGCGGCAACACAGAATAATCAATAAACGAACAATGGTGGACACAATGGCAAGGGCCAGTAAAACAATACCGGCGAGAAACACGGATTTGATAATCCACCGGTAGGGCAACCCGTTCATGGATGCGGACATTTCCTGTTGTTCATAGGACGTCAGCACAAAAATCCAGGCGTAATAAATGAGCACGCTGACAAATGGCAAGGCCAGAAATACCAGCCCGAACAATTCCGTCAGCATCTGCTTGCGCGGCGCCAGGGTTTCGCGGACAAGATCCACGCGCACATGGGTGTTGGATAAATAGGCATAGCCGAAAGTCAACAAGAATATGGCAGCGTGAAAGTGCCATTCAAGTTCTTGCAGCTTGGTGGGAGACAGCACATTGTGCAGCGGCGATTCCAGGATGAGCTGTTGAATAAACGTGAACTTGCGCGTGACTACATCGAATACAGTGACCAACACAAGTAACAGAATCAGCAAGCTGCTCAGCTCGCCTACTCGCTTGACCAGCCGATCAACCACATTGATAACGGATACCACAAAACGCATGACGATTATCCAGGATTTAATTTAACTGTTGCGTGAATGCCGGTGCGAGAACGCAGTTGCCCACGGTCTTATTGCTCAAGTTTCGGAGTTCGCGGACTCTTAATGCCGCCGTTTGGTGGCTCTAGAGCCGGCCCGCTTCGGGACAGGGCTTTCCAAGACACGCCGTAAACCCGTCCCTGGGGGCTCCTCGCCCGAATCCCGCGGGCCAGGGTCTTGAAAAGCCCCGCCCCAAATCGAACCTCATTGCGTGCTAAGCGTTAAGCATGGAACATTGCCCGTGAATTATTATCTTATACGGATTTTGGTGGGCAGTGCCCACCCTACGGGTAAAATATCCTTTTCCCTTTTCATTCGGCACATCCATGTGCCTTACCCTTCGGGCGACGCGCAGGATGCGCAAGTGTCGCGGGGGCAAGGATGCCCAAGAGCGACCAGCCTGCGGCTGTGCAAAAATGCGATCCTGCATTTTTGTCCCTTTTCAAAGATAGCCGTACTCACGCCAAATCGAATAATTATCTCTGAAGTCCCGATAGGATTCCCACACCCGCTTGGAATCCGGATTGCTCGCGGTTTCTTCTTTGATAACTTCCAGCCATGCGGCTTCAAACGCATCCAGTATTTCATCTGGCCAGCGATGGTTGATCACGCCGTTGTTGGCATTCTCTTGCATGGCTTTGAATTGGAGGGCTTCGCCTTCTGCGATCATCTTGGCTGTTTGCGCCATGCATAGGGTTTCAAGCAGCTGTTGATTGGTCGCATCCAGTGCTTTCCACTTGTCCATATTGATCAGCAGTTCCTGAATGGTCGATTGCTGATGCCAACCGGGAAAATAATTGTGTTTTGCAATCTGGTAGAAGCCCAAGGCGCGATCCGTAATCGGCATGGAAAATTCCGTTGCGTCCAGAGTGCCCAACTCCAGCGCGGGGTAAATATCACCGCCAGCCAATAGCTGCGTAGACACGCCCATTTTTTCCATCACGCGGGCGCCCAAGCCCAGAAAGCGCATTTTCTGTCCTTTCAAATCCTTGAGAGTTTTGATTTCTTTCGTGAACCAGCCAGAGCTTTCCGGCGGCACTATGCCGCAGATCATATGCTTGATGTTGTCCTTGGCGTAGAGCTCCTGTGCCAGCTCTTTGCCGCCGCCGTATTGCATCCAGGCCAGGTACTCGCCAGCGCGGGGTCCGAACGGCACTGCTGCAAAAAAGGCGAACGCGGAATTTTTGCCAACACTGTAACCGGCGTTGCCAAATGCTGCGGCGATGGCTCCTTTGGATACAGCGCTATAATAAGAAGCCCCCGTTACCAGGGCGCCGGGTTCGAAGGCTTTGATTTTCAGCTCACCGTTGCCCAAGGTTGCCACGCCGTCGGCAATTTCGTGGGCGGTGTTGCCTACTACCGGCATGTTTTGACTGTACGCCGAGTGCAGCTTCCAGCGCTGCGCGGCCTGTGTGTCGGTCGTGATACCGGCGCTCACGGCCAGAAGTAATGCAGAGGCGGCCATGGCCAGTGATTTGCGGGTTGAAAACCCGGGTTTGATGGCTGATCGATTGGTTTTGGTCGTCATTATTTTTCTTATCCCCTGTCGTGAAGATGACGCCGATGGCGGTAGCTGTTGTTCGTCGTCTGTCTTCGAGATCTATTAGTGCAGCGGGTGCCGGGGCAGATAGTGTCGTTTTGCCGGCTCTGCTGCTCTTATTTATTCTGTGCCCCTTCCGGCAGGATGCGTTTCGAGGCGAGGGAGCACTGTAGCAAACCGTGGCTGTTGCGCCCACCTCTACCTTTGCTCGACTTCTTCTGGGCTTGCTCTACACCCCATCGAGCTTCTCCTTCATGTTGCTGCAGCCGGGAAGTGCCGGATCTCCCCCTGATTTTGGGCGAAATATGATCGCTTTTTCTGATAAAAGCCTAGCACAACCTGGCAATAATGATATGATATTTATCAATATAACAACGTTTGCCCCAATAACGATCAAAACAGGTGGCCAAATTCATGTCTACGCAAATCCTTTTACCGCGCATTATGCAGGTTGGCCGGGGTGCCAGCGGTCAGCTCTCACAGGTCTTGCAGTCCCTGGGCTGCCAGCGGCCGTTGATTGTGACGGACAAAATGATGGTGCAGCTGGGCTATGTGCAATCGCTCCAGTCAGCGCTTGCGGACAACGGCATCACCTCAGAAGTGTTCGACGATACTGTCCCGGAGCCCACGGTGGGCTCCATTCAAGCGGGAGTCAGCGCAGCGCAAGCCGGAGACTACGATTGCCTGGTCGCCCTGGGCGGCGGCAGCCCCATCGACAGCGCCAAGGCCATTGCGATTCTGGCCAAGCACGGTGGTGTAATGCGTGATTACAAGTTTCCGCGCATTGTTAACGAAAGCGGCATCCCGATTGTGGCGATTCCCACCACTGCGGGTACCGGTTCCGAAGTGACCCGTTTCACCATCATTACCGATGAAGCCAACGATGAAAAAATGCTCTGCGTCGGCATGGGTTTTATGCCCATTGCGGCGCTGGTGGACTACGAGCTTTCGGTCTCCGTGCCACCGCGCACCACGGCGGACACCGGTATTGATGCACTGACGCACGCGATGGAAGCTTATGTGAGTCGCAAAGCCAATCCCTACAGCGACTCCCAGGCCCTGCAGGCCATGAGACTGTTGGCGCCCAACCTGCGTCGCGTCTATCACGACGGAGCGGACATTGAAGCCCGGGAAGCGATGATGCTCGGCGCCACTTTGGCCGGCGTGGCATTTTCCAACGCGTCCGTTGCGCTGGTTCACGGTATGAGCCGGCCCATCGGCGCCTGCTTTCATGTGCCTCACGGCCTGTCGAACGCCATGCTGTTGCCGGCGGTCACCGCCTTCTCGATTCCGGCGGCACCGGAACGCTACGCGGACTGCGCCCGTGCTATGGGTGTTGCCAAGACCAGTGACGGGGACACCGTCGCCAACGATAAATTGCTGATCGACCTGCATGCGCTCAATTACGAACTCAAAGTACCGTCGCCGGCGAAGTACGGCATCGACCAGCAGAGTTATCACGATCAACTGGAGATTATGGCAGAGCAGGCGTTGATGTCCGGCTCACCGGGCAACAATCCGCGGGTGCCGACGGCGGATCAAATCGTCGAGCTCTATCGGCAAATCTGGGCGTGAGCCTGTCGCCGTCACCCCTTTTACGGTCACGTCTTTTCCGGCCAGGTTCTGACTTGAGACGCATCGTCTCACGTGAGGGCTGTTTCAACTCCTACTCGATTGAGCCCAGCTTGCGTAGATCAACAAGGGCCGGCTTTGGCTAAATCGATTCATTTTATATAGAGGACACTGTTATGACTGTAGGCCACCTGATTAACGGCAAAATCGTCACGGAAGGCACCCGCAGCCAGGCGATCTACAACCCCGCTACAGGCGAAGTATGTGAGCAACTGGATATGGCATCGCGGATGACCGTGGAGCAGGCCATTGCCGCCGCCCAAGCGGCGTTTCCCGCCTGGCGCAACACACCGCCGGCCAAACGCGCACGGGTGATGTTCCGCTTCAAGGAGCTGTTGGAAAAACATGCCGACACCATCGCCGAGATGATTGGCCGCGAGCACGGAAAAATCCTCAGCGACGCAAACGGCGAATTGCAGCGCGGGATTGAAAACGTTGAATACGCCTGCGGTGCGCCCGAATTTCTCAAGGGCGAATACAGTCGTAACGTGGGGCCGAATATTGACTCCTGGAGCGAATTCCAGCCATTGGGCGTGGTGGCCGGCATTACGCCATTCAATTTTCCCGCCATGGTTCCCCTGTGGATGTACCCGATGGCGATTGTGTGCGGCAATTGCTTCATTCTGAAACCGTCCGAGCGCGACCCCAGCTCCGCACTGTATATTGCACAGTTGCTTCAGGAAGCGGGCCTGCCGGATGGGGTGATGAACGTCGTCAACGGCGACAAAGATGCCGTGGACGCGTTGCTGCAGGATTCTCGCGTGCAGGCGGTGAGTTTTGTTGGCTCCACCCCAGTGGCCGAAGAAATTTACGCCAACGCCAGTGCTCAAGGCAAACGCTGCCAGGCATTGGGCGGGGCGAAGAACCACGCTATCGTGATGCCCGATGCGGATTTCGACAACACTGTCAGTCAGCTGTTGGGCGCCGCCTTTGGCTCCTGCGGCGAGCGTTGCATGGCCTTGTCAGTTGCCGTGGCCGTGGGTGACGCGGCGGCGGACACACTGATTGTCAAATTGAAAGACGCCATGCAGAACCTGAAAATCGGCGTCTACAGCGATACCCGCAATGACTTCGGCCCCGCCATTACCGCAGTACATAAGCAACGCATTGAAGGCTACATCGCCAGCGCGCAAGAGCAGGGTGCCAGTATTGTGGTGGATGGCCGCAACCTGCAGGTGAGCGGCTACGAAAATGGCTTTTTCGTCGGCGCCACATTGATCGACCGCGTAACACCGGACATGTTGAGTTACCAGGCGGAAATCTTCGGTCCGGTGTTGCAGGTGGTGCGCGTGGAAACCATGGAAGAGGCGATGGCCTTGATCAACGACCATGAATTCGGCAACGGTACCTGCATATTTACCCGGGACGGCGAAGCTGCACGCTATTTTACTGATAACATTCAGGTCGGCATGGTCGGCGTCAATGTGCCTTTGCCGGTGCCGGTCGCTTATCATAGCTTCGGTGGCTGGAAGCGCTCCCTGTTTGGCGACCTGCACGCCTATGGGCCGGACGGTGTGCGCTTTTACACTCGCCGTAAAACCATTACGCAACGCTGGCCGTCGGCCAATGTTCGCGAAGGTAGCTCGTTTGCCATGCCGTCCATGAAATAGCGCCGTTAAAAATCTGCGCCGGTGAACGGCCAAATTCGTATTTGGAACCAAGGAATTTTTGTGATGTTCAAGGTTGCCCTTATCGACAGTCAGTTCTCCAAAAAAGGAGACTTTTCTGAAATACAAACACTCTGTGCCGCACGCGGTGGTGAACTGAAAGTATTGCAGTGCACCAGCGACGACGAGATTGTGGCACAAGCGGCCGACGCGGACGCTTTGCTGGTTGTCTACTCCAAAGTGGGCGACGCATTGCTGGCGCGGCTGCCCAAATGCAAGGTGGCGGTGCGTTTGGGCATTGGTGTGGATAACTATGACCTGGATGCTTTTACCCGTCGCGGTGTGGTTGCCATTAATGTGCCGGATTACGGGGTAGAGGAAGTCGCGGCCCATGCACTGGGGATGATTCTCGCAGCGGAGCGGAAAATCGTTTATTTCGATCGTCAGGTGAGGCGCGGCATCTGGGACGACGGCGAGGGCTACACCATGCGCCGTTTGTCACAGCGCACCCTCGGTTTCATGGGCTTCGGCCGTATAGCGCGCAAACTCGCCGAATGCTGCGCACCGCTTAACTATCGCATGATTGCTTTTGATCCGATGCTGCCAGCAAGCCAGTTCGCATCCCTTGGCGTGGAACAGGTCAACCTCGAAGAGCTGTTCCGCCAGAGTGATACCCTGGCGCTGATGGCGCCTTTGAACGAGCACACTCGCCATGTGGTGAATGACACCCACCTTGCCTTGGCCAAAGACGGCCTGCGTATCGTAAACACCGCCCGCGGTGAACTGATTGATACCGACGCTTTGATCCGTGCAGTCAAATCCGGCAAGGTCGCGGCCGCCGGGCTTGATGTGCTGGAAGGCGAGCCGTTACAAAACCCCGATCACGAATTGCTGGCGCTGGATGAAGTTTTCCTCACACCGCATACCGCTTACCAAACGCTGGAATCCATCGAATTATTGCGCCGCATGGCCATCACCGCCGCCCTGGATTTTCTCGAGGGTCAGCCCCCGCAAAATGTGGTTAATCCCGCGGTTCTGGAAAAATTGAACAGACCCACTCTCGCTTGACAAGTATTTGGAGAAATTTATGAAGTTGCTACGTATTGGTCCCAAAGGCCAGGAAAAGCCTGCAGTGCTGGACCAGAACAACAATGTGCGGGATCTGTCCGGCGTGGTGCACGACATTGCTGGCGAAGTGCTGAGCGATGAAGGCCTGGCCAAATTGCGCGCATTCGATCTCACGAGCTTGCCAAAGCTCGAGGCTGACGCACGCATCGGACCTTGCGTGGGCAGTATCGGAAAATTTATCTGTATCGGCCTGAATTATTCTGACCACGCGGCCGAGGCCGGCATGCAGGTTCCCAAGCAACCAATTATTTTCATGAAGGCTACCAGTGCCGTATGTGGCCCCAACGATAATATTGAAATACCGCGTGGGTCCGAGAAAACGGACTGGGAAGTAGAGCTGGGTATAGTGATTGGCAAAGAAGCCAAGTATGTGGACGAAGCCGACGCGCTGGATTATGTGGCGGGTTACTGCCTGGTGAATGATGTTTCCGAGCGTGCCTATCAACTTGAGCGCGATGGACAGTGGACCAAAGGGAAATCCTGCGATACCTTCGGCCCAATCGGCCCCTGGCTGGTGACCCGCGATGAAGTGGAAGACCCGCAGGCTTTAGGTATGTGGCTGGAAGTGAACGGTCACCGCTTTCAGGATGGCAATAGCAAAACCATGGTATTTGGTGTGGCTCATGTTGTCGCTTACCTAAGCCAGTACATGTCGTTGCAGCCTGGCGATATTATCGCTACCGGTACGCCGCCAGGTGTTGGTTCGGGGCAAAAGCCTCAGGTATTTCTCAAGCGTGGTGACACAGTTCACCTGGGTATCGAGGGGCTTGGGGAACAGAAGCAGCTTTGTGTATAGCGGCCAGCGCGGTCTCGGTTTAAATGAAAGCTGCGCACTCAGGAATTGGACTTTCTATTCCTGAGTGTCGTGTGCGCCGATCATTTCCTCAATTTGTGCAGCCGCCGCCCGCATTTCTGGCGCAAGTTCTTGCAACTGTTTCAAGGATTTTCGAATCACGGGGCCGTGGCAAAAAAGACACGCGAACAATTTGCCGGCCTTGTCTTTGATTGGCACCGCACAGGCGACCATGCCGTCAATGAATTCCTCGTTGTCCACACCCAGCTGAGTTTCATGAATCGCAAGCACCGCGTTTTCGAGCGCTTCTGCACTGCTCAGGGTGTTGCGCGCGCGCCTCTCCAGTGGCAAATTGCCAATAATGCGCTTTCTCTGTTCTTTCGTAAGTGAGCTCAAATAGAGTTTGCCGCTCGAAGTGCACCATAAGGGCGTGCGGCTGCCGACCGGCAGGTAAATCTGCAGCGGCCAGTTGCTTTGCACCCGGTCGAAATAAATCATCTCGGTTCCGTCGGGTATTGCTATGCCGCAGGTCTCTCCGGTTTTGCTCGCGAGGTTTTCCAATATCGCTCGTCGTTCAGCCTTGTGGCGGCTGTTATGCAATACACCCACCGCGATTTTGTGCAACCGATCCCCCGGAATCATCAGGCCGCGTATGTCGGTTTGCAAGAAGTTGCTAGCCTCCAGCTGTTGTAAAAGCCGGTGGACGGTAGGCCGTGGAATATCAAGTTGGATGGCAAGATCTGCGGGGCTCAAGGGACGTTCGGCACGAGATACCGCTTCAATGATTTCCAATACCCGAGTATTGGAAGAGCCTTTTTCGCGACGTAGTGAGCTCATGGTCTTGTTCCGAAATTCTTTTTGCGGAGCTGTTGTTACAGAATTACACCGCGTTTGAGTAACTGATAGTTTACCCGAAGTCGCTAGGCTGTGCAGGTGTAAATATTGGGATACAGAATCGTAAAACTAAAGCAGGATTATGGAATGTATGGTACGTCGCGTGATGATCATTGCGGCTCGGTTAAAAAAATTCGAATGCGGTTAAACCGGAAATTTTGGATAGCTGCAAATAATATTCTTATCGAAGATACAGCCTTAATCGAGCGCACCCAGGGAGTTTGTCATCAGGGATAGACCTTTTGAAACCCTCGCGGCAGGCGACCGCCATGGATGGCGGAAGGTAGAGCAACGCAGGACGCAGTTGCCGAGACGCCGCGGGGCCGCTCTCTGGCATCCTGCCATCGCGGCATTAGTGCATCCATGCACGTCGAAGCTACATGGATGTGTTTATGCGTTTTCAAAAGGACTATCCCTGATGACAAACGGATCGAAGCCAATCAGGTTTATCGCATATTGGATGAAGTCGAGGACGAAGTGCAAGTAAACGAGAGTAGCCCCTCCGTAAGTCTCAATTTTATAAATCCCCCCGCCAACATGGCGAGGGGCACTGGTGCCTACTGATACACTCGAACGTAGTCCACGTACATCCGCTGGGTGGTGAAGTTCGCGTGGTCGGGGTCTCCCGGCCAGTTGCCACCAACGGCGACGTTCAACAAAAACCAGAAAGGCTGATCGTAAACCCACTGCCCGTACTGCTCAACCTGCGCGCGCGTAACGCTGTAGAAGTTCACATCGTTCACGTACCAGCGTATGCCGTTCGCATCCCATTCAACCGCATAGGTGTTGTAGACCGAATCGATACTCGGGCCATGGTTGTAGTGGCCAGTAATTGGCGTTGAGCCGGAATAGCCCGGACCATGTAATGCGCCGGAGGTGGTGTTGTTGGTGCCTAAGTGCTCCATGATGTCGAGCCAACAAAGTTAAAATCCGAATCTGACACCGTAGACAGCACCTTTGGCGTCCAGAGAGATTTCAGAAAGTTGTTCTTCGTTTTCGTAAAGCGTGTTCTGCCAGCCGCCGAATATTTCAAAATGATCAGCGAGCGTGTAAGACAGCAACAGCGACCCGTCGAAGTGATAACCTCTGTCGCCTGCCAAAAACACTGCTTGGCTGACGCCGACTTTGGCTTTCAGGCGCTCCGTAAACGGAAACGCCATCTCGACCATTGCGGTAGGCCCAGTGCTTGAGCCATCGTAATGATAATGTTGATCGTTCTGCTCGATTAACGTGAGTGCTGCGCTTGTGTGACGAATGCCGACACTGCCCCTGAGCTCAATCCAATCCTCTTTGAGCATGTTGAAGCCGACAGTCATGGCGACAGAATCTGTTTCCATCTCGGTAGAGACGATTGTTGGACCTGGGATAACGATAGTGCCCAGGTTGATCTCTGAATCGCTGCCATCCTCTGTCGTTTCCAACACCGTCGGGGTGTCCCCTTCGGCGGAATTGCGGCTGTAATCCGCCCGAAAGAACATGCGTTCATTAATTGCTTTTGTTGCACTGATTCTGGCAGTTTGTGCGCTGTTATCATCAATGTCGATGTGCTGGATAGTTCGACAACCACCTGAAAATACGGCGGATACCAGAATGCTCGTCAATGCAAAACGGCGGGCATGTGCTTGTGTGGGTAACATGGATATCTCCTATCCTTGGGAACGTGACTGCCAATTTCAGGCTTCATCCGTTTCTAAGTTTTTATTATGGCGGCAGTTTACTGTCGGCGCATTATTGAACTGTTATCGAGAAAAGTCTACAGATAGCTCAGTTTGTAAGGCTAAACTCCACCGTGATCTCCCCAGCAGTAGCGCCGCCTTACCATAGGAACGCTGGTCTCGTTGAACACTTAAACTCGCACAGAGCCGCGGAACCCTCGGGCAGCATAGTACGACTGCGCGCCGTTGTGGTACAGGAAGGTATGGTCGTAGCGCCGGTCACAAAACAATGCGCCACCAAGTTTCCTGATGGTAGCTGGCGTCTCCACCCAGCTCGATGTTTTTGTATCGAAGGATCCGAGTTTCTGCAATTCGCGATACTGCTTCTCGGTCAAAAGTTCAATGCCCATGGCCGCCGCCATATCAACAGCGTTGTTAGCAGGCTTGTGCTCTTTTCGTGATTCCAGCGCCTCCCGGTCATAGCACACACTTCTGCGGCCTTTGGGGCTCTCGGGAGAGCAATCGTAAAAAATATACTCGCCCGTCTTGGTATCGTGACCCACAACATCCGGTTCACCGCCGGTTACCTCCATCTCGTGGAGTGACTGAAGCTTTGCTTTATTCTTTTTCAGCCTTGTCTGTACTTGGTTCCAATCAAGGCCTTTGTGGCGGTTCATGTGTTTCCCGAAGCGGGTTTCCAGCGTCTGGAGAAGCTCTTCAACTTGTTGCGCATTCATGTCTCTATTTTCTCCTCTTTACAGTGTTCACCAGGTCGTCATTACGTGGCCGAAACGGGTTTCGAACACAAAAGTCAGCGAAAATAAGAATATTCATCACGTGAAGCATAGTAAAGCGTAACAGCAGAAAGAGAGACACGTCACCGTTTTGCAAACCACAAATGGCTCTAACGCCCGTAACTCTGAGGCACGAAAATCCAGATGATTGCCATAGCCCGTGCGCTGCTTTAGGCTGGGACGCAAGATGTTGGTCCCGTGCTATTTGAATGATGAGGGGTATGTATGAGGGGTGCGCATGATGCTACATAGGATAATAACGTTCATCCTCTTTTTGTGCCCTTTGGCAGCCGGTGCGACAGCCGTAGAGCCCCATGTCCACCAACCTAATGTCATTATCGTTCTGTTCGATGACATGGGCTACGGCGATACTGAGCCCTACGGCATGACCGGTATCCCCACGCCCAACATTAACCGCTTGGCGGAAGAGGGCATGCGGTTTACGCACTTCAATGCTGCCCAGGCTGTGTGTACCACATCCCGGGCTGCGCTGTTAACCGGCACATACCCCAACCGGCTCGGATTGGCGGGTGCACTTTTGCCAGGTGACAAAACAGCTCTTAACCCAGAGGAGGCGACCATCGCCTCGCTGTTGAAACGGGCGGGCTACACCACCGCCATGCTTGGCAAATGGCACCTGGGTAATCAGCCGCCTTACTTCCCGGGGCGCTATGGCTTCGACAGCTTTTACGGCATCCCTTATTCCAATGATATTTGGCCCATGGACTACCACGGCAAGCGCCTTACCGATCCCGATAACTGGCGGTTTAACTGGCCGGATTTGCCTCTCTACAAAGATATGGAAAAAGTCGGCAGTGTTACCAGCTTGGAAGGACAGGCCAAGCTGACGACCGAGCTCACCAATCGTGCGGTGGAGTTCATTGAGCGTGACCATAAGAAGCCGTTTTTCCTGTATCTCGCCCATCCGATGCCCCATGTACCGCTCGCGGTTTCCGATAAATTCAGGGGCAAAAGCGACTTGGGCTTATTTGGCGACGTGATCATGGAGTTGGATTGGTCTGTGGGCGAAATCATGAAAGCGCTGGACAAGCAAAATCTGGCAAAGGACACCTTGCTGATAGTCACCAGCGACAATGGTCCCTGGCTCAACTTTGGCGACCACGCAGGCTCGTCCGGTGGCTTGAAAGAGGGTAAATCCACCGCCTGGGAGGGCGGTACCCGGGTGCCGATGCTGGTGCGCTGGCCCGATAAAATCAGACCCGGCGGCGTATACAGCGAACTGATGACCAACATGGACCTGCTGCCCACCATCGTAGCTGCCGCTGGTGCGTCCACCCCAGAACGGCCGATAGACGGCATCAACTTCCTCTCTGAATGGTTGGGGCAGACGAACAAGGGGCCGCGCGAGTTGATGTACTACTACTTCGGTGACAATAATCTGGAAGCCGTGCGCTACAAGCACTGGAAGCTGGTGTTGCCGCACGCGTCCAACACCTACACGACCCTGCATGGCAAGAACGGTGTGCCTGGCGAGTTCAGCCGCGCGGATGTGCCTATGGCGCTCTATAATCTCGCCCATGACCCCGGCGAAGATTACGACGTGCAAGGGCTCTATCCGGAAATGGTTAAACAGCTGCAGGCATACGCTGCCGAGGCGCGCAAGGATCTGGGCGACAGCTTGACTGGCCAGCCAGGCCGCAACCGCCGGGAACCTGCGCGGTTGCCGTAATCTAAGCGTCCAATGCGACAGTTGTTGGGGAGTTGGCGGTTGATGCCCTGCTCTCTCGTTCCATCCCTCGTCGCCAACATGATCAGGTCACCATTGCGGAGCAATATGGTGACGCCGGATCAAGCAGTTGTTCTAGATCAATTTGCGAAACGTCAGATTTTTGCTGAACAAGTAGGTCAGCATAGCCAATGAAATTAGCAATGCCGGAACGGTTCCTTGAGAGCCGGCGCTCGGTGCGTAGTACCAACCTTGCGAAACTAAAGCATGAGCGAGCGCCAACGCTTGAGCGGCGGGATACAATACAAAAATAGCGGGTCCAGCCTGGTTCTGCTTTAGACGGTAAACCATAAACAGCCCCAGCATGTAAACCAAACACGCTAAACCCCAACCCAAGATCCCGATACTGGCGATGTAATTGGGTGAAATTGACACCAATCCAATGCCGACAGCTAACCATGCAAAAATGGATATGACCACAGACAGTATTGTGTAGACACAAAATAACTTGATGATGTTGTCTTCTGATTTCATAGATTTTACTCTCCTTATTAACCGACTCAGATATAGCTCAGTACGCGCAGCACTCTTGTAATGCACTGATTAAAGCAACATGCCCAGCACCGTACCCGCTGAACGATTCTTATCGGGATGCCAAGATGCCCATCGCTTGCCTCCTAATGTGTGATGTGTGGTTACAAACCTTGCGACCCCGGCTCGATTCGCGCGTTTGAGCGTTGATTTATGCCGAGGGTCCCAAGCATTCTCAGTAAGAGGCTGTGCGGCCAGTTAAAGCCCTCCCACCCGTGACATGGCCGGCAACGTATCCGGCCCAGACCGTGCCACTCGGCAGAGAAAGTCACTTCTCCAGCGCGGAATGGTATATAGCAAGTTGGTATTTACAGTTAAATCAATGCGTTGCGCGATTTTGTCTGGTAGCGCCCCGGCAGCCTCCATGCTGCCCGCGCAAACGGCTCGTTGTCGGGTGGGCATCAACTATTGTATTTTTCTTGAGCAAACTCGCTCAACTTCCTGTATATTTGCGGCCTATTTTTAACCAGCTTTACCCAACCCGTTTAGAGAGCGCCAATGACTGACCTATCCTTATACCGAAATATTGGTATCTTCGCCCACGTTGATGCCGGAAAAACCACCACTACCGAGCGTATCCTCAAACTGACGGGTCGAATTCACCGGCTCGGGGAAACACACGAGGGTGAATCCACCACTGACTTCATGGAACAGGAAGCGGAACGCGGAATTACCATCCAGTCGGCCGCCGTGAGCTGTTTCTGGAAAGGCACTCGTTTCAACGTCATCGATACCCCCGGGCACGTTGACTTCACCGTGGAAGTGTACCGTTCATTGAAGGTGCTCGACGGCGGCATTGGCGTATTCTGTGGCTCTGGCGGTGTAGAACCCCAGTCAGAGACCAACTGGCGCTACGCGAACGACTCCAAGGTTTCCCGTCTGATCTTCGTTAACAAGCTGGACCGTGTCGGCGCGGACTTCCTGCGCGTAACCGAACAGGTGAAAAACGTGTTGGGCGCCAAACCGCTCATCATGACCCTGCCCATCGGCCGTGAAGACACCTTCTCCGGTGTAGTGGACCTGTTGACCCGAAAAGCGTACGTTTGGGATGAAAGCGGTCTGCCCGAAAACTACACGGTTACCGACATACCGGCCGATATGGTTGACGATGTTGAAATGTACCGTGATCAAATGGTCGAAAACGCCGTTGAAATGGACGACGACCTGATGATGGCTTACATGGAAGGCGAAGAGCCGTCTGAAGAAGACATCAAGCGCTGCATCCGCAAGGGCACTCTTGAGCTGGCTTTCTTCCCCACCTATTGTGGTTCCGCCTTCAAAAACAAAGGTATGCACCTGTTGCTGGATGCGGTTGTTGATTACCTGCCCGCGCCGCAAGAAGTCAACCCGCAGCCGCTGACTGATGAAGAAGGTAACCCGACCGGCAAGTTCGCCGTCGTTTCTGCCGACGAGCCTTTCCGCGCTCTGGCGTTCAAGATCATGGATGACCGTTTTGGCGCCCTGACCTTTGTGCGCATTTACTCCGGTAACCTGAACAAAGGCGACACCATCCTCAACTCCTTTACCGGCAAAACCGAGCGTGTTGGCCGTATGGTTGAAATGCACGCCAACGAGCGTAACGAACTGTCCAGCGCAACAGCGGGAGACATCATTGCTATCGTGGGCATGAAGAACGTGCAGACCGGTCACACCCTGTGTGATCCCAAGCACCCCTGTACTCTGGAAGCCATGGTGTTCCCGGAGCCGGTAATTTCTATCTCGGTTAAACCGAAAGACAAGGGTTCAACCGAGAAAATGGGTATTGCCATTGGCAAAATGGTGGCCGAGGACCCCACCTTCCGCGTAGAGACGGACGTTGATTCGGGTGAAACCATCCTCAAAGGGATGGGCGAGTTGCACCTGGATATCAAAGTGGACATCCTCAAGCGTACCTACGGCGTTGAACTGATCGTGGGGCAACCGCAGGTGGCCTACCGCGAAACCATCACCCAGCAAATTGAAGACAGCTACACGCACAAGAAGCAGTCTGGTGGTTCCGGTCAGTACGGTAAGATCGACTACATCATCAAGCCCGGCGAGCAAAACACCGGGTTTACCTTCACCTCATCGGTTGTGGGCGGTAACGTTCCCAAGGAATTCTTCCCAGCCATTGAGAAAGGCTTCAAGTCGATGATGGCCACTGGTCCGCTGGCGGGCTTCCCGGTCTTGGACGTTGTGGTGGAACTGACAGACGGTGCTTACCACGCCGTTGACTCCTCGGCCATTGCGTTTGAAATTGCTGCGAAGGGCGCTTTCCGCCAATCCATGCCCAAAGCCGGTCCTCAGTTGCTTGAGCCGATCATGAAAGTAGACGTTTTCAGCCCGGAAGATCACGTGGGTGATGTGATTGGTGACCTGAACCGTCGTCGTGGCATGATCTCCGGCCAGGAAGCCGGCGCTACCGGCGTGCGCATCAAAGCCGATGTACCGCTTTCAGAAATGTTCGGTTACATCAGCACCCTGCGCACCATGACGTCCGGCCGCGGCCAGTTCTCCATGGAGTTTGCTCACTACGCAGCCTGTCCGGCCAATGTGGCTGAAGACGTGATTGCCAAAGAGAAAGAAAAGAAAGCCGCCGCCGCTAAATAACTCGCGGATTGGCGCCACCCAAAAGCCCCGTCAGCGAAAGCTGGTGGGGCTTTTTTGTTTATGATCCGGAGAGGAAATTGGCTCTATGCCGCTGAACCACCTCTAGGGAACCTATGATCAAGTCCCTGTGGTCGATCGCTTTGGCTTCCTGCGTCGCTCTACCTCCTGCATCCATACAGTCGTGCGCAATCTGGCGCGAGGTAACGTCAAGGTGGCAATCGCCTGCGCACATCGTGCAGATTAGTGGTGAGAGTTATCGGCTCAAAGGCAAGAAGGCCGCCGGCATCTCACCGCTACCCGAAATCACTACAGCGCTAGATAACACTTAACCGCCAGCGGTGATTCAATTTTTTCTTTGGTGAATTTACAGCTATGGCACATTGGAATGCACAGTTTTAGATGGGGGTTATTGATGATCGCTTACAATGCTAAAGCAAGAACGTATCCTTTCATCAATCTATCTCCATCGTTGGTCTTGCATACCGCCCGCGTAACGGACTGGTTCGGAACAGCCAACGGAAAACCTTTGTCAGTTGACGCAATTTATATGTGTATATATACTTTTGATTATACACATTGCTGAGATTGAGACCATGCGAACCAATATTGAAATTGACGACAAACTGATGAGTGATGCGCTTAAAGCCACGGGCCTCAAAACTAAGAAAGAGGCAGTAGAGCAAGGCCTTAAGGCGTTGATTAGGCTGAAAAAACAGGAAGGAATCAAGCGCTTTAGAGGTAAGCTAGAGTGGTCGGGCGACCTGGACGACATGAGGCGTGCTTCGTGATCCTTGTAGACTCCAGTGTCTGGATTGACTATTTCAGCGGGAACGACTCCGCAGAGGCCGATTTTCTTGACCGTACTCTGGGTAATCGTGCAGTTTCTATTGGCGACCTGATACTGACAGAGGTACTTCAGGGATTTCGGCACGAAAAGGACTACAAAATTGCTAAGAGCATGTTGGAGGAGCTTACCGTCTTTGAGCTTCTCGGGAAGAAAATGGCTATAAAGAGCGCGGACAATTTCCGGCAGCTGCGCAAAAAAGGCATTACTATACGAAAGACCGCCGACGTTATCATTGCATCGTACTGTATTGAGCATAATCTTCCTTTACTATTCTCAGATAAGGATTTCCAACCCTTCGTAGAGCACCTAGGCTTGCGAAACGCTGCATATACATAATGCTCGCAAATACCTAACAAGACACCCATCCTAGCAGTTGATCGAGCGCCCTTATAGCTGTATATTCAACCAGCATCAGTTCAAGGAGGATCGGATCATGCCAAAGCCCAGAAAGCAGCTCATTTCATTGGACGCCACACCCTATTACCACTGCACGTCCCGTTGTGTTCGCCGGGCCTTTCTGTGTGGTAGTGATATCGTCACCGGCAAATGCTTCGAACACCGCCGCCAGTGGATCGAAGACCGAATTTTGGCGCTCGCAGAGATCTTTGCCATTGATGTGTGCGCCTATGCCGTCATGTCCAATCATCATCACCTGGTACTGCACATCAACAAGCCCAAGGCTCTGCAGTGGGCGAACCATGAAGTCTGTGAACGATGGCATCAGCTGTACAAAGGCACGTTGCTGACTCAGAAATACCTCAGGAACGATCCTTTAACAGAGGCAGAGCTTCACGCCGTCAATGAACGGCTCGATCTATGGCGAATTCAGCTCTGTGACATCAGCTGGTTCATGCGAGCGCTAAATGAGCCCATTGCCCGCCAAGCCAACGCCGAAGACCAATGTACCGGCCGGTTCTGGGAATCCCGCTTCAGCTCCCAAGCTTTGCTGGATGAAAAGGCCTTGGCAGCCTGTATGGCTTACGTCGACCTAAATCCTGTTCGCGCCAAATTGGCTGAGACGCCAGAAACGTCTGAGCACACGTCCATCAAGTCCCGCATCCGCGAGCTTAAGGGCAGTGGAGACCAGCCAGACAGCCTGATGCCATTCGTTGGCAATCCTCGAGAACCCATGCCCGCAGGCCTTCCATTCCGGCTCCAGGACTACATTGAGCTGGTTGATTGGAGTGGCCGTATTATCCGAGAAGATAAGCGTGGCGCCATTGCCGCGAATCTTCCGCCGATCCTGGATCGGCTCGATATCGAACCGAAACATTGGCTCTTTCTGGTGACCAAGTTTGAAAGCCAGTTCAAAGGCTTGGTCGGTTGCGCCCACCGGTTGAAGGCTGCATCGAAGCAACTGGGTTATCAACGTACGCCTGGCTTGGCTTCCTGTAGGGCTGTTCTAACCTAGCCCCTCAATCCCCTCCATTAACGCGCTGTGTTCGAATGGGCAGAGTTATCCGCGCCCGCGAATCGGCAACATGACACCTATAGACACCTATATCTTCATCAGTAAATTTTTCCGCATCTCCGGTTCTATTCTCGACGCTATCGCGAGCACTGCGGAAGCAACGCACCCTGACTTCCGTTAAGATGGCTGTCTTGTTTATTCTAAATTTAACGTTCTGATATAACGCTGAGCACAGCGGTAACGTTTTGCATAGTGAGGAACGAGCGACGCAAAAGGTTATCCGGCGCACGAAGTGCGCGTACTGCTGCGACTTGTTATTGCAAATGTGAAGCTGCAGGCTTGAAGCCGACAGCGCCACGATTATTGTTTTTACTGCACTACCCAAGAACTGATGAACTTCCCAGGCTGCACCAATGGTGTTCGATCTTTGCCAGAGACTACAACGAAACCACGTTGAGTTAAACTTGAATTTACTCCGCCACCAGCCAAGTTGTTGGATGCTGGCTGATTGTACGCCGGGTAAACAGCCCCACAACCAACCATAATTTCAAAAGCTATAACGCCTGCGATATGCGGCCGAAGTGAAGGCGCAAAGCGCCGTAACGGAGGTCCGGCCACAGCTTGCTGTGGCGTACATAATTGCATTGTTATGTTTTCCGTGATTAGCCAGCGCTGCCAACACCAATAGCAATAGCTACTACTATAGCGAGGATTGCCAAGACGCTGCTTATTATGATTGAAGCTATGGCGATGTGGTTCGAATTCTTGGAGATCTGGACAGCCTTGCTAGCTTCTTGTTCAGCTTTTTCCGCTTTACTTACTAAGCTTTCGATCAGCTCAGTTTGACGCACGGCTTCCCGTGCAGATGTCGTAATGGCGACATCCTTTTCAGCCTCACGCTGAATTCGGTGTAGAAAAGCTTTTGACGGCCCTTTCTCAAACACAATCCTATCTCCTTATTACCTTGCGAACATAACGCCCCCAAGCAGGGGCATATTTTGCGTTTTGAGCGCAGCGAAGCAAAATATGTCCCACTGCCTTGGATTGTTAGGCTTGCGGTGCATTGTAGGACATTATGGCTACAAGGCCCGAGCCAGGCTCTTTGGATACTGTAATTACCCACTGCTCCATTAATTGGTCGCCGCGAAAGATCTGATACGATGTCGTCGTTAAATGCTCTGATTCTGAAACAATTTCTTTTTTGAAGCTAAATCCAGAGTTTTCTGGTGGCAGCCAGGCTTCCATGCCAGCAATCAGTGTTTCAGGACTACCTTGGTGTATAAAAACTGAACATAGACCACGAGTTTGAGACGCTATGGCAAATTGACCATGTTCATTGGTCGAGACCCACGCTTGTCCTTTATGGCCTTGCAGGTATTGGCTAGCAGCCGCTTTACCTGCTTTAGTAAAGCCCAAGTCTTTGGCTTGCTTTTTAACCAATGAAGGTTGAGCTCGAGCTGAAACGCAGGCGCTCATATAGAGTTGAATTGGGTAGGACTTTCGTAGAGCCAAAGATTCAGAACTACCTTGATCGGCTTGTGCTGCAAATGAAGATAGTGCTATTAACAATACCAAGAAAATTTTCATAGATGGTCTCATTATTCTTTTAGCCTAACGCTTGTAGCACGCGCACAGGTAAGCATAGCGAGGAACGAGCGACGCTTACCTGTGTCGCGTGACTGCACTTGTTACAGCGGCGATTCGCGGGCTTTGCTACCCCACGTTGCGGAGCGCCAGCGGAGCCGCTGCTGATAAATGGGACGGTAAGAATGTAGAACTTTCCGGCCCGCCATTTTTCTTACTGGCACACCATGCAGAATGCTATGTCGGTGCCGAATTGCCTTACTTTAACGGAAGCACCAGGAACAGCGCCACCGATTTTGCCACCTGTTTAACTCGCCGAGTGCGAGCCCGAAATTGCCGCGAACTTGAAGCTCCTGAACTACTTAAAAGCTCCTCTCGCAGAGCCTTGTAACGCGAAGCTCAGCCGTGCGCTTTAGCGCATCGGCTGGAGCGTATTGTTACATTTGGCTACGCAGTGCCCTAATGGAACATAGAATCTAAGAACCTCTATGGTAATGCGTCGCCTCCAAGCACTCATGATATAGATCTAAGAATTTTTTTCGATATTCAGGATCTGTGGAGGGAACCCCCTCTTTGTGAGCGATCAACTTAGCTAGATCTAAAGCAACAGACTCTTTTGAAGCGAAATTTAGTTCTGCTTTATCTGACATTTGACTCCTCCCATGGAGTGTTGATGAATCTGATGTCAATGGCCATCTATTTTGACCCACTTTTGGCCATTACTTTTGACCCACCGTG
>CAYQQJ010000036.1:0-36193 GCA_964419935.1 uncultured Cellvibrionaceae bacterium
GCGGGCTGAAGCGTCTGTGTTGCCCCAACCGAGGAGCGCATTATACGCATCCAGCTCGGCGGCGCAATAGCTTTGTTGTAAAAAAATCAGTTTTCTTCAAAACAGCCAAAAAACCGCAGCGGCGGGCGATTTACCAGTACCTCCGGAGGCCGGAGTCACAGTGCAGAAATTGATCGAACGATGTTTGGGGCCGAGCCGGAGTTTCAACTCCCGATACGAACTTCGACATGGAGCGCATTTATGATATGTTATAGTCGTTAAAACTATATGAGGATAGCCCTTACCTACAGGGAAACGTCTGCGTGCCACGCCATAGGAGCCCGGGCAAGTAGCAACTTGTTCGCGCTCCGAATAGCCGCTAGGATCTTGATCCTCGGCAACGCAATGGCAACAGGCAAAGCAAATCAAGTTCAATAATTTCAATAACCGGGTATCACAATGACTGAATCATCCTCCCATCCCGATCAGGAAAATACCGCGTTCATTATTCTCATCAGCTGTATCGCAACAATTGGGGGCTTTCTTTTTGGCTTCGATAGCGGCGTCATTAACGGGACGGTCGATGGCCTGACCGCCGCGTTCGATTCTGACGCCGCGGTAACAGGTTTCAATGTTGCCTCAATGCTCCTGGGCTGTGCAGCCGGCGCGGCGGCAGCGGGACGACTGGCAGACAAGTTTGGCCGGCGCGCCTTATTGCTTGTCTCTGCCGTGTTCTTTATCGTCTCCGCCTGGGGCTCGGGTGTGGCTTCATCCTCGCTGGAATTCGTCATCTACCGCATTATTGGCGGGGCGGCGGTTGGAGCGGCCAGCGTCATGGCGCCCGCGTATATCAGCGAAGTGTCGCTGGCCAAGTATCGCGGCAGGCTCACAACCGTACAACAAATCGCGATCATCAGCGGCCTGTTTCTATCGTTTGTCAGCAACTATGTATTGGCGGACGTCGCCGGAGGCTCGGCACAGCAGACGCTGTGGTTAGGCTTCGAAGCCTGGCGCTGGATGTTCTGGATGGAGTTGATTCCCGCGGTCCTTTTCTTCATTACGCTTCTGTTTATTCCTGAAAGTCCGCGATTTCTGGTTTTCAAGGGCAAAACTGACGTCGCGCGCAACGTTCTGCGTAAACTCTATGGGCAAGGTGATGGCGACCACAAGCTAGCGGACATTCAAGCCTCGCTGGAGCAAGATCACAAGCCTCGGCTACGGGACATCTTCGTCAAGGGTACACGTCAGATTCGTCCCATCGTGTGGGTCGGTATCGGCTTGGCAATTTTCCAACAGCTTGTCGGCATCAACGTAGTGTTCTATTACGGCGCGGTGCTGTGGCAAGCGGTGGGCTTTTCTGAAAGCGATGCACTGCTGATCAACGTCATTTCCGGCGGCGTGAGCATCGGTGCCTGCATAGTGACCCTGGCCCTGATCGATAAAATTGGCCGCAAGCCATTGTTGTGGATCGGCTCTGCCGGCATGACGGTGACGCTGGCGATTGCCGCAATTGCGTTCTCTACGGCCACCTTTGATCCTCAGACCAATAATGTTGCCCTGTCCGGCACCATGGGGGTCGTGGCACTCATTGCTGCCAATGCTTATGTCGCCTTCTTTAATATGTCCTGGGGACCGATCATGTGGGTCATGCTGGGCGAAATGTTCCCGAACCAAATTCGCGGCTCTGCTTTGGCAGTCGCCGGGTTCTTTCAATGGATGGCGAACTTCCTGATCACGCTGACCTTTCCTATGCTGTTGGTATCCATCGGGCTGGCGGGCGCCTATGGCCTTTACACCTTATGCGCGGCGATCTCTGTGGTGTTCGTATTGAAATTTGTTCAGGAAACCAAAGGCAAGGAACTGGAAGAAATGGAAGGTTAACTTCCCACACCGGCAATCGCCCCTCAGGGGGCGATTATGTGGATCTGTGGCTCCGATGAAGCGCAGCGGAATCCGAAAGCGGTTCGCGGACAAGACCTGGGTTTCGTTGCACTTCACCCAGGCTACAGTTGCTACGGGATTGCGAAGTCAGACGACTTCAAACAGCTGGTATTTTTTCTTACCCAGTTTCACTACATAGAAGCGGTTGAATAAGCCGTTTTCCCGCGCAAATGATCGCTCCGCCTGCAGATTATCATCATTGGTTTGCGCGCGATCATTCACCAGCACGGCTGCTCGACCGAGTGCGTCCTTTACCTGCTTACCTGAGGCCACCATACCGGCGTCCACCAGCCACTGGGTCAGTGTTTTCTCAGGCAGCTCCGCCCGGTTCAGTTGAGCGAACGGCAAACCGTCCAGTTTGAGCTGTTCAAGATCCGTCTCACTCAGCGAGGTAACCGCACCTGAAAAGAGTACATCGGTGATGCGCTGCGCCGCTTGCAAACCCTCTTCGCCGTGCACCAGGCGTGTGACCTGGGTCGCCAGAATCTTCTGTGCCTGCGGCCGCCCCTCAGCCGCCTGATCGTCCCGTTCTATGGCCGCTATTTCCTCAATGGACAAAAAGGTAAAGTAACGCAGGAATTTGTACACATCGGCATCGGCGGTGTTCAGCCAGAACTGGTAGAACGCATAAGGTGAGGTCCTGCGTGCATCCAGCCAGATGGTACCGGCTTCCGTCTTGCCGAACTTTGTTCCGTCCGCCTTAGTGACCAATGGCAGCGTCAAGCCGAATACCTGACCGCCATACATGCGGCGTGTCAGGTCAATACCACCGGTAATATTGCCCCACTGGTCCGAGCCGCCAATCTGCAGTGTGCATTTATGGTGCTTGTAGAGCTCGGCAAAATCATAGGACTGCAGCAGCATATAGGTGAATTCCGTGAAAGAGATACCCTCACCTTCCCGCTCAATGCGCTGTTTGACCGACTCCTTGTTGATCATGTTGTTGACGGAAAAATGCTTGCCGACGTCGCGCAGGAAATCCAGCACATTGATCTTTCCGACCCAGTCCAGATTATTGACAACCCGGGCGGCGTTGGATGATCCGTCAGTATCGAACTCCAGAAACTGCGAGACCTGGGCATGAATTTTTTCAACCCAGCCAGAGACCACATCCGAGGTATTGAGCTGCCGTTCCTGAGCCTTGAAGCTTGGATCACCAATCAGCCCCGTCGCGCCGCCAACCAATGCGATGGGCGTGTGACCGGCCAACTGAAAGCGCCGCAGAGTGAGCAGCGGCACTAGGCTTCCGATATGGAGACTGTCGGCAGTGGGATCAAAACCACAATAGAGGGTTCTCGGCTCGGCGAGATAGGCCGCCAGTTGATCTTCGCCGGTCATCTGAGCCACCAGACCTCGTTGCCGCAAGTCTTCCAATAAATTGTTGTCTGCCACTGCCATGGTTAATTGTGTCCCCGTAAAAGCTTTGACGCGCCGAGACAAGTCCGCGACGCGCGGTAGAATAAAAAAACTGTAACCATATCGAAACAGTCTATAAAGATGTAGCCGCGAGGGGCTATTTTATCTCAATTAAATTGTCATCAAGCTGATGATTCATGGTCTATAGTGTAATTTCCCTGATAAACTTGCTAAATTAGCTGAATTTTTGAGCACCAGAGATTAGTCGATGCACGCCACACGTAATCAAAGCCGAACCCTGAGGCAAACAATTGTAAGTCATTTTCCGAAGGGACACGTGCTGCTGGCTGCTGGCCTCGCTGTGGGCCTCGCCATTGTTGCCGCACTTCCCTCTGAAGATGCCAGCGCCAGCCGCCAGAGCCATACCCTGGCCTTGCCAACAATCACCGAAGCACCGGAAGAATTGCAAGCACTGGCAAACGAAGCGAGCTTGCCGGATCCACTGGCTGTGGAAGTTGAGCTGAAAACTATCGAAGAAACGGTGCGCAGTGGCGACAGCTTGTCGCGAATCTTTGCGCGCGCAGGCCTGACTGACCGCGATGTGCTTGAACTGGTGAACTCCAGCGATGCGGGCAAGCAGCTCACCCGCCTCTATCCCGGTCACAAGTTCATATTCCAGCTGGACACCGAGGGCAAGCTGCAGTCTCTTGAATATGTTAAAGACCGGCTCAACAGTCAGATTTTTTCGCGCACCGATGACGGTTTCAGCAACAGCGTCAAGGTGCTGCAACCGGACGTTCAGCTCGCTATGCGTCAGGCGACAATTTCCAGCTCCCTTTATCTGGCGGGCATGAAGGTACGCCTCGACGATCGACTGATCATGGATCTGGCCAATATTTTCGGGTGGGACGTGGATTTCGCGCTGGATATTCGCGAAGGTGACAGTTTCAAAGTATTGTTTGAGGAGTCCTTCCTCAATGGCGAGAAGATCGGCAATGGCGATATTCTCGCTGCCGAGTTCACCAACCAGGGGCAGACATTCCGCGCCGTACGTTACTTGGACACCAATGGCGAGAGCCAGTATTACACCCCCACCGGCGAATCCATGCGCAAGGCGTTTCTCCGTGCGCCGCTGGATTTCCGCAGGATCAGTTCCAATTTCAATCCGAACCGGCTTCACCCGATTCACAAAACCGTGCGCCCGCACCGCGGCACCGACTATGCCGCTGACCGGGGCACCCCAGTTTGGGCCGCTGGCGCCGGCCGCGTAATTGCCTCGGGTTATAGTCGTCCGAATGGCAACTATGTTTTCATTCAGCACGGCAACAACATTCAGACCAAATACCTGCACCTGCACAAGCGCTACGTCAAAACCGGAGACCGCGTGCGACAGAAACAGAAAATCGGCAGCGTGGGCTCTACCGGCTATTCCACCGCACCGCACCTGCACTACGAGTTCCTGATCGGTGGTGTGCATCGCAACCCACGTACCGTGCTGGACAAGCTACCCAAAGCGGAATCGGTCGCCAAAGAGGAGCTGCAGCGGTTTTATGCACAAACACAGCCGCTGCTGGCTGAGCTGGATCAAGGCCAAAATACACGCTTTGCGGCAGTAGAACAGAACGGTCCGGCCAGTACGCTGTGACACTCTCGACGCGACTGTTTGTCGGCCTGATGTCCGGCACAAGCGCGGACAGCATCGACGCGGCATTGGTAGCTTTTGAAGGCAACCAATGCCGATTGATCACCGCTCATAATGAACCTCTCGCAGCCTCTCTCAAATCCCAAATTCACTCACTGACGCTGTCCGGGCACGATGAAATAGCCCGCATGGGCGAGTTGGATCAACAGCTGGGGGACGCCTTTGCCGAGGCTACCATTGAGCTGCTGAAGAAAGCCGGGGTCAGTGCAGGCGCAGTCACCGCGATCGGCAGCCACGGTCAGACCATTCGTCATCAACCCGGTCATGATAAACCGGGTCACTACGAATCCGATTGCCATCAATCCAATCCCCACGCCACCCGCCGATTCAGCCTGCAGATTGCCGACCCCAATATAATCGCCGAGCGCACCGGGATTTTGACCGTTGCAGATTTTCGCCGTCGGGATATTGCCTGCGGCGGACAAGGAGCCCCTCTCGCACCCGGTTTTCACAAGGCGCAGCTGGGCAGCCCCCACAGCGCCCGTTGCATCCTTAACATTGGCGGCATTGCAAACATCACCAGTCTCCCGGTCGCCGGCCCTGTGTTGGGCTTTGACACCGGCCCGGGCAATACTTTGATGGATGCGTGGATTCAGCAGCATCTCAACATGCCCTATGACAGGAATGGAGCCTGGGCAGCGAGCGGATCGACTGACACAACATTGCTGGGCGCACTGCTACAACACCCATTTTTGCAGCTGCAGCCGCCGAAAAGCACCGGGCGAGAGGACTTCAATCTGGAGTGGCTGCAAACCCTGCTCAATCAACTTCGCTGCCAGCCTCGACCCGCGGATGTGCAGGCCACCCTGCTGGAGTTCACGGCGATGACTATTGCCGACGCAATTCGCGACACCTGTGACGCCGGCACTGACATATTTGTTTGCGGAGGCGGCGCCCATAACGGCACCTTGATCAAGGCAATTCAGCGACATTTGCCGGCCACCGCCGTGAAAACCACAAACGCGCTGGGAGTCGATCCGGACTGGGTGGAAGCGGTGGCGTTTGCCTGGCTGGCCAAGCAATATGTGGACAATAAACCGGGGAATCTTCCCGCTGTGACCGGCGCCTGCCGGGAAGCGGTACTCGGAGCTGCCTATCCCGTATGACCTGATGGCACCGGGAGAGGAAACCGCTGGAAAGTTAAAAGTTAGAAAAAACGCGGATCGCGTTCAGATGGAAAAGGATGAGCCGCAACCACAGGTTGTGGTGGCGTTGGGGTTGACGACAGTAAACCGGGAGCCCTGCAACCCCTCTTCATAATCTACTCGGGAACCGACCAGGTACGGGTAGCTCATGGGGTCGACAACCACGGTAACACCGCCGTTCACGATCTGTGTATCGTCATCCTCCACCGCTTCTTCAAAGCTGAAGCCGTACTGAAAGCCGGAACAACCGCCGCCAGTCACGTAAACACGCAACTTCAGGTCATCGTTGCCCTCTTCCTCGATCAGGCTCTTCACTTTCGCCACAGCGTTCTCACTGACCTGGACCGGTTGCGGCGTATAAGTTTGGGGAGCGGACATATTCAAAAAGACCTCGACTGCAAATAAATCCTCGCGTGGATTTCCGGGGATTATGGCTTTAACCAAGCAAATTAGTCAAGTATTGACGGATTACTCACCCTTCTCTCCATCGTCCGCTTGCCCCGATGCTGCCGCTTGGTTGTTTGGCTGAAACCCAAGTAGCTTGGAAGTCTTGGCGTCAGTGATATGCATCAGATTCCCATTCACCTGGGCACCTTTGACCATCTCGACCACGCAGTAATGCACGTTGCCGTTAACGACCGCATGAGCTGCCAATTCCAGATGTTTGGTCGCATAGACATCACCGGTGATTTGCCCATTGATGACCACATTCGGCGCCCGAATCTCGCCTTCGACGGTGCCGTTTTCCAGCACTCGCACACGGGCATCAGACGCTTCATCGGCGTAAATATCACCCACAACCTTGCCTTCAACTTCCAGGTGCCCCGCAAATTTGATATTGCCCTGCACCTCAACCGAACGGGCCAGTAAGGTGGTACCGCTTGTTGCCGCTTTTGTTTTGCTACCAAACATGTGCTTGTCCACCCGTCCTGTTTTTGTCGTCGAACATTGATTATGCTTCCCACACCAAACTTATATCTGCTGCACCAGCCAGCCGAACCGTTTCTCTACCGTCGTCGAGTTGCTGCCCGTGGAACGCGCAACCAACTCTATGCGCTCGGGTTCGAAGCCCGCAGGCAATGTCAGCACACCTTGAACTGTCTGGAAGTATTTGAAGCGCAATTTGATGCTGTCCTGATCCACATCCTCCGACACCGCATTCAGTGGCAGGACTTCCTCCACCCCATCTCGACGTCCAACAATATTGAACGTGAGCGAGCCGTTAAGCAGCTGATGGTTGGTCGCCAATTGCTGCATAACCACCTTGTAGCGATATTCACGGGGTAAGTCAGTGTCGCTCAGCTCCACAACGCCGAAGTTCAATCCCTCCTGGTTTTCAGACGGCGCCATGAGATTGCGATAGAAGCTGTTTTCTTCCTGCAGTGCCGCCAGCTGGTTCTTGAGCTCGATGACTTCCTGCCGTACGTCTTCACTCGCCTGTCGATCGACCTGAGCACCCAACTTCAAGTTGGCCAGCTGCTGACGCAGTTCTTCCTCGGCTGCGCGGGTAGATTCCAGCTCCTGTCGCGCTTGAGCCAGGTCCGCTTCGGCAATGGCCTGCTCTTGCAGCGCGTGCCAAACGCCATAGCCATATGCGCCAATAATCGACAACAGCAAAAATATGGCCAACGAGAGTCGCAGACACCAGAGCCGGAAAGGCCGATGCTCAACGACTCTCAGTTGCGCGGGTTTACTGCCCTTGACCACTGCCATAAAGCGTCCTCAGGGCAGCAGTGCCGGCGCGTTGAGGCCCAGAGTTTCATCGAGACCAAACATGATGTTCATGTTCTGCACCGCCTGGCCCGACGCCCCTTTGGTGAGGTTGTCTTCCACCGCCATAATGACCGCCATGCCCCGCCCCTGCGGCTCAGCGACTGACAACTGACACAGGTTAGTGCCCCGCACCGTCCGGGTTTGCGGATAAACACCCGCCGGCAGAACGTCAACGAAGGCTTCCTTGGCGTAGCGCTCTTCATATAACGCCTGCAAATCGACCGCGGCACCGGGCTTCAGCTTCGCGTACAGCGTGGAGTGAATCCCCCGGGTGATCGGCAACAAATGCGGGACGAAGGTGACTTGGGCCGGTTCGCTGCCCGCCGGCTGCACATCGCGCAAGCCCTGCTCGATTTCTGGTAGATGACGGTGGCCCGCCACTGCGTAGGCTTTATAGGAGTCGTTGAGTTCGGTGAGCAAATTGTCGACCTTCGCTTGTCGACCGGCACCACTGGCGCCGGACGCCGAGCTGGCAATCAGACTTTGCGGATCTACCAGACCTTGTTCGAGCAACGGCAATAAACCCAGTTGCACCGATGTCGGATAGCAACCCGGACATGCCACTAACTGCGCCTCACGTATTTTGGCGCGACTGGTTTCCGGCAATCCATAAACAGCTTGCTGAACCAACTCCGGACACCCGTGCGGCTGCCCGTACCACTTCTCCCAAACGGCGATATCGCGAATACGGAAATCCGCTGACAGATCAATCACCCGCGCACCGGCATTGATGAGCTCCGGTATCATTGCCTGGGCAACACCGTGGGGCGTGGCAAAAAATACTACGTCACAGGCAAGAAGAGCCTGAACATTCGGCTCCGAAAAGACGAGATCATAGTGACCGCGCAGATTGGGATACAACTGGTGAACCGGAACGCCGGCTTCCGCCCGCGAGGTTATTACATCCACTTGCGCTTGCGGATGCAGCGCCAGTAAACGCAACAATTCAACACCTGTATAGCCCGTGCCACCCACTATTCCTACACGAATCACTCGACAACCTCACGATACCTAGAATTAAGAGAAAATAGAGTACTACAAATGCGGGTATGATAAAGTCGTTTCCGCCAAACCTAAAGCATCGCGCGCGTGAATACGCGCAAAACCACGACCAGCCAACAAACCAGTCTTCTTATATGGGACATTCCCCACAGCCTGCAAAATTTCGCCCCCGCCACGCACTCGACAACTTCCGGCACGCCCTCGCCTACATTGACGCGCTACCGCAGTTGACCCTGCTCGGCGCCATTGTCGGCCTGGCCACTGGTCTGCTGGTTGTCGTCTTCCGTCTTTGCATTGATTTGCCTCTCACAGTGTTTGTGCCTGGCAATGCGGAAAACTTCGAAGCGCTGTCGCCCATTGTCCGGACTCTGCTCATCGCCGGTGGCGCCCTAACACTTTACCTGCTCATTAGGTTCAGTCGCCGCCACCGCGATATGGGCGTCGGTCACGCACTGGACAGGCTGCACAACTACCAAGGCTATTTACCCTGGCGCAACACGCTGCTCCAGTTTGTATGCGGCGCCATAGGCATGATCAGCGGCCAGTCGATTGGGCGCGAGGGGCCGGCGGTGCATCTGGGAGCTGGCGCAGGCAGCCTGGTCGGGCAAAAGCTGAAGCTGCCCAACAACAGCCTGCAAACCTTAGTCGCTTGTGGCGTAGCGGCAGCGATCGCAGCATCGTTCAACACCCCCATGGCCGGCGTGATTTTCGCTATGGAAGTCATATTGATGGAGTATACGATTGTCGGCTTTGTGCCGGTCATCATGGCATCCGTCATCGGGGCAGCCCTTTGCCAGGCGGTATTCGGTCACCAAGGCATGATTGCCGTGGACAACGCGACTATGGGAAGCCTGCTTGAACTCCCTTATGTGGCCGTCGGCGGCTTGCTGATTGCCGCTTGTGCCGCTGCGTTTATTCGCCTGAATCTGCTGGCACTGAAAACCGTCCGCTGGCCATTGTTTGTGCGTCTGTCATTGGCGACAACACTGACCTGCGCCCTGGCCTGGGAAATCCCCGAGATCATGGGTCAGGGCTATGACACCTTGAATGGAGCCATGGCGGGTGAATTTTTGATTACCAGCCTCGCCATCATCGCCGTAGCCAAGCTGGCCAGCTCAGCGCTCGTCACCGGCTTGGGCATTCCCGGCGGCATTATTGGCCCCACCCTGGTCACTGGCGCCTGTATCGGCGGCGTGCTGGGGCTAATGGCGCAATATATCTACCCCGCCGCCTCGCCCGGTTTTTATGTCACGCTGGGCATGGCTGCAATGATGGCCGCCGTCTTGAACGCGCCCCTGGCGGCGTTGGTGGCTGCACTGGAGTTGAGCTACAACCCGAACATTATCTTTCCCGCAATGCTGATGATTGTGATTGCCAGCGTGGCGACCCGCTCCTTCTGCCGACTTGAAGGCATCTTCGCTGAGCAACTAAAGCATTCGGGGCGCCCGCTGGAATTTCGCCCCGGCCAGCAGGCACTGCGCAAGGTCGGCGTCATCAGTATTCTGGACACTCGTTATGCCATTGCACCGCGACAGCTCAATTATGATGAGGCCCGTGCCTTGCTGGCAAAGCGACCAACCTGGCTGGTGGTGGAAACCGACAACAAAAAGCTTTTATTGCAGGCATCGGATCTCGCCAATTATCTGGAGGAAGCGCCATTGGAGCTGTTGAGTCTGGAAGAAGATCTGGATTTGCTGGCCTTTCCGGCGCGGCGACGCTTATTGGTGCCAATTCACCCCACCGCAACCCTGCTGGAGGCTTTGCAGGCTTTACGCTCTGCGGGAACCGATGCACTCTATGTCACTCGGCCGAGCACACCGTTGATCTCTTCGGTGCGCGGTATAGTGACGCAGGAAGCCATCGACAATCACTACCAGCCTTAATGCTGACAAGGGCTTAGTTCCTTGTCAGCCGGATGAAAAACCAGCAACGGAAACTTGTTATGCTCTGGGTCAAAGCTTTTCATATTGTCGCGGTAGTTACCTGGTTCGCGGCGCTGTTTTATCTGCCGCGCCTGTTTGTGTACCATGCCATGAGCGAAGACACTATCAGCCGCGAACGTTTCAAGGTGATGGAGCGCAAACTCTTCCGGGGCATTGCGACGCCATCGATGATTGCCGTCGTCGTTTTGGGAGCCTGGACCGCAAGCTTCAACTGGGCCTATTACTCAGGCGCGACCTGGTTTTGGCTGAAAATGGCACTGGTGGGGATTTTACTGGTCTATCACCACATGTGCGGGGTTTATCTGCGCCGCTTCGCTGAAAATCGAATGTCGCATGGACATGTTTTTTTCCGGTGGTTCAACGAGTTTCCGGTGGTGGGACTGGTTGCCATTGTGTTGTTGGTGGTACTCAAGGCACCGGCGTAAACGGCAACCGGATAACAAACATTGGCTTGATCTCTGATCGATATCACCGCGCATACATTACTCTTTGCAACTCCACCGGCAACTCAGCCCTCGAGTTCCAACCACAGCAGAGTCAGACTATGCCCAGATCCAAGATTCCAACATTCAAGGCTCCAAAAAATCATTATCCTCCCATCGTGCTGGCGTTCGGTGCATTGGACCCGGTCGGTGGCGGCGGCATACAGGCGGACATTGAAACTGCAGCCAGCCTGGGCTGCCACTGTGCCCCCGTAGCAACCGCTTTGTGCACCAACGGCGGTGCCGGTGCAACGGCCACGCTCGCTATCGACAGCACAATTCTCATTGAGCAGGCGCGAGCCGTGCTGGAAGACATGGCCGTTGCCGCCGTCAAGATCGGTTTCACCGGGTCAGTCGCCAATATCGAGGCGTTGCATTCGATCCTGCGGGATTACCCACACATTCCGGTAGTCCTGCACCCGGCACTCGACCTGTGGGATCCCGATCAAGCCGAACAATCGGCTCTGCTTCCGGCACTGAACGAACTTCTATTGGCGCAGGCCACGGTGGTGCAAGGCAGCCTGTCGGAAATACGGCAAATAGCGCCGGAGGCGGATACGCTGGAAGCCAGCGCCCAGGCGATTATCAGCCGAGGCTGCGAATACCTGTTGATCAATGGCACCCACGAGGCCCGACAACACACGCAGAACAGCCTCTATCGCGCGCAAGGGCTGGTAAAGGATTATCAGTGGGAAGCACCGCCCAATAACTGCCACAGCTCGGCCAGCACACTGGCATCGGCCGTCGCCGCCTATCTGGCGCATAATTGTCATCCCGTCTCCGCCATCGAGCAGGGTCAAAGCTATACCTGGCAAGCTCTGGCAGCCGCCCGGCAATTGGGTACGGGCGCGGCCATTCCGCACCGCTTCTTCTGGGCAGAGAAGAGCAAGACTTCACCCAACCGGCCTGCCGTAAAAAGTATGCACTGAGACCACCATCAATGACGCAGCCTCCGCCCCGTCTTTACGGCATTACTAGTCGCGAGCTGATGCCGGGTTCCCTCATGACGACCAAAGTTCGTGCCGCCGTAGTGGGCGGTTGCGGCTGGATTCAGTACCGGGACAAAAGCGATAACCACCGCCGCCGAACGCAAGAAGCCACCGCTCTGCGCGATCTATGTCATGAGTACGGCGCCAAACTGATCATTAACGACGACCTGGATCTGGCAGAGTCAATCGGCGCTGACGGTATACATCTGGGACAAGGGGACGCGGACGCGGCAAGCGCGCGAGCGCGGCTGGGCACCGACGCCATCATTGGTGTAACCTGTCACGCCAGTGTGGCTCTGGCCTTGACAGCCCGGGACGCAGGTGCCAGTTATGTGGCGTTTGGCCGCTTTTTTGACTCGGCAACCAAACCCGGCGCCAGCACCGCGCCACTGGATGTACTCACGCGGGCGCGAGAGCAGTTGGATATACCAATTGTGGCCATAGGTGGAATTTCCCTGGCTTCAGCAGCGGCGATCCTGGCCGCCGGCGCTGATACATTGGCGGTGTGCGCAGCCGTGTTCGATTGCGCCGATCCTGAGCCCAGAGCCCGCGCATTCGTTGAGATCGCCCAGCCGCCCAGGATTGAACAACCTGCTGCTTGTTTCAGTAACTTAAAATAACTCAAAGTAACTTAAAGTAACTTAAAGTAATTAAAGGAAAACCCCTATCCATGACCGATTCAGCGTCACTTTTTCTCCAGGCCCAAGCCGTTATTCCCGGTGGGGTGAACTCGCCGGTAAGGGCCTTCAAAGCCGTCGGCGGCGATCCAATTTTCATTGACAGCGCCAAGGGCGCCTACCTCTATGACACCGATGGCAAACGTTATATCGATTACGTCCTGTCCTGGGGCCCCATGATTCTCGGCCATGCTGACGACGATGTACTGGCAGCCGTAACCGCCAAGGCGCAGAAAGGCCTGAGCTTCGGAGCGCCCACGGTGATAGAAACCCATCTGGCGGCCAAGGTGTGCGAGCTCATGCCCGGTATGGACAGGGTGCGTTTTGTCAGTTCGGGAACGGAAGCCACCATGAGCGCGATTCGCCTGGCGCGCGGCTTCACCGGCCGCGACAAGATCATCAAATTCGAAGGCTGTTACCACGGCCATTCGGACTCTCTGCTGGTGAAAGCCGGCTCAGGCGCACTGACCTTCGGCGTACCCAGTTCACCGGGTGTTCCGGCGAGCATTGCCGACCACACCATCACGCTGAGTTACAACGATGTAGAGCAGGTTCAACAGGCATTTGCAGAGCTCGGCGACCAGATCGCCTGTGTCATTGTGGAACCCGTGGCCGGCAATATGAACTGCATTCCCCCCGTCGCAGGCTTTCTCGAATGTCTGCGTCACGAGTGTGACAACAACGGCGCACTGCTGATTCTGGACGAAGTGATGACCGGGTTCAGAGTCAGCTTGACTGGCGCGCAAGGTTATTACGGGGTGCAACCAGACCTCACGACTCTGGGCAAGGTTCTCGGCGGCGGTATGCCAGTGGGTGCCTTTGGTGGTCGCAGCGACATCATGGATGCGCTGGCACCCCAAGGCCCGGTCTACCAGGCGGGTACGCTATCGGGTAACCCGGTGGCCATGGCTGCCGGATTGGCAACTCTGGAAAAAATAACTGAGCCGGGATTTTATCAACCCTTGTTCGCGAAAACAGGTCGACTGACTGAAGGCTTGGAAGCTGCCGCCAGACAAGCGAATATCCCCTTCACCACCAACCATGTCGGCTCCATGTGGGGATGCTTTTTTACCGAGGAGACGCGGGTGGAAAACTATCAACAGGTGATGGCCTGCGACACGCAGAAATTCAATCGCTTTTTCCATGGCATGTTGAAACGCGGGATTTATCTGGCACCCGCCTCCTATGAAGCAGGTTTCATGTCGGCGGCTCATAGTGACGAGGATATTGATGAAACCATCAACGCCGCTGCCGAAGTTTTTGCGGAGCTCTGACAACTCACCCCGTTCCGGCGCACGTTATTACCCGTCGAGTTGGGCAGCCAGCTCGGCGAGTAGATGCCGATCCGCCTGTGCGATATCGATAATCGTGAACCCCGCCCACACCTGATCGCCGGACGTCTCGCGAACCCATAAACATTCCGCCCCAAGACTGATGTCCTCCCTTCCGGCAACCAGCTGCGAAAATTCCATCCGCAGGCGATAAACATTGTCTTCCCGAAGGGGAAAGTTGCTGATCAACATAAAACCTTTGTCGTGAAAGTTGGCGACATGGCCAACCAGAGTGGCATCCTCTGCGCTATAAGCGGCAATTTTTTGCTTTGCCGCAACACGGGTTTGTCCCCGTTTTTCGATATTCTCATTCATGATGACGGATCTCACTCTTCTTTCGATGTTTCACTGGCCGAGGCGTTCTTCATTCGGACTTGTTTTCATTCGGACGCAATGCCTCGGCCTGAGCATTCAGTTTCAAAAATATATTTTCCAGGGCTCTATCAAAAAACGGTTTGGAACTACCGGATATCACCCTTGCCTTTCCGGCAATCATGGCGCGCGCCAGATCGACGCCAGACATCATCGCAGCGCGTTTGCCCATTTGATCCACCAGCATGTAGTGGGCTGTGCGATTGTTATACCATGCGACTTTCAGCCGCTGATTGTCCTCAAACTCGAACCAGGTCCCGAATTCAATCATCTTGAGATTGTCGACCATGCGCGCTTCTTCCTCCGTCAGCGCGTCGGTTGCGTCCGGGTTTGCTCCGGCCTTTTCCGCCGCTATGCGTTCCAGCTCGCTGCGCATGGGCGCCGGCGCGGGTTCAAGGTTCTTGCGCTGCATGACCTGCTCGATAAGGCTTGAAATCGCCCCCACCAGCTGGCGGGATTTTGCCTGATCAAACCCGATGGTTTCCAGTCCCGATTCGAGCGCAGCAACAATGGACGTATAAAGCTCCCGCTGGCGCTTGCGATCGACCTCACCGACTTTAGGCGCAATGCACCAAACGATATCATCCACCACGGCCAGGGCGTCGTTCCATGCGACGGAGCTCTCACCATAGCGCAACAAGGTGAACGATAGAAAATCCGACCACGGCTGCAGCAGTAACAGTAACACCGCCGATGGCAACTCATGTCCGTCTGTGCGCAAGCGCACCTCCTCGTTAACCTGCACTTTTACCGCCCGCAACTTTTCCTCACCCTTGGCCTTTTCTGTTGCGCGCTTTTCCATCAGCTCCTGGCGACGGAGAATATCCTTGGTGTAGCTGCTGAATTCGAACAGGAGCTCCGCGATAACCCGCACGTCATTATCAAAATCACGCAGAATTTTGTCGACAATGTTTTTTATTTTTTCATAGATACCGAATTGGGAATTGCCATCGTTGCGCACCCAGCGCGCGCCGGCCTCTGCAAGATTGTTAAGCAAGAGCCGGGCGGGGTGCTGGGTCTGCTCAAAGAAGCCCGGGTCCACAAATGCGAGCTTCAAAAACGGCGTATGCAAATAGCTCAGTAACGTCTTGATGGCGTCCGGCAGGTTTTCGTCATTCAGCATATATTCAAACAGCATTCCCACCAGATCAATGGTCTGCATCTGATCCCGGTTGAAGCCATCCGCCTGGAGCCGCCCCAACTGCGCAGCAAGCGCCTCTACTACCGCCTTGACATCAGCAGGAGCCAGCGATGAATCATTGCCGGAAGAGTTGTCGGAAGTGCGTACCTGCAGCTGGGACAGGACTTCCAGCAGTTGTTGCGAACTGTCCTCTGCAGAAGAATCGGCAACAGCTGCGCCCTTGTGTTCGCCCGACGCGTTCACATTGGCAGAACCCTGTGTGGCATTTGGTTGATTTAACAGCGACTGCAAATCGTGGATGGCCTGCAGCAATTGCGTCTCACCAGGTGCAGCAGGCGGGCGGGCTGAGGCAGCGGATGTCAGGTCATCGGGCGGCGACGCCGTGTCGACTAATGTTTCGCCAAATGACGATTCCGGCACATTACCCGACGGCAGGGTAAAGCGCAGATGGGGCAAAACGCCCTGCTCCTTGAGGTAGTCGTTCAAGCCCAACACCAATCTGCCGGTGACCTCGAGCACACAGCGATCGAAAACCCGATAGGCAATCGCTTTGCCGGTGGCATCAATCGTCAGGAGTTTTAGTGTGCGGCGCAGCGATTCGCAAAATTGAACCGGTGCTGCCGGGTTGTTTTCCTCGCTGACCTTCTGCCCCTTGTTCAGTACCGACAGACGACGATGCAGTGCCCATAGCGGCTCGGCGAAATAGACATCAGCGCGCTGACTGATCGAGGAGATGGCAATCGACTCTTCAAGCTTCTCATTGTCCAACAACGCGAGCTCCGAGGCGCGACCAATATCGTCTGCAACAAGCGTATGCAGTTGTTGTTTACGAAATTTGACGAACCCCTCGGCCAAATAACCGCAAAAGTAACGTTCGAGCTCGCCGCGCTGCTGCCACACCTGCTTTTGCAACTGCGTCAGTTGAATCCGCTGCTGATTGGACAACGCCCGGTCAATTTCCTGGCTGAGCGCGTTATCAAGATCTTTCAGGTAGCGCAAAAATGCTTCGCGACCATGGTCGACGGCCATGCTCTGACAAGCTTTCAGCAGCATCAGAACAATTTCATCGTTGATCACCAGATCCGGTGTGGGGCGCTGTTTGTCTTGTTCTGGATCATGAATCAATCGGGACATAGATCGTACTCATCAAGTGCCGTCACAGCCTTGGGGCGGTCGGGCCTGTCCGTAGAGGTAAGGTCGGGAAACTGGCATTGCCATAGGGACGACGACGAGACAGTTTTTTATTATCCGGGACGCTCCGCCTCAGTGGCTGACGCCCCATTCAACACTACAGGTATAATTGACCATAATAGGCGTTTTTGCAACAACTGCTATGGGGCAGGTTCACGGGCCGCGCACTCTCGGAATCGGACACAATTGAACCGTTAACCTTTGGTTATGAGGAGATAATTGCGCATAATACCGGCCTTTGCAATCCAACAGAGTGGAAACCCATGAGCCAATATGACATCTACGGCATAGGCGCAGCGCTTGTCGATACGGAAATAGAAGTGACTGACCAGGATCTGACCCGACTGGGAATAGATAAAGGTGTCATGACACTCGTTGATGCCGCCCGTCAGCGCGAGCTCATCGCGCTGCTGGAAGGACACCTGGTCGCCTCCAAACGCGCCAGCGGTGGTTCGGGAGCCAACAGCATCATCGCCGCCAGCTATCTCGGTGCCCGGACATTCTACAGTTGCAAGGTCGCCGATGACGAGAATGGCGAATTTTATCTGAATGATCTGGCGCAAGCCGGTGTTGCCTATACCGCCAAATCCGCCGGCCACAGTGGCGTTACCGGCAAATGCCTGGTCATGATCACCCCCGATGCGGAACGCACCATGACCACCTTCCTCGGCGTAAGCGCAACGCTATCAGTCGACGAAATCGATGAGGCAGCATTGGCGCAATCCGCCTGGGCGTATATTGAAGGTTATCTTGTCACCTCGGAAACTGGCAAACCCGCGGCAGAACATGTTCGCAAACTGGCACAGGAAAATGGTGTGCGCACCGCGGTAAGTCTTTCGGATCCGGCCATTGTCAAATTCTTCAAGAGCGGTTTGCAGGACATCATCGGCGACGGCGTTGACCTGCTGTTTTGCAACAGCGCCGAAGCACTGGAATTCACCGGCACGTCCCGCATTGAGGACGCCATAGAACAACTCAAGCCCTGGACGAAACAGTTCGCGATAACCCAGGGCGCCGAAGGCGCCTGGCTCTATGACGGCAGTGCGCTGACCCATATTGACGCCACGCCCGTTACCGCCGTCGACAGCAACGGCGCCGGCGACATGTTCGCCGGCAGTTTCCTGTATGGATTGAGTCGCAACATGACGTTCACCGAAGCCGGCAAACTCGCCAGCGTCGCAGCCGCCAAAGTGGTTTCGCAGTTCGGCCCGCGCCTGCGACCAGAGCAGTATGGGGAGCTGCAAGGATAAACACAGGGAAAAGAAGGGTAATACCGGGGCAACCTACTTTTTTACTTTGTATTACGCTACGTTCACGCAGAAAGTTTTGGCGAGCTCATGCCACCCTATGGAACTTTTTCGGAGTCACGCTCCACTTTTCCCTTTTCCCTTTTCCCTTTTCCCTTTTCCCTTTTCCCTTTTCCCTTTTCCCTATCTTCTGTCCCTCACCCCTGATCCAGCAAATCCCGCAGATCAATAATCGCCGCATTGGCTCGTGAAACATAGGAAGCCATAACCAGGGAGTGGTTGGCGAGGAAGCCAAAGCCGCTGCCGTTCAGGACCATGGGGCTGAACACCGGTTGCTGGGAGGCCTCCAGTTCGCGAATGATTTGCTGCAGGCTGACCTGAGCATTTTTTTGTGCCAGGACATCGGCAAAATCCAGCTCGATTGCGCGCAGTAAATGCACAAGCGCCCAGGTGCTGCCCCGCGCCTCATAGAAAATATCGTCAATTTTCAGCCAGGGTGTCTTGACGCTGCGCTCCGCCGGTACAGCGGTGGATTGTCGGGCATTGCTGTCGCCGGCCAGATCGGTGTTCAGACGGCGCTGGCCGACACTGGCACTTAAACGCTGGGATAAATTGCCGAGGCGGGTTTCAACGGTACTGAGCCAGTACCTCAAATTATCCGCCCGGGTGTAGAACTGTGCGTCGTATTCCTGCTCATCCCGCAGGCGCGCCAGGTAGGTATGGAGATAACGAATACCATCACGATATTCATCCTCCGTTTGCGGAAGAATCCAGCTGTCGCTGTTGAAGTTGAAGCGGGATTCTGCCAGTGCAAGGTCCGGGTCTTCTGAGGACTGGGACTGGGAACGACTAAACGCCTCGCGCATGGCTTTGCTCATGTCGCGCACCTGAATAAGCACCCCGTACTCCCAGTTCGGCATATTGTCCAGCCAGACACCGGGAGGAGCAATATCGTTGTAAATAAATCCACCGGGTTTATCCAGTAAGGTTTCCGCCACCACAATGAGTGTTGCGGTGGTTGCGGTACCTGTTGGCGCAGAGGTTTGTGTGGCGCTACTGTATTGCGCTGTCAACTGTTCAACGGAAAAAAGCGCCGGTTCCCGGCTCCAAAGGTAGGTCAATATTACGCAAATCAACAAATACAGGAGTGCCGCCACCATCCCCAACCGCACCCACAGGCGCGATTCGGAAAAATCCGCCTTGGTGTCGCGCCAGCGCCGCGCACTCCCCACGCGCAAATTCCTGAAGTATTGAGAGATTCCCTTAAACATGCATTCACCTTGAGTTACGACTTTTTGTTATGGTTTGGCTCGGTTTACCGAAATGTATTTCAATGGATAGCGCGCACCTCGGCAGTCACCTCCACCGATACTCCTCCCGCAAAATTGAAGATCAGCGGAATCTGGCCACCGGGCTCCAGGTTGCCTTCCACATCAGACAGCATCAAATGGTAGCCACCGGGTTTGAACACCAATTCGGTACGCGGCGGTATCACCAGATCCGCCACTGGCCGCATCGACATGATGCCCTTGTCATAAATCGTCCGATGAATACTGATGGAACCGGCTTGGGACGAAACAACATCCACCAAGGCGTAGGCATGATCGCTGCCATTGCGAAAGGTAACGAACGCGGCCAGCATCGATTGCCCCGGCGCCGGCTGACGCAGGTAGGCACCTTCAATCTCCAGGCCGTCACTGGCTGCCGTTACCGGCTGGTAGTCCGGTGACTCCGTCTCCACCATGGCGGGACTGTCCGCGCCCGGATGCTGCGCATCCGCTGAAAGATGGTGGTCGTGATCACTGCCGCGCATTTCGGTTTTGGCGGTGCTGTCAGGTGTTCGGGCAGACTCGTCATCGCTGCAGCCGAACAACAATACTGCCAAAACGCAACCCAGGCCGATCCTGGCCGCCGCCTTCGACCTTGTAGCCACTTCGGAGCCTACACTCACCATTACACACTCCCATCTTTATACGTACTGTTGCGCATCATAGCATTGTGTTTCCCAGCAGCCGCTCATAGCGGCGGCAACAGTTTCAGGCCCGGCGTCGGACTCAAACGAATATCGCCGCGAATACGGTAATCCGGCACCGCTTCCTTCATCTGCTTATAGATCCATCGCCCCTGGGCATCCGTCGGCGCCACAATGAGCACGCTTTCGTCAGTCTCCCGGAGCCGTTGCGCCACTTTGACAAGAAAGGCCCGTATTTTTTCACTTTTTCTGGACAAGTCTGCAGCCGGCAACTCAAATTCCTGCCCCACAACCTCCTGCTGGCCGAGCAGTTCAAGCTGTCGGCGGGCTTTCTCCCGAGCTTGGACAATCGCCTCGTCCATTTCGGCCAACAGCGGATTGTCACCGTAATAGTCTCGCGCCTGGGCAAGCAGCCGGGACGCCTCCGCCGCCTGGTTGCGACGCAGCGCCGACCGTATCAGATCCACATAGGCCAGCAGAACCGAGTCCAGGCCTGATTGGGCGCGTACATTGTCCGGCGCAAGCAGGAGTACACCCTGGTAGCGGTCGTAAGCATTATCATGTACCGGCAAGGTCAGGCGATGTGCCTCTAGCGCAGCATCGGCCGCGGCAAGCAGCGCATCGATGCGATTCTGCCGGCCCTCGCGTCGCTGCTGTTCTCTTAGCGCCCGCTCCGCGGCCGCCGCTGACGCCGCATCTTGTTGAACATGGCGTGCTTGCACCTGTTGCTCCTGCTGCACCGGCCCGGTGCAGCCCGAGACAATGGCAATGGCGAGGCCGCAAACAACCGCTGCCCCCAATGGGCGCCCACCGCGAGGCAGACTGCTGAAGACATTCATAACGCGCAGAAGCATGAAAAATCCGGTTCCTTAATGATTGGTTAATCGTGGTTTGCCAAAGTCCCGATCTGAGACTTGAGTTCGCGCTTTTGCTACTATAGTGCTTATAACCTATCGTGTTCACAAGCTATGGTTGCCCATACGCAGTGGTGTTCACAAGTATTGACGTGTGCAAGCGATGGGGTTCACAGGCTATTGCTCTTCGTGTATTCACCATGCTGCACGCTTGGATTGCGAAATACAAAACAGAGATAACACTGACTGCTGACGGGGCCTCGATCGTGTTCACCAAACTTGCAACTCTATGCCGGCCACTGCTCGCCGGCCTTCTGATCAGCTTCGCCACCACTGCCCTGGCCGAAGAAACTCCGCTTTCGCTGGACGCCAGCACAAATGGCAACAACTTCAGTTCGTCGAGCAGCGCATCCGGGAGCAGTCTCAGCTTCGGTGTACCGGACCAGGAGTTTCTTCGCGTTGAAGAAGCTTACATTCTAACGCCACTGATCGAACAGGATCATATTCGGCTGCAGTGGAGCATTGCACCCGGTTATTACCTTTACCAGGAGAAATTCAAATTCGCCTGGAATCAGGGCGGCGAAAAGCAACCTGTCACGCCAGACTTCGAGCCCGGCAAGCGGATTTTTGACGAATACTTTCAAAAAGAACTGACCGTCTACTATCAGCAAACGGACATCACGCTGCCGCTTCCGGCAGATCCCGGTTCATATGAACTTATCGTCGAATCCCAGGGCTGCGCCGACGCCGGCCTTTGCTATCCACCGCGTACGCAGTATTTCCAGGTGGATACCACCACAAAAACCGCCACCGAGACTCTCGCACGGCGACCGGCCACAATGACCGAGACCGGGAACAACGCCAGCAGTGATTCCGCAGAGCCGCAAGAACAGCCCTTCCTGCCGATGATTTTGCTGGCCGCCCTGCTCGGCGGCGTGATATTGAATCTGATGCCCTGTGTATTCCCGGTACTGTCGCTCAAGGCGCTGAGTTTTGCGTCGAGCCATTTATCCCGTCATAAACAGCATGTTCACGGCTGGGCCTATACCGCCGGAATCGTCTGCTCTTTCCTGCTGGCCGCCGTCATCATTCTTTTCGCCCGCACCGCAGGGGAAACCGTGGGCTGGGGGTTCCAGCTGCAGTCTCCGGTTTTTGTCGCGCTTATGGCATACCTATTCTTCACCATGAGCCTCAGCCTGGCCGGCCTGTTTGACCTGGGCACCCGGCTGATGGGCGTGGGTCAGTCGCTGACCAGCGGCCATGGCTTGCGCGCGTCATTTTTCACTGGTGTGCTCGCCGCCCTGGTCGCCAGCCCTTGTACGGCACCATTTATGGCCAGCGCGCTGGGCTTTGCCATGACCCAACCAGCCTATGTGGCACTTGCCGTGTTTGCCGCGCTCGGTTTGGGCATGGCACTGCCATTTCTATTGCTCAGTTACAGTCCCGGGTTGGCCAAGCGGCTGCCGCAACCGGGCCCCTGGATGGAAGTGCTCAAACAGCTGTTGGCATTCCCGCTTTTACTGACCTGTGTTTGGCTACTCTGGGTGCTGGGTCACCAGGCCGGCAGCGACGCCGTTTCTGCCGTACTGCTTGGCGCAACCGCCATCGCCTTCGGCTGCTGGATTTGGCAGAAATCTCCCGCGTCGCGCACCGGTAAACTGCTGGTACGTCTTTTGGCTCTGGCCGCAATTGCCACAGCACTGTTGATAGCCGCGCAGATCAATCGCTCAAGTGCAGATAATGAAGCACTCTGGCAACCGTATTCCGCGGAAAAACTCGCAAGCCTGCGGGCGGACGCCACGCCGGTTTTCGTCAACCTGACCGCAGATTGGTGCATCACCTGTCTCGCCAACGATCGCGTCGCGTTGGATACCGACGCGGTTGAAACTGCAGCGAAGGAGTTGGGTGTGGCGATGCTCAAGGGCGACTGGACCAATGGCGACCCTGCAATTACTCAGCTATTGAAAGAATTCAGCCGCAGCGGCGTTCCCTTATATGTGATGTACCCTGCCAGCACTACAGGTGAAGCCGAAGTACTGCCACAAGTGCTGACCCCGCAGCGCGTAGTACAAGCCATGGAACGCGCCACTCAAATTTGATATCGAACGTCGCTTTTGCTTAGCGCTTAACAAATTTGGCCTTAACTTCGGCAAACCGGCAGATATTTGCAGAGAACCGTAGGTTTTTCTGCGCGACTGCATAGACACAGCAAACCCTTTTAAGGCACAATCTCGCCCCAGTTTCGCATTTCACATTGCTGAATCAGGTCGATCACGAGCACCTGCGAGTCAACAACACAAATTCTCAGGGGATACAGGTATGGCGAGCATTCTGATTTTGCACGGACCCAACCTCAACCTGCTGGGAACCCGTGAACCCGATGTTTACGGCCGAACAACGCTCGATGATATCAACCAGCGCCTGAGCGAGCTGTGTCAACAGAAAGGGCATCATCTGCTGACACTGCAAAGCAACGCGGAATACGAACTTATAGATCGCATACACGATGCCCGTTCAGAGGGTATCAACTTTATCGTTTTCAATCCCGCCGCATTCACTCACACCAGTGTTGCTCTACGCGATGCATTGGCCGCAGTAGCCATTCCTTTTGTGGAATGTCATTTGTCGAATGTGTTTGCGCGGGAGGCTTTTCGCCACAAGTCATATTTTTCCGACATCGCCCAGGGCGTTGTCAGTGGCTTCGGGGCAAAAAGTTATGAGCTGGCTTTACAGGCGGCGTTCAACCACCTGGACAACAATTAATGAGAGGGTCTGATGGACATTCGCAAAATTAAAAAACTCATCGAGTTGCTCGAGGAGTCCAACGTAGAAGAACTGGAAATCAAAGAGGGTGAAGAGTCTGTACGCATCAGCCGCGGCTCACGCAATGGGATGATGCAGCAGCCCATGCACACCATCGTGCAGCAACCGTCTTACCCCAGCCAGCAGCAGTTTTCCGCACCCGCACCCGCTGCTGCCGAGCCGGCACCGGTAGTCGCCAGCGAGCCCGCCTCCAAGGGGCATGCGATAACCTCACCTATGGTTGGCACCTTTTATCGCGCTGCCAGCCCGGGCGCAACGCCATTCGTCGAAGTGGGCCAGACGGTCAAGGCCGGCGACCCCATCTGCATCGTGGAAGCGATGAAAATGATGAACCAGATTGAAGCCGACAAATCCGGTACCGTTGAAGCCATTCTTGTGGATGACGGCGAACCCGTCGAATTCGACCAGCCTCTGATCACTATCGTTTAGTGCAGCGATTTCACGTACAACGGTAGAGGATACTACTTACTATGTTTGACAAAATTGTCATCGCCAACCGTGGTGAAATTGCCCTGCGGATCCTGCGAGCCTGTAAAGAGCTGGGCATCAAGACAGTGGCCGTGCATTCGCGGATAGACCGCGACTTGAAGCATGTGCGCCTTGCGGACGAAACCGTCTGCATTGGCCCCAACCCGTCCAATCTCAGCTATCTCAATATTCCGGCGATCATCAGCGCCATGGAGGTCACAGATTCCATTGCCGTACATCCCGGCTATGGCTTTCTGGCTGAGAACGCAGACTTCGCGGAGCAAGTACAAAAAAGCGGCTTCACCTTTATTGGCCCGGACGCCGACGTTATTCGCCTGATGGGCGACAAGGTTTCCGCGATACGCGCCATGATCAAGGCCGGCGTTCCCACCGTGCCGGGCTCCGGCGGGCCTCTGCCGGACGACCGCGAGACCTGCGTGCGCATCGCCAACGAAGTGGGCTATCCGGTGATCATCAAGGCAGCATCCGGTGGTGGCGGGCGCGGTATGCGCGTTGTGCACACCGAATCTGCATTGATGAATTCCATCCACGTCACCAAGACCGAAGCCAAGAACGCCTTCGGCGACGACACGGTGTACATGGAAAAGTACCTGCAAAACCCTCGTCACGTGGAAGTGCAAATATTGTCCGACGGCCAGGGCAACGCGATTCATCTGGGCGACCGCGACTGTTCGCTGCAGCGCCGCCACCAAAAAGTATTGGAAGAAGCGCCTGCCCCGGGTATCAATGAAGAAGCCCGTCAGAAAGTGTTCGCTTCCTGCGTCAAAGCCTGTATTGATATCGGCTACCGCGGCGCGGGTACCTTCGAGTTCCTGTACGAAGACGGCAACTACTATTTCATCGAGATGAACACCCGTATACAGGTTGAGCATCCGGTGACTGAAATGATTACCGGTGTGGATCTGATCAAGGAACAGATTCGCGTTTGTGCCGGTGAGAAGCTGCGCTACAAGCAGGAAGACATCGTCATCCGCGGCCACGCTTTTGAGTGCCGTATCAACGCGGAAGACCCGAAGACATTCATGCCCAGCCCCGGCAAGATCAACACATTCCACGCCCCCGGCGGCTTGGGTGTGCGCGTGGACTCACACATCTATAACGGCTATACGGTACCGCCAAACTACGACTCGATGATCGCCAAAGTCATTACCCACGGTGAAGATCGTGCAACAGCGTTGGGTCGTATGCGTGTCGCACTGGATGAACTGATCGTTGACGGCATCAAGACCAACACCGATCTGCAGCGCATGCTGGTCAGGGACGCGGGTTTTGCCGAAGGCGGCGTCAACATCCATTACCTGGAAGAAAAGCTGTCTCGCTAAACCGCCCGCACGCGCTTTCCGGTTTACTGAACAAATATCCTTATCACCGGGCCGCTCGGCCCGGCTTGACAACCTACCGAGATTTCCATGCCCTGGCTGCAATTGCGTATCAACACCTCCCGTGATCAAGCGGCCAGTATTGAAGATGCCCTGTTGGCGGCGGGCTCTGCCTCCGTCACCCTCGAGGATAATGCAGACCAACCCATCTTTGAGCCGGCGCTGGGTGAAACACCTCTGTGGCAGGCCACTCGCGTCACCGGCTTGTTTGATGCCGAGACCGACACCACTGCCGTGGAACTTAAGCTGGCGGTGGAACTTGGGCTGACCGAGCAATTCGAGTCACTGCCGGAACGCCAATGGCACATTCTGGAGGACAAGGATTGGGAACGGGAGTGGATGCAGCACTATCACCCGATTCAGTGCGGTGACCACTTCTGGATTTGCCCGAGCTGGCTGCCGGCGCCGGACCCGAACGCGGTCAACCTGTTACTGGACCCCGGTCTTGCCTTCGGTACCGGCACCCACCCAACCACCTTCTTATGCCTGCAGTGGCTCGCGCAGCAGTCACTCCAGGGACGCAGTGTGATCGACTACGGCTGTGGCTCCGGTATTCTCGGTATCGGCGCACTGTTGTTGGGAGCCGAATCAGCCATCGGTGTCGATATCGATCCCCAGGCACTACTTGCCAGCCGCGACAATGCCCAGCGCAACGGTTTGCCAGCGGAATCTTTCCCGGTTTACTTTCCCAACCAGGAAACACTGGAGCCGGTTGACGTGCTTTTGGCCAACATCCTCGCCGGTCCTTTAGTGGAATTGGCGCCAGCACTCTCCCCTCTCGTCAAAGCGGGTGGCCAGCTGTGTCTGTCGGGCATTCTGCAGACCCAGGCAGACACCGTCGTTCAGGCTTATCAACACGCCTTCGACTTTGCACCAACTGCCGAGAAGGACGGCTGGGTGTGCCTGACCGCGCAGAAAAAGCTGCCATAAATGACAGCCGCGAATAACTGCGGTTAAACTTGCCGCTCTTTTCATCGATTAGGACGTTTGACTGGCATGGCAGAAATGATTACCCGCTGCCCAAAATGCGAAACCGCATTTCGCATCACGCCTGCGCATCTGAAATCCGCCAAGGGTTCTGTGCGCTGCGGGTCGTGTCTGCAGGTTTTCAATGCCAAGGAAAACCTGGTCGCGACCTCCGCCCACACAACAGAACCCGCATCGGCTCCTGAACCGAGCCCTGCCGCCCGCCCACCGGGCATCCCAACCAAAGCCCCTGCGACAGCCGCTGCGCCGCCGCCACGAGACGCTCACGATGATGTACTCATCAGTGACGATATGGATCCGGAATACGATGACGACCTGCTGGACCCGGATGTTTTCATTGGCGAAGATCGGCATTTCCTGGGGGATCAGGAAGCTGCGCAAACCAGCCTGTTCGAGAATACACGACGAGCCGCCAAGTCCACACCAGATGAAGACGAGGAAGAGACCGCTGAGGATGAATCCTGGGCGCTGAAGCTGCTGGATGAAGACGACGCCGACCCCACCGAAACCAGTGCAGGGGCATCGGAGACTTTCGATACCGAGGCCGATTTCAGTCACGACTGGCGCGAGCTTCCGTCCGACGATTGGGCAGAGACCGCCAAGAACAGGACAGAAGCAGATGCGGAGGAAGCTGAAGCTGTCGCAGGCGCGGATGCGTACGCGAATAACGATGACGACTCGCTCACGGAGGAGGAGACAGCCGCGGCAGCTGGCGACAATTGGCAGGACTCGAGCGAGGTGCAACATCCACCACTGCGAGCCACGCGGCATGACGCGATGCCCAACAGCTACCTGGATGCCATCGAACCCGAACCCGTTGAGTTCGCCTACCGCGTCGAAAAACCCTTCTGGCACAAAAAGCTCCTGTGGAGCTGTCTCAGCCTTTTGGCGCTGATCGTACTGATTGGGCAGATTGCCTGGCTGCAGTACCCGGCACTCAACCGAATCGAGCCCTACCGCAGCGTCTACAGTATCGCCTGTGGCTTTATAGGCTGCCAGTTGCCAGACCAGGAAGATGCGTCCGCGATACATGCGTCCAATCTGGTGGTGCGATCTCACCCCCGTGTCGACAATGCCTTGATGGTGGACGTGGTATTGCAGAATACCGCTCCGTTTCGGCAGGCTTTTCCGCAACTGGCGCTGACATTCAACGATCTCCAGGGCAAACTCGTGGCCGAGCGTGTATTTACGCCGCACGAATACCTCGGCGGGGAACTCGCCGGGCAGGATGTGATGCCAGTGGATCAACCGATTCATATCGCGTTGGAGATAGTCGACCCTGGGCGCAATGCGGTGAACTACCGGATCAGAATTGTCAGCGGCACACCCTGAGCCATTTGCCACTGGTCCAGAATGAGCTATTTTTTGATCAAATTGCTCACTTTGTGCTTCCCCATAATCCCCGCTAACGGGTATCATAGCCCCCCTTTACGCGCAGCTACTCGTTCAAGAAGTAGCTAGGAGTCTGTCGGACTTAAGGCTGACAGACTCCTGGTGCGCATGATCTTGCTGACCGCAAGGCAAAATTTGTATCTTGGGGGATGGCTTGTTTCACATTGGTCCATATGTAATCAACAGTCGCAGCCTTTTGGCGCCGATGGCTGGGGTTACTGACGTACCTTTCCGCCGACTCTGTACGCGCCTGGGTGCCGGACTGGCCGCCTCGGAAATGGTGACATCGGACACCCGCCTTTGGCACAGCCGCAAGAGCAGCACGCGGCTTGTTGAAGACGGCGACCACACTCCCCACACAGTTCAGATAGCCGGCGGCGATCCCGCCATGATGGCCAATGCCGCGCGAGCCGCCGCAGATCAGGGCGCCCGGATTATTGACATCAACATGGGCTGCCCGGCAAAAAAAGTCTGCAAACGAGATGCAGGTTCCGCCCTTTTGCGGGACGAATCCCTGGTAGCGTCTATACTTCTGGCAGTAACCGCCGCAGTAGATGTACCCGTCACCTTGAAGATTCGTACCGGTTGGAGCCCCTCCGAGAAAAATGCCCTGACAATTGCCCGAATTGCGGAAGACTGCGGTATAGTCGCGCTCGCCGTACATGGCCGCACCCGCGCCTGCCGCTTTAACGGCATTGCGGAATACGACACAGTGGCGGCCGTCGCGCAGTCCGTGGCCATGCCGGTGATTGCCAACGGCGACATAGATTCTCCGCAAAAGGCGCGGCAGGTGCTGGAATACACCGGAGCCGCCGCCGTGATGGTGGGTCGCGCCGCTCAGGGAAACCCCTGGATTTTCGCCGCCATCAACGAATACCTGGCAACCGGGCAGGTGCCTGCGGCACCGAGTGTCGCTGAACGCGCCACACTGATACTGGAACACTTGGAAGCTTTGCACGATTTCTACGGCGCCACCATGGGCGTACGAATCGCGCGCAAACATATTGGCTGGTACCTTCTGGGGGAACACGAACAGGCGCACAGCGCCCGCGAGTTTCGCCAGAAGTTCAATCAACTGGACACGACACACACGCAAAAAACGGCTGTGCGGGACTATTTTGCACAGCGCCATATCAAAGAGGAAATCGCAGCATGAACACCGCGGACACGCTACTCACAGAACCTTTGACAGAACTGACTGACAGTTCGCCCGCCGATGAAGGTTTGAACAATCTTAAAAATGAATCACTGAGGGACTGTGTAGAGCACGCCGTCAACAGCTATTTTCAGCATCTGGATGGTCAGGACGTTACCGACGTTTATGAAATGGTGCTGGCCGAAGTGGAGTCCCCACTGCTGGAAGTGGTCATGAAGTACACCCGTCACAACCAAACCAAAGCCGCGCACGTGCTGGGCCTCAACCGTGGCACGTTGCGCAAGAAGCTGAAGGAATACAGCCTGCTTTAGCAAATGAGTCCAGCGGCACCGCCGTGCCCGGACCCGCTTTCGCCAGCTTTACGTCGCCGACGCTACTGATAGCAGTTGCCGCTGTTTTACCCCGTGAAAATTACCCCATCCCAATGCTGCGGCTTTGCCGCAGCCGAAACCAGCTATAGGAAAACAACTCACTATGTCACGCACAGCTGATTACGTTCAAATCAAGCGCGCATTGATCAGTGTGTCGGACAAAACCGGCATCGTCGATTTGGCCCAACACCTGCACAACGCCGGTGTTGAAATTCTGTCTACCGGTGGCACTTACCGGCTGCTTCTGGAGCACGCAGTTCCAGCCACAGAAGTGTCCGACTACACCGGTTTTCCGGAAATGATGAGCGGGCGCGTCAAAACCCTGCACCCCAAAGTCCATGGCGGTATCCTCGGCCGACGCGGCACTGATGAAGCCATTATGGCCGAGCACGGCATCGAGCCGATTGATCTTGTCATCGTCAATCTCTACCCCTTTGAGAAAACCGTTGCCGACCCGAATTGCGAGCTGCCCACGGCGATCGAAAACATCGACATCGGCGGCCCCACCATGGTGCGCGCCGCCGCCAAAAACTTCGCCGACGTTGCCATTGTTGTTAACGCCTCCAGCTATCCGATGGTGCTCAACGAGCTGCAAAGCAACAAGGGTGCGCTGTCCCGCGCGACACGGTTTGACCTGGCCGTGCAGGCGTTCGAACACACCGCCGCCTACGATGGCGCGATTGCCAACTACCTCGGCGCCCGTGTCAATCAAACCAGTGTCGCTCAAACCAGTGCCAACAAGGATGACGCCGAATCCCAGTTCCCGCGCACCTTCAACAGCCAGTTCATCAAGGCGCAGGATATGCGCTATGGCGAAAACCCCCACCAGCAAGCCGCCTTCTACAAGGAGCGCAATGCCAGCGGCGCCAGTGTAGCCACGGCGCTGCAATTACAAGGCAAGGCTCTGTCCTTCAACAACGTGGCGGATACCGATGCGGCGCTGGAAACCGTCAAACTGTTCGATGAACCCGCGTGCGTGATCGTCAAACACGCCAACCCCTGCGGTGTCGCCATTGGTGACAACCTGCTCGACGCCTATCGCAAAGCGTTTGCCACGGATCCAGAATCCGCGTTTGGCGGCATCATCGCTTTCAACCGTGAGTTGGACGGTCCGACCGCCAAGATCATTGTCGACAGCCAGTTTGTGGAAGTCATCATTGCGCCACAGGTAAGCTCCGAGGCCATCCAGGCGGTTGCCAGCAAAAAGAACGTGCGCCTGCTCGAGTGTGGCGGCTGGGCTGACAGCGATGAAATGCAAGCCCTGGACTTCAAGCGCGTCACCGGCGGGCTGCTGGTACAGTCCCGTGACCAGGGAATGATTGGTCTGAATGACCTGCAGGTAGTAAGCGCCCGGACTCCGACTGAAGAAGAATTGCGCGACATGTTGTTTGCCTGGAAAGTGGCCAAAATGGTCAAATCCAACGCCATTGTTTACGCCAGTGGCAACCGCACCATCGGTGTGGGTGCCGGCCAGATGAGCCGTATCAATTCTGCACGCATTGCCGCAATCAAAGCAGAGCATGCCGGTCTGCAAGTCGCTGGTTCAGTGATGGCTTCCGACGCCTTCTTTCCATTCCGCGACGGCATAGACAGTGCGGCCGAGGCCGGCATTCGCGCGGTTATCCAACCCGGCGGCTCCATGCGCGACGAGGAAACCATTGCTGCCGCCAATGAACATGGCATGGCGATGGTGTTTACTGGAATGCGCCATTTCCGTCACTAGAAGATTGTCGAGCCCTATTCGAAACTCTGAAAAACGAGACATTTAGTAGATGAATATTTTGCTGATTGGTAGCGGCGGGCGCGAACATGCGCTCGCCTGGAAAGCGGCACAAAATCCCCAGGTCGACACGGTTTTCGTCGCGCCGGGCAACGCAGGCACCGCCATTGAACCCAAACTGGAAAACGTGGCGATCGATATCATGAATTTCGCTGCCCTGGCGGACTTTGCCGAGCAGCACGACGTGGCATTAACGATTGTTGGCCCTGAAGCTCCCCTGGTGGAAGGCATTGTGGATTATTTCGGCGAGCGCGGCCTGCCCTGTTTCGGCCCCAGTAAAGGGGCGGCGCAACTGGAAGGCTCCAAAGCGTTCACCAAGGATTTTCTCGCCCGGCACCAGATTCCCACCGGCTACTACCAGAGCTTTACCGAAGTGGACGCCGCCCTCGCTTATTTGCGTGAGCAGGGTGCGCCCATCGTGGTCAAGGCCGATGGCCTCGCTGCCGGCAAGGGTGTGATCGTCGCGGAAACCCTGCAGCAGGCCGAAGACGCTGTGCGCGATATGCTCGCCGGCAACAAGTTTGGCGATGCCGGCTGTCGCGTGGTTATCGAAGAGTTTCTGGAAGGTGAAGAAGCCAGCTTCATCATCATCGCCGACGGTGAGCACGCCCTGCCCATGGCCACCAGCCAGGATCACAAGCGCGCTCACGACGGTGATACCGGCCCCAACACTGGTGGTATGGGCGCCTACTCTCCGGCTCCCGTAGTCACCCCCCAGGTTTATCAACGCATCATGGACGAAGTGATCATGCCGACCCTGCGCGGCATGGCGCAGGAAGGCAACCGCTACACCGGCTTTTTGTATGCCGGCCTGATGATTGCCGCCGATGGAACCCCCAAAGTCATCGAATATAACTGCCGTTTCGGCGACCCGGAAACCCAGCCCATCATGATGCGTCTGCAATCGGATCTGGTGACCCTCTGCCAGTCCGCCCTGGCCGGCACCCTGGACCAGAACAGCATCCAATGGGACCCGCGACCCGCTGTAGGTGTCGTGCTCGCCGCCGGCGGCTATCCCGGTGACTATGAAAAGGGCCAACCCATTGATGGTCTGCACAACATCGATGACGCCGACAGCAAGCTTTTCCATGCCGGCACCCGCCTGCAAGACGGCGAAGTCGTCACCAGCGGCGGCCGCGTGCTATGCGCCACCGCCCTTGGCGAAACCGTGACCGCTGCGCAGCAAAAGGCGTATCAGCAAGCCAACCGCATCCAATGGCAAGGCAAGCAACAGCGCTCGGATATTGCTTATCGGGCAATTGCTCGGGAGAAGGGGGAGGTTTAGCTAAAAGACAGTGAAAAGGGGAAAGGGAAAAGATTCGTGCCGCTGTGAGAACTGTGAGCTTCGGAAAATCAGTCGTTCGCGAGTTTGCCACGACATCGAAAATCGCAACCGTTCTTTTCCCTTTTCCCTTTTCCCTTTTCCCTTTTCCCTTTTCCCTTTTCCCTTTTCCCTAGGCCTTCACCGCCCTTTCCTGTGCCCAGGCGCGCAGGGCGGCAATCTGCTCGGCCATGATCACGGCCAAAGGCTGGGTTTGCTGCAGGGCAGTCACAACGTCCTGTTCATTCACCCTTCGGTCATTCGCTGCCGCGGTGTAGGTTGCTGATACCACCGCCTGTTCAATTTCGGCCCCGGTAAAGCCTTCGGCAATTTCCGCCAAATGATCGAGACGCATTGCCGCGCTGTCGAGGGATCGCTTCTGCAAGTGAATTTCGAAGATGCAGGCGCGGGTTTCGGCGTCGGGCAGGTCCACAAAAAAGATTTCATCGAACCGGCCTTTGCGCATCAATTCCGGCGGAAGCTGGCTGATGTCGTTACTGGTAGCCACCATGAAAACCGAGCTCTGCCGCTCTACCATCCAGGTCAGCAGGGTACCCAACAGCCGCTTTGACGTGCCGTTATCGCTGTCTCCACTGGACAGGCCCTTCTCCATTTCATCAATCCAGAGCACACAGGGCGACATGGTGTCCGCCAGTTTCAGAGCTTCCCGCAGGTTGCGCTCGGTTTCGCCGACATACTTATTGAACAGCGCACCCATGTCCAGTCGCAAAAGGGGTAGCCCCCACATTCCCGCAATCGCTTTAGCGGCGAGGCTTTTACCGCCACCCTGGACACCAAACAGAAGCGCACCCTTGGGCCTGTCCGCCGCAGTGCCTTCTGTCACCGCGTGCCGCCGAGCCTCCAGCCATTTTTTCAGGTGGTGCAGCCCGGCCACATCCTTCAAATGTGCGGTGCTGTATTCAAAATGCAGCACGCCTTCCATATCCATCAGCTCGAATTTGACGCGTGTCACCTCGGGTAAATCCGCCTCGGTAATGGCACCGTCGTCGGCAATGGCACCACGCGCCAGACGCCGCACATCCTGATGAGGCAAACCGCGGAGGTTGCTCACCAGCTTGCGCAAGGCAGCGCTATCGGTCTTGATGCGCCCGGCTTTGTGAACCTCGGACCAATGCCGGGCTTCTTCCCGAATCAGCGCGAGAATCTCTTCGTCGCTCGGCATGGTCAACCGAATGGTGGCGGCGTAGCGCGCCAGTTCTGCTGGCAGTTGCAGGCGGTGGGAAAGGAATATCAGCTTGTGTACGGGTCCATCCACACCCGCCAACGCGATGTCCTTGATCAGCCGTACGACCTTCGGTTCATCGAGAAAAGGATGAATATCACAGAGCACGAAGGCGGCCGGCGCTGTCTGACTCTTTATGTACTCCAGTACTTTCTCCGCCTGACAATACTGCTCGGGCTGCTGGAGTTCCAGGCCAAACCCCAGTGGCTTCAGTCCGTCGGTCAGACTCCAGCGAAACGCGCTGCGGCGCTCCTGCTGCAACGCGCGGCGCAGGGTCTCCAATGCACGAGGTTCGTCGTAGGTTTCAAGAATTACCAGGGCAATTTTTGAGTGGAGCAACAAGCGCAAGTCATTATTATTCATGAATCGTATCCGGAACGAGTCACACTTTGGACCCCGACTCTGTTACGTGGGCACAAGCTATGGCTCGAGATCGTCGTGGTTTACAATGGAGCGATGAACCAGCAATATTATTGGCGCAAGCAGATCACAAGTCCATAGTAGTGTCACTGGCGCCCGCACTTGAGCAAATACCTTATCTCACCAGCCCCGAAGGATTCGCCTATGTCTGACCGTCATTTTTCGCTCATCGATACCGCCATCGGCCATTTTGACCGGGCCCTGCGTACCTTGACGCCCGGCAGCAGCATGGCGCAGCGAGCCAATCCCGCTGCCGATATCCCCGCAGCAGATCTGGATGCGCGCCAGAAGCAGCAGGCGGCGGGGCTGATGCGTGTCAATCATACCGGTGAGGTGTGCGCCCAGGCCCTGTATCAGGGACAGGCTCTCACGGCCAAGCTGCCAGCAGTCAGGGAAGATATGGAGCAGGCCGCAGATGAAGAAGTCGATCACCTGGCCTGGTGTGATGAGCGCTTGCGACAGCTCGACAGCCGTCCGAGCTTGCTGAACCCACTGTGGTACGGGCTGTCGTTCAGCATCGGTGCCACTGCCGGCTTGATCAATGACCGGGTCAGCCTCGGTTTCGTGGCTGCGACGGAAGAACGGGTCTGCCAGCACCTACAAGGCCATTTGAAACAGCTGCCGGAGGCCGATGGCCAGTCTCGCGCGATTGTGATGCAGATGCTGCAGGATGAAACGCTGCACGGCGAGACAGCTCTGCGCGCGGGCGGTTATGATTTTCCCGGTCCGGTAAAAGCCGCCATGGGTCTGGCGGCGAAGGCGATGACGAAAACCAGCTACTACATTTGATCAGGGCTTGAATCTGCTCCTGATCAGGTCTGATCTACGCCTGCTCAAGAATCTCGTAACTGTGGCCGATTTCCACGCCCGCTGCCCGCAACATGATCGACGCGGAACAATATTTCTCCGCAGAGAGCTCCACGGCGCGTTTGACTTGCGCCTCCTTGAGCTCTTTGCCAGTCACCACAAAGCGAATGTGGATGCGGGTAAATGGTGAAGGAACGCCCTCTGCCCGCTCCGCGCTGAGTTCTGCCTGGCATCCGCTGATCTTCTGGCGTGCCTTTTTCAGGATACTGACGATATCGAAAGAAGCACAGCCACCCAGACCGAGCAAAAGCATCTCCATCGGGCGCACGCCCATATTGCGGCCACCGTGGTCAGCCGGCCCGTCCATTACCACACTGTGGCCACTGCCGGATTCCCCGACAAACATGGCACCGTCAATCCACTTCACTGTTGCCTGCATAGCATTTGCTCTTGATTCAGTCTGAAATATGGCGCGGAAGCTTATCACAAAGCGTCAGAGCGGTCGCGCCGCAATCAGCTGCTGATATTGGTCGAATGCGATGGAGTAGTCCCAAGCTCGCACAAAGGCGCCCCACTATGCTAAAAATCTCAAGTGTGTTGTAATTGGCGTCATACTCTCTAGTACCTTATTCCAATAATCGCGATAATACCGCTTTCCGTATTAACAAATTCGTCTAACAGGACGCAGTTCACGCTTAACCAACGAATTGCAAAAAAATCAGGCGAAGTTCCCGCAGTAGGGGATTTCGGACAAGCAGGTTATACTCGGCAAATCATTACTGCCCGTACATCAGTTTTCTTTAGACGCTGGTATAACAAAAACAGTACACACAGGAAAATTCGAGGGTTTAATTTTGGTCGCAGTTTCTCTAACACCTCATATACAGAATGTGGATGAATTTCTCAGCCATTGTCACCGTCGACGTTA
>CAYQQJ010000037.1:0-33692 GCA_964419935.1 uncultured Cellvibrionaceae bacterium
CCTTGCAAATGGGGAGGAGACCATATACGAAAAAGCCTAAGCGCCTTCCGACATTGCGTCGGATGGCGACATTCGCGGGGCTCATGTCTTATCGCGACCTACGGCTCGTCTGTTTACCGTTCACTCATCACGAGCGGGCCGCGACCCACTCCTCCAACTCGTCGGCACCACCAATCAATTCGCCTTCCACATAAACCTGGGGCGTGGTGCCGCGGCCCGTGACTGCGGCCAGTGAACTGTAACTGACGCCGGAGTTACCGAGCACAATCTCTTCATAGCGCATGCCTTGTTCATTGAGCACCTTCTTGGCGCGGCTGCAGTGTGGGCAACCGGGCTTGGTGAACAGTGTCACTCGCTTCGGCTGTTCCGCCTTGGGGTTGAGGTAGTTGAGCATGGTATCCGCGTCACTGACTTCAAAGGGGTCGCCGGGCTTTTCCGGTTCGATGAACATTTTTTCGATGACCCCGTCCTTGACCAGCATTGAGTAGCGCCATGAACGCTTACCGAAGCCCAGGTCTTCCTTGCCGACCAGCATGCCCATGCCTTCACTGAAGTCGCCGTTTCCGTCCGGAATAAATACCAGATTTTCCGCGTGCTGGTCTTCAGCCCAGGCATTCATGACGAACGTATCGTTAACGGACAAACACGCAATGGTATCGACGCCTTGTTGAGAAAAAACCGGCGCCAGCTCGTTGTAGCGGGGCAGGTGGGTTGACGAGCAGGTCGGGGTAAACGCGCCCGGCAAAGCAAACAGTACAACGGTTTTGCCTTGGAAAATGTCATTGCTGGTAATGTCAGTCCACTTGTCGCCCTGGCGGACGCGGAAGGTGACATCAGGAACTCTTTGGCCTTCTTTGGATTGCAACATGAGTACTCCTTAACTGTTTACTGATTGTGTGTCGAGCTGGATTAAATGAGAGCCATTCTGACTCTGAGAATAAATTAACTCTGTGCCTGACTTGTGACTGTTACTGTACCGCAGGATAGGCTATAAGCAAAACTAATAAAATTGATTGGTTTAATAGGTTTGTGTTTAGCGAATCGGAGAACGGTCATCCGGCGGGTCCGTCAGGGCAGCTGACGCCTCGTCGGGTTCAAAACGCTCCTGGAATGCTTCAACCGCACCAAACACGCTGTCGGTCTGTTCGTCATACTGCGCAATATGAAACAGCGCCTCGCCCTCATGGGCCAAAGGCAGAAAGGTTTTCCCGATCACGATTCCCTGGGACGGTGACACCACCGTATCGTCCCGGTTGCCGTGCGGGTCACTGATAATACCGAGGGTGCTGCCCACATCCGTGCGCGCTCCCAACGCGACCAGAGCGCGCAAAATACCACTGTGAGGCGCCCGCACCCAGCTGGTTTGGCGGGAGATAATGGGCTTTTTGCGCGATGCTGCGGACTTGCTGCCCCCCGGAATCATCTCCAGTTCCCGCATAACGTTGAGCACCCCACGCATTCCGGCGCGGATGCAGATCTCGTCAAAACGCAGGGCCTCCCCCGCCTCGTAAAGCAGAATTGGAATACCGGCGTCGCGGCTGGCTTCACGCAGGCTGCCGTCGCGGATCTTGGAGTCAATGATGACCGGGACACCGAAGGCGGCCGCCAGGTTCCGCGTTGCCAGGTCACTGAGATCCGCGCGAATTTGTGGCAGGTTTGAGCGGTGCCTCGCACCGGTGTGGAGGTCAATGCCGTGGGTGCAATGGCTAACGATCTGTTGCAGAAAGTGGTGCGCTACGCGCCCTGCCAGAGAACTCTGCTCGCCGCCGGGAAAGCTGCGGTTGAGGTCGCGGCCATCGGGCAAATAGCGGGAATGGGCCAGAAACCCGTAGACGTTGACAATGGGGATGAGGATCAGCGTTCCGCGAATCTTGTCGATCTGCTTACGCTTCAGCAGACGGCGGATAATCTCCACACCGTTGAGCTCATCACCATGCACAGCAGCGCAGACGAACAGCTTTGGCCCCGCCTGTTTGCCATTGATTACGTGTACCGTCATTTCCACGTCGGTATGGGTATACATAGCCGCCAGCGGCAAGTTGATAGAGCGGCGTTCGCCGGGCTTGACCGTGGTGTCGCCAATGGTGATGGGATCGTTCTTGGCCATTGTTAGTTACCTTTCCGCATGCGGCGCCTATAGGTTTGACAGAAATAGGTTTGACAGAAACTGATTCAGGCCGGCGGTGTCATTGCTTTACAATGCATTGCCGGCTCGCATCTATCCTGATGACAAACGGACCGAAGCCCCAATACCGCCTAGAGGCAATTCGCCGGACAATGTTAATTGTCAGGTCAATAGTTTGCGCAACATTTGCCGCGAAACACAAGACATGACTGCATGCCGTCGTGTTATTTTTCTTCTTCCTCCCTCAAATAGGAGCCCGAACCATTGCTGGATATTAACCAAATTCGCCGCGACTACCTGCTCGGTGGCCTGCGCAGAGACATGCTGCCCGGTTCTCCCTTCGACCAGTTTGAGCTCTGGCTGCAACAGGCGATTGATAGCGGCCTGCCGGACCCTACGGCCATGACCCTGGCCACAGTAGATGCCGCCGGACAGCCGGATCAGCGTATTGTGCTACTCAAGCACAGTGACAATAACGGCCTGGTGTTCTTCACCAATTACGGCAGCAAAAAGGCACAGGATATTGCCGCCAACCCCAGAGTCAGCCTGCATTTTCCCTGGCACATTATGGAGCGGCAGGTGCGCGTCAACGGCCGGGTGGAGAAAATCAGTGCAGCGGAAACCACGCGCTATTTTATTACCCGTCCGCGGGATAGCCAGATCGCCGCCTGGGCGTCGGATCAAAGTCGCGCGATCAGCTCGCGGCAATTCCTGATGCAGCAGTTTGAAGACATGAAAAGCAAGTTCCTTGATGATCAGGTGCCGCGCCCGGATTTCTGGGGCGGTTACCGCGTCATTCCCGAGCGTTTCGAATTTTGGCAGGGTGGCGGCAGCCGGTTGCACGACCGTTTTGAGTACCGGCTTGGTGCTGAGGGTGCCTGGGCGATTGAGCGCCTGGCACCGTGATGAAATTCATTGAAGTGCGTGCGGCGGGCGGGCCGGAGGTGTTGCAGCTGGCGTCAGGCTCCGTGCCGAGGCCGGCACAGGGCGAGGTGCTCATTGCTGTTAAGGCTGCGGGTGTCAACCGCCCGGATCTTATGCAGCGGGCGGGGTTGTATCCGCCGCCGCCCAAGGCTTCGCCGATTCTGGGCCTGGAAGTTGCCGGAATCGTCGAATCTGTGGGTGACGGTGTCAGCCAATGGCAAGTCGGCGACTCTGTTTGCGGGTTGACCAACGGCGGAGGCTATGCGGAATACGCGGTGTTGCCGGCGGCGCAGTGTTTGCCCGTACCGAAGGGTCTGGATTTTGGTGAGGCCGCAGCACTGCCGGAAACCTTTTTCACGGTCTGGTCCAATGTGTTTGACCGGGGCAATCTGCAGCCAGGCGAAACGCTTCTGATCCATGGGGGCAGCAGCGGCATCGGCACTGCGGCCATTCAAATGGCCAAGGCTTGGGGTGCCACCGTGATAGTCACGGCGGGAAGTGATGCCAAATGCGAGGCCTGCAAAACCCTGGGTGCGGATCGCGTGATTAATTATCGCACTGAAGATTTTGTGACCGCGGTGAAGGCGTTTACTGCCAAGGCCGGTGCTGACGTGATTCTGGATATGGTGGGTGGAGATTACGTGCAGCGCAATCTATCTGCCGCAGCGGTTGATGGACGTATTGTGAATATCGCATTCCAGCAGGGGTCCCAGGTAAAGCTCGAGGTGATGCCCATCATGCTTAAGCGTTTGACCTTGACCGGTTCCACTTTGCGCCCTCGCTCCGCAGCATACAAAGCCGAGATAGCTGACAAGTTGCGACAACACATTTGGCCGCTGATTGAGGCGGGAAAAATCCGCCCGTGGGTTCACCGGCGTTTTCCGCTCGCCGCTGCTGGCGAGGCCCATGGATTGTTGGAAAGTGGCGAGGTCATTGGCAAATTGGTGCTTGAGCTCGGCTAGCACCAGTCTACTGAACCTTCCTATTGAACCTTCACGTTCAATGAAAAGTCATTTCAGGCACCGTCTCCGGCACTATTAACTCTCCAGCGGTCAAACGCACGATTTCATCCACGGACACGCCCGGTGCGCGTTCCCGCAGCCAGAATTTATTGTCCGCAATTTCCAGATAGGCGAGATCCGTGACAACTTTTTTGATGCAGCCGGCACCGGTCAGTGGCAGCGTGCAATGGTTCAACAATTTGGACTCGCCATTCTTGCTGGCATGGGTCATGGTAACCACCAGGTTGGCGGCACCGGCCACCAGGTCCATGGCACCGCCCATGCCCTTGACCAACTTGCCGGGAATTATCCAGGACGCAATGTTGCCCTGCACATCCACTTCAAAAGCGCCCAAAACGGTCAAATCCACATGACCGCCGCGAATCATCGCGAAGGATTCTGCAGACGAAAAGATGGAGGCACCGGTCACCGCAGTGACGGTTTGTTTACCCGCATTGATCATATCGGCATCAAGCTGTTCCTCGGTCGGGAAGGCGCCCATACCCAGCAGGCCGTTTTCGGATTGCAGCATCACGTGCATACCTGCAGGAATGTAATTGGCAACCAGCGTCGGAATGCCGATTCCGAGATTGACGTAGTAACCGTCATGAATTTCCCGCGCGACGCGCATGGCGATTTCTTCTCGTGACAGTGCCATAAGATTCTCTCAATCTATACTTTTTCAAATTCAGTTCTCAGGCTTCATTTCAGATTCCTATCTCAGACCATTGCTGTCCCACAAATCATTACCTAATCTCTCGAAAAGTCTACGGACCAATCTCATAGAGGCTCAACGGTCTGTGGCAGACATGGATCCGGCATTCACTGCTGTGACACGCCGCGAATACGTCCCTGTAGGCTCGGCGCCAGCATCCATGCTGGCGACGGTCACAACAGCAAGCACCGAATCCATGTCCTCGGAGTTGTGGGACAGCAATGATCTCAGACAATGCGCAATGTGCGCTTCTCGATGCGCTTTTCAAAGGTGCCCCGAATCAGACGGTCAACATATATACCTGGCGTATGAATGTGGTTCGGGTCCAGCGTGCCCGGCTCTACAATCTCTTCCACCTCGACCACACAAATTGTCCCCGCTGTGGCCACCATCGGATTGAAGTTCATCGCGGTGTTGCGATAGATCACATTGCCATAGGTATCCGCCTTCCAACCTTTGACGATGGCAAAATCCCCCACAATAGCTTCTTCCAGGATGTAGTGCCGCCCATTGAACTCGCGGGTTTCCTTGCCTTCCCCGATGGGGGTGCCGTAACCGGTGGCAGTAAAGAATGCAGGTATACCCGCGCCGCCTGCGCGCATTTTCTCCGCCAGAGTGCCCTGGGGCGTCAGCTCAACGTCCAGCTCGCCGTTGAGCAACTGCTGTTCGAACAGCGCGTTTTCACCTACGTAGGAGGCAACCATTTTGCGGATTTGGCGGCCTTCCAGCAGTATTCCCAGCCCGAAACCATCCACGCCGCAATTATTGGAAACCACTGTAAGGTCTCGCGTGCCCATTTTTTTGATCTGGGCAATCAGGTTCTCTGGAATGCCGCACAGGCCAAAGCCGCCAGCGAGTACTGTCATGCCATCAGTCAGGCCCTCGAGTGCGGCATCGTAGCTCGCGACGACCTTGTTGAAGCCCAGACTGTATTTCGACCTGTCTTCCATATGCCATTACTCCGGCAATTTCATAACGAGTGGCTTATGAAAGCGGTAGGGTAAACTTTGTTCCTCGACCTGCTGACAAAAAAGTCTGGCGTACCCCCAGCATTTTGGCTGGTCAATAAATTGCATTCGGGTGTCGTAACGAAATACCCTTGAATTGCTGAGCAAATGGCAGCAATCTTTCAGCAGCATCGTAAGATGCCATCCCCTGCTATAACCCATTTGGGAGATCAAGATGTTGAATCTCAAGCGCACCAGTCTGCTTCGCACCCAGTCCTACATCAACGGCCAGTGGGTTAACGCGGACAATGCCGCCAGCTTTTCCGTCAACAATCCAGCCAATGGTGAACTCATTGCCTCCGTGGCCAGTGTTGGGCGTGCCGAGACCCGTCGCGCCATAGAGGCCGCCGCTCAGACATGGCCACAATGGCGCGAAACTCCCGCCCAAGAGCGTTCGAAGATTCTGCGGCGCTGGTTCGAGCTGATGGTGAAGCATGTTGATGACCTGGCGATATTGTTGACGGCGGAGCAGGGCAAACCGCTGAAAGAGGCCAAAGGTGAGATTCTGTACGGTGCCGGCTATATGGAGTGGTTCGCCGAACAGGCCAAACGCGTGGACGGTGCGACTATACCCGCACCGGGCAATGACAAACGCCTGGTCGTCATCAAGCAACCAGTGGGGGTGGTCGCCGCCATTTCGCCGTGGAACTTTCCCAACGCCATGATTGCACGCAAAATGGCACCGGCATTGGCCGCAGGCTGTACTTTTGTGGGCAAGCCGGCCAAGGAAACGCCGCTGTCTGCTCTGGCGCTGGCCGTGCTTGCGGAAGAGGCCGGCGTACCAAAAGGCGTGTTGAATATTGTTGTCGGTGAGAGCGCCAGCGAAATCGGCAGCGAAATGACCTCAAACCCTTTGGTGCGCAAGCTGACGTTCACCGGTTCCACCGCCGTCGGCAAATTACTGATGGAACAATGTGCCGGAACCGTGAAGAAAACCACGATGGAGCTGGGCGGCAATGCGCCGTTGATCGTATTCGACGACGCAGACCTGGATGCAGCCGTGGCTGGTGCCATGGCGTCCAAATTTCGCGTTTCCGGTCAAACCTGTGTCTGCCCCAATCGTTTGTTAGTGCATGAAAAGGTTTATGACGAATTCGCCCGCAAGTTGACCGAGGCCGTCGCCGCCGGCTTTTGCATAGGCAATGGCGCCGAAGAAGGCATCACCATGGGGCCGCTGATTCACAACAAGGCCTGTGACAAGGTCAAAGGCTACGTGGACGATGCTGTGGCCAAAGGCGCGAAGGTGCTGGCCGGCGGGAGGGTCTCTGACCGGGGTGCGCCGTTTTTTGAGCCCACGGTACTGGGCGACTGCACACGGGACATGCGGCTGTTCCATGAAGAAATTTTCGGCCCCGTCGCGCCCTTGTTCAAGTTCCGCACCGAGGAGGAAGCCATTGCCATGGCCAATGATACCGAGTTCGGGCTGGCAGCTTATTTTTACTCCCGTGACATCGGCCGCGTGTGGCGAGCTGCCGAAAGGCTGGAGTACGGCATGGTGGGCATCAACGAAGCCATGATCTCCAATCCCATGGCGCCGTTCGGTGGTATCAAGGAGTCCGGCAACGGTCGGGAAGGCTCGGTGTATGGGCTGGACGATTATCTCGAACTGAAATATCTCTGTATGGGCGGCATTGAATGAGTGTTAACCATAATGACAGCCGTGGAAGGCATAACAGGATTCACCCATGACGAATGAACCATCGCATGCTCAGAGCAACATCATCCTGATCGGTATGCCGGGTGCAGGTAAAAGTACCCTCGGCGTATTGCTCGCCAAACAGCTGGCGAAGAGTTTTGTCGATACCGATTTGTTGATTCAGGAGCAGGCCGGCAAAACCCTACAGGCCATTCTTGATGACCAGGGATACAAGGCGCTGCGCGAACTGGAGGCGAGCGTGCTCTGCGCGCTGGACGTGCATAACAGCGTCGTCGCCACCGGTGGCAGCGCCGTCTACAGCGAAGCCGCCATGACGGCACTCAAGACAACAGGATGCTGCATCTATCTTCGCCTTTCGCTTTCGGCTGTTGAACAGCGCGTACACAACATCGACAGCCGCGGCATAGCCTGCCCACTAGGGCAGACGCTGGTGGACGTTTACGCCGAACGCCAGCCGCTCTACGAACGCTACGCGGATTCTACGGTTGATTGTGATGGGAAGTCGGTGGACCAGGTGGTGGAGGAAATAGCTTCAAGCTTTAAGCCGCAAGCCACAAGCTAAAGTTAACGTGTTCTGACTGGAAAAGGGTATTCCCCTTCTAGCAGACCATGAAAAAGTAATTCGAGGCCGCTCAGGGAGTTTGTCATCGGGATAACTCTTTCGAAACCCTCGCGGCAGGGATGCCGCGGGGGAGCTACAGGGACGTATTTATGCGTTTTCGAAAGAGTTATCGCGGTGACAAACGGGCAGCACATGTAACGCTTCGGCGGAACCGATTTTTTCAACAGCCTGCTAGGTGCATAATTATTTCTTGGGCGGAATTCCATTCGCGGGTATGCTAGCAGCATAGCCGTGACGCTAGAAAACATTTCACAAGGTAAATTTCCAATGTTTGAACTTCTCGCTTCTCTGCCGGCTGATCCCATTTTGGGTTTGATGGCGCTGTATCAACAGGATGATCACCCGCACAAAGTGGATTTGGGAGTGGGGATTTACAAGAACGAGGCGGGACAGACGCCAGTATTGGCCAGTATCAAAGAAGCCGAGCAGCGCTTGTTCAACAAGGAAATCACCAAAGCCTATATGCCGCCGGCCGGCCCTGCTGAATTCAATTCCGGCATGGCGTCTTTGTTGTTTGGCGATGGCCACAGCGCGCTACGTGATGAACGCGTCGCCCTGGTACAAACGCCGGGCGGCTGCGGCGCACTGCGGTTGTGTGCGGAGTTGGTCCGGGTGGTTAACCCCAACGCCCGCATCTGGGTGAGTGACCCCACCTGGGGAAACCATATCCCTCTACTCGGCAGCAGCGGTCTGGACATTGCTGTTTATCCCTACTTTGACCCCACAACCAACAGTGTCAAGTTTGACGAAATGATGGACACCCTGGCCCAGGTAGGAAAGGGAGACTTGGTGTTGTTGCATGCCTGTTGTCACAATCCCACCGGTGCGGACCTGACCCGTGACCAATGGCACCAGCTGGCTGAACTGGCGCAGAAAAAAGGCTTCACCCCTTTTGTGGATATTGCCTACCAGGGCTTTGGCGAGAACCTGGATGAAGACGCCTATGGTTTGCGCTACCTAGCGGAAAACCTGCCGGAAGTTATCGTGGCTGCGTCCTGTTCGAAAAACTTCGGTCTCTACCGGGAACGCGTCGGCATCGCCGGGGTAGTAGGACACAACGCGGAAAATGCCGCGGCTTTGAAAAGCCACCTGATGAGTATCGCGCGGGGCATTTACTCAATGCCGCCTGCCCACGGTGCGCTTCTGGTCGGTGAAGTGTTGGGCGATGCGCAACTCAAGAGCCAATGGCTGGATGAAGTAACCGCGATGCGGGAACGCATACATGGCCTGCGCAGCGATTTTTCACGTGAAATGAAACACCGTGGCACGGGCGACAGGTTCGACTTTGTCAGCCGCCAGCGCGGCATGTTTTCATTTCTCGGTTTAACTGAAAGTCAGGTTGCGCGATTGCAGCATGAATTCAGCGTGTATATGGTGGGTTCCAGCCGGGCCAGTATCGCGGGGCTCAACAGCGCCAATATGGGCTACGTATGTGATGCGATAACCCAAGTGATTGGGTAAAACCCAATTAACATTACTGGCCGAATTGCCTCCATACGATAAAGGCTATGCTGGTTTCGGCCCGTGTGTCATCAGGGGTAAAGCTTTTGAAAACGCATAAACACGTCCCTGTGGCTCCCCCGCGGCGTCCCTGCCGCGAGGGTTTCAAAAGCTTTACCCCTGATGACAAACTACTTTGGCGCACTCGACTAACACTCTAATTCGAAAAGAACGTTACCCGTAGATCGCGTTAGACGCGGCGCTGTCAGCGTCGTAACCCGACAATCAAGATTGTCGGGTTAATAGTAGTAAACGCGAGCTATACTTGATCAGTGATCGCGGTACTCACGGAAGAGGCAGTTGATAATTTGTGAGGCCGAGGTATGGCGAATCAGAAGAAAATCCATGTGGCGGACCTGCGCCTGGGCATGTTTATATCAAAGCTGGACCGGGATTGGTTGGATACCCCGTTTATTATGCAGGGGTTTCTTATAGAGTCACTCGAGGACATCGACATCGTCAGCGAGTTTTGTGAATACGTCTGGATTGATGCGGCGCGTGTGGCGGAACGCTATACGCCCGGTGAAGGCAGGGCCTCCTCGGCAAAACAGCGCGTCAGCTACATCAATAAAATTCCACTGCGGGAAGAACAGAACAAGGTGCTTGGCATCTATCGCGAAGCCCGCTCCCTCACCAAAAGCCTGCTCGACGACATACGCTTGAGCGGTACCATCGACACGGCTCAAGCCAAGGCCACGGTCAACGAATGTGTTCACTCCATTTTGCGCAACCCCGACGCATTGATGTGGATGGCTAAGATCCGCGATGAAAACCAGTACACCGCAGAGCACTGCCTGAACGTCTGCATACTCGCAATCGCTTTTGGTCGGCACCTGGGCCTCGATGAAATGGAACTGCAAAACCTCGGGTTGTGCGGCTTGTTACACGACGTGGGGAAAATGCGTGTACCGTCCGAAATTCTCAACAAACCCGCCGCCCTCACACCCAAGGAAATGCGCATGATGATGGCGCACACGGTGCACGGCCGTAATTTGCTGCTATCGGCCAAGGGCATTTACCAAGGCGCGGTGGATGTTGCTTACAGTCATCACGAGCGACTGGACGGCACGGGTTATCCGCGCAAGCTGCCCGGCAGCGGTATTTCCCGCTTTGCGCGCATCATCGCGATAGTCGATGCCTACGATGCCATGACCGCGGATCGTTGCTACGCCGCCGCCATCACGTCCACTGAGGCGGTGAAGAAAATCTACCATGCGCGGGGCACGCATTTCGATGACGCCCTGGCCCTGCAATTCATCAAAAGCGTTGGGCTTTACCCGCCTGGCAGCCTGGTCGAGCTATATTCTGGTCAAGTCGGAATTGTTGTGGAAACCAACCAGCGTTACCGCCATTTACCGCGGCTGGTGCTATTGCTCGACAATCAGAAACAGCCACTCGCCAAAGAGACGTTTGTGGACCTGTCACTGATTGAACGTGGCGAACTGAGTAAACAGTTTTTGATAAAGCAGGTATGGCGCGACAAGAGCTTTGGTATTTCGCTGGCGGAATACCAGCAGCAACGTTTGCAGGCGATGGCGTGACCTTTGTGCAGGAGGAAGTTATGGGCTATAGTTACCTTCGGTTAAATAGTCAAAATGAATATAAGTTGGTTTCAGGAGGTCGGACTTAAGGCTGTTCTACTTCTCGCCTTGCTGGTGATGAACGTCAGAGCCCGACGGCATCCGGGCCGACGCGACCATTATCGCAATTTAATGAGGGGTATACGTCAGTGAAAAGTAAAAGAATCATGTGTTCATTGGGGGCGGCGATAGTCAGTGCTTCGCTGGTCACAAGCTGCGCAATGCAGCACCCACAGCATGAAATCGCGCTTAATGAGCAAGACTATTTCGAAACCGCAGGCGTTAATGTTTTGGCCTTTAGCAGCCCGCCCGGCGGCATGTTCTTCGATTCCAAAACCAGCGGCATCGAAATTATCCACCATGGTGAACGCACTGCCACCAACGGCGATGTGAGACTGCTGCACACGCCCGAGCAGTGGGACGGCATGGGGCAGTTCGTCAGCCGCACAGTCGACCACGAGAACAACACGGTCACGACTCAGCTTGCCTATCCTGAGCACAACTTCGAGTATACGGTCAAAGCCACCACCCAGGGCGACAAAGTCATACTGAGCGTGCACCTGGACGAGCCTCTGCCAGACAACCTGGAGGGCAAAGCGGGCTTCAATATGGAGTTCCTGCCCTCGGTTTACTGGGATAAATCTTTCATGGCAGACGGCGAGACCGGGCATTTTCCACTTTCCGCTTCAAGCCCCCAGGGTATGGTGATGAACGAGGAAGGACTGACGGAGCCAACGCCCTTTGCCAAAGGCCGGACGCTGGTGTTGGCACCGGCGGATCCGGAAAACCGCATCACCATCCGTGAAGCTACCGGCGAAAACGAACTCATGCTGTTCGACGGCCGCACCAAAGCGCAAAACGGCTGGTATGTGGTGCGCAGTATGATTCCTGCTGACGAGGTCGGTAAAGTCATTGAGTGGGAGCTCAACATCAACGGTATCCCCGGCTGGGTACGCGAGCCGGTGATTGGCCATTCCCAGGTGGGTTACCACCCGGATCAGCCTAAACAAGCGGTTATTGAGCTGGACCAAAACGACAAACCGGAAGACAAGGTAAGCTTGCTGCGCATTGGCACCGATGGCGGTACTGAAACTGTTCACAGTGCCAAACCCGAACAGTGGGGCCAGTACCTGCGCTACAACTACCTGACCTTCGATTTCTCGGCAGTGAAAGAGCCCGGGTTGTACCAGTTGCAGTATGGCGATCAATCGACCAATGCGTTCCGCATTGATGAGAATATTTATGCGAACGTATGGCAGCCCACACTCGACTTTTTCTTCCCGGTACAAATGGATCACATGCGGGTGCGTGAAGCTTACCGGGTGTGGCACGGCCGCTCGCATATGGACGACGCGCTCCAGGCACCACCCAATTACGAGCACTTCGATTTGTACGCACATGGTGCCAACCTGGATACCGACTTCGAGCCCTTTGAACACATTCCCGGGTTGAACTACGGCGGCTGGTACGATGCCGGTGACTACGACATTCGCACGCAATCCCAGTACCACACGGTGCAGGCCCTGGTACACGCTTATGAAGAGTTCGGCATCGACCGGGACAACACCACAGTGAGCCAGGAGAAGAAGTTCACCCAGATTAACCGGCCCGACGGTGAGCAGGACATGCTTCAGCAGATCGAGCACGGGACTCTGGCATTGATCGCCCAGCATCGGGCAGTCGGTCATGCTATTCCGGGTATTGTTGCGGGGCGTTTGTACCAGTATCCGCATCTGGGCGAAGGTTCTACCAAAACAGACAATAGGGTCTACAACCCGGAAATGGACCCCCACGCAAGCGAACGCACGGTCGGCGAGATGTACGAGCCATCCACTGTGGATCCAATACCCGCGGAAGACGTGATGCCAGATGATGGCACCCAGAGCGGCCGGTTTGATGACCGCTGGGCATTTACCACCAACACCAGCGCATTGAATTACGGCTCCGCTGCGGCACTGGCGGCTTCAAGCAGAGTGCTGAGTGAGCTGAATCCCGAGTTGGCTCAAGAAAGTTTGGCAACCGCCCAGCGGGTGTGGGAATACGAAGCGGGCCGCGAGCCCAATACCTATTTCTTCGGCAACACCACCGGCGGCAAGCTGGAAGAGGAGCGTCTGAAAGCGGCCGTGCAACTGCTGATAACCACACAAGATGACAAGTATACCCAGGCGGTACGTGAGCTCCTGCCCCAGGTAAAAGATCGATTCATGGGCGAGAATGTGGTCATGCTGGTTTCGGCCATGCCGTTCATGGATGATGCCTACCGCGGCGCAATCGAAGAGCTAACCCGTCAGTACCGGGCGCAGATTGATGCGATTGAACGCGAGAACCCTTACGGTGTACCCATTACCCGTGGTGGCTGGGCCGGCAACAGCGCGGTGATGGGTTTTGGTATCACCAGTTACTGGTTGCATAAAGCCTTTCCTGACATTGTGGAAGAGGACCTGGTGTACCGAAGCCTGGACTACATCTTCGGCACGCATCCGGATTCCAACTACTCCTTTGTTTCAGGTGTTGGCGCCGAATCCCAGACCAATGCCTACGGCAACAATCGGGCGGATTTCTCTTTTATTCCGGGCGGCGTTGTTCCTGGCGTATTGGTACTGCCGCCGGACTATCCGGAAAACAAGAGCGATTGGCCGTTTTTCTGGGGTCAGAACGAGTATGTGATTCCTATGGGAAGCGGTTACTTATTCCTGACTCACGCGGCTCAGGAACTGCTGAAGAATTGAACTCATTAGGTTGCTGTAGCGGGGAAACAGCCCAAGGCTGAAATGGCCGGAACGCAAACCCTATGGTTTGGGTTCCGGCTTTTTTATTCATGCAAATGCTGCAGCCGTCAGTGGGCTGTGGGATCTGTGTATGTGACGCTCGCAACCCAGTAATAATCCGTTTTCTCGGTTGTTGTTACGCTGACCTCATCGTCTACCTGTTTGCCCAGAAGACTGCGCGCCAGCGGTGAATCCATGCTGATTTTTCCTTCGCGCAAATTGAATTCGTCCGGCCCCACAATACGATACGTCACCTCGCTGCCGTCTTCCTTTTCCAGTGTTACCCAGGCGCCGAAATAGATTTTATCGGTATTATCGGGGATGCGATCCACAATCGTCAGCGCATCAAGGCGCTTGCTCAAGTAACGGACTCGTCGATCGATTTCGCGCAAGCGTCTTTTGCCATAAATGTAGTCACCGTTTTCTGAACGGTCGCCGTTCTTCGCCGCTTCATGCACGGCATTGGTGACTTCCGGGCGTTCCACTTTCCATAAATGTTTGAGTTCTGCGGTCAGCGCAGCAGCACCTTCAGGTGTAATGTACGCCGAGCTTTTCGGTTGGGGTGGTCGCCAGCGGCTCATTCAATATCGTCCAGGTTTTTGATGTTGATGATTTGCTCTTCTGTGGCTCGCGCTTCGGGGTCGTTCAACTTGAAAATCCGTTGATAAAAATATTGCTCTGCCGCCATCATATGACGAATGTTATTACCTTGACGGAAGCCGTGGCCTTCGTCGGCGTAGGTGACATAGGCAACGGGAATCTTTCGCGAAGCAACCGCGTCAACCATGGCTTGCGCCTGATTGGGTGGGACCACTTTATCCTGCAGCCCCTGGAATACCAATAACGGGCAACGCAGTTGGTTGACGTGATGAATCGGCGACAGCTTTTCATAGCGGGATTTTGCCGCTGGCCACGGGCCAACCAATTGATCCAGATAGCGCGATTCGAATTTGTGAGTATCTTGCGCCAGTAGTGCAAGATCACCAATGCCATAAAGGCTGACCCCCGCATCAAAGGTGTCGCGGAAGGTGAGGGCGGCCAACACGGTGTAGCCACCGGCACTGCTGCCTTTGATAATGCGCTGCTGTGGGTGTACCCAACCCTGTTCAGTAACATGGCTTACGGCGGCGCAAACGTCGTCCACATCCCGCACGCCCCACTGGCTATAAAGGGCTTGCCGATAATCCCGACCGTAGCCGGTGCTGCCGCGGTAATTGACATCGAGCACGGCAAAGCCGCGATGGGTCCAGTATTGGATTTTGAGGTTAAGGCTGGTGTCGGTGGCCCCGGTGGGACCGCCATGACAAATCACGATGACCGGCGGTCGGGCATCATTCGGGCCGCGTATACCTTGGTGGCAAGGCGGATAGAAAAACCCATGAGCGCGGCTATCGTCCGTTGTTGCAAAACTGATGGCTTGCGGGCGGGAAATATCTTCCGGTGCAAGAAGTGGAGGCGTGGTTGCCCCTGGACCAGTCACCTGCACAACCTCGCCACCGCGGTAACGATAAATGTCGCTTTGCTGCAGTGGCGAAGCCGCCACAAAAACGACGTCGTTGCCATGGCCATGTAGCGCGGAAAACTGGGTAAGTTCCGACGGTATCTTCGATACCTGTTTGTTTATCACATCAATGGTCGCTAAAACCCAGCGTCCATCCTGACTATAGGTTGCCAGCAGTTTCTCATTGTCGATAAAGCTGTACGTGGACATGCCGAATGTCCACTGCGGTGTGGCGAACTCCGCTGACAGCTGTGTAATAGCCTCCGGCTCTGACGGCGCCTGTTCCAGCGCAGTTGCCGACAGGCGATAAATATTCCACCAGTTGCTGCGATCCGAGACAAAATAAAGATCCCCCTGGGGTGACCACTGGGGTTGAAACAGGCTTTCGTTGTCCTGCTCACCGGCAACGCAGCGAGCTGCTTGCGGTTTTCCGTTCTGGTCGAGCTCCGCCAGCCACAGGCGAGTGGCGTCCCAGGGCATGTTCGGATGGTTCCAGGTAAGCCAGCTCAGCCGGGTTCCATCGGGTGAAAGCCGTGGATTGGAATAAAAGTCCGCACCCTCGGTGATAACGTCCAGCTTTGCCGTTCCGTTCAGCGGTACCGCAATCAGGTAACAGTCGCCGGTTTCTTCCGCGTCTTCGCAGACGGCCAGCAACCGCTGGCGGGTGATATCCAGGTGCAAGTCCGCAAACCGGCGTTGATCGCCGGGCGTGAGCAGCGAGGGGACGGGTTGATCACTGGCGAGGGACAATTGATAGATCTGCTGGTCACCGTTGTTAACGAAATAAACGTATTCTTGTGTGGCCAGATAACTGCCGCCGCCGTATTCGTAGACTTTCGAGCGGGCGGAAAAGCCGTTCGGCAATAAATCGCGGCATTCGCCAGCTGAGTCCTGCATGACGATCTGGACCCGGCCCTTTTCCTCCGGTCGGGAATCCAGCCAAAACAGGTTTACGTCTACCCGTTGCGGTTCACCCAAACGGCGACTCTGCGCAGCCACATCCTGGGCGGATATGTGGGATGGCCAGTTGCCGTAGGGCAAAACCTGGATAGACGAGATGTTTTCGCTGTTGTCGGACATAATCATAAAGCCTCTTGATAAACTTGCCTGTCTGGTCAAAAGCGGTTGGGCTGCCGTCCCCGCGTAAAAATTCCGCCGACAGTATAATGAGCTAAAACCACAGTGGTGATAGTACTCATGGAAGAGGTGGTGCTCTCTTCAGCTCGGTACAGGTTTCTCGTATAGTCGCGCCGATAAGCGCTCAATCCATCCAAAAACAGCAAGGCCCCTGGCATGAACAGTCTGGATCAGACGGTAATCGATTTCCTCGCGCGCCACAATGAGGTCCGTCGTTTGTGGGTTGCGTTGAGCGGCGGTCTGGATTCGACGGTGCTGATCCAGCTTATCGCCAGAATCGTGCCTTCGGTTCCCGTACAGGTGCTGCATATCAACCACCAGCTTTCGCCCCATGCAAGCCAATGGCAGGCCCACTGCGCAGAGTTGGCGGAGTCCTGCGGATTTCCCTTCATCTGTGAAACCGTAGCGGTCAGCCGTGACGGCGGCGGGCTGGAAAAGGCCGCCAGAGATGCGCGCTACGCGGCGTTTGAGCGCCACCTTCAACCGGGCGATATGCTGTTGATGGCCCATCACCAGGACGATCAGGCGGAAACCCTGCTGTTGCGTTTACTGCGCGGCGCAGGTGTGCGCGGGCTGGGTGCCATGGCTGAAGTGCGTGCGCTGGGCCAGGGACGGCTCGGTCGACCGCTGCTCGGCCATTCCCGCGAGGAGCTTCAGGAATACGCGGTCGAGCAACATCTGCGCTGGGTGGATGACGAAAGCAACCAAAGCACGAGTTTCGACCGCAATTTCCTGCGCCATGAGATCCTGCCGCTTTTGAAAAAGCGCTGGCCACAGCTGAGCGGGCGCTGGGCGCGCACAGCAGAGTTGTTGCAGGAAAACCAGGCATTGCTGGACGAGTACGCGGGCGAGGACTTATCCGTCGCTCATCGACGCAGTGAACGACTGGGCGAAAGCATTGACTTGAATGCCTGTTTTGCCATATCCAAAAGCCGCCGCAACGCGCTTTTACGCTACTGGGTCCGGAGTTTGGGATACAGCGCACCGCAGCAAGTGCACCTGGATCAGGTTGTACAGTTTTTTGAGGCAGAAGAGGGTGCAACGCCTTTACTGGCCTGGGGTGACTGCGAATTGCGCCGCTTTGGCGGGCGCCTGTATTTGCTGCCGCGACTGTCGCCGCCCGGCGGGACCAGTCAGTTATGGAATTCCGCCCAACCTCTGGTTATGGCCGACGGAAGCCGGCTAAGCGCCACAAGCGCGGGCAGCGGGCTGCGGGCAAACTGCTCATATCACCTAGGCTATCGCCAGGGCGGTGAGCGTTGCCAGCCACACAACCGCCAGCATTCCCAAACCCTGAAAAAGCTGCTGCAGGAATACCGCCTCGAACCCTGGCTGCGGGATCGTGTCCCATTGATCTATGCGGGAGACGAACTGGCCGCCGTTGGTGACTTATGGGTTTGCCGTGGTTTCTATACGGATCATGAACCGGCGTGGCAAGTGGAGTGGGGGTGGACGGAGCTTTAAGCTGCAAGCCGCAAGCTCCAAGCCGTCAACGGCCATTCCTCGGAATTAACGCTTATAGCTTGAAGCTTGCGGCTTGCAGCTTATAGCTAATCTCCCCCTTTTCTGGTAGTCTGGCGTCCCATCTTTGGGGCAAAGGTATGCCGGTCATTTGGTGACCTACTCGCCCGCGATAATCTGTCACTTTCACGCACTTTCATACAACAGTTCCTTACAGCAAGGCATTACATGACGCGATTTATCTTCGTAACGGGCGGTGTCGTATCGTCATTGGGCAAGGGTATTGCCTCGGCTTCTTTGGCAGCAATTCTCGAGGCTCGAGGATTGAACGTTACTATCCTCAAGCTCGACCCTTATATCAATGTCGATCCCGGCACCATGAGCCCTTTTCAGCACGGCGAGGTCTATGTCACCGATGACGGCGCTGAAACGGATCTGGATCTGGGGCACTACGAGCGTTTCGTGCGTACCCGCATGACTCGACGCAACAATTTCACCAGTGGCCGTGTCTATGAAACCGTGTTGCGCAAAGAGCGTCGCGGTGACTACCTCGGTGGAACGGTGCAGGTCATTCCGCATATCACTGATGAAATCAAGCGCCGCATTCATGAAGGGGGCAAGGATCACGATATCGCCTTGGTGGAAATTGGCGGTACGGTTGGCGACATTGAATCCCAACCCTTCCTGGAAGCTGTGCGCCAGATGAAGGTGGAGCTGGGTGCTCAACGTGCGGTTCTGATGCACCTGACCCTGGTGCCCTATATCGCCACCGCAGGTGAGGTGAAAACCAAGCCGACACAACATTCGGTGAAGGAACTGCGCTCCATTGGTTTGCAACCGGACGTACTTTTGTGCCGGTCGGAAAAGCCGATCGATGACGATTCGCGTCGCAAGATCGCCTTGTTTACCAACGTGGAAGAGCGTGCAGTGGTTCCGCTGGCCGATGCCGACACCATTTACGCGATTCCGCGACTGCTTAAAGAATATAACCTCGACCAGATCATGCTGGACCACTTCCGTATTATGGATGCGCCGGAAGCAGACCTGAGCGAATGGGACGCGGTGGTTGAGAGCGAACTCCACCCTGAGCATGAGGTGACGGTTGCCATGGTGGGCAAGTACATGGAACTGCCGGACGCATACAAGTCGCTGAACGAGTCTTTGCAGCACGCCGGTATTCATACCCGCACCAAAGTGAAGATCAAGTACGTCAATGCAGAAGATGTGGAAAGCCAGGGCCTGGATATCTTGGCTGACGCCGACGCCATTCTGGTGCCGGGCGGCTTTGGCGAGCGCGGCCTGGAAGGCAAGCTGATGTCGGTTCGCTACGCGCGGGAAAACAATATCCCCTATCTGGGCATTTGTTTGGGTATGCAGACTGCAGTGATTGAATTCGCGCGTAATGTAGTGGGGCTGGAAGGTGCCAACAGCACCGAGTTCGACAAGAAATCACCGCACCCGGTTGTCGGTTTGATCACTGAGTGGATCAATGCGGAAGGTCACGTTGAACAGCGCGATGAAAATACCGACCTGGGCGGCACCATGCGTCTGGGTGCCCAGGAATGTCGTTTGGAAAAAACAGCACGCGTTCACGAAATTTACGGGCAGGACGTGATTGTTGAACGGCATCGCCATCGCTATGAAGTCAACAACAATTATCTCGATCAATTACGCCAGAATGGTTTGAGTATCGGTGGCTGGTCCGCCGACGATACCCTGGTTGAAGTGGTGGAACTTCCGGATCACCCCTGGTTCGTGGCTTGTCAGTTCCACCCTGAATTTACCTCAACACCTCGGGACGGCCATCCGTTGTTCACCAGTTACATTGAGGCAACGGTAAAGCACAAGGCCGCGTCAGTTTAGCCGCTGACCACAAGCCCGCTAGGAGGGAATAATGCAGCAACAAACCGTACAAGTTGGATCGATCTCCGTCGCCAATGATAAGCCGTTTGTGCTTTTTGGTGGTATGAATGTTCTGGAATCCCGGGACATGGCGTTACGAGTGGCGGAAGCCTACGTCAAGGTGACTGAGAAGCTGAACATCCCTTACGTGTTCAAGGCATCCTTTGATAAAGCCAATCGTTCGTCCATACATTCCTATCGCGGACCGGGTATGGACGAAGGGCTGGCAATTTTTCAGGCGATAAAAGAGACCTTCGGCGTTCCGGTTATTACCGATGTGCATGAACCGTTTCAAGCGGCACCGGTCGCGGAAGTTTGTGACGTCATTCAGCTGCCGGCGTTTCTGGCACGACAAACAGACCTGGTGCAGGCAATGGCCCGTACCGGTGCTGTTGTGAATATCAAGAAGCCGCAGTTTTTGAGCCCTGGGCAAATGCAGAATATCGTCGAAAAGTTCCGCGAGTGTGGGAACGACCATATTCTGTTGTGTGAGCGGGGTACAACCCTCGGTTACGACAACCTGGTGGTGGATATGCTGGGTTTTCATACCATGCAAAAAGTCAGCGGTGGATTACCGATTATTTTTGATGTAACTCATTCGCTGCAGTGTCGCGATCCGATGGGTGCGGCTTCCGGTGGTCGGCGTCACCAAGTGGCGGAACTGGGGCGTGCCGGTATGGCCGTGGGTCTTGGCGGATTGTTTCTTGAAGCGCATCCCAATCCGGACCAGGCCAAATGCGACGGACCCAGCGCGCTGCCGCTCGACAAGCTCGAACCGTTTTTGGCGCAGATGAAAGCCATCGATGATCTGGTGAAGAATTTCCCCGTATTGGACATCGATTAATATCTTGATTTGCTGGGCGGGGAAGATATGAAATTCGGCTTCCACCGCAGATGAAAGGCAAAAAGTTTCACCATTCTCCGAATTAAATAAGCAACTTGAAGAGTGAGTTCCCAATGAGCGAAATTGTAAACGTAATGGGTTTTGAAGTAATGGATTCCCGTGGCAACCCTACCGTCATGGCTGAAGTCGTATTGGCCTCCGGTGCAGTGGGCAGTGCCTGCGCACCCTCTGGTGCCTCCACCGGGTCCCGCGAAGCGCTGGAGTTGCGTGATGGTGACAAAAGCCGGTACCTGGGTAAAGGTGTGCTTAAAGCCGTCGACAACATCAACACCATCATTAAGCCGCTGTTGGTAGGTAAGGACGCTTCTGCACAGCGTGATCTCGACCAGATTATGTTGCAAGCGGACGGTACCGAAAACAAGGCGAAGCTCGGTGCCAACGCGATTCTTGCGGTTTCCCTGGCGGCTGCCAAAGCCTCTGCTGTTGACAAGAAAATTCCTTTGTATCAGCACATTGCTGATCTCAATGGAACACCCGGCCAGTATTCCATGCCGGTACCCATGATGAACATCGTCAACGGTGGTGAACACGCGGACAACAATGTGGATATTCAGGAATTCATGGTCCAGCCCGTTGCTGCCCCGAATTTCCGCGAAGCGCTGCGCATTGGCGCTGAGGTTTTCCACTCACTGAAAAAAGTGCTGGCCGGGCGTGGTCTGAGCACCGCCGTTGGTGACGAAGGTGGTTTTGCACCCAACCTGCCATCCAACGAAGCTGCGCTGGAAGCGATTGCAGAAGCCGTGGCCAACGCGGGTTATGAGCTGGGTAAAGACGTGACTCTGGCGCTGGACTGTGCAGCTTCCGAGTTTTACAAAGACGGTGTGTACGACCTCGCCGGCGAAGGAAAAAAATTCTCTGCGGCGGAATTCGCGGACTATCTGGCGGAGCTGTCTCGCAAGTACCCGATTCTGTCCATCGAAGATGGCATGGACGAGAGCGATTGGGACGGCTGGAACGGACTGACTCAGAAAATTGGCGACAAAGTGCAACTGGTCGGTGATGACCTGTTCGTTACCAATACCAAGATTCTGAAAGAAGGTATCGACAAGAAAATCGCCAACTCGATTCTGATCAAATTCAACCAGATCGGCTCCCTCACGGAGACCCTGGACGCGATCAAAATGGCCAAGGATGCGGGTTATTCAGCGGTTATTTCCCATCGCTCCGGTGAAACAGAAGATACCTTCATTGCGGACCTGGCGGTTGCCACTGCGGCGGGCCAGATCAAGACGGGTTCTCTGTCCCGTTCCGACCGCGTAGCCAAGTACAACCGTTTGCTGCGTATTGAAGCCGAGCTTGGTGATAAAGTTGCCTACCGAGGCCGCGCTGAGTTCAAGGCGTAATGTCCTCCACCGGGGCGGCTGAACCGCCGCCCCGGTTTGCTTGATTTTTCAGCTGTGGTAATGTGAACCGCTGTTATAAGCGTCACAAAGCAACGTCCATGACAGAGTGCGCTCCATGAAATGGTTGATTCTTGCCCTGAGTCTGGTGTTGATCGGATTGCAGTATCGCTTGTGGATCAGCGATGGCAGCCTGGCGGACGTTGTACGGCTCAACCAGAAAATTGCCAAGCAACAAGTGGAAAATGAGCGCCTGCAAGAGCGCAATCGAATTCTCGCCGCGGAAGTCAGAGCACTCAAGAATGGGCTCGATGCCATTGAAGAGCGCGCCCGAACGGATATGGGCATGATCAAGAAAGGCGAAACCTTTTATATGGTTGTTGAAGAGGAATAGTTTCTGTTGAACAACCGCTCTACCGCTTTCGTATCTCCCGTCTGGATTGTTATTCCTGCCGCTGGCGTCGGTACACGCATGGGAGCTGCTTGTCCCAAGCAGTATCTGCCGTTGGCCGGTGCAACCGTACTCCAAATTACCCTCCAGAAAATGCTGACGCTGCCCGAGATTACAGGTGTTGTTGTTGCGGTCAGCGATGATGACACTGCCTGGCATGGGCTGGAAATTGCGAATCATCCGATGATCCACCGGGTATCCGGCGGCAAAGAGAGAGCGGATTCGGTAATGAATGCCCTCATCTATTTGCAACAACAGAACGTCCCCTCGGACCACTGGATCTTGGTTCACGATGCCGCACGACCCTGCGTGCAACTGCCAATGATTGAGCAATTGCGTTTGCAGGTCGAGCAGGCGGCCTCTGACGGCACGGCCAGTGGCGGCATTCTTGCCAAGCCCGTGGCCGACACGCTGAAGCGCGTAGAAGCGTCCCGTATTACCGACACAGAGGATCGTCGGGACCTGTGGCAAGCGCATACGCCGCAGATGTTCCGTTTGCAGAGCCTGCAGCAATGTTTGCAACTGGCGCAGGATCAGCAACTCCCCGTAACCGATGAAGCCTCAGCCATGGAGTATCAGGGCGTCCATTGTCTGGTGGTGGACGATCGGCGCGATAACATCAAAATCACTCATGCCGAAGACTTGTTGCTGGCGGAGATGATTCTGCAACAACAAGCGGCCGAAAATCCGGCGGGACAACATCCCCATGAGATAAATCAACAGGAGAGCCGGGAGTGAGAATTGGTCAGGGCGTGGACGTCCATGCATTTGGTCCCGGCGATAAAATTATCATCGGTGGCGTAGTCATTCCCCATAAATTTGGATTGATAGCACATTCCGATGGCGATGTGCTCTTGCACGCGCTGTGCGATGCATTATTGGGTGCTGCCGGGCTGGGCGATATCGGTCGGCACTTTCCCGACACCGATGCCCAATACAAGAATGCCGACAGCCGCGCGCTGTTGCGCATGGTCTACAGTAAAGTGAAAGCCGAAGGCTGGATTATCACCAATGCGGATATGACCATCATTGCCCAGGCGCCACGCATGGCGGGTCATATCGAGGCGATGTGCCACAATGTGGCCGCTGACCTGGAATGCCGCTTGAATCAAATCAACGTCAAGGCCACAACCACAGAAAAACTGGGTTTCAACGGCCGTGAAGAAGGGATCACCGCGCTAGCCAGCGTCTTATTACAGGCCAGTGAACAACGTTGAGCCAGCACCTGCGGCTGGTGCCCGTTTGAGCAGCGCCACCCCTTTCGAAATTTATTCTGAGCCAGTCAACTATGTCGTTTTCTCTCGATTTCCCTCATGTGTCACAACAAACACCGGCGGCCACGGCGGTGTTTCGTCAGACGGTTCAGGACTTCAAGGTTACTGAAAACCTCGGCTTTGAGCCGTCCGGCACTGGCGAGCATGTGTTTCTGCATATTCGCAAGCGGGGTGAAAATACGCAGTGGCTGGCGGGGCAGATCGCCAGCTTTGCGGGTGTGGACAAGCGCGACGTGGGCTTTAGCGGTATGAAGGACCGCTGGGCCGAAACCACTCAGTGGTTCAGTGTGTATCTGCCCAAGGGACCAGAGCCGGACTGGCAGAGTTTCGCGACGCAAACGGATGCTGGTATTGATCTGCTCGCGGCCAGTCGCCACCACCAGAAACTCCGACGGGGCGAACATGCCAGCAATCATTTTGTAATCCGCCTGACGGATATTGACGTGAGCGACGAGTTGCCGCAGCGCCTGGCTCGGATCCAGCAGCAGGGTGTGCCCAATTACTTTGGTGAGCAGCGGTTCGGACGAGAGGGTAATAATCTTCACCTTGCGGCTGAATGGCTGGAAGAGGGCAAGCGAATCAAGTCCCGTAACCTGCGCGGTATGGTTATGTCGGCGGCGCGGTCCTGGTTGTTCAACCAGGTGCTTGCACAGCGGGTGCTGGTGGCCACCTGGAACCGGATAATTGAAGGGGATCTGCAGACGGAAGCCGGCCTGCCTACGGGTCCGCTTTGGGGGCGTGGCCGTTCCGGGACACAAGCGCAAGCCGCTGATCTGGAACGTGCCGCGCTGGAACCCTGGCAGGTCTGGGCCAATGGCCTCGAACATTGTGGCCTCAATCAGGAGCGGCGCGCTCTGGTTCTTCTGCCCGAAAATCTGGAATGGGAGTTGAGCGGCACCTCGTTAACGTTGAGTTTCGGTTTGCCGCCAGGGCAGTTCGCCACGGCGCTGCTGCGCGAAGTCGCCCAGCTGCGGCAGCCTGCTGAGGATCTCGGCGGCAGGGCCTGTTGACCAAGTGATGTGATATAGTTTTGGGAAAAGTAAGAGCTGCAAGCCGCAAGCAAAAGACAGAAAAACGGGACAAAAGAGCAGATTGAGCATCCGGGATTCCATGTGAAGTATCGGGTTGAACAAGTAAACAAATGGAAAACGGTTCAGGTGGCAGGGGATAGTTTGTTTTCCCTTTTCCCTTTTCCCTTTTCCCTATCGCCATAGGGTTAACAGCGTAGTGAGTCAACTAAAACTAGAAGGCGTGGGGATGACATCCAAACGCACTCGTGATCGATTGGTACAGCGCCTCGTGGAACGAGGCATCAGCAACCAACAAGTACTGGATGTTATTGGCAACACCCCGCGGCATTGGTTTCTGGACGAGGCACTTTCACATCGAGCTTACGAAGACAGCTCCCTGCCCATCGGGCATGGTCAAACGCTATCACAACCGTACATCGTCGCACGCATGACGGAAATACTCATCGGCGCTGGCGGCAATCTTCGCCGCGTATTGGAGATAGGCACGGGGTCGGGCTATCAGACAGCAGTATTGGCGCAAATGGTCGAACATGTTTGGAGCGTAGAGCGGATCAAGCCATTGCAGGATAAAGCACGCCAGCGGCTGAGAGATCTCAAGTTGCACAATGTTACGTTCAAGCATTCAGATGGTGGGTTTGGCTGGCAGGAAGAAGGCCCCTATGACGGCATACTCTCCGCTGCAGCACCTCGTCAGGTTCCGCAGGATTTGTTGCGGCAGCTGGCACCGGGCGGTGTATTGGTTATTCCGGTGGGCGGAGATGAGCAGCATTTGCACATGATTGTACGGGAAGATGAAGGTGAAAGTTACCACACTCAAATACTGGAGCCGGTACATTTCGTTCCCTTGTTGTCTGGTGTGACACGTTAATTACAGGCTCGGTCTCTCCTGCATACCGCAACATTACACGCTTCAGTCTCTGATATTGTGCGTCCAGGTTCTGGCTCTTTTTTCGGCCTTTACAGATGTCATAGTCATACTTTCGGCTGATAATATCTTCTTGATCTCAAGGAGAAAGTAGTAGTAAAGCAGTAAAGGACGCCCAGAATTGGCGCCGTATATAACGGTAGGGCACATTTTTTTACAATTTTCTTAGATCAAATTACTCTTAATTTCCTGTTCGCTATTGTGTTAGGTGGTTAGAAAAGCGCGTTTATTCAATAGTTAAGGCAGACAGTATGGGATTTGTCACACCAATGCAGACTGGGCAGCAACTCCTACCGTTTATTATTTTGATCAGTTTATGTCTGACGGCCTGCTCGGGACCTGTCGTAAAAGCTCCTGTGACTGATATGGTTCAACCGCCCGACATTTGGTTGGATGAGCATGTGGTGGCGCGCGGTGAAACGCTGTATTCAATTGCCTGGCGCTACAATCTGGATCATCGGGACTTGGCCAGAGCCAATGGAATATCTAGCAATTTCAGAATTTATCCGGGCCAGCGCTTGAGTTTGAACGTGCGCCAGTACGCAGCTAGAACGCCACCGGTGAACACGCCTCCTCCTGCCAGAAAAACGACCCCGCCACGCACCTCTCCGGCCAAAGCTTCATCTACAACACGATCAAATAATCAAACGGCCTCGGTCAAAAACAACGCATCAGTGAAAGCCACAGGGCAACCTGTGAGCTGGCAGTGGCCAGTCCGGGGGAAAGTCATCGCATCGTTTCAGTCAAACGGTGGTCTAAACAAAGGTATTGATATTAGCGGCAAATTGGGAGAGCCTGTCATTGCGGCTGCGAGTGGAGAGGTGGTTTACTCGGGCAACGGGTTGCGGGGTTATGGCAATCTGATCATTGTTAAACACAATGAAAAATACCTGAGCGCCTATGCGCATAACAGCCGGCTTGTGGTGAAGGAGGGGCAAAACGTAGAAGCCGGAGAGCAAATTGCAACAGTTGGGTCGTCAGGAACTGATTCAACCAAATTGCATTTTGAGATTCGCTACGACGGCAAACCGGTAAACCCTCTCAACTATTTGCCGAACTGAACCTGGATTAGAATTCGGCGCAGACGATGAAATTAAAGATTCTTCTGTGCCGCCGAAAACCTTAGTGTAGACGACAATTTTACTTCGGCACCTTATTCGCCGATGAATTGTCCAAAAATGTGATCTGGTTCAATATTTTGCTTGAGGAGTTTGGGCCGGAGATAAATTTCGCCAGATCGACTGGATTGAGCACGCCGCAACGGCAGTGCCTGCACCCAGGCTTTCGAGGGACGATGTGGAGGTAAAGGAGGGCGGCTAAATGCTGGGGCAGCACATTGCTCCAGATGATAATGGCAAAGCCGACTTATCACTGATGTATCGGCTGCTGAAGATGACAACTGCACAACGACCGCAGGTCAGAGGGGTGAAATTATGGCTGTTCAACTCGACTCAGGTGTATACGTAGAAGATGCAGTGATTCCGCATGATATCGACGCTGAGGATCTCGACCTGGAAGCCACTGACCAGGATGATAGCGGCGAACCCACTGCAAACAAAAAAAGTCAGAGTCGTTCCCGCTCCGAATTTGATATCGACGATTCCTATGACAAAACATTGGATGCGACGCAGCTTTACCTGAACGAAATAGGTTTTTCCCCTTTGTTGAGCGCAGAGGAAGAGGTGTTTTTCGCACGCAAAGCATTGCGGGGCGAAGAGGCCGCACGCAAACGTATGATTGAAAGCAACCTGCGTTTGGTCGTTAAAATTTCCCGCCGTTATGTCAACCGCGGCCTCGCGTTGCTTGATTTGATTGAAGAAGGCAACTTGGGTCTGATTCGCGCAGTCGAAAAGTTCGACCCCGAGCGCGGCTTTCGTTTCTCGACCTATGCAACCTGGTGGATCCGCCAAACCATTGAACGCGCGATCATGAACCAGACCCGCACCATCCGGTTGCCGATTCATGTGGTCAAAGAGCTCAATGTCTATCTCCGTGCCGGCCGTGAGCTGGCGCAGAAGCTGGACCATGAACCCACTGCAGATGATATCGCCACCTTGTTGGACAAGCCCCTGGCTGACGTTGAGAAAATGCTGGCGCTGAATGAGCGGGTAACCTCGATGGACGTGCCCGTCGGGCTGTCTTCCGAGAAAGCCGTGGTGGACACGGTTCCCGATCAACAGGTGTCAGACCCGGTCGAGTTGCTGCAGGATGAAGATTTGAATACCAGCCTGGATAGCTGGCTGGATGAACTCAGCGAGAAGCAGCGCGAGGTTGTGGCACGCCGATTTGGCCTTCGTGGACACGAAACCAGCACTCTGGAAGAAGTCGGCCGCGAGATCGGGCTGACTCGCGAACGCGTTCGTCAGATTCAAGTGGAAGCGCTGCGCAGGCTACGCGACATCCTCGAAAAGCAGGGCCTCAGCGCCGAATCGCTGTTTGGGACTTTATAAATAAGCCACAAGCGGCAAGCCGCAAGCTTCAAGCAATAAAAAAAGCCGCCTGATCAGGCGGCTTTTTTAAAATTGCTACCACATGCTTCAAGGGATCAGCCTATACTTTTCCCTTTTCCCTTTTCCCTTTTCCCTTTTCCCTTTTCCCTTTTCCCTTTTCCCTGTCTTTTACTTGCAGCTTATAGCTTGCGGCTTGCAGCTATAACCACCTACCTTTCCAGATACTGTAACTTATCCGGTACGCCATCCCATTCTTCGGCATCGGGCAGGGCATCTTTCTTCTCACTGATGTTTGGCCAGACTTCTGCCAGTTCTGCGTTCAGTTCCAGATACACTTGCTGGTCTTCCGGCAGTTCATCTTCTGAGAAAATCGCATCCACCGGGCATTCAGGTTCGCACAGGGCGCAATCGATACATTCATCGGGGTGAATAACCAGAAAGTTTGGACCCTCGTAGAAGCAATCCACTGGACAGACTTCTACACAGTCTGTGTGCTTGCACTTGACGCAGTTATCGCCCACTACAAATGTCATGCTCGAACCTCTTGCTTATAGATACTTATGAATATGTGCTTGGTGTGTCGAAAAGAGGCGATATTCTAGCAGGAACCCCGCCAGTTGGGGAGCGGCGCATTATCACTCTTCTCTCTAAGCTAAAACCGTCTTGCCGCTAAGGCGGCAGCTCTTTATCGACAGTGAAAAGCTATCACTGGACCAATGTCTTGAGCTCGTAAAGTAACGCCAAGGCTTCCCGCGGAGACAGCGAATCCGGTTCCACGGTTTGCAGACGCTTCTCTGCCTCGCTCAGAGCGCCAAACAACTCTCCCTGGAAGCTGCTGCTCGTGACTGCAGGTTGGGGGGCAGCGGTGGGAACAGGTTGTTGGGGTTGGCCTTGCTGAACGTCAACCGCGGGTAAGTTTCCAGCTTCCAGCTGGGCAAGTTGTTGTTTCGCAATGGTGACGACGGACGCGGGGATTCCCGCCAATTTGGCTACCTGGAGCCCGTAACTCTTGTTGGCAGGGCCTGCCTGAATGTTGTGCAGGAAGACGATGTTATCCTGATGTTCCGTCGCGTCCAGATGGACGTTTGCCACACCCGGCAAGGTGTCTGGTAAAGCCGTAATCTCAAAGTAGTGGGTGGCGAACAGGGTGAAGGCTCGAACCTGACGTGCCAAGTGCTCGGCACACGCCCACGCCAGTGCGAGTCCGTCGAAGGTGCTGGTGCCGCGACCGACTTCATCCATCAGTACCAGGCTATCCGGCGTTGCATTGTGCAGAATGTTGGCGGTTTCCGTCATTTCCACCATAAAGGTCGAGCGCCCGCTGGCGAGGTCATCGGATGAGCCGATACGGGTAAAGATTCTGTCGACCAGACCCATTCGGCAAGCGCTGGCAGGAACATAGCTGCCGATTTGCGCCAGAAGCACAATCAGTGCTGTCTGCCGCATATAAGTGGATTTACCACCCATATTGGGACCGGTGATAATCAGCATGCGCTGCTGCTGATCCATCGCCAAATCATTGGGTACAAAAGGCGCATCCAGTACCTGTTCTACCACCGGGTGCCGCCCCTGTTCAATCTCTATTCCGGGTTCGCTTTTCAACTCGGGACAGCAAAAGTTCAGCTGTTCAGCGCGCTCCGCCAGCGTCTTGAGAACATCCAGCTCCGCGACACTCGCGGCGGCCAGCTGCAACGCACCAATGTGCTCATTGAGCTTTTCGATCAGCTCTTCGTACAGGGCTTTTTCACGGCTCAGCGCGCGGCTTCGGGCGGACAATGCCTTGTCTTCAAACGTTTTCAATTCCGGCGTTATAAAACGCTCCGCATTTTTCAGCGTCTGCCGTCGAATGTATTCGGCTGGCGCCTTGTCCGCCTGGCCCCGGCTGATCTCGATGAAGTATCCGTGGACGCGGTTGTAACCGACCTTGAGCGTCGCAATGCCGGTACGGGTTCGCTCTTGCTCTTCCAGTTTTACCAGAAACTCGCCAGCGTTGCTGCTAAGTCCACGCAACTCATCGAGCTCACTGTCATAACCGTCGGCGATAACACCGCCTTCGCGCATGACGACCGGCGGGTTCTCAACGATGGCACCGTCGAGTAATTCAACCAGCTCAGGAAACTCGCCGATGGTAGATTTCAGCTCCTGCAAAAGTGGCGTGTCGCATTCATTCAGTAGCGTCTGTAGCTGGGGAAACTGTGCCAGTGAGCTGCACAGCCGGGAAAGATCCCGGGGCCGCGCGGATCGCAGAGCCACCCGTCCCAGAATCCGCTCCATGTCACCAATATGCTTCAAATGCTGGTGCAGACTTTCGAAACGATAATTCTGCAGCAACTCACCTACCGCCAGTTGCCGGCGCGTCAGTCTTTCGCGATCACGCAGTGGCCGGTTGAGCCAGCGTCGCAATAAGCGCCCGCCCATTGCCGTGGAGCTGGTATCGAGCACCGAAAAAAGCGTGTTCTCATCACCACCGATCAGGTTGATATCGAGCTCAAGGTTTTTGCGTGTCGCACTGTCCATCACGACCGTTTCATCCGGCCGCTCCAGGGTGAGGCCGGTGATATGAGAGAGACTGGTCCGCTGGGTCTCCTGAGCATAGGCGAACAGGCAGCCAGCGGCGCCGATGGCGGCAGTCAGGTCACCGCAGCCAAAACCGCCGAGGTCCTTGGTGGCAAAATGCTGGGTCAAGAGGCGGGTGCCGGTATCGATTTCGTACTCCCACTCGGAACGCTGCCGCGTGCCCGGGCGCTGAAGTATCCACTCCGGCAGCACCAGTGTTTCCGGAAGCAGCAACTCCGCCGGCCGAAGTCGGTCGATCTCGCTGATAACACTGGGCTGATCCTCGATTTCCAGCAGCGCAAACCGACCACTGCCCATATCCAGACTCGCAACACCGAACACACCCTGGTGTTCACACACCGCTACCAACAGATTATCCCGGCTGGCATCGAGCAATGCTTCGTCGCTCACGGTGCCCGGCGTCACAATGCGCACCACCTGTCGCTCAACCGGACCTTTGCTTGTGGCCGGGTCCCCGATTTGTTCGCAGATAGCAACGGAGATTCCCTTCCGTACCAGCTTGGCCAGGTAGCCCTCCGCAGCGTGGTAGGGCACACCCGCCATGGGAATGGGCTCACCACCGGATTTGCCCCGGGCGGTTAAAGTAACGTCCAATAGCTTGGCGGCGGTCTTTGCATCCTGATAGAACAGCTCGTAGAAATCACCCATACGGTAAAACAGGAGCTCGTTGGGATGCTGTGCCTTGATACGCCAGTACTGCTGCATCATGGGCGTATGTTGTTCAGGATTGGCCAGGGCGGAAGTCATAGAATTCGCTGCGTCAGGAGTTTTTGAAATGGCGCTCATTCTACGAGTGGCGGAAGGCTGGAGGCAAGTTTGTTAGTTATAAGGAAACGCGCCGGCCATGTCAGTTTCGGATGTTTATGCTGGAAACATTTACTGCCTAACCCATCGGTGATCTTTTTTCTGGCAGCTTGCAGCTTTTCCCGCAAACCATTACCTTGCGTTTATGGAAACCAACATACTCCACCTCTCAACAACCCTTGGTCAGTTTTTGCAGCTGAACGGCGCCACAGTCACGGTTGCTGAATCCTGTACCGGCGGCGCTGTGGGTGCGGCCATAACGGCTGTGCCTGGCAGCTCCCAATGGTTTGAAGCGGGGTTTATAACCTACAGCAATAACGCCAAGCATCAATGGCTTGAGGTGGGGGAACAACTGTTGGCGCAGAAGGGCGCTGTCAGCGCTGAAGTGGTGGATGCCATGGCATCAGGTGCGTTGGCTCGCAGTGGTGCGGATTATGCTGTTGCAGTAAGCGGCATTGCCGGCCCGGATGGGGGCACACCGGAGAAACCGGTCGGCACTGTGTGGCTTGGTTGGGCGTCCCGAACGGGTTTTCGGCTGCAAAAGCACTATCTCTTCGGTGGGGACCGGGAGGATGTACGGCAGCAATCGGTCGTCCACGCGTTGCAGGGGTTGTTGGTGATGGTCCAGGGCGAACTCGAGTAACTGGCTGCCGCTTATTTATCGTCTATCATTTCCCTTCAATATTCGAACCTGAACCGCCTGAACTCCTGAAAGAACACTGTATATAAACCTACTGTTTGCGTATACAGTATTTTTGTCGTATCCTGCACCCATTAGTTATCCGCTATTCGGCGGTAGCGCAGGCAAACCAAACACTACATTGGCAGACGCCACCAAGGAACAGCATTCCTGGGGCCAAACAATCTACAAGGGGTTATCTGATATGGATGCAAATAAAGAGAAGGCCTTACAGGCTGCCTTATCGCAAATTGAGCGCCAGTTCGGGAAAGGTACGGTCATGCGGATGGGCGACAGTGAACGAGTTGCCATTCCCTGCATCTCCACCGGCTCTCTGGGGCTGGATATTGCCTTGGGCACGGGAGGCTTACCCCGCGGCCGTGTCTGCGAAATCTACGGCCCTGAATCATCAGGTAAAACAACCCTTACCCTGCAGGTTGTTGCGCAAGCTCAGCGTATGGGCGGCACTTGCGCCTTTATCGATGCGGAACACGCACTGGACCCTATTTACGCCGAGAAGCTTGGTGTCAATGTTGACGACCTCATCATCTCTCAGCCGGACACCGGTGAGCAGGCGCTGGAAGTGACCGATATGCTGGTCCGCTCCGGCGCTGTCGACGTGGTCATTGTCGACTCCGTTGCCGCGCTGACACCCAAAGCTGAAATTGAAGGGGAAATGGGTGACCACCACGTGGGCCTGCAGGCGCGACTGATGTCCCAGGCACTACGTAAAATTACCGGCAACATCAAGAACGCCAATTGCCTGGTTATCTTCATTAACCAGATCCGTATGAAAATCGGCGTGATGTTCGGTAACCCCGAAACCACCACCGGTGGTAATGCGCTGAAATTCTATTCTTCGGTACGGCTGGACATTCGCCGCATCGGCTCGGTGAAAGAAGGCGATGAGGTAGTAGGGTCCGAGACTCGAGTGAAAGTGGTCAAGAACAAAGTGGCACCTCCGTTCAAGCAAACCGAATTCCAGATCCTGTATGGTCAGGGAATCAACCGACTTGGTGAAATTATTGATTACGGCGTCAAGTTGAACCTGGTTGATAAAGCCGGTGCCTGGTACAGCTATCAAGGCGAAAAAATCGGTCAGGGTAAGCAGAATGCTATTCAGTTCTTGAAAGAACGTTCAGAAGTGGCTGAACTGCTGGAACAGAAAATCAAGGCGGAACTGTTAGGGCTGGACAAGAAAGACGGAAAGCCGGCAGCAGAAGTGGCCGAGAAAGCCGAAAAAGCCTGATTAGGCAAAGCAATCAGTCGGAATAATAACTCGCAGTAAATGTACTACGATTGCTAGGGAACCTCTGATTAAGTCCCTGCGGTCTCTGGCTTACAGGAATTTTTGCTG
>CAYQQJ010000038.1:0-33675 GCA_964419935.1 uncultured Cellvibrionaceae bacterium
GGGGTGGGTCAAAATTGTTGGCCAGAAGTGGGTCAGTTTAAATGGCCATTAACAGCAATATGAGGCGTGAGTCTACGACCAACTGGGTGAAGGGTCAACGAATAAAGCCTTTGATGCGGCGTCGATGGAAGATCAAAACCGCATATGCTGCACTTCGCTGATAACCAATACCAAGCAGTATCGTCGCGACCATACTAGCTCTGCTGTTGGCTGCCAGAGCGCATAGCATTGCCAGCGCGCTGCTGAATGCTGGTGAGGAATTCATAGGCATCGGTTGAGGCATTCAGCATCTTTTCCTGTACGCCTTCCAAATAGGATTTCTGCACTTGGTAGAGGCCGGAGAAATCCTTTTGCGAGCTGAGTTCTTTGCTGAAGTTCATCCCTTCATTGAGCATCTCGGTGAAGAATTGCCGCTGCTTCTCTGCCGCTTCCTGAACGATGGTGCTATTCAGCGCGAACAGTTCGCTCATGGGCTTGGTGTTGGCGTGCATTTGCTCAGACATTTTCTCGTACATGGGCACTCTCCTCGAACGTCGAAACAGTTGATGACGGCAGGCAAACATGTTTGATGACAGGATATATCGGATAAATTGCTGCACCGCATCATTTCGAGATCATTCTAGAGCCGTGGGACCCGCTCGGTCAACAGAAAAATGCCGCAACGCAGCATGCTGCTTAGATTGATTGGAAGCAGCGAAGAAACCTACTTAGAAGGATCTGGCTTGTCGCCCTTTTCGGGGCTCGCCTTCCCGGATGAACTTGCGCCAGGGCGCGGCGCAAACCCGTTCCACATAGCCAGGTTCTGCTCCATCATCTGGTTGAAAACACTCAGAGGTGAGGCATCCATAAACTCCTGCATTACGCCTTGCATAGCATCCTGTCGGTCAAGAAAGGTCGCAATGCTCTGCTCCAAATACTGACGCATAAAAACCTGCAGGTCGCTGCCGTAAAAACGAATCAGCTGCTTCAACACGGTCTGTGTCAACAGAGCTTGCTGCTCGTTTCCTTCCTGCTCGCTGATGATCTGCAACAGAATTGACTTGGTAAGGTTCTCACTGGTTTTGGAATCCACGACTTCGAATTCCTGGTGAGTCATCACCAGTTCTTTTATCGCTTCAAGATTTACGTACTGACTTTTGGACGTGTCATACAAACGGCGATTGGGATATTTTTTAATGGTAACCACAGAAACTCACTTGTTCGAGGCGCATTTCAAGTGCGCCAGAGTATAACAGACGCCGACGTATGAACAGCGGGCATGGATACCGCAACTATTGTCCCGTTAACCGCGCCACCGCATTCAGGTTGCAGTGTTTGTTTCGTGGCCGTCTTTACTACGGGCTTTATCCGGGGCATGACTAGGCACAGGATTTATCCAGGTTTCCAGACGCATCTTGACGTAGTCCCCCGGCGCATCCGCCAAGGGTGGGTAAGCGGCACAACCCGGCTCCCGCGCTTTGCGTCGTCGCCCGGCGTGAGACCCCAGCCACTGCGTCCAGTCCCGCCACCATGACCCCGGCTGTTGCGTTGCCCCGGCCAACCATTCCGAGCCCGTCTCTGGCCGCGGGTTCACCTGTGGGGAAGCATTCACCCAATGAGGATATTTATCCACCGATGGCGGATTCACCACACCGGCGACATGCCCCGACTCCGTCAGCACGAACCGCACATCGCCACCCAAAGCGGTTGCACTTTTATAGGCCCCACCCCACAAAACAATGTGGTCCGCCATAGCCGCAAGATAATAGGTGGGCGTGTGGATAGTCCCAAGGTCGATAGGCACATCGTCAATCACTAATTCACCGGCTTGAATCAGGTTGTTTTCCATATACATGTTGCGCAGGTAAAACAAGTAAGCCGGGCCGGGAATGTTTGTGGCGTCGCTGTTCCAGTACAGAATATCAAAAGGAACCGGATCTTTGCCCTTGAGGTAGTTGTCAATAAAGAAGGACCAGAACAAGTTATTTTCACGCAGCAGACTAAAGCTCAGCGCCAGCACTCTGCCGTCAATGTAGCCCTGAGACTGGACGCTTTTTTCAAGTAACGGATAGGTCTGCTCGGAAATAAAATTACCGACCTCTCCCGGTTCGGCAAAGTCGAGCAGTGTTGTAAGAAAGCTCAGCGATTGAATGCGCTGGTCCCCTTTTGCCAGCAGGTACGCCTGGCTGATTGCAAGCAAGGTGCCGCCCACACAATAACCAGCCACATTGATCTTGCGCGACCGAGAGCAGGTTTCCACCACGTTCAGGGCCGCTACCACACCCTTGTAAACATAGTCTGAAAACTCGATGTGGCGCAAACGTTCATCGGCGTTAACCCAGGAAATCATAAATACCGAGTGCCCCTGATCCACCAGCCATTTCACCAGAGATTTTTTCTCATTGAGATCAAGAATATAGTATTTATTGATAAAAGGCGGAACGATCAACAGCGGGTTGGCGTGTACCGTTTCTGTTGTGGGTGCATAGTGTATAAGCTCAATCAACTCGTTGCGATAGATAACTTTACCCGGCGTGCTTGCCAAGTCCTCACCCAGTCGAAAGGCATCCTGCGGCACCTGAGTAACCTTGAAAGCATCGGCGGGGCTGCCTTTCAGGTCCCGCATAAAGTTGTCAATGCCCCGGGCGAGGCAATCGCCCTGAGTCTGCAGAATCTCCCGACACACTTCCGGATTGGTGAGCACATAATTACTCGGTGCCATGGAGTTAACAAATTGACGAGTATAAAAACGCAGCCTTTCAGCGGCTTTTTCATCCTCAAACTCGAAGCTGTCTACTAGCTGATTCATATACTCTGCGTTCAGCAGATACGCTTGCTTGACGTAATTGAATAGCGGATTGCCGCTCCAGTCCTGATCTTTAAAGCGCTGATCATCGGCCGACTCCTGTGCGACGCTGTCCATGGGCTCGCCCATCATCGCACGTGCAGCACTTTGCCAAAGCAATTGTTGCTTCTGCATGAATATTGTCTGCTGTTGCATGAATTGCTGCGGATCCACGCGAATTCCAAACGCCGGTTCAGGCGTTGCCTGCTCCCGCTCTGTTGCCGTACCAGCACCGTCCGCATGATGTAAAATCCGCGTTACCACTTCTTGCATCATGTCGTTGAACACGCCGCTAAATTTATCCAAATACTGGAGAACATCCGCCTGACTTTCCTGCTTCATGAAATATCTCAGTCCATCGTTTTACGTTATTGAAAGAGCGTAGCGATTGTTTTCTCAACGCTCTGTCTAGCCCATAATCCCGCCGTTTTTACCCGTTTGATTCGGCCCCTCTTTTCCCTTTTCCCTTTTCCCTTTTCCCTTTTCCCTTTTCCCTTCGCTCTGTTCCCTTCACCCTGCCGACCGTCACCGAACCGTCCATCCCCCATCCAGCACCAGCGTTTGGCCGGTCATATTACGAGCCGCGGGCGATACCAAAAACGTAACGCTGCCGATTAACTCATCCATGGCAATGAATGCCTTCTTCGGCATGGGTTCGAGCATGATATTGTTGATCACATCCGCTTCGGAGATGCCGTGCTCTTTCGCCTGCTGAGTGACTTGCTTGTCTACCAAGGGTGTCTTCACATAGGAGGGACAGATCGTATTGATGGTGATGTCGACGTCGGCGGTTTCCAGTGCAACAACTTTCGAAAACCCCAGTAGCCCATGTTTGGCGGCAACGTAGGCGCTCTTGAATGGAGAGGCCACCAGGGCATGAATGGAACCGATGTTAATGATGCGACCAAACCCGTGAGCTTTCATGCCCGGCAACACGGCGCGGGTAAGCATCGCGGGGCCGACAAGCAGAATACCCGTCAGCAAGCGCCAGCGCTCGGGCTCGAATTCCTCTAGTTTGGCAACCTGCTGAATGCCCGCGTTGTTAACCAGAATGTCGATGCGTGGAAATCGTTCAGCAATGCGGTCGATGTCGGCCTGGCGGCTGACATCGAGCTGTAATGCCTGAGCCTTGCCACCTTTTGCCGCTATCGCGTCCACAGCTCCCTGCGCAGCGCCCAGGTCGAGATCACTCACGATGACCTCAACCCCCTGCTCGGCCAAGCCATGGGCCAGAGCGAGCCCAATGCCACTCGCCGCACCTGTAATAAGAGCTGTTTGCGACATGGGTTTGCTCCTCAATTTCTGACTTAAACCCTGAACACGCGATAGATCCTCGGTGTCCGTAGACAGGTTCCCCCCGCCCTGGTTCCGCCTTGCTCATAACGGTAGGTCGTGTCTGCGAACTATGGAGCATTATTGAATGGAGCAGCGGTGATAGCCTGGGCCGGTACAGCATTTGCTGACATAAGCCCAACCGTTACATCACCATCGAATCTCGGCAACCTGAGGAAAAATTTATGGATTCCGCGCAGCAATATGTGCCGGGCGCTATGACGGAGGTTCCCGCGCGGGAGAAATTGGCTTATGCCGCGGGTGGTATCGCCTTCAGTATTTACTGGAATCTGTTCGCCATTTACCTGTTGTTTTTTTACACCGATGTCTTTGGCATCTCCGCTGCAGCGGCCGGCACGCTGTTTTTGGTCACTCGCGCCTGGGACGCCGTTACCACCCCGGTGATGGGCATCATTGCCGACCGCACCGAAAGCCGCTGGGGGCACTTTCGGCCCTGGCTGCTCTGGGGCTCCGTGCCGCTGTGTATCGTCACGGTTTTTGGTTTTTCCACGCCCGGTTTTGCCGATGACTACAAGCTCACCTATGCGTACATCACCTACCTGTTCATGGTGACGCTTTTTACACTGACGAACATCCCCTACTCTGCGCTGCTGGGAGTCATGACTCCCAATACCCATGAGCGCAACCTGATCTCGTCCTACCGGTTTGTCGGCGCTTTTGCCGGCGCATTGCTGGTTCAGTTATCAGTACTGCCGCTGGTGGGTGTCCTGGGTGCGGGGGACCAACAGCGAGGCTTCAGCGCCACGGTAGCAAGCTATGGGGCGGTGGCGGCGTGCCTGTTTATCGCAACGTTTGATATGACTCGGGAGAGAGTTCGCCCCAGCGCGGACAAAATCCGGGTACATCGAGACCTGAAGGATTTGACGCGCAATGGCCCCTGGCTGATTTTGTTCGCCGTAAGCTTCCTGACCATGACCTACTTTTCCATACGCCACGGTACGACCTTGTATTACTTCAAGTACTACGTCGGCGATGCAGCACTGTCCACGGGCTTCCTCGCTGGTGGCTCGCTGTTCATGATAATGGGCACGCTTGCCACGCAATCCATTATCAAACGGTTCAACAAGGCGCGTTTCTTTGCCGGGCTACTCACGGCCGACGGTATCCTCATGGCCCTGCTGTACTGTGCACAGCCCCAGGACTACGCCCTGATATTCGCACTGCACTTTGCCGCGATGTTCTGTGTGGGGCCCTCCATCGCCATGATCTGGGCCCTGTATGGCGATACCGCGGATTATTCCGAGTGGAGAACCCGGCGGCGCGCTACTGGCCTCGTATACTCCGCCGCCATATTCGCCCAAAAGATGGGAGCGGCCATTGGCGCGGCTCTGGTCGGTTGGCTTCTGGCGTATTACCGTTTTGCACCGAATGTGGCGCAGGCACCGGAAACACTTGAAGGCATTCGCCGCGCCATCAGCATTTATCCCAGCCTTCTCGCCTTTTTGGCGGCAGCCATTGTGGTTTTTTATCCCCTGGAACCCCGCGTCATGGAGAAGATCGAGCGCAAGCTGGCGTTGCGTAAGGTCAAACGGGATCGGGTGGCGTGAGGCCTGCGTACAGCGCCCTTTTACGGTGCCTATGTTGATCGAGTAAAGAAAAGTAGTTTGTCATCAGGGGTAGACCTTTTGAAACCCTCGCGGCAGGCGACCGCCATGGATGGCGGAAGGTAGAGCAACGCAGGACGCAGTTGCCGAGACGCCGCGGGGCCGCTCTCTGGCATCCTGCCATCGCGGCATTAGTGCGTCCATGCACGTCGAAGCCACAGGGAAGTGTTTATGCGTTTTCAAAAGGTCTACCCCTGATGACAAACGGATCGAAGCCGTTACGGATGAAATGGATTACCAGGTTAAAGAATAGACAGATCGTGCTAACGCGGAAAGCATTTGTCCATTTCAGCTCACCCAGCTAAAATTCCCTCTCTGTCTGCGGTGAGCGCTGTCAACCGCTTCTCCTAAAACCCCTCCAATCTTGTGAGCTGCCCGTTCAATGCCTGATCAACCTACCGGAAAAGATACAATCTACGCCCTGCCCGGCGACATCATTGCAGGTTTCCAGTTTGATCAAACGGTGGTCGACGTTTTTCCGGATATGATTCAGCGGTCGGTTCCAGGCTATGCCACCATCATTCACATGATCGGCCAAATCGCCGAACGTTACGCTCAAGCCAATACCCGCTGCTATGATCTCGGATGTTCTCTCGGCGCTGCCACACTCGCCATGCGCCATCGCATCGCGGCGGCTGACGCCCGCATTGTTGCGGTAGATAATTCCAGCGCAATGATTGAACGCTGCCGCACTGTGATTGCCGCAGACAGCGGCGAAATACCCGTGGACCTGATTTGCGCGGATTTGCAGAATGTTGCCGTAGAAAACAGTTCTGTTTGTGTTCTCAACTTTACCCTGCAGTTCATCCCCATCGAGCAACGGCTGGCTATTCTCACTCGCATTTATGAAGGAATGACACCGGGCGGCGTGCTGATCTTGTCCGAAAAAATTGCATTTGATGAGCAGGAACACCAGCAGCTGATGATTGAACTGCACCACAATTTCAAACGCTCCCATGGTTACAGCGAACTCGAAATCGCCCAGAAGCGCAGCGCTCTGGAAAACGTGCTGGTCCCCGAAACTGTTCACACACACCGGGAAAGACTGGCCCAAGCTGGCTTCCGCTCCACAGACCTCTGGTTCCAGTGCTTCAACTTCGCCTCCTTCGTGGCCTTCAAATGATCGACTATAGTGACCTACTGAATTTCATCAGCGACTCGGATCTCGCCGCTTGGGCGAACCGTCTTCCTCAGGATATTGCGGAAGGCCTGTCCATCCAGCGCTATGGGGACCTGCCGCGCTGGTTGGAAGCCATGACAGCATTGCCTGCCGGTGTGGTTCACACCAGCGAGTTTCGCGATCAGGTGAAATTTGGCGATGCCGCCGAAGTGAGTGAGGAACAGCAAGCGACAATTCGAGCGGCTCTTGAAGCCTTGATTCCTTGGCGCAAAGGCCCATTTAATGTCTGCGGTATAAACCTCGACACCGAATGGCGCTCGGACTGGAAGTGGGATCGGCTGGCAACACAGATTTCGCCGCTGACCAACCGGCGGGTACTGGATGTAGGCTGTGGCAATGGCTACCACTGCTGGCGCATGTTCGGCGCCGGCGCGCAGCGCGTGATCGGCATTGATCCGTCACCGCGCTTTGTGGTGCAGTTCTATATGCTGAAAAAACTGCTCGCCATCAACCCGCCGGTCGACATACTGCCCGTGGGCATCGAGCAATTACCGCAGAAGCTCGAAGGCTTCGACACCACCTTTTCCATGGGCGTCTTCTATCACCGCCGCTCGCCCATGGATCACCTTCGTGAACTGCGGGACACCCTGCGACCGGGCGGCGAACTGGTTCTGGAAACCTTGGTGGTAGACGGCGGTTTAGGCGAGGTACTGGTACCGGAAGGTCGCTACGCCATGATGAACAACGTCTGGTTTCTTCCCTCCTGCAACACCCTGCAATCCTGGCTGACAAAATGCGGATTCAAAAATGCCCGCTGCATTGACGTGACCACCACCACGACCGACGAACAGCGCGCAACCTACTGGATGCGCTACCACTCCCTGGAGAACTTTCTCGACCCGAACGACCCTCAACTCACCGCAGAAGGACACCCCGCCCCCAAACGCGCGATTTTTGTTGCGGAGAAGCCGGCGTAGATTGTGGACCACATCAGCTGCTGATTCTTTATCAGCGCCGGCTTATATCTTCTTATCCCTCACATGAAGCAACCGAACTGTACTGTTCGAGCTTCTCCTGAAGATTTCAGCAGAAGCCTATCAAGCTGCGGATGCAGAATCGTAAGTTACTTATCCATCAGTTGCTGCCACTCATGTGCATAGGGCGTATCGTGGGAGTCCCACTTGACGTGGGCGGAAATAATACGATCGCGCTCTGACGGGCTCGCGACAACCTCCAGAATTTCGGCTGGAGGCGCATCAGTGAAAGCTGAAAGCACGGTACGTGTACTGCCCGACGCTTTCGTTTGCACCGATTCCGGGGGCTCATCAAAAAGAATATCCGCTGAGGACGTCGTCCACCGCGGTGCACCCAGCAGACGTGGCGGAACCTCTTTTGCCGAGCCGTAGGAAGCAGTCCACTCCACCAGAGGCACGGCACCCGCTACGTTGTATATGTAGTGATACCCTCTCCGTGTTAACGAGGGTTCGAAAGTTTCCACCAAATGACCGGTTGCGATGCGGGTTTCAACGATCATTTTTCGGCTATGACGCAAGGCGATATCCCGGGACGAAAAGGGCGCAACATCTAATATTGTATCGTCTATCTTTACCCGCACCGCCTGCCCAAGACCGTTGTAAACGGTAATGTCGCTACTCGTTCCCATGACACTACTGAAACCCAGCACAGAGCCCACAATCAATATTGCCGTTATGAAACGTGCAACGGCCGCCACCGGGCCATCCGCCGTTTGGAATCTGTCCCACAACCCCAATCGTTTTTGCCTCTTGCGTTCCTGGCCGGGCAACAATGTTTTGTATTGCTCTGGAACCTGGCTTGCGGAAGGCGCAGCCGCCAGTGAAGTACCCTTCTCCAGGGCGTCCGCAAGCTGATCTTCCGTGTGTAACAACTGCTCAAGCGCCTCTGACAACAATTCGGCTAACGCTGCGGAAAGACTACCGACCCAACCGTCTACCGCGCCCATCCAGTCGTTAATGTTCTGTCGGCTCGCCGGAGGCAGTTTGAATTCCTCCAAGGACTCCGCCCAACTCGCTATTTTCAAGCGTTGGCAAAGACTCTGATCCAGCTGCACCTCCGCTTTTTGACGATAGACGCGCGCCAATACGCCTTGAAGGGTGTTCGCGGCATCAATCAACCGGTTTAGCTCCCGCGAACTCACTTTACCGTCCGCCATCACGACGGCAAACACATTGCCCAATAAACCGTGTGCGTCTCGCACATCCGCCAAGCTGTGCTCGGCGTAATGCAAGACATTGATCAATCCCACAAAGTAGGGTTTATAGCCGTTACCAATCTGCTCCGCAGCGGCCAAATGCGCGGACCGACAACGCCGATCATGAGCCCAGATAGTTTTGCGCACCGCTTCTTCCTCGACACTCACTTCATTGATAGCCGCCGGCAGGTCCCGTCGAGAAATTTCCCGGCCACGGTGGACAATGCGACCGCCATCCGTTTGGTAGACCTTGTCTTTAAGAGCGATTAAAGTGCCGCGCTCTTCCTCCAAATCGCGCAGACGCACCAGGTCGTCCGCCAAATCCGCTGAATATAGATCCGACAGCGCGTGGCGCACCTCCTCCTGACTTAGCACATCACCAACGAGTTCCTCCGCATTGGCAACGTGCCGAGCCAATGCCCGGCCGAGGTAGGCGCCCCTGTAGCGGGGTTTATATTGCAAAAGCGCGAAGGACTTTTCCAATTCATGCAGCGTCACTTCAGGCTCGGCCAGTTCCGCCTTGACCGTGCCCACTAATTGCGTAATGACTTTCACCTTGGTCGCGTCCTCGTCCTTGAATAGCAACCAGGCACTGCGTTCGTCGTGGGTTGCGGCCAGGTAATGGCGCTTGGCATTCTCCTCCCGATCTGCATTGGCGGGATGGGTAGACCACATCTGCGGCGGTTGTGCAAAACTCCGCGAAAACACGCGATGTTCCGCCGGGTTATCCTCACGAGCACGCGGCACCTTCCCGTAGGTTTCGTCATCGAGAATGGAACCAACTTTATCGATGACCTTGCGTTGTACCTCAAAGAAATCGTGTGGCAACCGTCCCTGCGCAATCTCCGAACTAGCAAAACGCAAGGTTCTGTCCCAGGCATCATCCGCTGCCTGAAGTTTGTGTAACGCATGAACTAACTCGTCACTACCGGTGAGTGACACCGCCACTAAATCCGCTTGAAACTCCATCTGCCGGGACAGCGCACGCTGCGCCAATACAACCAGGCTGAGAAAGGTGTCCATCAAACAACGGACAGACCAGACTATGAGTGATAGCAGCCAGCCGATCCACGCAATGCGTATATCAATGCGCGACAGTACCCGCAAGAGCTTATCCAGCGCATCCCGCTTGGCCACCACTTGTGCAGCGATCTGTTGTGCAATATATACCCAGCTACCAATGGCCATCGAACGCTGTGCAAAATGCCCAAACTCATGGGCTAATACTGCCTTGAATTCGCTGAGCGTTAGCACATTGACCAATGAAAGTCCGATCTCTAAATTTTTGCGCGACGGGAAAATAAGGTTGATCAACGAAAGATCATAAAACACCGCGGCATTGACACGGGGTGACAAAAATACCTTCTTGGGCCTGGGTGCACCGGCTTCATCCGCCAACCGGTAAAGGAACTCGAACAGTGTTGGCTGCTCCTCGGCCGTTACCTGCACAGCACCCGTATTGCCGCCACGCTTGACGAAAAACAAAGCCTTTAACATGAAGACTGCGAGGAACGCGGCGCAGCCACCGATAAAAACGCGAAACACGGCATCGTCACCACCGACCTGTGCCTGGGTGAACATCGCATACGCCGTCCAACAAAACCAACCAGCGAGTGCAATATACACGGTAATAAACGTTGCCAAGCTGAGCACAGCCAACCAAGCGCGCTGTTTATAAGTAGAGGTAGGCTTAGTGAGTTCGACCGGGACATTGCTCGGTCCATCTGGGTATAGGTTATCCATATTTCGTTCTTCCATTCGCTATATCAACGACTAATTATTATTTTAGTCACGTTTTCACTGCGGTATAACAGGACGCACACTCCACAATCCATCGCATTCTTCTCTCCCCGCAGCTCCGGGCCTCCAAACTTCGGGCAATACCTCACCGCCACCCTAATACCAGAGACCATTGAAAGCTTAGATGACGATCAACCAACAGGCAATGATCTGAACGATACCAGCCGCTTTTGTCGACGAACGGAGGAATGGACCGTAAGAGGATAATAAAGATAACGAGGCATATCCGCTTGCGAAAAAACGGGGCGTGATCAATGAAATCAACGTCTGATTTTAATTGCCTGACAAATTTCTGACTTTCTATCATTGTTCCCTGTTTAGCCTCTCGTCGGCGACCGATGTTTCCGTAATTTAAACCTAAAAACCCATGACGCTGACCCCACTGATCCAAACGCATTGACAATGTTGACGACACAACATTATCAATGAGATCATAGCTTATAGTCACATAATATATAAGAGTAAACATAGCTGACGCCAGCATATCACAGCAGTAAATACAGAATTCCCGTCCCTCCTCCGTTAAACCTTATTCCAACAGCATAAGTGGTGCAAAATGACTTCACATAACAGACTTATCGCTCTCAGCTGCTTACTGATTTCACTTCTTCTGGGATGTGAAGCCACTCCTGATACTCCCGCAACAACAGACAGCAGCGCGGGGTTTACCCTTAACCAACGTGGTTACTTCCAAAACCGGGGTGTGGGCGTTATGGCCTTCCAGGAGCATCACCCGGAAAGCCATCAAAGCGGCCTGATTATCGTGATGCATGGCAATCGGGTTGCCACCAATGGCGACTTGCGCCTGGAGGCGACACCTGGGCAGTGGTCACCGGTGCCCAAAATCGTCGACCGGGTAGTGGATCCGCAAACAGGCTCTATTCGAACAACGCTGGCATATCCCGACGAAAATCAGAACAGAACGGGATTCAACCCCGTCAACTATCCGGACCTGGATCTGACCTATTCCGTTAACGTCAGCGCGCACGGGGACGCCGTTAAAGTTCGCGTGGACCTGGATCAGCCTTTGCCGGAGGCGTGGGTTGGCAAAGTGGGCTTTCTGTTGGAGCTCTACCCCGCCGACCTGTTCGGTATGTCCTGGCAAATGGATGACGACAGCGGTATTTTCCCGCGTCAGCCTTACGGCGTCACCGCTCCCAAGGGCGCTGAACCGAATCCGCAGATCGTTCAGACAAGCCCGCTCAAGGGGTTGGTCCCTCTGGATAATCACTTGGCCCAGCCCGCGCCGATGGCCACGGGCAAGAGGCTGTCGGTTGCACCCGAATCCGATGAAATGCGTCTGCAAATTGAAGCCGCCAAAGGCGAACTGGAATTGCTGGACGGCCGGGCGCAACACCAGAATGGCTGGTTTGTTGTACGCAGCGTGATCCCTGCCAATGCTACGGAAGGCGCAATTGAGTGGACCATTCGCCCAAACGTGATTCCTGACTGGATTTACCAGCCAGTTATTCAGCACTCCATGGTGGGTTACCACCCAGCCCAGAACAAGGTCGCGGTCATAGAAACCGATCCCAATGATCACACCGACTACCGCGTACAGTTACTGCGCTTGGCTGCGGACGGTAACCACGAGGTAGTGAAAGACCAAAAACCCACGCCCTGGGGCCAATTCCTGCGCTATCAGTACTACCATTTTGACTTCTCGGAAGTCACTCAGGAGGGCATGTACCAGCTGGTACTCGGCGACACCCGGAGCGAGACGTTCCGCATTGCCAGGGATGTGTATGACCGCAATGTATGGCAGCCCACTCTCGAATACTTCCTGCCCGCGCAAATGGGCCATATGCGTGTGAAGGAGAAATACAAGCTGTGGCACGATGACAGCCACAGAGACGACGCGCTGATGGCGCCTGTCGATATCAATCACTTTGACGGATATGTTCAAGGGCCATCGACGCTGACGAAATTCGAGCCCCTGGAGCATGTCCCCGGCCTCGCCCAAGGCGGCTGGTATGACGCGGGTGACGCCGATTTTCGTATCGAGTCGCAATCCGGTGAAGTATTCATCCTCAGCGCTGCCTATGAAGAATTCGGTGTGGATCATGACAATACGCTGATCGATCAGAACCTGCGTCTTGTGGAAATCCGCGAGCCGGATGGCAGGAACGACATCCTGCAGCAGATTGAACACGGGCTGTTAACAGTGGTCGGCGGCTACCAGAGCCTGGGTCGTTTGTATCGCGGCATTATTGTGCCGACCCTGACACAGTACGTCATGGGCGGCGACTTTTCCGGCCAGACCGACAACCTGATTTACGATCCGGAGCTGTCTCCCCAGGAGCGCACAGCCACACATTCGGGTCTGCCCGATGACCGCTGGGTGTTCACTGAGAACAACCCGGGTCGTGAGTTTGATGCCATCGCAAATATTGCTGCGAGCGTCAACGCCATGCGCAATTACAATCCACAACTTGCTAAGGAAACCCTGCAGGCCGCGGAAGAGCTGTGGCAAGTTGAACGGGAAGTGACCAGCGACCAGGTACGCAACAACAAAATCCGCGCCACCGTTGAGCTGTTCCGGGCGACCGGTAAAGCAGAATATCGCCAGTACCTTGTGGGCGAGCGCGATTACATTGTGGCGAACATCCGCACGGTCGGCTGGGCGGTAGCGCGAGCGGTTCATCAATTGAATGATGCTGCGCTCACCGAGGGAATGCGGCAGGCTGCGGCGGCGTTCTACCAGGAAGTCGAAGCGGGCATGTCCGACACGCCCTACGGTTTATCCTTCGAAATGCAACTTTGGGGCCGAGGCTGGACACTGCAACAGCAGGGTGTAGCGCATTACTTCCTGCACAAGGCTTTCCCAGAAGAGTTCGGCAACGCCTACCTGCTGAATATTCTGCACTACGTGCTAGGCACCAATCCCGGCTCCAACAACGTCTCCTATGCCATGGGTGTGGGTGCGAAATCCAAACCGACAGCGTACGGTTTTAACCGTATGGACTGGGGTTATATTCCCGGCGCTGTGATTGTAGGTACCGCCGCCATTCAGCCGGACTTTCCGGAGCTGAAGAACTTCCCCTACTTCTGGCAGCAGTCTGAATACGTGCTCGGCGGTGGCGCCACTAACTTCATGTTTCTTGCGCTGGCTGCGAACGAGATGCTGAACCAAAACATTCCTAATTAAAACGGGCGAATCAAAAATAGAAATCGCCGACAGCAATTAGCAAAAAGCCCCGCTGGCATACCAGCGGGGCTTCTTGAGTAAAGCAGAAGCATCACCTCACAGCAGAGCGCTGTGAGGTGGCTCCGTTTAGTCGCGGTATGGGTCCAGCGTATTGATCTTGCCATCGTCCGTATAGGTAAGTTCCGTCATTTTGACAGAGCGCAGGTGAGTTACACCTTTGGACAGACTGGAATCGTGATAGAACAGGTACCACTTGCCTTCATATTCGGCGATGGAGTGGTGGGTTGTCCAACCGACCACCGGGTTGAGAATTCTGCCCTGGTAGGTGAAGGGTCCATACGGGTTATCACCCGTGGCGTAGCAAATATAATGCGTATTGCCGGTGGAGTAAGAGAAGTAATACTTGCCGTTGTATTTGTGCACCCACGGCGCCTCAAAAAAGCGCCGATCGTGATCGCCCGCCAGCAGCGGATTGTCGTTTTCATCTTGAATAATAATTTCCCGGGGTTCCTCGGCAAATTCCTTCATATCGTCGGTCAGTTTGGCCACAATCGGCCCCAACGCGGGCTCGTTGTCCGCAGGTTCTTCATTGCTCGCACTGTAAGTATTGTTGCGGTATTTCTGCAACTGGCCACCCCAGATGCCGCCGTAGTACATGTAGTACTCACCGTCATCATCCTCAAAAACTGCCGGGTCAATGGAATAGCTGCCCTTGATAGCTTCCGGCTCCGGCGTAAACGGACCGGTCGGTGAATCACCCACCGCAACGCCAATCTGGAAGATGCCGTCTTTGCGCTTTGCCGGGAAATAGAAATAGTACTTGCCATCCTTGCGCGCCGCATCCGGTGCCCACATCTGTCGCTCTGCCCAGGGTACGTCTTTCACGTGTAAAGCCATGCCGTGGTCCACTGCACCACTTTCCGGGTGGTCCATGGACAGGACGTGATAGTCCTCCATGCAGAAGTGGTCGCCGTTGTCATTAAAGGGAACGCCGCCCTGAACATCGCGGGACGGATAGATATAGATCTTGCCGTCCCACACATGGGCAGAAGGGTCTGCGGTATAAATATGCTCAACGAGTGGCTGGGAAATGGCCTTGGCCTTCAGCGCTTCATAGTCCACGTTTTCATCGGAATCAGACATCAGTTTACTCCTACTCAAATACTTTTAACTCAACAACCACACCTACAGCGTTGGTGTTGATTCGGTTGTTGTTTCGGTTGGTGCCGTCAACCGGCGTTGAGCCAGATCCTGCTCAATCTGGTTTTCCATCTGTTTGTTGATTTTGTAGAAAAACAACAAGCCACAGGCCAGAAAGAAGGGAATGGAAGCGAACACACTCAAGGTCATCTTAATGCCATGAATGGAATCCGCGCCCTGCTCTTCAAGGCCGCTCTCATAGCCATAGGCCGCAAGGAATGTCACCACCAGGGTACCGCCGATAGTCAGGCCTGCCTTGAGGCCCAGAATCATCGCCGAGAAAATAATAGCTGTAGCGCGGCGGTGATTTTTCCATTCGGAATAATCCGCCACATCGGCAATCATGGCCCACAGTAGCGGAATGGTGATGCCGTAAAAGAAACCGTGGAGAATTTGCGACAAGAACATCCAGCCGACGGCATCGCGCGGAATGACCACAAACGCCAGCACAAACAGAGTGGACGCAAACAACGCCGCAACGTATACGTCGCGCTTACCGAAACGGTCCGCCAGCGGTCGGGTGAGGCCAATGCCCACAATCATCATGATAATGCCCGCACCGTTGAACAGGGCGAATGCCGAGGCGTCCACGGCTTCCGGCCACTCGAAATTGGGCCAGATACTTTGAATGCCAGCGATCAGGCCGGTAAAGCCAATGCCATCCAGGAATGCGGTCAGCGCGCCTTGGCTGGCGTAATACTTGAAGTAGTACACATAGGTACCACCCTTGAGAGCCAGGTTGATGAACACCAGGATGGTGACAAACAGCATGATGATCCAAGGTACATTTTTTGATAAATCCTTCACATCCTGCAGAATGGTGCTGTTTTCAGTTTGTTTCTCGATAACCCGCTCGCGCGTCACAAAGAACGTGATGAAGAAGCAGATAACACCCGCCACTGCAAAAAACATCATGATGCGTTCGAAGCCAAGAACCTCGTCGCCATTTCCGAGTACTAGCACCAGTGGGCGCAGCAGCACCTGTACCGTGAACTGCGCCACCATGACCGCCACAAACCGATAACTGGACAGGCTGTTGCGCTCACTCATATTGCCGGTCAGCACGCCACTCAGGGACGAATAAGGCAGGTTGTTGGCAGTGTAGAGCAGCATCAGGCACAGGTAGGTAGCAAAGGCATAGGCCACCTTCGCGTCATAGCTCAAATCCGGCGTGGTAAAAGTCAGCAGCACCATTAAGCCGAAAGGTACAGCAGTCCACAGTATCCAAGGGCGGTAACGGCCCCAGCGCGTGCGAGTGCGATCGGCGATTATGCCCATAATCGGGGCAAATAATACGCCGCCGATGATCCCGCAGGTCGCGATTACCCACTGGGCTGTGCTCGCCTCCAGCTTATAGACATCGGTGTAGTAATATGCAATGAAGGTGATGAGAGTCTGGAAGACGAGGTTCGCAGCCAGGTCACCCAGGCTATAGCCGACTTTTTCCCCTACAGATAATTTTTCAATTTGTGTATTCATTATATTCAAGCATCTGGTTAGTGAATCATCAGTATCAGGCGTGCCAGCGCCCCCTTCTTCTTCGGCCTGGGCCCTTGTGGAGCCTGAGGTTGCCGAACACGATGTGCGACTGGACGCATCGCCTTATAGTAAACTTGACAAGAAGTTACCATACAGTACACTAGAGATAAACACTTATCTCGTTTTTCGGTCGTTTTTGATCAATGCCAGTGACGCCGCCTTTCAAACCGTCATGCGTCCTGTGCGACTTGCCTGCGTCCAACTTGAATGGCAAGCAGGCAAAGCATTACCGATGAAGTGTTTGAACTTTGAGGCGCGCGGCGTGAAGAGTGCTGATTTTTTTATTTCTTCGTATCCAAGGATAATCAAGAACTGAAAACGGATATCGAAACAGGTTTGAATCGCGCAATTGCTGATGGCAGCTTCGACAAAGCCTTTATGAATTCGCCCTCCGTACAAGACGTTATCGAAAAAGCCAATATGAAAAACCGCCTCACCTTCTATCTCGACAACCCGACCCTGTCAGAAGAGACACCGCTGGATCGGGTAGAACTATGGTTTGATCCTAAAAACCTTCCCTGATCAGCATCAGCTTTAAATACGCCGCTTAATATGTACAACAAGAACAGCGCTGCCAATTATATAAAACGTGCCCATAAGGTCCGTCGACGGGGCAACTAAACAGCAGCAGCCAGTCGTCGGAACCCTGACGTTCGTCGAAGCCGGGGAACCATGAGGCCATTCGGTATAAAGAAAAGTTAGCGCCGCAGAGGCCACGCAGGTAGCTTTTAACAGCCTGTCAGGCATTTTTGGTCCATACCGGAGTCAGTGCAGTGACTTGCGGCGGGCCGACCAAAAGCGGTTCAACGTCCTTGAGATACGCGGCATAGCTGTCTGTCTTTAGGAACTCTTGTGAGGCCTCAACACTGGCGTACTGCTGAAAAGCGCTAATTGAATCTGGATCAGAATTGTCGAAGCAGTAGAAGTACGCGGTATGACCTGGATTAGCAGCTATAGCCGGTGCCATGTGCTTCTCCCATACCTTCCGGACTTCGTCTCGCTTCCCAGGTTGAGTTTGGTGCCTAATAATCAGTGCAAATGAAGTCATAGGAAAATCTCACGATGATGTTATGTATTTTGGAGGCTTAATGCGTACAATCCGGCCGGCCTTGTAACGCCGGCTGCGACGGCAATTTGTAAGATATCCTGCGCTGAGTTAAAAGCCTTGCTGTTGATTTGCGAGAAGGATTCGGCCATTAATCCACGCTAGTGTAGCAGGTCTATTATTTTTTGACGCGTTACATGAATCACATGCGACAACGAGATTTTGCGGATCATTGCACCCAGCCCAAACTTGTAACGCAAGAGCGGATGAGAGCGGTCTTTTAGTTGTCATGTGCAACGAATGATCAGCCCAAGGGGTAACATGATCAATTTGACAGCGCGCCCTTGGGTATTCCCAATTACAATAGCTACAAGTAAACCAGGCCGGATTACCATTATCTCTTGGCGCATTATTATATACATGATCAATAATTTGCTGCTCAAATCCAATGCGTGCTCCGTTCGGATTATGTGCGCCGAAAGTAAATCCACCAAAAGGATCAAAGCCTACTGGTCCACCGTATACTAAGTTCCAAACTAGAGTAAGAGAATAGTTTCCTGCCTGTGTCCACGCCATTTTTATAATTCCTTCTGTTCTAAAATAATAACTACGCCTGAATAAGGTTCAGCCTAACGTCCTTGTTCAGACGTGCCAGCTGCCAAAATGAAGGGACTAATCAGCTGGTAAAAGCGTTACGCGTTAACGCGCGTGTTAGTCACTGCGGGTGTAGAACCCGCGGCACTGCTGCTCCCTGCTACTAGACCCTGTAACGCCGTGTACACCAACGCGAGCTTGCTACCGTCCGACGGCCGAACGCTATGTAATGATGCGCCTGGTTATTTCATACTTCATAAGCGGCGTCAGGCCATAAGTCGTTTATCTCTTTGGCTTGGTGGTCAGCACTGAAGTGTTCCCAAATCAGTCCATTAGCATCTGGCTCTTCAGTGGACTCTGTTGCCTCTGAGTCTTCCCATCCCAAATGCCGCACAGATCCAGGGCTAGATTCAGCGTCCCGGCGTATAGATACATTTAAGCTTTCCGTTCTCCAAAGGGCATACTCACCGGGAATCACAAGGCATGGCTCAGAGCCTAACCGAAGACTGTAATCAAAAACTGTTTCTTCTATTTTATCGGTGGATATGGCTATATGAAATTTCTTCATGTTGCATCCTTTTGAACTTTAACATCAATTCACCCCTTGGACGCTATTGAATTGCTTGTCCGACAGTCGCCTGTACTGCCGACGCCAGGTATAGATTCGGCCGGGGTGAATACCGAGCTCTTTCACTACCTCAGCGGACCTGGTGTTGGGATCTTCCGATCTTCGGACAGCCGAAAATCCTCTGTGTAATGATTGTACTTGTTGCGGGTCTTCTTCGTCATAGTCAACACCTTCATTAGGTCGGAGTGAGGTGTCTACTTTTCATGGATAACTTGGTTTTCTAACGCCGACTTTTGATCGGTTGGGCGACATGGCTCTCATGGGATTTTCTACTGCGATGTACTATCAAACTTCAAATCTAATTCACTGTTAAATATCATCAATCGTGCCGCTTTGTTGTATCCGCCAGGTGAAAATGAAATGATCTTATCGCCAACAACCCGAATAAGACCAAGATAATTTTCACTCTTAAAATCCTGCACATAACCGTTAAACAAGTCATCAGCCACCAGGGAGTAACCGTCAGACCCCGTATAAATTAAAGTGTCATTCATCCACTGTTTTTGATTTCCATCCACCTCAGCCACTAGTTCCATATCTATGTTGTAAACAGAATCTGATCCAGCAGGAAACGTATATAATTGGCTTTCCGAGGTGCTATTGGTGCCCTGACAGACGTCATCATACCCAAATGACACCTCCCCGTTGACAACCAGTTCGCCGCTAACAGTGACCGAAACAGAGTAGCTACAGAAAGGTATCGATTCTTGTCGTTGCAGATTAGCTGAGAAGTATGATGTCGGGTTTGCCAGTGCCTCCTCCTTGTTGGAGTCCACCATCGTGCCGTTATGATCGTACACTTCAATCCAGCTAGACGAAAAGGGCTCGGTAACAGAAACTACAAAATAACCGTGCTCTGAAAATCTTACGGTCATGCTATTCTCAGCGGCATCCCTTACTGGAAAAACCGAAAAATTATCGAGATCCACCAATATAAGCTTTTTATTTTGATAATCGTGCATTAGCACTTTATTGTATACAGGATCATACACACCTGTAGAGACATAGCCGTCCATATCCAGTGCATGTGATGGTACAAGGAAGCTATTCGTGTTGGTGTCAAACTGTAAAAGACGTAGCCCTTTTACAAAATAGATGATTGATTCTCCATCATCGAAAGCGTAACTCGCGTCAAGGTAGCATCCATATTCGTCCCCGGCATCCGGGCTACTACAGGTTACGCTCCTGGGAAAAGCGTCATCATCGTTAACAACGCCATCGTTATCCAAGTCGGTGTCACTATTATCGCCGATGCGATCGTCATCTAAATCGGCCCATTCTTCAGGGTTCTTTGGGAACCGGTCATGTCCATTAACCACACCATCATTATCTCTATCTGGATCATCGATATCCAAAACCCCATCGCCGTCAGTGTCTGCCAAATCATCATTCATATACACCGTTACGGTAATGGCAGGCGAACGGTTGCCATTGGCATCCACCGCTGTGACTTCCAGTTCATAGATTTCGTGGCCAGTTGAGTTTGGAAATAGAAGTTTGAAGCGACCAGCCTCAGTTTGTTTCCAATCACTGGACTCGCGTTGATTGTTTATCTCGTACGTGAGTAACGAGCCAGCCTTGTTAGTAAATAGCTCCTGAACGTCAATTTCTACTGATGCACTGCGACTCAACGAGACGGGTGCGTAACTACCTGCGAACGGATGTGCGGGGGGTAGCGACGAAACTGGCGTGGTGTAACGTGTAAAATATATGTCCGTACTTTCCTCACCCAAACGCGCATAAATAAAGGGATATTCATTCTCGGTGAGAAAAACGTTGGCCTCTACCAAGCCATCAGCCTCTTCGTCCCATAGAATAAAAAATCCATTCCGCGTGGCATCGAGATAGCTTGCCGCCGGGGATGCTCCGGAGAAAACAAGCCTCTCTCCGTTCGCATCCCACGACATTTCAACGGCTGTGTCATTTATGCCTAATTCCCCCTCTATAGAATGAATTGCCCTTGAAAATATATGTGGCAGGTCGGGCTTCGTTACCGTCCCAAATCCGGAAGCCTTGTATCTGTTAAAGATCGCTGGAAAGTCAACCGTAAGTGTTACATCGTTGGCAGATAGCCTATTGGTGCCGTCACTCAGGACCAAATCAACTTCCAATGTTGATGTGATGCCTGAATAACTGAATGTGAAGTCATGTTGTAACGGCCCCGTATATTTTAAAGAGCCATCAAAGATCATTGTTGCCCCGTCGAGTGACGCTGAGTAATCGTTCCAACCGATGGTGATGCTAGATGAAGAACTGAGGCCTTTTCTTCTGGAAATGGATTGTTCACCAGAAACCAGTAATTCAACTGTGACGCCTGCCTGCGTGGCGCTTACAGAGCAGTTGGTGTACTTGTAGACTGCGTCAGATCCATTGTTGGAGACTTCGATTTCAAAGGAGCCGCCGCCCCCCTCACAACTGTCTGTATAGGTTCCATCCGGGAGGCCCGTGTAGTGCTCGCCGTTGACTATATCGGCAGCCGTATCCTTGGCGATCTGAAGAAAATCCAAATAGGCATCCACCACGAGTGGCGTGTTGATGCGGGTAAGGGTAAGAGGCTTCAACTCAATTAGTGACGGCGGCTGACTGTTGCCGGTAAGTGAGTCCGCTTGGGGGCTGGATGAACTATCGCTTTCGCCACCACCGCAGGCTGTTGTCCCCGCAGCTATGCAAATAAATACTAAAGCCTCGATCAATCTGCGGCTTGACATGAAACGCTCCTGGATAATTACTAACTTCGATTGCAAGTCAGCAGAGTGGTCTTTGCTTTCTAGCCAAGACATAATGCTATAGAGGCTATTGGCAAGCCAGCGTGTTAGGGAGGTGATGGTCTTTATCATACGATGCTGAGCTAATTAACCTTCAAGAAACGAAAATGCACGAAAGTGCTGACTGGTACTCTTGCTTATTTAAATTCTATGTTTGGGTTCGGACGTCCGATTGAACCTAAGGCTTAATGATTGATCCAATGGGGTCGCTGATACCAGTGATCGTCGAATCACCGCTTTCGGATCGATAACGAATCCATCGCTCTCCCCGATACTAAAGCTTTTCCTCTGCAAATCAAGCAGTTATGCATTATCGCGCAAACCCAGCTAAGTTACATCTCCGCGTAGATATAACCCGCAGACGGAACAGCCATGAATGCGGGAAAAATCCTGTGATTTCAGTATGTTACTGCGGCGGCAAAAAGAGCCTGTAGTTATGGCGCCGGCGCATCATGATTTGCTGAAAACACAGTGTTGCCCTGTGAGAGCGGGCAGCGCGATGGCTATGGCTCGTTATTCGTTTTCTGTACGCTTCGGCGGAAGGCGCTTAGGCTTTTTCGCCCTACAGGCCGGCGGAACTTGCCTTATTCAGGTTCAAACCAGCCCAAACTCCCCACGTATCTGCTCGCACCACCGGTCGAGACGCTCGTCGGTCAGTTCGGGTTGCTGGTCTTCATCCAGCGCGAGACCGACGAATAGTTCGGTGTCGGGAATTTGTGCTTTGGAGGCATCGAATTCATAACCGTCCGTTGGCCAATGGCCGACGATTTTGGCACCGGCCTGCTCGACGACGTCGTGAAGCATGCCCATGGCGTCGAGAAAGAAATCCCCGTAGCCGAACTGATCACCGAGACCAAAAAATGCGACGGTTTTGCCGGTGAAGTCGATGGCGGCGACGTCATCCCAGAATTCTTCCCAATCGGACTGTATCTGGCCGAAGTCCCAGGTGGAGATGCCGAGGATGATCTTGTCGTGAAGGGTGAATTCCAGTTGTGTGGCATCGGCAATATCGTAAACCTCTACAACATCTTCGCCCAGGCGCTGTTGAATTTTATAGGCGACACCTTCGGTGTTGCCTTCATCACTACCAAAAAACAGGCCCAACTTGCCCACAGCCACTCCTTACGCGCATTTAATTTAGGTGAATAGGGTTTTATGACAAACCAGAGAAAAGACGCACATTTTCCCAATATTGCCCAATCAACACAACTGGCGAGCTTTGAACCGCACCTTTGGAAAGATAGACGAACGATGACCCATCGGTTGCCTGCCCGTGTCAAATAAACGTCGCATAGTGTGTTGCGTATATCAGTTAGGCTGCAACTTATTGATAGGAAAAGAATTTTATATCTCCCAAAAACTGGCACGCTATTCGCCTTTTACCTATAATAACGACAATAAAGTTCAAGAAACCGTCGGCTACCGACACGAGAGTCAACAGCATGGTGATACCCGCGAGTTCAACTGACCACCCGGAACAACCCTCGGCACCGCACTTGAAATCCGCGCCCATTAACCTTGACCTGCAGGACTTGCAACTGCATCTTTCCCTGAAACTGCAGACCTCACTCGACATTGAAGCCGTTTTACTGCTCTTCTTCGAAACCAGTCAGAAATTCCTGCGTTTTGATGGCCTGACCTATCGCTATGATGACGCCCAACTGTCCCTCACCTATGGCACCATTCAAACCCACAGCGTCGATTACAAGATCAGCAGTTCCGACCACTACCTCGGGCAGATCTGCTTCAGCCGTGAATCCCGTTTCGCTGAAGCGGAACTCGCCGCGTTGGAAATATTGATCGGCGGTTTGTTTCATCCGCTGCGCAATGCTTTGCGCTACCGGGAAGCGGTGGCCAGCTCCCTGCGGGACCCGCTGACCAAAGTTGGCAATCGCGCCGCCTTAACCGAAGCTATGAAACGCGAGCTGGAACTGGCCCGGCGCTATCAGCGGCCATTCAGCCTGATGCTGATTGATATTGACCACTTCAAGAAGATCAACGACACCATTGGCCATTCCGCCGGAGACACCGCCCTGCAGCATCTGGTGGAAAAAATCTCCGCCAACCTGAGACAGGTGGATGAGGTGTTTCGTTACGGTGGCGAGGAGTTTGTGGTATTGCTGGGCCAGACGGATCGCGAGGCCGCCGTCATGGTGGCCGAACGGATTCGTCAGTCGCTGATTCAGGACCCACTGCGGCTGGAAGGTGAACCCTTGCCGCTCACGGTGAGTATCGGTTTGAGTATGTATCGCGCCGATGACTCGGAAGAAAGCCTGTTTGACCGCGCCGACCAGGCGCTGTACCAGGCAAAGCACAATGGCCGCAACTGCGTAAGCCATATTGCTGACTGCGCCATTTAGGCTTCAGTCACTACTGCGGCTACGCCATGCGGCTGAGGCTCGGCGCTACTGACTGCGCCGTTTAGGCTTGGGAGTTGGCGCGCTGCCCGATGATGCACGCAGACGCTGCTGGTGTCGTTCCCGACTGCGTTTGTCCGCATCAGAGTATTTGGCCTTCGGTGGCGGTTCCAACCCGGCGGTTGCACATAGCTCCGCAATTTCCGTCGCATTCAGCTCGATCCACTGCCCTGCCCGTACATGGGAGGGAATAAAAATGTTGCCAAAACGCACTCTTTTCAGACGGCTGACGCGCATAGACTGGGATTCCCACAAGCGACGCACCTCGCGGTTGCGGCCTTCCATCACCACGCAGTAGAACCAACGGTTAGCGCCTTCGCCGGACCCTTCCACGATGTCGGTAAAGCGCGCCATTCCGTCTTCCAAAAGCACGCCCTTGCGCAGTCGCTTGAGCATGTCATCGTCCACTTCGCCCTGAATCCGCACCAGGTATTCGCGGTCGATCATCGACGAAGGATGCATCAGCTTGTTGGCAAGTTCACCGTCTGTCGTGAACAGCAGCAAGCCGCTGGTGTTGAAGTCCAGGCGGCCGACCGAGATCCAGCGACCGGATTTCAGGTGCGGCAAGTTGTCGTACACACTTGGGCGACCTTCAGGGTCCGAGCGCGAGCAAATCTGCCCTTCCGGCTTGTTGTAGAGAAGCACCCGGGTAGCTTCACGAGTGGCCACTTTGACGGTGATGGTCTTGCCGTTGTACTGGATTTTGTCGCCGGTCTTGACCCGGGCTCCGAGTTTAGCCAGCTCACCATTAACCGTGACGCGGCCCGCCTCGATCATGCATTCCATTTCCCGGCGCGAACCCATACCCGCAGTGGCAAGAACTTTTTGTAGCTTTTCGTCTTCAGGCATAGGTTGCTCTAGTGGTGTTGGTTATCTCGAAAGTGTTATGGATCGTGCTTGGGATTTTGTTACTCAAGTTCGGGGGTTCGCGAGACTCTAAACGCCGCCTTTGAGTAGTTTTGACGCCGGCCCGTTTCGGGGTAGGGCTTTTCAAGACACGCCGTAAACCCGTCCCTGGGGGATCCTCGCCCGAATCCCGCGGGCCAGGGTCTTGAAAAGCCCTACCCCAAATCGAACCTCACTGTGTGCCAAGCGTCAGGCATGGAACCGTTGAGCTCCGAAACTTGAATTTGTTACTTGTCTTCACTACTACCGTTTTCACCGCTCTGTTCGCTACTGTCTTCAGCGCCGCCTTTAGAAGGCGCCGGCTTTGAAAAGAGGCTCCCGGCAGAATAATCAGGCTCGTCATCCTGCGCCCTGTCTTCGTCAGCTTCATCACTGGGTTCATCGGCTGTGGATTCCATTTCCCGTTTGCGTCGGGCTTCGGCAAACTCAACCTGTTCAATGGTCAGTTCCGCATCCATATAGGGTTCACCGCCGGTGGAGAAGGTATCCGGCAGGGCTTTGTCCTGATCAAATTGCGCCGGGATGTCGACTGATCGCACATTGACCCGTTCATCCGTGTTGGCGAGAGAGTCAGCGGCGATAGAATCCTCAAGCCCAGAGTCATCAACGACAGAATCGTCAATGTCTTCGCCATCCATCATATCCTCTTCCGTGGCACCGTCACTGTCTTCGTCGGCATCTTCATCCACAGTGCCAGCCAGCCCGCTGGCACTGTCGTCGACAACGCTCTGATCCATCAGGTCCTCGGACATAGGCTGCACCGCCGCCTCTGCCGCTTCGTCTGCGGCGTCGGTATCCGGCACGTCCGTGTCAGCGCCAGTGCTGTTTTCGTCGTCCAAGTCCAGGGAGCCGTTCAGGCCGTCAATATCTTTCAGCTCGCTCAGCGTCGGCAGCTCGTCCAGGCTTTTGAGGTTGAAGTAGTCCAAAAATTGGCGAGTAGTGGCATACAGGGATGGGCGGCCGGGAACGTCCCGGTGGCCGACAACCTTGACCCAATCCCGCTCAACCAGGGTTTTGATGATATGGGAGCTCACGGCCACCCCGCGAACGTCTTCAATATCACCACGGGTAATTGGTTGACGATAGGCGATCAATGCCAGGGTTTCCAGCATCGCGCGGGAGTACTTCTGCGGTTTTTCGTCCCACAAGCGGTTGACCCAGGTCGCTACGTCTTCACGCACTTGAAAGCGCCAACCGCTAGCCACTTCTACCAACTGGAAGCCGCGCCCGTCACAGTTCTCCGCAATTCGCTGGAGAATCTCCCGAATATCGCTCTTTTCCGGTGCCTCGTGCTCTTCAAACAAACTGTGCAGTTTGTCCACGGACAAGGCTTCCCCCGCCGCGAGAATGGCGCCCTCGATGATCCGCTGCAACTGCTCTTGATCATAGCTGTTGTGATGGGCGGTCTCGTTACTGTCGTCTAGGACAGCTTCTGAATGTTGTTCGTCACTCATGAGCTTCGTGCTTTTACGTGAATGGGCCCGAAGGCTTCGGCTTGTACAATTTCCACGAGGGATTCCTTGATCAATTCCATCACCGCAAGAAAGGTCACCACAACGCCAAGCCGGCCTTCATTCAAGGTAAACAGGCTGACAAAGGGCACAAACTGCTGGCCGTTGAGCTTGTCGAGCACCTGGGCCATGCGCTCCCGGGTGGACAGGCGTTCCTTCTCCACATGGTGGCTGATGAACATGTCCGCGCGACGGAAAACCTCGGAAAGCGCCAGTAACAGTTCCTTGATATCTACGTCGGGATCCGGTCGGGTGAGATTCCGATCCGGCCCCTGAGCGCGGCCAATGTGGGTGTCCCGGTGCAGGCGGGGCAGCTCGTCAATGGATTCTGCCGCCTCCTTGAAACGCTCGTACTCCTGCAAACGGCGGATCAGCATGGCTCGAGGATCTTCTTCGTCTTCCTCCTCACTCTCGGAACTGCGGGGCAGCAACATGCGGGATTTGATTTCCGCCAGCATGGCCGCCATTACCAGGTATTCCGCCGCCAGCTCAAACTGCATGGCGTCCATCATCTCGACATAGGCGACATACTGTTTGGTAATCTCAGAGACATCCACTTCGAGGATGTCGAGGTTCTGACGCCGTATGAGGTAGAGCAACAGGTCGAGTGGACCTTCGAAGGACTCCAGAAAAACTTCCAACGCATCCGGCGGAATATAAAGGTCTTTTGGCAGACTGGTATAAGCCAGGCCATTGACAATGGCAAAGGGCATTTCCGCTTGGTCCGGCCGGGATGGGCGGTTGCGGCCAGACTCAAGGTCCGAACTCTCCACACCCTCGCCCTGTTCGGCGACCGTGTTTTCGGTGCTTTCCATACTTTCGGTGTTTTCAGCGCTTTCGGCAGCATCATCGGATGCGGCGGCTGTCGTCACGGCGTGTTCAATTCCAGACACGAGCGCTGCCCCCTGTTAAATCGTTTATGGTATTCATTGCTGCTCTGAACCTGAAAAGCGAATCGCTCGGCGGGCAAAGCGTGAGGCGCATCCAACTGGATGGCCGCAAAGGCCGACATTATAGACGGACTCGGGCCGCCTAACGACCTAATCTTGCGCGAAGTCTTCGCTTTTCCCGCAGCCCTGGCGGGTCACTACCGGCGAACTGCCGGTAAGGTCGACAACCGTGGTGGGTTCCAGCCCGCAGAAGCCGCCATCGATGATCAATTCCACCTGATGCTCCAGCGCGCTGCGCACGTCCTCGGGGTCCGTCAGCGGCTCGCTGTCGCCGGGGAGAATCAGCGAGCTGCTCATCAAGGGCTCACCCAATTCCGCCATCAGCGCCAGGGCGATGGGGGTATCAGGTACGCGCATGCCGATGGTCTTGCGCTTTGGGTGCATCAATCGGCGCGGCACTTCCGCCGTGGCCGGCAAGATGAACGTATAGGGCCCGGGGGTATGTTTTTTGATAAGCCGGAAGTCTTTGTTGTCCACCCGCGCGTAGGTTGCCAGTTCCGACAGGTCACGACACATCAAGGTGAAGTTGTGGTTTTTGTCCAACCGGCGGATGGCGCGAATTCGGTCCAGAGCCATTTTATCGCCAATGTGGCAACCCAATGCGTAGGCGGAGTCCGTGGGGTATACAATCAGGCCGCCACGGCGCAGCACTTCAACGGCTTGGCTGATAAGGCGTGCCTGTGGGTTCTCCGGGTGTATCTGTAAGAATTGCGCCACTCAAACGTCTCCTGCTGTTATTCCCATGCGCTCCACACCGGGTCGCAAACTGGCGGTAGTTTGCCAAAACCGCCCAATTCTTGCCAGGGTTGATTCGGCGCGTGAAAGTCGCTGCCACAGGATGCCAGCAACTTGAATCGGCTCGCCACGCGGGCCAGTGTATCGGTTTCCTGGGGTGCCTGGTAACCCGAGATCACCTCAATCGCCATGCCTCCGGCATCACAGAAATCGCCCACCATCGCGTGCAACTTGCTGCGGGTCATCTTGTACTTGGCGGGATGTGCCAGCACCGCAATGCCACCAGCAGCGCGAATCCAGCTTATGGCCTGCTCAAAATCCGGCCAGCACTGTTTGACGTCACCAATTTTGCCCGCACCGAGGAATTTCTTGAATGCGGCATTGGTGGAGGCCACATATTCCTTTTCGACCAGATAGCGGGCAAAATGCGGCCGTCCCAGCGCGGCGTCGCCCGCATACTGACGCGCCCCTTCCAGGGTGCCGGGCATGCCGTGCTTCTCCAACCGCGCGGCGATTTCCACCGCCCGATCCCGGCGCTGCTGCTGTTGCTGAGCCAGGGCTACCGCCAGATCCGGCGATTCCGGGTTCAGGTTCAGCCCAACAATATGAATGCCCTGCTTGCCCCACTGACTTGATATCTCAATGCCGCAGATCAGGCGCACGCCGATGTCATCACCCACCTGCTTGGCTGCCCGGTATCCATCCAGAGTATCGTGGTCCGTCAGGGCCAGAACATCCACTTGTTGCGCTTTAGCTCTCGACACCAGCTCGTCAGGCCGTAAAATACCGTCCGACGCATTGCTGTGGCAGTGCAAATCATAGACAGCGCTTTTCACCGACCTGGCGCCCCAATTTTGAGCAGTCGTATGACCAAGCCCGCAACCGAGCACGCAAAGAAGCCCGAACGAAAAGAGAATGTCTTTCTCAATCTGATTTTGAACATCGTCATTCCCACCGTCATTCTGGTTAAATTCAGCGGCGACAAGTATCTCGGCCCCCAATTGGGGATCATTGTCGCCTTGGCGTTTCCCATTCTGTATGGGGTATATGATTTTTTTGCTGCCGGCAAGGTGAATTTCTTCTCCGTTTTGGGTGTCATCTCCATCATGCTCACCGGCGGCATCAGCCTGCTTGAGCTGGACCCCAAGTATATTGCCATCAAGGAGGCGACCATTCCTGCCCTGTTCGGCATTGCCACTCTGGTTTCGCTCAAAACCCGTTTTCCCGTCGTCCGAACCTTTTTGTACAACGACAAAATCATGCAAATCGAGCGTGTTTCGCAGGCCTTGCGTCACAATGGTAACGAGAAAGCCTTCGACCAAACCCTGGTACGCGCCTCTTATGTGATTGCGGGTTCCTTTTTTCTGTCGTCGTTCCTAAACTACGTGTTGGCGAAGATAATTCTGGTCAGCCCTCCGGGAACTGAAGCCTATAATGCCGAGCTTGGAAAAATGACGGCTTTGAGCCTGCCGGTCATCACCATTCCCGCAATGCTGGTGCTGTTCGGGGCATTGTACTACCTGTTTCGCAGTATTACGCGCCTGACTCAGTTATCCTTGGAAGATATCTTTGTCGACCAAAACGCTCAAAAGCAATAACGGCAAATCGCCTTTCAATTCGAGATTTACTTATGCTCTATGCCATTATCAGCCAGGACGTTGCCAATAGTCTGGAACTGCGCAAAACGGCCCGTCCTGCCCATGTTGCCCGCCTGCATGAACTCCGCGATGAGGGCCGGCTTGTACTCGCAGGCCCTCACCCTGCGATCGACAGTCAAGATCCCGGCGATGCTGGCTTCAGCGGCAGCCTGGTTGTTGCGGAATTTGCGTCGCTGAATGATGCCCAGAACTGGGCGGATGCGGATCCCTACGTCGCCGCTGGGGTTTACAGCAACGTTGTGGTCAAACCGTTCAATCGGGTTTTGCCGTAAGCTGTCAATCGTTCCGTCTGCCGCGCCGGTTTCCACGCGGGCCGCAGGAGTATAAACTCTCGATGATTCAGATGTTCCCTTCGGGAACCGTTTTTACGGTCTGCACCGCCATGAGGAAAAGCATGAATAAAGTTATCACGCTCTGCACTGCCCTGCTGCTGGCCGCGTCCGTCAGCAGTATTTCCGCCGCGGAAACCGCCTATGTGTCTGACGTGATTCTGGTTCCTGTACGCAGCGGTGCCGGCACCCAGTTCCGCATCGTGCACGCCGGCCTCCCCAGCGGAACGCGGGTGCAAGTCATGGAGGTGGATGGGGACTGGAGTCGAATTACAACAGACAATGGCCTGGAAGGCTGGACCCGCAATCAATATTTGTCCAAGCAACCCACCGCCCGCATCCAGCTGACTCAGTTGGAACAAAAACACGCACGAGTCCAAGAGCAGAATGCCGCTCTGAGCGCAAAAGCGAACGAGCTGCAACGGGACAACAAGCAACTTCAGGATCAGGTTGCACAGCTGCAACAAACCGCGGGCAATGCTACCGAGGAGCTGGGCGAAATCAAGGCACTGTCGGCTGATGCTATCAACCTGAACCGTCGGCATCAGGAGCTTCTGGAGCAACACCAGATACTGCAAACCGAAATCGACACACTGCGAGCCAAGAACGATCGGCTCGAAAGTGATCAAACCGTCAACCAATGGCTGTACGGTGCAGGCTTGGTGCTGTTCGGCATTTTCTTGAGTATCATCCTGCCGGCTCTCAAACCCAAGAAGCGTTTTTCCGACTGGGGCTAGCGCTTCAGCTTGGGAAGTGGCCACCGTTAAACCCAACACTCAAAGCTTTTATCAAGGAATTATCATGTACCGGCTATTCATCGGGTTGTTCGCGCTGTTGTTCTCCATTAATGCCGCCGCCGCACCGGACGACGCCGTGCAGTCCTCAAACTCTGCCACCGCGCCACTGGTAGAGCTCAAGACCGACCTCGGCACCATCGTTATACAGCTTTATGCGGAAAAGGCACCACGCACAGCGGAAAACTTTCTCACATTAGTCAACAACGGCTTCTATGACGGCGTTATCTTCCACCGCGTCATTCCCGGCTTTGTTGCGCAGGCCGGCGGCTATACCTTTGACTTCCAGCGCAAACCCGAACAGGCAACCGTGGTAAATGAATCCGCCAGCGGGTTGAAGAACGAGCGCGGCACCGTGGCCATGGCACGCACCAGCGATCCGGACAGCGCGTCAACCCAGTTTTACATCAACCTTCAGGACAACCCAAGCCTGAACGCTACCGACAAAAAACCCGGTTACACCGTATTTGGCAAAGTTATTTTAGGGTTTGATGTCGCGGAGAAAATAGCAGCTGAGCCCCGCGGGCAATTTCGTCCATTCCCCGATGCGCCCAACGTTCCCGTGCGCATTCTGCAGGCGAGCGTGATCAAAAGCGGTGCCGCCACTGCTGACCGGGCAACGAAATGACGGCAGCACCCGGTGCGATCGCACTCAGCGTCAATCTCAATAAAATTGCCCTGATCCGCAACTCCCGCGACGGTAATTACCCGAATGTTGCCGAGTTCGGTCGCTTGTGCCTGGCAACAGGCGCGCAAGGGCTGACCGTGCATCCCCGGCCGGATCAGCGGCATATTCGGGCATCCGATGTTCCGGAGCTTGCCGCTGTGACCAAGGAGTTCTCCGGTGCCGAATACAATATTGAAGGTAATCCATTCGCCGGACCGCAAGGCAGCTATCCCGGGTTGATGTCGCTGGTGGAATCCGTGCGCCCTACGCAATGCACATTGGTGCCCGACAGCAACGCTCAGCTGACGTCAGATCACGGTTTCAATTTGTTTGACAGCGGCGACCGCCTGCGACCGATTCTGGAAACACTGCGCAGCTGGGGCGTGCGAGTCAGCCTGTTTATGGATCCGGACCTGGAACAAATTCGGTTGGCAAAGGAAATCGGCGCGGACCGGATTGAACTGTACACCGGGCCTTATGCCCTGGCGTATACGCAAAGCCCGGATCAGGCACAGGATTTATATCAGACATATTTTGCCGCCGCTCAATATGCGGGCGAAATAGGATTGGACGTAAACGCAGGCCACGACCTCAACCTGGATAATATGCAGGAGTTTCGACATATTCCGAACCTCCGCGAGGTCTCCATCGGCCATGCACTGACGGTGGATGCATTGAAAATGGGATTTGTCTCCGCCGTTAAATCCTACCTTGCGCTTTGTCGTTGAGGCATGATGCTAATCGGCTTGGGTCCTAATCAATGTAACGGGCACAGCGAATAATTTGCCCGTAATCCATTTCCCGGCATTCTATTTTTCAGGTAAAGCATGGCCACACACAATGGCGACAGCCCCGAATATCTCGCCAAAAAGCAGTTCTTTCAGCGTATGCTCACCGTCTTTGGCCGCAATCCGGTGCAGGAAGCGCTGCTCAACAAAAACGTAAAGCCTTACCGATTACACCTGGCAGAAAGTAACAAACCCGCCCCTGTGCTCAAGGAGATTGAGCAACTGGCACGGGAAAAAGGTGCCGAGGTGCAATATCACAGTCGCGACGCCCTGGCGCGCATTTCGAAAAACGCACGGCAGGATCAAGGGGTCGCGTTGGATGTGGAGTGTGAAGGATTTGCCGCAGCGGCGGAATACCTTCGAACCGCGCCACAACATTATGAACTACTGGCGCTGGACAGCGTGACCAACCCACAGAACCTGGGCATGATCATTCGCTCCGTGTGCGCCTCACCCATGGCCGGCTTGATATTGCCAGAAAAAGGCTGCGCCAAACTGGATTCTCTGGTCATCAAAGCCAGTGCCGGCACCCTGTTCAAAGCACGAATTCTGCGCTGTAAAAACCTTGCCGAGTGCTTAACTGATTTCAAGAACAACGGCGCACAAATTTACGGCCTGGACACCAGCGGCAAAGCCACACTGCGCGAACTGCACACGCCCGCACCGCGAATTTTTGTCATGGGTAATGAAACCGAAGGCCTCTCCCCTGCCGTCACCAAAGTGTGTGACCACACCATTGCCATCCCCATGCAGAACGGCGTCGAGTCACTCAACGTCAGCGTCGCAGCCAGCCTCATCGCGTTCCGCACGTTGGTGTAAAGCCGCAGACTGTTCACTTCGTAGGTAATAAGACGTGAGCTCCGCGAAACGTCGCCATCCGACGTAGCAATGGTGATGAGTGATGAGTGATGAGTGATGAGAAATCATGTTCGGGAATGGCTCACGTCGCAAATTGAATAAGGCGGATACTCCACGAATGTCGCTATCCGACGCAAATGTCGGATGGCGCTTGAAGCTTATTCGTATATGGTCTCCTCCCCATTTGCAAGGCACTGGTTTTGATGAAGTAG
>CAYQQJ010000039.1:0-33342 GCA_964419935.1 uncultured Cellvibrionaceae bacterium
GCCTCGCGCCAGATTGCGCAGAGACCACAGGGACTTAATCAGAGGTTCCCTAGTGAAATTTAAGTGGTAGAAAAGACTCTGCGGTTAACTCCGCGTGTTATCAGCGAGAATCGGCTGCGCTCTATCAGGCCGCATCTCCACTACTTGCGGCGCAACCTGCATACCGGGGAAGGCGATTTTTTGCAGGCCGTTGACCACCACTCTGTCACCGTGCTGCAGGCCGTCATCAATCAGCAGCAGACCGTGAAAACGACGGCCGACATCAACAAAACGCTGTGCAATTTTGTCGCTTTCGTTCAGGACATAAACGTAACGCCGATCCTGATCAGTCAGTACTGCCTTTTGATCGACCAGTACCGCGTTCTCGGTGGTGGTGATTGGCATTTCCACCCGCGCAAACTGCCCCGGCTTCAGGTAACCATTGGGGTTGGGTATTACGGCGCGGTACTGCAGAGTCCCGGTGCGGCTGTTGTATTGATTGCTGATAAAATCCAACTGCCCCGGAATGTATTGGCTCTCGTCACTTCCCAGCAGAACCCGCACCGGCACATCGAGCCTGCCGTCGAAAGTATTCGACAGGTTGCTTTTGGCGGTACTGGTTGCGGTATCTTTTTCAGTGTCTGCTTTCGTGTTAGCAGCAGACAGGTTGATTTGCGCCGTGCTCTGGTCACTCTCAAAGTAGACGTAAAGTGGATCAACCGAGACGATATTGGCCAGCACGGTGGTATTGGCCGTGGCCAAATTTCCCCGCGTTATTTCTGCCCGTCCGATACGGCCGCTGACAGGCGCAGTAATGCGGGTATATTCGAGCTCAAGCTGCGCACTGTGTAGTCGCGCCGTCGCAGCATTAACAGCGGCCTGTGCTGACAATGTGGCGGCAGTGCGCTGATCGAATTCTTCCCGTGAGATGGCTCGGCTTTCCCACAGCATTTTTGCCCGTTCAGATTCACTGCTGGCCAGCGCGAATTGACTCTGTGCACGGGCAAGCTCCGCCTGGGCAAGCTGTGCTCGCGCCTGGTATTGACGGGGGTCAATTTGAAAAAGCAGATCCCCCTCTTCCACCATGTCACCTTCAACAAAATTAATTTTGTCAATGTAACCACTGACTCGTGGCATTAAATCCACAGCCTCAGGCGCGGTGATGCGGCCTGTAAAGGAACCCCATACCACCACCTTTTCCGCTTGCACCATGGCCACATCCACTTGGGGCGGAGGCGGCACTGGCGCGGCTGCCTCTTCGCCTTTGGCTTCACAGCCCATTAAAGTTGCAATGAATAACAAACTGACCAAAGCGCGGTTGAACTGATTCAGGTTGATTGCTCGCACCGGTTGACTCCCTTTCATGTGTTTGAATATCAAGGTCATTGGTCGATAGGACCATGACCGTATGGTGCTAGATTAAGGGTGTAGCTGCGTTACGCGGTAGCGTATTTCTGCGGGGTGATTGCCCAATTCTGCTTTTCAATTTCGCGGAGCGAAATCGTGACAAGAACCGCGTTGTTTAAATACGGATGAAACCGTGGAAAAACCGCCGTAAATGCTGTCGCTTGCGCGATCCTGCAGCGTCATTGCCTGATTCTGCAATGGCGGACGAAACACTTCCCGATTGCCGAATCCTGCGTTACTCTTATGGGCACTCCTGCCTGGCTCAAGCTTTACCAACATTCATACACCGGCACCGGGCCATACGTCGGCTCAGGTGCTGGATCCGAACACCGTCCGAATAAACCGTTTACAGGGAATTCCCAAATGAATAGTCACGTCTCCTTTACCGAGCAACTCGACCCGCCCATGTGTCGCAAGCTTGCGGACATGGTGCGCCACAAAATGCCTGAGGAAGGCGTAACCGGCACTGCCATTCCCGGTCTCGAGCTATTTCGCAAGGATTCCCCCAGCAGCTGTATCTGTACCGTTTACCAGCCTGCGCTGTACGTTATTGCCCAGGGAAGCAAAACCCTGAGGCTGGGAGACAAGGAAATTTTCTACGGCGCGTTGAGTTATATGGTGACCGCGATTGATCTACCGGTCACCGGCAAGGTAGTCGGCGCAACGGAGGATGAACCTTTTCTGGCCGTCAAGATTGCGATAGATCCCAAGGAAGTCGCCGACGTGGTGTTGGAAATGGGTGATGAGTTGCGTGTAAAGCAGAATCAATGTCCCTGTGGTCTTTGTGTTGCAGCGGTCGATTACGGCATTCTCGATGCCATGACGCGACTCGTCGGTTTGCTGGACTCCCCCGCAGATGCCGCCATACTGGCGCCTTTGATCAAACGCGAACTCATTTATCGTGCCTTGGTGGGTGAAATGGGTGGGCGCATGCGTAACTTTGTCAAAGCCGACAGTCAGGCGAATCGGATCTCACAGGTGATTTCAGAGCTAAAGACACGGTTTGCGGAGCCCTTGCGGGTGGCTGACCTGGCGGAGAAGGTCAACATGAGCGAATCCACCCTCTACCATACATTCAAGGATGTCACGCGTATGTCACCGGTGCAGTACCAAAAGCAATTGCGCCTGCACGAAGCGCGCAGATTGATGCTGACCGAAGGACTGGAAGCGAGCACTGCCAGCTATAAAGTCGGTTACGAAAGCCCCTCGCATTTCAGCCGGGAATACAGCCGTATGTTCGGCGCCCCACCGCGGGCGGATGTTGCCAGACTCCGAGGCGGGGAAAGACAGCTGGCTGCCGGAATGTCATGATCTCGCGACTTCGGCGATTAACTTTCCAACATGGCATCTGACAAACCGAATTCCCCCGTCAGCGTCGCTGACGGGCGTTTGGCCGAAATCGACATTTACTCCACGCAGCGGTGCGGGGATAATGCGCATCCAATTGATGTATCTGGAAATTGCTGTGCCCACGACTCCCGCTTCACCGCCTGTTTCTACCGACTCTTCGTCCGTCCCCTCTCCCGCTCCATCAGATAGCCTTAGTAAAACCGCCCTTTTCATGATCGAGTTTGCGCTGGCCATTGGCGGTTTTGGGATTGGTACCGGCGAGTTCGCCACCATGGGGTTGATGCCTGCCATTGCCACAGGTCTGGGTGTATCCGAGCCGCAAGTGGGCCACTTGATCAGCGCCTACGCTCTGGGGGTTGTGGTGGGCGCGCCGGTATTAGCTATTGCCGGGGCACATTTGCACCGACGCAACCTGTTGATTGCGCTTATGAGCTTTTACGCACTGGCCAACCTGGCCAGTACCTTGGCTCCCAATTATGCTTCCCTGCTGATTTTCCGATTCATCGCCGGCCTGCCCCATGGGACCTATTTCGGGGTTGCCGCACTGGTTGTGGCCAGCCTTGCGCCGCCGGATCAACGCGGCAAAGCGGTTAGCCGGGTAATGATTGGCCTTACCCTGGCGGTGTTGTTGGGCAACCCTGTGGCAACCTGGCTCGGCCAATCCATCAGCTGGCGCTACGCCTTTGCACTGGTTAGCGGGCTCTCGGTGTTGACAGTGATTCTGATTGTGCTGTTTGTGCCCCTGTTCAAGCATCAGGTGCGCAGCAATCCTCTCAGGGAACTGAAGGATTTCAATCGTCGCCAGGTGTGGTTGGCCCTGGCCATCGGTTCTACCGGTTTTGCCGGTGTGTTCTGTGTGTTCAGCTATCTCGCGCCCACGTTGTTGCATGTCACTCAGGTGGGTGAAGGCTGGATTCCAGTTGCCATGGCAGTTTTTGGTATGGGCGGGTTTATCGGCAATTTGGCCGGCGGCTGGTTTTTCGACAAATTTCGCTTCAAATCTGTGGCGGGCCTGCTGGCCTGGAGTGTACTGGTATTGATGCTGTTCCCGCTAACAACGTCTCAGCTGGGGACGATTCTGCTAGCCACGTTTTTGGTGGGTACGGTATCGGCCATTTCCGCGCCTTTACAAACCCATCTGATGGACGTTGCCGGTGGCGCACAAACTCTTGCTGCCGCTTCCCATCATGCCGCTTTCAACACCGCCAACGCCCTGGGACCCTGGCTGGGCGGCATGGCCATCACCGCCGGCTTTGGTTGGAGCTCAACCGGTTACGTGGGTGCCGCAACCGCGCTCGCCGGCCTGTGCTTCTTTGCCCTGGCGTGGCGCGCCCGAACCCCGAACTAACCCTGCTGACGCCGCGCATCTCGCGCCGCGTCAATCATCGGCGCTGGCACCTGAAACCTTACCTCAACCTGGGATATACTATCGCCCGGCGTCGTGATTGCGCGATACTTGATATAGGCCCTCAACAACAAAAACTGGAAGCATGATGCTGGGTCCTGAGCAATATGCGGTTTACCGCACCGTCATCAAACACGTCCTCAGCGACAGCGAACGTCTGCCGAGTTTGCCCACTATTACCTTGAGAGTACGCAAAGCCCTCAGTGAGCCCACTACGGATGCTCAGTCTCTGTCAGTGCTCATAGGAAAAGACCCTGCCCTCAGCGCCCTGCTGATCAAATCAGCCTCAAGCCCCCTGTATCGACGTGCAGTCGCGCCCAAGACACTCACCGAAGTCATCGCCCTGCTGGGTTTTGCCAATGTTCATAACATGGTGATGGTACACAGCATGCGCAACCTGTTTGTGTTCCGCAGCGAGGTGATGAAAACGCTGTTCAGGCACAGTTGGCAGCGATTGGTTATCAAGGCAAGTTTGGCCAGTTTCTTTGCCCGCCGGCTCAACTTTAGCGCCATAGATGAAGCACAAATGGCAACGTTTTTGACCGAGGTGGGCTCACTTGCGGTGCTGTCGGCGCTATCGGAAACCCAGCAGCCACCAGCCCCGGACACCTACTTCACGCTTTGTCGCCACTACAGTAAATCCCTCGGTGTAGTTCTGCTCAACAAGTGGGGCGTGGACAAGGAGTTTGTTGATGTATTAAGGCAAAGCGGCCGCTGGGAACACACGACCGGTGACGAGCTGGCGTTGATCGACATCGTCAACCTGTCAATCTATTACGCCGTGCTGTTCACCAACAAACACGCGGACCTGCCGCCATTGGAGGCACTGGCGGCCTTCGCCAAACTTCCGGAAAAGTACAGAAAATGCTCCAAGCCGAACTATCTGGAACTGATAACGAGCAGCACCGAGGAAATTCAGAACATCGTGAACACCTTCAAATAGCCGCGCGTTTACTCGCAACCTGAGATGCAGCCTTGTGCTTACGGCCAAGGCACCATTTTCTGCTGGGCTTCATCCCACAGTTTGAATCGAAAGCAGCAGAGACTTTGCTTGAGTGTCAGCGGTTTTTCAAGCTGCACTTCCGGAACTGCGTTATAGCTCGCCTGCAAGCCGTAGTTCGGTATGCGCGGGTTCAGGTGATGGATGTGGTGATAACCGATACTGGCGGAAAACCAGTTGAGAACAGCCGGGAGTTTGTAAAACGAACTTCCTTCCATAGCGGCGCGCAAGGTGTCCCACCGGGCGGTTCGGGCCCAGTAGCCACCCTCGAACTGGTGCTGAACGAAGAATAGCCAAACACCACCCATTCCGGCCAACCACATCACCGGTAGCTGGATAAGCAAAAAGGTCTGCCAGCCAATCAACCAGGCCGCCAAAATGGTTATCACGGCGATAAAGAAGTTGGTCAGCCACACGCTGCGCCGCTCTTTGTAGGTTCCACCCGGCGTGGTTTTGCGGTTCCAGATCAAGAACGTGAAGGCACCGCCGAGGCCCACCAGCACGAGAGGATGCCGATAGAGCCGGTAGAGCATGCGTTTGCCCAGCGAAGCCTGTCGATATTCCTCCACGGTCAGCGTCCAGATATCGCCGGTACCCCGTGTATCGAGGTTGGCGTAGGTTCCGTGATGCCGTAAATGGGTAAATCGCCAATCATCGAACGGCGTAAACACCAGAACGCCGAGCACATAACCGAAGAATCTGTTGGCTCTGCGGGACGGGAAGAAAGAGCCGTGAACACAGTCATGGAACAGAATGAATATTCGCACCACAAATCCGGCGGCAATGACCGCCAAAGCCACGGTCCAAAGCATCGAGTAACCCAGCTGTACCGAGCGGACCATCAGATACCACAGCACGCCGTAAGGCAGGAGCGTATTGACCAGTTGCCAAATGGCCTTTGTGCTACTTGGAGCACGGAGCTTGGCCAATGCCGGGCGCGCGTCGGCCCAGCCGGGGTCCGTGTCATTCGGGCTATGGTGTATATTCATAATCGATCATCGTCGCTCAAGCGCTCTGCATTTCCGGAGACGCTGGTGGATTAAATTTCCGGACACTCAGGGGTTTCGGGCGTTCCCTGCAGCGAACAATATTGACGTCGTACACACTGTTGTACGCTATTTAGCGAGACGGTTGCATGGACGGGTCAGTGGCTCGGGGAGAAAATCGTGCAGAATGGGGTCGGACGATAAAGGCAATTGGTGCGGGACATACCCCAGCGCGACAGAGAAATTCACTTTTATTTCAGCAAACACGAGGAAAATAAATATGGTAGAGCCCAAGGTCGTAGTCGCAAACAAGCTCGCCATTATGCCTCAGCCAAGCATCGATGAGGTGGAAGATCTGGCTCAGCAGGGTTATCGCGCGATCATTAACAATCGTCCGGATAGAGAACAGGACGGCCAACCCACCGCAGCCGAAATACGGGCTGAAGCCAAGCGACACGGCATGCATTACGAGCATATGCCGGTGACCCTGGAAGCCATAACCCGCGAAGACGTGTTCGCATTCCGCCAATCCTTTACCCTCGCGCCGCCACCGGTGGTCGCACACTGCAGAACCGGCAAACGCTCCTATCTGCTCTGGGCCGCCGGTGAGGTCCTTGACGCTGGCCGTCCGGTTCAAGAGCTTGTCGATCGGGCTGCCACTCTTGGTGTGGACGCGAAAGAACTTCCCCAGGTGATTGAGCGGCTATCGGCATCAGAATAAAAGGCGCTGTCATGGCCGGCTGACAAGGCTTATGCGTTTTCTTGCCTACGCAGTATGCCGACGGGCAGGATTCCCCGGCATGTGGGGTAATGCATACAACCCCAGAGCATTGCGCCTGCCCGGGCACCGCGCTTTACCTTGCGTAGTATCATGGCCGACGAACACTTAGGGCACGGTGGAGAAGCTTCCTGCTGGGTCTGGGTCTCAGGCTGCGGCGTCGGCTGTGGGGCACCCGTGACCTGTACTGCATTTACCGGCGGCGAAACTTCGGACTTTGCATTCCCAGCCTCCGCGGATGTTGTCGCCCCAGCTGATGAATGACTCTCCTCTCGGTGCAGCGCATTGACTACCAATCGCTCCACGTCGGAGCAGGAATACACTCGCCGTGCCGGAACGCGCAGCAAGGTCAGAGAAGCAGCTTCACAAACACCATTAACAAAGAGATCCCGTTGGTGACGCTGGGTCGCATTATGGGATTTGTCATCGAGCTCGATCACAGCCAGCGGTGACAGTGTTTCCTGATCACAAAGCACAAAATCGAAATGTTTGGCGTTGATACGGTTGAACGCGCCCTGCCATTGCCGCCGGTCTTTCATGGGCATAACGCTTATCACGTCGGCAATTCGTACCTTGCCCATGATTCGGTAACGCGCACCGAGCATCTGGTCCAATACCCCCAGAAATGAGCGCTCGGCGGGGGTAAAAAGACTGTCATTCTTGCGGTAAGGAAATTCGTTCGTGGCTAAGCGCGGCGATCTTGCTTTCAGCACAAGCAGCACCGCTATTGCCACCACAATAACTGTAAGCGCAGCTAACCAGCCCATAAAACTACCTTCAACTTTGCGGTCGACCTCAAAACGTGACGACCTGTGATGAGATTATTCCCACCGCTGAAATAAACATCGATCAGCGGCTGTTTATATTTGTTATCTTTACTTGATTGTCCTTCTCGCAACCCTTGGCGTATTTCCTATTCTTCGTAAGCTTAACTCTTTGTAAATCCCGGTTTCATTCTTATCAGGCAATAAACAAGTCTAGCAGACGCCCCACAGTTTGCCTTACGCATAGACGCAAGCCGGCGCGATGGACTAAAACCGCTCCACTTCCGGCATGTATCGCCATTGCCCTTCGGGCATTTTGCGCAGGGAGACTGCCCCAATGCGCAAGCGGCGCATGGTTATGACGTTAAGGCCGACACTTTGACACATTTCCCGGATTTGACCGGATTTCGGATTCTTTAACGCGATTCGTAGTCGGCTCTCGCTTTGCCGACTGAACTTGGTGAGCCCTTTCCTGCTATTGCGGTCGCTGTTTTTGGAGTTCAACTGCATCAGCTGATCGTCGGTCAGTTCCCCATCAACATCCACAACATACTCCTGTTCCAACGTAACCTGCCGCTCCGCCCATTTACGGATCATGTAGCGATTTTGTGTCAGAACACACAGACCGCTTGCGCCCTGCTCCAGCGGGAAGCTTTCACTCAGGTGCCGAAAATGGCGCTTAAGCAGGCGCGTGCCACTGGTGTCTTCAGTCCAGTGGTTGCTGTGATTCAGCGTCTGCGCAAATGCCTCTACCGTGAGTTCAGCGTTACAGTGCCCAAGCAATGTGGCGGGACCACTGGAAATCAGATCGGCCTCAGGCAGTAACACCACTTCCTCGTTCGTCACCATAGTTTGTGGATATTCCACCACTTCCCCATTCACAGACACCCAACCGCCTTCGATGTACAGTTCCGCTTCTCGGCGCGTGCAGCCAGTTATCTCGATTAAACGCTTGGACAAACGAATGGAATCAGTCATGGTTAGTCTCGTCAGCAAAAACAACGCATTATAGCGGAAACGTCGGCCGCGCCTGGCTTTTCGTCGAGCAAACGGACAGTCTGCGTCAGTAAGTGCGCGAATTGATGTCGACGATCGGTCTGCCACAGGTTAGCATGCGCTCCCCCCATTCACCTTGTTACCTTCAGAGACCTCATGAAGCCGACCATTCTGCTCGACACCGCACTGATACCCGACACGAAAACCGAATTGAAACTGTTCACCCATGACGGCGAGTTTTCAATTCGCATTCCGGGCCGTGGCGAGTTGATGAACACCAAGGTCCATGGTTCAGAGAAAGCATTGGCAGACTTGGCTTGTGAGCGCATGGGCTCCGGCGAAAAACCGCGCATACTGGTTGGTGGGTTGGGCATGGGCTTCACTCTCGCCGCAGCACTGGCGGCTACCGGGCCCGATGCGCAGGTGATGGTGGCTGAGCTTGTACCGGAAGTCGTGAAGTGGAATCGGGAATTAATGGGCGAAGCTTCTGGGCATCCACTGGCAGACGCTCGTACCACGGTTTATGTGGGCGATGTAGCCGACGTGTTACGCGGCGACGAGGAAGGTTTTGATGCAATTCTGCTCGATGTGGACAATGGGCCGGAAGCATTGATTCGCAGACAAAACAACTGGCTTTACACCATTCCAGGGTTGGAAGTAGCCCGCCGTGCCTTGAGGCCTCAGGGTGTGTTGGCGGTGTGGTCGGCGGGACCTGACCAGTTATTCAAATCGCGCCTGAAGCACGCCGGCTACAAAGTGGAAGAGAAAGTTGTCCGTCCGCATCGGGCGGGCAAAGGATCCCGACATTACATTTGGCTTGGATCGGCCAAACCCGGAGATCGATCATAGGCTAGTGGGTCATGGGCGCAGTAGTGCGCGGAAAATGTCGGAAGGCGCCTACGGCTTTTTCGACCTACAAATACCGATTCACCATTTACTAATCACTCCTCATCGCTCACGGCTTCGAGCAATTTTTGTAACTCGAACTACGTAAGCAACAACGGCAATGGCAATAATTACCCAGGTGACGGGGCCAAGATACTCGCTGATTTTTGGGAACTGCTGCCCGAGAAAATAACCGCCGCAGCCGAGTGCGGCTGTCCATACGACGGTCCCCACCGCGGTAAACAATAAAAATGAAGTGAATGGCATTCCTGAAATACCCGCCGGGACAGAAATGAACGTGCGTATCAATGGCACGAGCCTCCCCAGCAACACTGCCTTGGTCCCGTGCTTATGAAAGAAGTGCTCTGCGCGATCAAGGTCCGCGGGCTGCAAGCCTATCCAGATGCCATGCTTTTCTGTCCACCTGTGGAGGTCGTGGGCCCCTGCCTTGCTCCCCACCCAGTACCAGAAGATTGCTCCGAGCACAGAACCCAATGAACCGAACAGAATGACCCACACCAGGTTCATATCGCCTTGTGCAGACATATAGCCGGCCAATGGCATGATGTATTCCGACGGCAAGGGTGGAAACAAATTCTCCGCAAACATCAGAAAACCTATACCGGCCGGACCCATTGCCTGAATGATTTGCGTGACCCAGTCCTTCACTATCGATGTCTCCCCAAGAACAGAAGCAAGGCCTTACGTTTACGCACCAAAGGCCTCTTGAGTGTTATTCATGCGGTTGGACCATGGGTGTGGCGGATTGTTCTGCGAAGGTCGGGTGATAGTGAATGGTGTGTTGGTGATTGGTAAACGGTAAATGATGATGGGTATTCGTAGGTCGAAAAAGCCTTAGGCGCCTTCCGACATTACCTCGATTGTAACGTTATGCTGGACTAATCCCCGCACTACATAGAACGAGTTGGGTCCGCCTGAGCGGACCCCAACTTCATCCCCATCGTACTATTTCAATTTTTGCCATACGCTCTGAAATCGCTGAAACAATATTTGATACACATCTGCCGGTACTGGCCCCACTTCGACCCAATCCAACGCCAGGGTTTCAGGAGATGCCGCAGTCGCCTGCCCTAGGCCTTTTTGCAGCAGATTAACCTGGTACTCCATACGCTTGGCCTTGTCTTCGTCAGGTGAAGCAACATCGCCCAGAATCTCTGCGCGTATACACAGCAATCTCAAACGTTCCTGATTTGTTTTCAGGTCACCCGAGGGCATTTCGTCCAGTTTCTGTTTGACCTTGGACTGAGCGCCCTCCGGCCACCGATTGTTTTGCGTGATCTTTTCAGTGACCGCATCTCTCAATAATGATGCATCAGGGTCGTTACCACTGACTGCGAGCAAGTACCCATTGATATCCTCATTGATGGAAAACAAGGTATTCCATGCATCCTGATCTGCCTGTTGCACCTGTTGTTTGACTTTCTCATCGTACTGTTCCAGCACCTGAAAAAATGCACGTTGAGTAGACTTTTCAGATTTCGGCGGCAAATCGCCAACCTCCGCAAATGACGCCTTGATTTGATCCCGATCTGCTCGAGTGGCGAGAAATTCCTCACCGGACAGCTTGGTCAGGTTTTTCAGATCATCTATCAGATTTTTGGCTTTACCCAGATTCTCCTCAAGCACTGCATTCTGCTCCGCCATGGCGTTTTGCTTTCTCGCAAAAATACTGTCGCAGTGTTGACGGAACTGTTTCCACAAACATTCATTTTCTTTGTAGTTACAGCGGCCAATTGTCTTCCATTGAGCCTGTAGTCGTTTAGCGGCTTCGATCGCTTGATCGATATCAACAGTTGTCGCAAGTTTTTCCGCCTGCGCCACAATTTGCTCTTTAGTGTGCTTATTCTTACTGTACTCACCTTCGAGCTTTGCTTGAATAGCGGCCATGGCCTCATCAAATTGGGAGAGAACGGATTTGTTCGCGCTCCGGTCAACCGGGGTGTAGGAATGAAGTTCCTGACGCGCTGAGTGCAAGACCTTTTCGACCTGACGCCAGTCGGCATTGTCCCAATCATTCTGTTCGACATAGTCCTGCAATTGCTTGACGAGAACCCGACGCTTTTCCAGATTCTGCTTTCGCACAACCGCAAGTTCCTGATAAAACGCCTTGCACGGCTCGTAGGCTTTATCTGCCGCGTCACTGAACCGCTGCCATAAATCTTCCTGGCGGTCCTTACCGCTTTGGGCCAGCTCTTTCCATTCATCCTGGAGTTTCTTGATTTTGGTTGCCAATGCTTCTGGCGGAAGTTCGGCGCCCACCAGCGCTTCCATGGATTCGACCAGGGCTTCTTTTTTGGGTACCACGGCATATGCCTGCCAATCGATAAGTTTTTGTATCCCTTCATCAAGGCTGCCCAACTGATCCGCGATGCCATTCGGCAGTTTGTCCAGCATCGGGAGTTTTTCGTCGATTGAATGACGAATGCCCAAAGCCTGTTTAAGCCGACCCTGTTCAACCGCAGATTGACTGCGACGCAGCAGGCCTTTGATTACCCGAAGGTGTTTCTGTCGGGCCTCGCGCTCTTCCCGGGCTTCCTTTGTCTCCTGAAGAGCTTCCTGAATGGTTTCCTGATCGACGTGTTCGACTTCTGATATTTCGTGTGCGGCCGGCTCAGCCGCGACTTCTAACGGAGATTCCGCAATATCCGTCGATACTGCTTCGGTTTCTCCCGCGTCAATCTCGACTTTGCTCTCGCTCTCCGCTTGCTCCACGCGCTCCCGGCAAATCTCCAGGGCGGCCGTAATCCGCTGGGTTTCATCCGCCGGAGTCTGCTCTGCCACCTCGCCCCAGCGCCTTTCAAGGCCGTGCAGACGGAAGCTGTAGTCCTTGTCGAAGGCGCGCTGACTGTGCTGTTCGGCATCTGAGCACAACTTGGCAATCTGATTTTCCAATTCGACTTGTGCGTCTTTTTCCGCCTTGATAGCGTCGAGCTTACCCTTGATGATTTTGTATGTACTCTTGTCCTTGCTCTTGAATGCCTGGGCCAAAGCCTTCAAAAGATCTGGTTCATCGATACGCCGGGCCAAAGTTTGCCGCACGGCGGCGGATGGCGTCTTGGTACAGATGTCCGCGAGCATCCGTTGGTCCTGAATACCCGCCAACACCTGATCCTGTAAGTCAGTCGTTTTACACAGGCCCGCAATCGCCAGAAGCTTTTCCGGTTGCTCGATATCCGTGATCAGTTGCGACAGACCCACTTCGCCGCTGTCGATAAGGCTCGCTAGCCGAATTCGCGCCGCACGCTCCAGTGCCGGTGGCCCACTGAAAGCCACATTCCGCACAACTGCCGAGTACGGCAGCCGTTGCAGAGCCCCTACCCGCATTTCCATATCATCAGGATCTCCCTGAGAACCTGCAACCAGTGCTTCAAGGGCTGCCAAAGGTTCATCAGCCAAGCGGTTAAGCCTGTTTTCCGGCTTTGATGATTGGGGTTTTCGGGAAAGAAGCTGTCGGAAGAGTTTCATAATAAGATTGCCTGCGTAGTGGTTGCCAAGGCCGGACGGCCTGGAAGAGTATGGTTTGTGAGCTGGCCTATCGGATGCTAAAGCTGGAACGTGAGTCTTTCGTAACAGCCCGTTATCCATCTTTTTATTGAAGGCCGCGAACCCGAACACCAGCACTGCTGCCCTGCCCCGGGTTGATCGGAGAGAGTATATACACTTCCCTTACCGCTTCACAGCCGCCATCTATTCAGTGGTGTCATTCCCAGGCCTGAATCATAGTGAACCACGCCACATACCTCATATTATGTACGGCTGACGATTGAAATAGCAGCATATAGACATTAATCTACCCGACTAAATATAAATCCAAAGGGATACCTGACTCACAAGGAACATAACATGTCAGAACAATTCAAGGCCCTGGCCGCACTGTCCGGCTTCTCCAAAGTTCTTGGTACCGACTCCAGCCAATTCGTTCTCCTCGACCGCGATACCAATGGTAATGCGGCGCCCCATCTATATTGATGGCCGCCTCGCTCGCAAATTCACGGGTTTAAGCTCCATGGCAGCCGAAACGGTGTTCGCCAAGATAAAGCAGCTGCGAGCTACAGCTGGCGGCATGGGCGCCTATTCCAATACCAACAATGCAATGGAGCACATGACCGTGATCGGCTCCATAGGCGTGCGCTATAAGATGTTCCAGAGCACCGGTGATCCCGCAAAGAAACCCGGGGTCTATATCACGGATTTGGATGTGGGTAAGTTTGCGGATGGGGAGCCGGGGCTTTATAACGTCGCGAAAGATCGAGGTGAATGGGAGGTGCGCGAAAGCCGGTAGAGACTATCAATACCGAATTTGCGGCAATCAATGGCTTGTGCAAAGATCGGCAGCATGCCGCAAAAGAGATACTCCCTTCCATGCTGGGAGATGTTTACCCAACTGGCAACGTTGGAAGACACGGCTATACGCTATGCTACAACCCACCTTCTCTCCACCATGCGGGAAGTATTTGGCGATCCCCGAAACAAAAAAGGACCAACAAATTGGTTACCGCGGTTCACCTGAAGGACGCCCTGCTGGATGCCCAGAACCGCAATCAGAAGGTGCATTGGGTCGTACACAGCGACGGTGCTCATCTGCTACATGACGCGCTCAACATGGTCGGCGGCCGGGATCTCAGTTGCCACACCATGATATTCCTGGCGCCCACCAAGGATGTTAGCGCCATTCTGCCCATGCTACGTAAAAGCAAGATCAATCTGCACGCCGATGTGATGCGAATGCATGACGACGATTGGCGCAGCAAAAAGACCCAGATGGGCAGCGGCAAAAAGCTGGAACAAGAACTGGCTCAAATCCCCGGTTTTTCGGCGCGCGGTGAGGACTTACGCAAGCAAGCCCAGCGCGACCGCCATAAAGTCACTACGAATTTCATAAAGAGCGCAAGTTACGGCTTAGCAGCGGGTGCCTTTTTCTTGGCACCAATGGTAACGGGTGTTGCGGCAGCGAATCTTGCCTGGCAAAGCTATGGTGCCATTACCAATGACACACACCAATCTTTGCGTAATATGCTGGCAAATAGAAGCAAAAATCCGGGCCTAAACCCCCATATGCATCCCCTTAAATCCCAGGATCAAATGAATCGACACGCGAGACAGCACTCCGGCTCAACAGCGAAAACCTTCCGCGACGTACTGCGTGAGTTGGTGAAGAGGTAACCCATGGTTTGGATACTAGATAAAGTGCTCGGATCCGATTTGGACCTAAAAGGTCCCAACCTGGATAATGCACCTTGGCTGGAACTGGATTTCTCGGGGACAACGCTTCGCTATCGCGACCCGATGCATACGGCTATGTTTCCGGTCAATGTTTTTGCAAAAGATATGAATATCTTTGATGTTAATCATTATGAAGAACAAGAAAGTGGTCATCAGGCTATGCGGTTTTACATTAAAGGCTGGGCGTTCACTGGCAGAGGGAGACGAGGAGGAGTAGATCTCTCTGCTCGCGTAATTTATTTTTCTAATAAGCTCGGACACGACCACAGCTGCTTCGAAAAAGACAGCTTTGAGGATGAGGTTTTCGAGTTTTGTCATAGGGGGTGGGGCTGGCAAAACGAGAGTAGAGAGGTTGGGGATTTGGGGAAGAAGCTGTTCATTTATCCGGTTGAATCTACTGATCTGAACTACTTGAAAATTAACGGGATAAACTGGTGCCATTTTTCTCCACAAGCCAAAGGTAAGCCGCCGGAAGTACATTATGCTTATCCTTTAACAGCGCATCATATATTGGTATTGAAATTTACCCTGCTCGGCTACGGTGCCACAGACTTCTACAGCCTAGAGACCAACCTGGAGCAGGCAACACTCGCTTTTGTGGACGAATTTATGGCGAACTTTTACATTGAATTGTCACCTGAATCCAAAGCGCAACGAGCGGCGGCGAAGAATCCCGTGTGAGTATCTGAGAAAACATGCTAGCCATCTCTAATTCAACTAAAGCCCCTGCTCTCAAGGTCGGCCACCTGGACGACGCACCCTGGTATGAGATTTTGCTGTTCAAGACGCGGCTGCGCTTCCGTAATCCGAAAGCGACCACCGTGATACCGGACGATCTATACGGAAGGCCAACGGATTTACGGCCGTTTTTGAACACGGCGTCTAAACAGGACTACGGGCCACAGGGCGCGGGCAAGCTGCCGCGCAGTATTAATATCTATCACAACCGTTGGGCCTTTTCGACCCGTCGCTGGTTCGCCAGGCCAAGCGCCACACTGGAATTTCGCCTGAATGCTATTGCTTTAACGGAAGCCGATGAAGCCCGGTACCCGGACCTTTATCAACCAAGGATTGGATCACAATGGGTAACACATAACTACCTGCGGCAGATCGCGTTTCAGAATCAGTTCGCGATAACCAAGCTCGATTCGGGCGATTATGAACTCCACATCAGCAACGGCAATGCCGGCGGTGCTTTGCTGGACAATAATCAACTTCCGATAAAGACGTTAAGCGTGAATGGAAACATTGCTTATCACATAGCGCCGTCCGCTAATCAGCTCGATTATTTAGTACCCTTTACCAAGACTGACATTCTGCTCTTTTCCTTCACCTTAACCAGCACAACCCTTTTGTCCCACGTCGTGCGTCGGAATATCTTGCAGCAAGCTTCGGAACTCGCGAACAGCGTGATGCAAACTGTGGTGCTTGAGTATCCGAACAGGAACCTGACATCGGCATAATTTCACTACACAAAACATGATTCACTGCTCGGTCAAGAATAATGAACTGGCATGCTAACCGCAACACAAGGGACTTATTATCAACGGGACATTCAGCGGCGGAATTGACAGCCGAACCGCTGAATGTCAAAACGACTATCCGTTTCGGTTACTGTATCGCATCAACATGCCGGTTAGAATCACCCCACCCACAAGGTTACCCAACGTCACCGGCAACGCATTCCAGACTACCCATTGTCCCATACCGATATCAGCCCCGAGCAGCATACCGGTGGGAATAACAAACAGATTAACTACCGCATGCTCAAAGCCAAGGGCGAAGAACGTCCAAAGCGGCAACCAAATTGCAATTATTTTGGCGGGAACCGGTTTGACAATAATTCCCAGTACAGTTGCCATCGCCACCATCCAGTTGCACAGAATGGCTTTAGTGAATGCGGTTGCCCAGCCGTGGCCACCGACCGCCTGGTAGGCAAGGGTTTTACTTTCTGCCACAGCCACGAGCTTTTCTGCCAGATACCCGCCAGTCAAGCTGAAGGCCTGAGTCATAACGACTGCGAGCAAAAAGCCAAAGAAGATCGAACCGAGCAGGTTGCCGAGGTAAACCCAGCTCCAATTGCGAAGGGTTTCTCCGATGGAGGTTTTGCCTCCCAGAGTGCCTACGGTTAACACCGCAAAATTGCCGGTCACCAGTTCCAGGCGGAGCAACACGATGATGGCAAAACCCACGGGAAAAACGGCACCCGCTAGCAGTTGTGCTGCGCCCCCGGAAATACCATCAAAAGCCAGGAAAGCAAATGCCGTTGCAAAACCCAATAATGCGCCCGACAAGCCGCCTCGCAAAAGCATGGTGCGGATATCCAGAGCGGCCTTCGTCACACTGGCCTGCTCGAGATCGTGAATGACATCAGACACCGTCGCCGGAGACTGCTTTGGATGAACCGGGTTAACAATTTCATCCGATGTTAAAACGGCTGTATTCATGCGGCCAACTCCTCTTGCTTGCGTGATTGCACCTGAACATTGTCGCCTTCCAGGCGAACATCCCAGGTTCGGATTACAACTTCAGGCTTTTCAATACAATGGCCGTCCGTTAGAGAAAAATGCTGTTTGTACAAAGGACTGGCGACCACAGGATCACCAGCCAGATCCCCCACAATTCCGCGAGCTAATATATGCACGCCGGAAAAGGGGCATAAATTACTGATACCAAAAACACGATTACCCAGTTCCGGAATCCAGAACAGTGCGACTTGATCTCGCCCTACTCTCGCGCCGATTCCCGAACCAGGCACAAGGTCCGCTTTGTTACCGATAGTTTTCCAGTCTGGATAATCATCCATTGGGTAGCCCTCTCGTTGGGTTGAAGTACTGCTCACCGGATTTCCGGCTTGCGTCAGATTGCGATTACCGAAATACGCTCCGCGCGTTCCTGTTGCGTTGCCGGGCGCGGCTGCCCGCGCTCCTCGATTTGAATGATCGCCGGATCATCGCCATCATCATTGATCGTTTGACGGAAACGTTTGAGACTTTCCGGGTTCCCCAAAGTCGTTTTCCATTCACATTGGTAATTGCCCACCAGACGTTCGATTTGCGTATCAAGATCAGTATTGATTCCGAGCGAATCGTTCAACACCACCTGCTTGAGATAATCAAGGCCGCCGTCAAGATTTTCGATCCAGCGCGCCGTGCGTTGCAGACGATCAGCGGTGCGAATATAGAACATGAAGACACGATCAATAGTGCGGATTAACGTATCGGTATCGAGGTCTGTCGCGAACAGTTCCGCGTGACGGGGCCGCATGCCGCCGTTACCCGCGACATATAAATTCCAGCCATTCTCAGTGGCTATTACACCGAAGTCCTTGGATTGCGCTTCCGCGCATTCGCGAGTGCAACCACTTACGGCAAACTTCACTTTGTGAGGCGCGCGTATACCTTTGTAACGGTTCTCCAGATCGATGGCGAGCTTGACGCTGTCCTGCACACCGTAACGGCACCAGGTGCTGCCGACACAACTTTTTACGGTGCGAACGGACTTTCCGTAGGCTTGTCCGGTTTCAAAGCCGGCATCCACCAGGCGGGTCCAGATAGCCGGCAGCTGGTTCAGCTTTGCACCAAACAAATCGATTCGCTGACCGCCAGTAATCTTGGTGTAGAGCTTGTAGTCCCGCGCCACTTCCGCAATGATCATGAGTTTTTCCGGCGTAATCTCACCGCCGGCGATGCGTGGCACCACTGAAAACGTTCCATCTTTCTGCATATTGGCAAGAAATGTGTCGTTGGTATCCTGCAGCCCGGCATGTTCCTCCTTGAGGACGTAGTCATTCCATATGGACGCCAGAATATTACTCACCGTCGGCTTGCAAATATCACAGCCCAAGCCCTGCCCGTGACCTTCACGCAATTGCGTAAAAGTCTTGATCCCCTCCACTCGAATAATGTGTTCAAGTTCCTGGCGCGTATAGTCGAAGTGTTCACACAACGCTGTGTTGACCTCCATGCCCAAAGCCGCCATTTCATGGTCAACAATGCTTTTCAGCTGTGCTGCACAGCCTCCACAACCCGTGGATGCCTTGGTGGCATCCTTGACTTCACCCAGTGACGCCTTGCCGTTTTGGATACAGCAAACGATGTCACCTTTGGTGACGTTATGACAGGAACAGATGGTGGCAGTCGCAGGCAAGGCTTCAACGCCCAGCGCAGGCGCACCACCTTCGTAAGCGGGAAGGATGAGGGTTTCTGGATGCTCCGGCAGATCCAGCCGGTTGATGTAGTACTGCATTAATGTGTCGTAGTAACTGTTATCGCCGACCAGCATGGCGCCAAGCAGTCTGCGACCATCGCCGGACACGACCAGTTTGCGATAACGCTGACTGATCTGATCGAGATAACGGAACACCCGCGTACCGGTATTCTGATTGCCGTGCGCATCACCAATCGCACCGACATCCACACCCAGCAATTTGAGTTTGGTGCTCATGTCCGCACCCTGGAAAACGGCTGTGCCACCGGTCAATGTGGATGCAGCGACCTTGGCGGTTTGATAGCCCGGTGCCACCAAGCCGTAACAGCAGTTATGCCAAGCCGCGACTTCACCAATAGCCAGAATGTCCCCATCGCTGGTCCGGCAGTAGTCATCGATCTGGACTCCGCCCCGCTCTCCCATTGCCAGCCCCGCATCCCGTGCCAGCTGGTCTCGTGGACGTATGCCGGCGGAGAAAACAATGAGATCCGTCTCAAGCATTTTGCCATCCTGGAACACCATGCAATGGCGTGCGTTCTGACCATCTTCTATGTGCTGTGTTGCGCGTCCGGTAAGCACCTGTACGCCCAATGCTTCAATCTTCTCCCGTAAAAGTTCGCCGCCTTCATCGTCAACCTGCACGGGCATCAATCGCGGCGCAAATTCCACCACAGCAGTATCCAGGTCCAGGCTGCGCAGCGCATTGGCCGCTTCAAGCCCCAAAAGACCACCACCGACAACTACACCGGTGCTCGCTGTGGCGGCAGCCTCCCGAATTGCATCGAGATCATCCAGCGTGCGATACACCAGGCAGTTTGGTCTGTCATTACCCGGAATCGGCGGAACAAACGGATAGGACCCCGTCGCCAGCACCAGTTTTTCAAACGTGATGGCGGTACCATTTGACAGCGTGACGGTTTTATTTTCACGATTGATAGCTGTGGCTTTTACGCCGAGGCGAAGTTCATACCCCCAAGCTTTGTACTGCTCCGCTGTACCCAATGCGAGCTGACTCGCTGAACGCCCTTGAAAATACTCAGACATGTGTACACGGTCATACGCAATGTTTTTTTCTTCACCAATAACCGTCACATCAAAGCCGTCAGCCAAACCGGCTTCCGCCAGATGCTCCAGAAAATGATGACCCACCATGCCATTACCGATGACAACCAGTTTTGTTTTCACTAGGACAACTCTCCATCGTTTGCTTGCGTTATAGCGGCAAGAGCAACGGTTATGCCATAGTTGAAAAAAATGTTTAATGTCATTTGAAACCATACACTTACGGTTATCAAATTGGTGGCGACAGGAATTCCCAGGTGGGCGACGGAGTATTACAGTGGTGCATTGGCGGGCACCAGTGGTGCAGTCAGTGCGAATCGAGGGTGCATTGCTATGACTTTAATTGGTGCATCTATCAGTTTTTGGTTGGTTTCTTAATAGATGTAATCGGTACGTTGGTCGGGGGTATCAACCCGGCGGTTTTGATTACCGGGCTGAGTCTTTAACGAAGACACTGCCGTAATCGAGTGCTCGATAGGAGTTTGTCATCACGGATATGTTTTTTGAAACCCTCGCGGCAGGGACGCCGCGGGGGAGCCACATGGACGTGTTTATGCGTTTTCAAAAGACATATCCGTGATGACAAACGGGCCGGATCCCCATAAACACATCAACAATGTCTTGCAACATTCCATTCTCGAAATCAATCGGTCATCTCCCACCAATCCGGCAGTAATGCTTTAATCCGTGGTTGTGCAAAGCGATCATCAATGAGAAAAACCTCGCCCTGGTCCGCCTCCGTACGAATGACCCGCCCTGCCGCCTGCACCACTTTGCGCATGCCGGGATAGACATAGGTATAGTTGTAGCCATCCCCAAACAGGCTATCCATCCGAAGCCTGAGCTGCTCGTTCACCGGATTGCTTTGCGGAAGCCCCAAGGTTGCAATGAAGGCGCCGATCAAGCGCCTGCCGGGTAGATCGACGCCTTCGGCAAAGGCACCGCCGAGAACGGCAAAGCCGATACCCTGTCCTTCGGGTTGAAACCTGTCAAGGAAATCCCGCCGAGCGACTTCGTTCATGCGTCGATCCTGGGACCATACCGGTAGCTCCGGATAGTCCTGCGTAAGACGCGTCACCACTTGATCCAGGTACTGATAACTGCTGAAAAATGCGAGATAATTGCCAGGACTTTTCTGATATTGATGAGCGATCAAATCAACGATAGGTTTTACCGAGGCCGCGCGATGTTGAAAGCGAGTGGAAATATCGCGAACAACATGGACGTTTAACTGCTCGGCCTGAAATGGAGACTGAACGCTGATCTGCCGTGTAGTTTCAGGCAGACCGAGCAGATCCTGATAATAATGCGCAGGTCGCAAGGTAGCTGAGAATAAAGTTGCGGAGTACGCGGCAAGAAAGCGCTTGTGCAGCAAGGCGGCGGGAATCAGGTTACGCAGACATACTCGGGTACCCTTACGGCCACGCTTCGGATTAAGCCAGGAAATATCACATAAGAAAGTATCGTCGTTTAACAGTTCGGCAATTCGCAAGAAATGTAACGCATCAAAATAAAATTGCGTGAGCTCACTGCCCAGCGCAAATGGCTGCTCGGACAAGTAATCCGTAATGGCTGCCGTCGCAACTTGTAGCGCACCCAGAAATTTTTGTGACAAGTGCGGAAGAACTGCATAGCCCTCTTCTATTCGCTGGCTACCGTTATGACCCTCTTCAGCCTCTCGATTGAGCCGATTCCATTCACGATTGATTTTATCGAATGAAGACTTCAGTGCAGCCGGCACGTCTTTCTTTAGCCGCCGAAAGTACAATTGGTCCAGTTCCGCTGAGTACATACTGCGCGCGCGGTCGATCAGATTATGGGCTTCGTCAACCAATAGCGCCACCTGCCATTGATTCGCGCTGGTTAATGCATACAGCATGGCGCTGACATCAAAGTAATAGTTGTAGTCCCCGATGATCACGTCACTCCAGCGCGCCATTTCCTGACTGAGATAATAGGGGCATACATTATGGGCAAGCGCCAGTTCCCGCAAACGGTTCTGGGTCAGGAATGTTTCTTCGGATGCAGCCTGCCGCGCGGCGGGCAAACGGTCATAGAAACCTTTGGCCAGGGGGCAGGAATCTCCGTGACAAGCTTTATCGGGATGTTCACAGCTTTTGTCGCGGGCTACCAGTTCCAGCGTCCGCAACGGCCCCGTATCCAGGGATTTTGCGGCGTCCAGCGCCAACTGGCGCCCCGGTGTTTTGGCACTGAGGAAGAAAACCTTGTCGAGCCGTTTGCGCGGCAACGCCTTGAGCAACGGAAAAATAGTACCGACAGTTTTGCCGATGCCGGTGGGGGCCTCCGCCAAAAGAACGGTGCCGGTACTCGCCGACTGGTATACCGCTTCCGCCAATGTGCGCTGCCCCGTGCGAAATTCCGGATGAGGAAATGAGAGTGCTTCCATGGCTTCATTGCGGGCGAGCCGGTGGGCCACTTCCTGGCGCGCCCATTGAAGAAAGCCATCGCACCGCTGTTCAAAATAGTCACGAAGTTCGCTACAGGTAAAGATCTCCGTTAGCAGCGTTTCCTTTTGTTTTACAATATCAAAATAGACCAACGCCAATTCGATGCGGTCCAGTAAGCGCTCCTGACACAGCAACCAGCCGTATATTTTCACCTGGGCCCAATGCAGCGCCCGATGATTTTCCGGCATTAAATCCAGGCGGCCACGGAAAGTTTTGATTTCCTCCAGACGATTTTTTGATGGGTCGTAGCCATCCGCGCGGCCTTTGACCTGGAGTTCTCGATAATTCCCCGTGAGACTTAGCTCGCGCTCGTAGCTCCCACTGCGACGCCCGCCAACCAGCTTGTGTCCGGCGATGCCTTCCTGTGCAGTTGGTGATGGCGTGAAGCGCAAGTCCAGGTCGCCCGCCTTGGCAGTGAACTCACATAAAGTGCGCACGGCAACCGAATATGCGGCCTCCGTGATCAAAGCTCACCACCTGCCACATCAGCTGCAATGCCACCGTCGTTATCAGCTGGATTGCTCCAGCGCACATGGCAGACCGCCACCGGAATCTGGTGAAGTGCGAAATAATCCAGCCAACGTTGTTGATTATCCTGCACCCGGTCGCCGGGGCCTTTGACTTCAATCATTTGATAAGCACACTGATCGGGCCAGAACTGAATCAAGTCCGGGAAGCCCGCCCGGTTAGCCTTTATGTCCCGCAACATTCGCTCAAAAATAAGCTGCAAATGGCGGGCAGGAATGCACTCGAGAGCGTAATTGATCAGGTCCGTTGTCATGTAATCCCAATACACAAACGGTGATTGTCGCCCCTGTTTTTCATTAAAGGTCTGGGTAATGCGGTACCGATACCTGCCGTCAGTCAAGCTGGCCAGGCAGCGATCAAACAGCGGTTTGCGCCTTTGGTAAAAATCCGGCCAATGCAAATCCGCCGGCCCCCGCTGAAACGGGTGGAAAAACGCACCGGGCAAGGGAGCAAAAATCGCCTCCCAGCACAACAAACCGAACAAGCCTGCGATCAGCGTATTCTCAACATAAAACACTGGCGTTTCGGCAGAACTCAGATGCTCCGCTACAGCCAGCTCGACAGAGGCGGCTAATGGCAGAGTTAGGTCCAATAAGGGTGTCTGCACCTTCATCGGTTTTGGGACTGATCGCGGCAAACCCAATTTGCGTTCCAGGCGGGGCAACGAACGGTGCAATTGCTGCCGCTCCGCTTCATTTACCGGTGTTTCGAGTGCCTGCTGAGCCAACGCCAAGGCGAGTTCAAATTCACCACCACATTCCAGCACCCGCACCAGACGGCTGCGGGCTTCCGGATGATGGCAATCCTGATACAACAGGCTGGCCTTACCCAGCTCCCCCGCCCTCTCCCATTCCCGTGCAATCTGAAAAATTATCCGGTCCCGTAGCCGGAGCAGCCAAGGGTTGGCGCTGGGTAAAGCGGGTATGGCCGTGGCAATGGTATCCAGGGAATCACCTGTATAGAATCCCTCGCGACAGGCATGGAGCTGCAGATAAGCATCAATTTCTTCACGGCTGTGAAAGGGCCGCGACTCTTCATCGAGTTTTACCGTTTCGTACTCCAGGGCTCCCAGCTCAGTCACCACGAATTCGGACCAGTCCTGGTGGCAATTGCCGAAGAACATCAAGCGAAACCGATCACACAGCGGCATCAGGCTAAAGTGGTAGACCTTGTGCTCACCCAGACCCCACGCTGTTACCGTCCTGGGCTCGAGCTCGAGCGCAGACAAAAGTTCGAGTGCTTCGCTTTTGCGCATACCGCGCCAATTCGCGGGGACCTTTACTTCAGCCGGAAGTTGGAGGACCCGTTCGGCCAGAACCGGCCGCAACTCGCCCCATGTGAATAGCTTGAACAGTGAGTCGATGTCCAGGTTAGGCTCGATCGCAATCCAACCCCGTTCCAGCAGTGATACTGCGGCCTCGGCTGTGGGACCCAATTCGGCGTAATTCAGCTTGCCCTGCCGAAAGATCTGCCCCTTGCGCATCACCATGCGCACGAACAGACCTTGACTGGATTCCGGTAGCGTCTGGAAATCCGATACAAACTGGCGTTCAGCGGCATCCAGCAAATGATGGTATCGGGCGACGACCCAGGCGAGGACCCAGCGAAAATTGTGCAGGTAATAAAGCGGATCGTCCAGCGTAGCCGGCCCGCGGCGGAGGATTTCTGTAGTGTCGTAGTCAGATCTCACGGCTTGACTATAGAATGCTAGCTGCCAAAGTCAATAAAGTCAGGAAGCTAAAGCCCCATCGAGTGAAGCAAACGGTTGTCCACCTCCGGAAATCAAAAAAGCCTCTATACCGGTGAAGGTATAGAGGCTCTCGTCACACCGTCAGACCTTTAGCAGCTCAGGTTACCGCCAGGCGTAGTGCCCAAAATATTGATCAGTCGGTGATACTCATTGATACGACTCTGGACCTGTGCCGGGTTGCCGCCATTACATTCGATCGAACCGTTGATGGTGCGAATGGTTTCACCGAAGCCATAACCATTCACTATCGCGGTATGCGCAGGCCAATAACCGGATCCTGGCTGAGTCATCCAGAACCAGACAGATGTTTGCCAGGCAAGGTTGGAGTTCTGCTCAACTAGCTCGGGGAATTGACGCAGGTTCAACCCCAAGGCATCTCCCGCTGCACAATAGTTGCCGTTCCAGCTCAACTGAATCGGCCCACGGCCGTAATAACGTTTGCCGGGCTCACACGGGCAGATGTTCGGATTACCATCCCAGTCACCGCAGTACTCGCCTTTGGCGATTTCGGTTATATGAACAAAGCCACCGGTTTCGTGAGAGAAGTTAGCCAATGCCGCCGCAACTTCGCGCTTTTTGGTGGTGATATCGCCAGTACCACCGAATGCCGGGAAGGTCTGAGCCGCGGACAGCAGACCGGCGTAGGTATAGAAGGAGTTACGGTTGGGGAACATCGCGTTGAACTGCGCTTCGCTGACAATAGACGAGAAGCCCGTACCGCCACCACCACCGCCGCCACCAGCGGCCCGCACAATCATCGATGACATTTTGTCATTCCAGGCAGCACTGAGGCAGCCTGTATCTCCACCGATCACGATCGAAGCGCCACCAAAATTATCATGCTCGTAGAGTACCGCCTCATACCCTGCGGCAACACGCAGTGACGAGGCTCTGTCGTTGATATAGCCCCGAGATATCAAACTACCCAAGTTGTGGGAACCTGTATCCACTCCGGCTGACCAGCCCCCGTAGTTGCAGTGTTCATACAGGGTTACGAGACCGGTTCCACCGCCACCACCTGCGGATACCACTTCAATCCAGTTGAAGTTCCAACCACTGGTTTGCGCAAAAACACCAAGATCATAATAGCCGGCATTGATGTGGACGGTTTTGGACACGGTGGTCCAGTTTTGCCACCCGCCGGTCGCACCAATATTGAAATTGCCCAGTTGAATAGAGCCACCATTCAGATCCACAGAAGCGGTACCGCCCGAGGGACTGGCAACACGCATTTTGATGGTGTAGTTACCTGATGAAGGAATGTTCAAGCCCGGATAAACCAACCATTCCGTTGCTTCTATCCAGCCCACATTGTAGGAGCCATTGTTGTCAGCCGTCGCTTCGATATCGACACCGTCACCTCGGTAGGCTCCGCCCGTGTTACCCGCACTGGTATCGAAATAATTGCTGTAGTCTTCTGCCTGAAAAACCACAGCCTGAGCTCCAACAGAAAGTGCACTGCAGCCCAATAATGTGAGAGTCCATCTCTTGAATAGAGTCGAAATTGTCATAATTGTCACCGTTATTGTTTTTATCGGTTCATACCCCGTGGCGGGGCAATTGAATGGGACATTGTTTCTGCCCCTCGTTTGAAAATCCGCTCAAGATACAACGTATGAGTTCGGCTAGGATAAAACGCCTGTTCTGTCAAGGCAAGGCGTGCTGGTTATTTTTTGAACCGGATTTCAAGGTTGTGGCCTCAGGTGTTAATTAACATGCTAAGCATTTAAATTATGTTTGGCTTTTAACTGTTTGAACCAGAAGGTTTTACTCTCGCATGCCATTGCGCCAGACTCTCGTCCGGATATTCACCGAAGCACTGATCGTTTGCTTGAATGTGCGGCTCCACCCAGGTCGCTTTGCTGTCCAGCATCATGTGAGTGTGTTCCGGCGGCTTCGGCAGTTCACCATCAATGGCTGATGCAAACGGATGAACCAACTCCGGCCAGCGCGGATCGTAAAGCCACAGCGCGCTACCACAGTGCCTGCAAAAATAGCGTTCGGCATCGCTTTTTTCGCCGTCGATTCGGGCCTGATAAACATTCGTGTGCTCAACGCCCTCGACGTTAAGGCTTTGGGAATTGCCGCCAAGATTGATGGCGTAGCCACCGCCCCCAGCAGTTTTGCGGCAAATTGAACAATAACAGCGGTTGAACGGATACGGCTGCTCCGTCTCCAATTCAAACGTTACAGCACCACAATGGCAGGAACCGGATAATCTCATGCCACCCCTCCTTTTGAACTCATCTTAGAAAGCACCGCTAACCGATTGAAAACTCGTCAGTTATTGGTTCAATGGGTAATGGGTAATGGGTAATTAGAATCGTGTGGTGCACTAGAGTTCAGCGTGGTCTTAGCGGATCAACTCCGCCATGGCCACCGCTGATGGTGTGCCCAGCTCACCCAACCCTGCCTTGACTCCCTCCTTGTTCCGCGCGGGCTGATTCTGGCTGGCTTTGCATTTGCCTGTAATCTGTGAGATTTTTATTTCAAGACCAACGATGGCGCCCATCATTTTGTTGATGAAGTCTGCCGGGGCATCGCTGACCTGCCAAGGGGCTTCTTGCGGTTTTTCCTGCTGGCGGGTCAATTCCGTTAAATGCGCCAGAAGCCATTCCGGTTCGTGAATCGCCTTCACCGTCCCCTGCACATGCACTGCAGCGTAATTCCAGGTGGGCACGACCTTGGCATTTTCCTGCTTGGTTGGATACCAATTTGGGGAGACATAGGCGTCCGGCCCCTGAAAAATAACCAGAACACGATTATCGGTACCTATTGTTTGCCAGAGTGGATTTTTCCGGGCGATATGGCATTTCAAAACGCCGCTCGTAGCTGTGGGCGATTCGACATCCAACATGAACGGCATATGATTCGCTTCAGGCCCATTTGGCCCCGCCGTTACCAAGGTGCCGAAAGCACGTTGGCGTATCCATTTGTGCAGTAAATCAACGCGAGCTTCGCGAAAATGTTCTGGCAGATACACTGATCAATCCTTCCCTGTTTTTTACTTTGAACTCTGGGCTCTGACATGCTTCATGATATTCAGGAAGCTATCCACCCAATATTTATCGGGGTGGTCGGCAAGGTGCGCGAGTAATTCCTCATGGGCTTCTTTGGACACCGTCAGATAGTCGCCACCCACACCATGGAATGTGATATTGGCCATGGTGCCCTTGGCTGCCGCAGCCTCCACTATGGCAATCAGGGCTTCCCCCGTTACGCCTGCCGGCGCGGTTGTGCCCACGTCTGAAGGGTCGAGAGCAGCCATGTCTGGAGTCACACCGGTGCCACTGGTTTTGATACCCACAAAAGATTTCTCGATGAGCTCGATGTAATTCACTCCATTAGCCTTAAGATCGCCACAAGGCGCGGTATAGGTTCTTTCCGTTGTACCATCGATGGCAAACAGCATATTGTTGGCGACCGCGACCTGCTCTGCCATTACCTGTGCGTCTATTTTTGACAGATCATGATTAGGCGGCACCCAATCGCGGCCTGGTAATGACGCATCACACTGGTGAAAAATTGAATGGTTGCCCAGCTCGTGACCATTTTTCGCAGCAGCGCGCCATTCAGACAACCGGTTTACGAGAACCGGCCGATTCACCGGAACATAAAAGCTTCCTTTGAAGCCGTATTTATCCAATGCCGGTATCGCGATATCAAGCTGAGAATCCAGGGCATCATCATAGCCGAGACTCACCGCTGCACGTGCGCCGCCAGGCCAGCTGAATGCGGGGTCCGTTTTTTGGGAACCATTGTCCGCTGCACAGCTAAAGACACTTACAGTGAACGCACCGAAAGAAACCACAGCGCAAAAAGAAAGCTTGTGTAAAGCAGATATTATTGTCATTCATGAGCTCCGCTGAAATGCTTTTGTTATTGTCTGATGATTGACTGTTACACACACCAGAATACAGGCAGTCTCAGATATTTGTAATCCTACAGTCAAAAATGCGCCGTTAACAGTCTGTTGGCTCGACGTTTACCTATCCAGCAGCAATCGGCCACATCTATCGCGAAGCACCGATGGCATCAATGTTATGATCAACGGTCATCCATTACTCGCTGACATCAATGGCCATTCCCCCGCTCCCCGTCCTGCCGATTTCATCATTGTTACCGAATATCGTCACAGCACTCTCCACGCAGCATCAGTTAATTCTGGAAGCACCGCCGGGTGCGGGGAAAACATCGCTGGTGCCCTTGGCGCTTCTGCAACAGGACTGGCTCGCGGGAGGCAAAATTCTCATGCTGGAGCCACGACGCATGGCCGCGCGCGCCGCAGCGCAACGAATGGCAGCACTGCTCGGGGAACCGGTGGGCAAAACCGTTGGTTACCGCGTCAAGCAAGATACCTGTGTCAGCAGGGAAACGGTTATCGAAGTGATTACCGGCGGTATCCTCACCCGACGGCTACAGCAGGACCCGGCGTTGGAAGGCGTCGCTCTGGTAATCTTCGATGAGTTCCACGAGCGCCACCTCGACAGCGACCTTGGTCTGGCCCTTTGCCTGCAAGGCCGGGACCTGTTCCGTGACGCAAACAATGCGTTGCGTTTGATAGTCATGTCAGCAACCCTCAACGGTAACGCCGTGGCGGAATTGTTCACCGATGCGCCGATCATTCGTAGCGAGGGGCGGCTGTTTCCGGTGGACATCGTTTATGACAAGCCGCAGAAACTGACGGAATCCCTGGTGGCGCCGACCGGCAGCTGCATACTCAATGCGCTCGAAGCGGATGCCGGAAACATGCTGGTATTTCTGCCGGGCCAACGCGAGATACGCCAGGTCATGGAGTGGCTCGAGGGGCGCCTGCCAGACAACGTTCAGCTCGCACCGCTTCACGGCAGCCTGTCCCTGGAGGACCAACACCGCGCAATTGCACCACCACCGACAGGGCCGGCCCATGCACCCTTACGCAAGGTGGTGCTGGCGACCGATATTGCTGAAAGCAGTCTGACCATTGAAGGTGTGCGCATAGTGATTGACGCCGGTCGCACCCGTGAGCCGGCATTTGACCCTGCGACCGGCATGACGCGCCTCGCAACCCACCGCGTCTCCCAGGCATCAGCCACGCAACGCTGCGGTCGCGCCGGCCGCATCGAACCCGGGCGCTGCTATCGGCTTTGGAGCGAGCAGCAACAACACCAGTTACAACCGTTTTCGACGCCCGAAATTCTGCAGGCTGATCTTGCCCCCTTGGCGTTACAGTTGTTGAACTGGGGTGTGGATGATCCGAACGAATTGCAGTGGCTTGACCCTCCGCCTCCATCGGCCTATCAACAGGGGCTGGCACTTCTGGAATCTCTCGGTGCCATCGCGGGCAACGATTATGGTGTCCGCCAGCTAACCGACCATGGCCGGCAAATGAACGAGTTTCCGGCGCATCCCCGCATTGCTCATATGCTGCTCAGCGCACGGTCGTGCGACTTGCTACATCCTGCATCTGAGCTTGCCGCAATACTCAGTGACCCGCCCCAGCGGTGCGACACAGCAGACATCAGTCAGCTGTTAACGCTTGTTCTGGAAGATCGAACAAGTGCAAGCCAGCATCATGGAGACGGGATCACCGCCGATATCGGTCGGCCTCTCGCCAACCCTGGCAGGCATTGGCTGCAACGTACGCGCAAACAAGCCAAGCAATTTGCCGAGCTCATCACCAAGGTACCAGGGACCCCCGTGCCCACGGCAGTGATGCCCGATGATGCGCTCGGTTTTCTTCTCGCCTGCGCCTACCCTGACCGCATTGCGAAGCGCCGGTCCGGCCGCTCGTCAACCTACCAACTCAGTAACGGCCGCGCCGCAACTCTCGATGAAAGTGATTGGCTGAATAACCATGAGTGGCTGGCCTGCGCGGAAACAACCGGTTTTAGCGGCCGTAGCGAAGATCGCATCGTGCTGGCTGCAGCGTTGAACCCCGAGCTATTCTCAGGGCCACTGCAGTCACTTATCTGTCACAAAAACAAGTTTGAATGGGATAAGAAAGCTGATCATTTTATTGCAGAACAACACACCCAGGTCGGCGCTCTTATAGTCAGCACAACGAAAATTGATAACCCTGATGCTATCGCGAGAACATCCGCACTGCTCCGTTATATTCGCCAGCAGGGGTTATCCGTGTTGCCGTGGAACGATTCACTGCGCCAATGGCAAGCGCGAGTCATGTTGTTGCGCTCACTTCACGATGACGATGACAGGGGCAATGGCAATAACAATGATCCCAACCCCTGGCCGGATGTATCTGATGCGGCTTTACTCACACACATGGACGAGTGGCTGGCGCCAACTATTTCACAGGTTAAGTATTTATCTGAGCTGACACGGTTTGATTTGCGATCCGCCCTCGCTGTCCTGCTGCCCTGGCCCTTACCAGAGCAGTTGGAGACATTGGCACCCAAGGAAATCAAAGTGCCAAGCGGTTCGATGGTCGCGATCGATTATTTACATACACCGCCAATACTTGCCGTCAAATTGCAGGAAATGTTCGGCTGCGAAACAACGCCGACAATTGCCCGCGGAAAAATGGCTTTGATGTTACATCTGCTGTCACCTGCGCGCCGGCCACTGCAAATCACCCAGGACATACAGGGCTTTTGGCAAAGTAGCTACAAGAATGCGCAAAAGGAAATGAAGGGACGCTATCCGAAGCATCCATGGCCGGATGATCCACTCAATGCTGCGCCGAGCAAGCATACCAAGGCACGCACACAATCTGGCTAGTTCGCCGGATGCTGGACTATAGATCTGGACCGTCCTGCAACTATATTTTCTATTCGTGACGCGCATATCATTCTAATGTCGCGATACAATCAATTTTGAAACCGATTCTAGCCTATCCCGTTTATCCATGTAAAAATGATGCAATTTGTGCCAGTTGAAAACTGGCATCTGTACTGAGTACCGAATATCGAACCTAAACAAGCTAGGGCCTGTTCACACTAATTCGGTTATCGCTGCTGGAGGTCATTTTTTCGTCCAGCAAGGCAGAAGGAGAGTCATGTAGTGGGCCTACATAAACGACTGATAACGCCGCTGGGCGGAAAAATGGCCCCAGCCCTCCGGGTTGTGGCTAAAAAGCCACCACTCGTTGTTGCTCGTCGCTCATTTGGAGTGACCAAACCATGCTCCTCGCGTCGGAATGCCGCATCACTAGATTGGTGGCTTTTTAGACACAACAGCGACAACCGAATTAGTGTGAACAGGCCCTAGCCATCACGACTGACAATAAGATAAGGGAAACGGAATGGTCGACGACGACACCGCCACGAAATCTCGTATCGCTACCAAAACTGACAAGACTCACGCCGCCAAAACGCCAGCCGCCAAAGCAAGGGCAAAGAAATCTATGTCATCAACCGAATCAGTCGATAAAGCCACTTCCACCACTACAACCTCATCCTATGACCCCGGCGCCGTGCTGGCTGCACTCCAGGCCGTGCGTGACGGCGATTTTTCCGTCCGTCTGCCCGCCGACTGGACCGGCATTGAAGGCAAGATTGCGGATACCTTCAACGATATTGTCATGACCAATAGCCGCGTCGCCAGTGAGCTGGAGCGCGTGGGCCAGGCGGTGGGCCAGGAAGGCAAAACCCGCCAGCGCGTGCAGTGTGACCGGCGTTTGGGCGCCTGGGGCGCCATGGAATCCTCTGTCAACACGCTGATTGATGACCTGCTGTGGCCCACCCGCGAAGTGACCCGCAGTATTGCGGCGGTGGCCAAGGGGGACCTGTCCCAGACAGTCCCGCTGGAAATCGAAGGGCGCGAACTTCAAGGGGAGTTCCTGCGCTCAGCGAAGATCGTCAACACCATGATCGAGCAGATGAACGTGTTCACCTCGGAAGTAACCCGGGTGGCCCGGGAAGTGGGTGCGGAAGGTAAGCTCGGTGGCCAGGCCAAGGTGAAAGGCGTATCCGGGGCCTGGAAAGACCTGACGGATAACGTGAACTCCATGGCCAACAACCTGACGGACCAGGTGCGAAACATCTCCGAAGTGACCATCGCCGTGGCCAATGGTGACCTCTCCCGCAAAATTACCGTGGATTCCCGCGGTGAAATTCTCCAGCTGAAAGAAGCTATCAACACCATGGTGGACCAGCTGCGCTCCTTCGCCTCCGAAGTGACGCGAGTGGCCCGCGAGGTGGGTACCGAAGGTAAGCTCGGCGGCCAGGCCATTGTGCCGGGGGTTGCGGGTACCTGGAAAGATTTGACCGATAACGTGAACGTGATGGCGGTCAACCTAACCGACCAGGTGCGAGGTATCGCGGAGGTGGCAACGGCCATCGCCCGGGGTGACTTGTCCCGCAAAATTACGGTGGACGTAAAAGGCGAAATTCTCGAATTGAAAAACACCATCAATACGATGGTGGACCAGTTGAACGGCTTTGCCGCGGAAGTAACCCGTGTGGCCCGCGAGGTGGGTACCGAAGGTAAGCTCGGCGGCCAGGCGGAGGTACCGGGGGTTGCGGGAACCTGGAAGAACCTGACCGACAACGTGAACTCCATGGCCGGCAACCTCACAGGCCAGGTGCGAA
>CAYQQJ010000040.1:0-30028 GCA_964419935.1 uncultured Cellvibrionaceae bacterium
GCTAATTAAAAGCTACTTAGGAGTTAAACAACGTTATGAGCAGCATTGAAGAGCGCGTTAAAAAAATTGTTGCCGAGCAACTGGGTGTTAAAGAGGAAGAAGTAAAAAACGAAGCATCCTTCGTTGAAGACTTGGGAGCCGATTCTCTGGATACCGTTGAGCTGGTTATGGCTTTGGAAGAGGAATTCGAGACCGAAATTCCTGATGAAGAAGCTGAAAAAATCACCACTGTTCAACTGGCTATCAATTACATCAACGAAAACTTGGCGTAATTGGCTCACCGCTATAGTTGCTAAAGTAGCTATAAAAGCCTGTCGTAAAAGCCGTACCTATGCGAGTAGTACGGCTTTTATTTTTTACGGTCAGAAACACTGAAAACGGGGCCGAAAGGCTCCGTTTTTGGGTAGGTTCATGCCCAATGGAGGATTAAAGTGGCGCGCAAACGAGTTGTAGTTACTGGCTTGGGGATGGTCAGCCCGCTGGCTAATAATGTTGAAGACACTTGGTCCGCGATCTTGCAGGGCCGCAGCGGCATTGCACCTATTGTCCAGTTTGACGCGTCAGCTTTTTCCACCCGCTTCAGCGCATCTGTTAAAGAGCTCGATATCACACCCTACATGAGCGAAAAGGACGCGCGCAAAATCGATCCTTTCATACGCTACGGTATGGTGGCCGGTATTCAGGCTGTCGAAGATGCGGGTATTACCGCGACCGAAGAGAACGCTCATCGGATCGGCTGTGTTATTGGCTCGGGCATCGGTGGACTGGGCTCTATTGAGAACACGACGCTGACAATCAAGGAGCGGGGACCACGTCGGGTATCCCCGTTTTTTGTTCCCGGCGCCATTATCAATATGATCGCCGGCAATCTGTCGATCAAGTACGGCTTCAAGGGCCCGAACCTCGCGGTCACAACGGCCTGTACAACAGGTACGCACAGTATTGGCCTCGCCGCGCGTGAAATCATTTGCGGTGCGGCGGATGTGATGCTGGCGGGTGGTGCGGAAATGGCCACTACGCCGGTGGGCATCGGCGGCTTTGGCGCTGCGCGCGCGCTGTCGACACGCAATGACGACCCCACCGCGGCCAGCCGTCCATGGGACAAGGGGCGCGATGGGTTTGTGTTGGGTGACGGTGCCGGCATGGTAGTGTTGGAAGAATACGACCATGCTGTGGCACGCGGTGCGCGCATTTATGCCGAATTGGTGGGTTTTGGTACCAGCGCCGATGCCTACCACATGACCTCACCTCTCGAAGACGGCTCAGGTGCTGCGGCATCCATGAGCAATGCGTTGCGCGACGGCGGTATTAACACCGACGAGGTCGGCTATATCAACGCCCACGGCACATCGACACCAGCCGGTGACTTGGCGGAATGCAACGCGGTAAAACGTGTGTTCGGCAGTCACGCCCATGATCTCGCGGTCAGCTCCACCAAATCCATGGTCGGCCATTTGCTGGGCGCAGCTGGAGCGGTGGAAGCGATTTTTACCATCCTGTCGTTGCGCGACCAGGTGGCTCCGCCAACGATCAATCTCGACGAGCCAGATGAGGGTTGTGATCTTAATTTTGTGCCGCATACCGCACAAGAGCGCGAGTTCCGCGTAGCGATCAGCAATTCTTTTGGCTTCGGTGGGACTAACGGTACCCTGGTCTTCCGATCCGTATGATAGTACGCAGCCTGTCATCGAGGCTGCTTTCCGGTTCTTCCGATGAACGCTGCCCATAACTTCCCTTCACTTCACCTGGTTGACGGTCTGCCGCAGAAATCCATTGGCGTTACGGATCGTGGCCTCGCTTATGGTGATGGACTGTTTGAGACGATAAGATTCAAGCAGCGATCATTGCCACTTTGGCCTTTTCATCTGGAGCGTTTGGGTCGGGGCGCAAAGGTTCTCGGATTCGCGATCGACACGCAGGCGATTGAGCATTACCTGGAGATGGTTTTGGAGTGGGCAGAACGACGCCAGCAACATGATGGTGTGATCAAGTTGGTCGTGACGCGGGGGGAAGGCGGGCGCGGTTACATTCCGATGCAAGAACCGTCGCTTAGGGTCATTCTGACCCTAAGTCCCCACGCTGGCGCTATCGACCCCAAAGTTCCGGTGGAACTCAGAAACTGTGGTTACAGGCTGAGCCACAATCCGGTCTTGGCCGGCTTGAAACACCTCAACCGTCTTGAGCAGGTACTGGCAGCGCGTTCCGTTGATCTCTCCGGCGATGCCCATGGCCTCGTCTTCGATAAGGATGGGTGCATAATTGAAACCTTGCATCACAACCTGTTCCTGGTTAAAGACGGTCAACTTGTGACACCGGATTTGACCCAGTGTGGTGTTGCAGGTACCTTGCGCCGCGCAATCATGGAAAACTTTGCACCTGCGGAAAGCATTCCCGTTAGCGCGCGCCAATTATACGTCGAGGACTTGGAAGCGGCGGATGAAGTTTTCATCACCAACGCGGTTCGTGGGATAACCCCCGTGAAACGTTGGGACAAGGTTACCTGGAAGGATACAGCTGTAACCCATCGGCTTATGAGCGCGATTTCCGTGCACTGGAATAAATTCTATGACTGACAATTATGACCGTTAACCCCTTGCGTATTTCCATATCCATTTTCCTGTGGCTAGTGGTGATGTTGGGAATTACCGGCTTTTATTTGTGGTCCTGGCTGCAGACGCCGCACCATATTCCACGGGAAGCCCAGGAGCTGGTCGTTGTCCGTGGCGACTCTCTTACGGGGGTTGGCCACAGATTGCACGATGCCGACATCATACGCTGGCCGGATGTCTGGGCGTATTATGCACGACTATTTGAACCGGAACCGATCAAGGCAGGCGAATACAAATTGCCGGACCAGGCATCGCCGCTCGATATACTGCGCCAATTGCAGGTCGGTGAGGTGGTGACTTATCCCGTTACCTTTGTCGAAGGTCGTACCTTTGCAGACATCCTCGAAGTGCTGCACAAACTTCCCAATATTGAGCATAAGCTTGCCGGACTGACTCGGGAAGAAATCATGACGGCGCTCGACTTGGATATCGAGCACCCGGAGGGTTGGTTTTTTCCAGACACCTATCACTATATCGCAGGCGACAGCGACGTCTCGATTCTACGCCACGCGTATCGACGGATGAGTCGATTGTTGGCATTGGAGTGGCGCGCGCGTGCGGTGGGCTTACCCTATAAAAATTCTTACGAGGCGTTGATCATGGCGTCGATCGTTGAAAAGGAAACCGGTGTGGCGCACGAACGCGATGAAATTGCCGGTGTGTTCGTTCGACGCTTGAAAAAGGGTATGCGTCTGCAGACGGATCCTACCGTTATTTACGGCTTGGGACTTAAGTACGATGGCAATCTGCAGCGATCGGACCTGACAGCGCCAACGCCCTACAACACTTATACCAACCACGGGTTGCCGCCGACACCCATAGCCTTGCCGGGACGGGAGACTATTCATGCGGCCCTGCATCCCAAAGAAGGAGATGCGCTGTATTTTGTCGCTCGCGGCGATGGTTCACATTATTTTTCCGCGACGTTGGATGAGCACGTCGATGCGGTTCGTCGATACCAGAAAAGTGGCCGGCGGGAGGACTATCGGTCGTCGCCGCCGTCAACGGCTCCACTTCCAGGATCGAGCAGCGAAGAACCGGTAGATTCGCCGGTGGAAGAGGGCGCTGATGAACCCTGAGCGCGGAAAATTCATTACGGTTGAGGGGACTGAAGGCGTTGGCAAGTCCACCAACATCGCTTTCATCCAACAACTGTTAGAGCAAGCGGGTCATGAGTTGCTGGTGACGCGGGAACCTGGCGGCACCCCATTCGCGGAAGAAATTCGCGAACTATTATTGGCCAACCGACAGGAAAGCGTTGATGGGACCGCAGAACTCTTGTTGATGTTCGCCGCACGCGCGCAACATTTGAATACGCTGATTGAGCCGGCGCTGGCCGCCGGTCAGTGGGTGCTGAGTGATCGCTTTACCGACGCAACCTATGCTTACCAGGGCGGTGGTCGCAGTCTGGATATGGCGATGATCGCCGAGCTCGAGCAGCTGGTTCAGCGGGGTCGGCATCCGGATTTGACTATTTATCTGGATATCGATGTGCAGGCAGGTTTGGAGCGCGCACGGCTGCGCGGAGAACTTGACCGTTTTGAGCAGGAAGATGTTCGTTTTTTCGAAAAGGTACGGTATACCTATCTCGAGCGTGTGCGGCAGAACCCGGAACGTTTCATCGTGATTGATGCGGGCCAGACATTGGAAAAGGTACAGAGTAGTATTGCCAGGGAGCTACAGCAGTATCTGTAATCGTAGAATGTCCGCTCGGCCATTTAAAACGGGCAGGGCGCGCGCAGGTTAAGTTCGAGGCCAGACAGCGGCTGACGAAACTCAAGGGTTTCTGCATGCAGCATGAGTCGTTGTTCGACAGGCGAATCGGGCCCGTAAAGTGTGTCGCCGCGTATGGCATGCCCGACAGCCTGCATATGGACGCGCAGCTGATGCGTACGCCCGGTGACTGGGTAGAGTCGGACAGAGGTCGTCTGCGACCCCAAATTGATGTGCTCGACTTCAAAACGTGTCAGCGCCGTTTTGCCCTCGCGCCAGCAGATTTTTTGCCGAGGACGGTTTTCCCAGTCACACAAAAGCGGCAGGCAGATTTCGCCCTTGGTTGAGTCCGGTATGCCGTCAACGACGGCTTTGTAGCATTTGTGGATACGACGGCTTTCAAACAACTTCCCGAGGGCTTTCTGTGCGTTGTAATGCAAGGCAAAGATCACCAGGCCGGATGTCGCCATGTCCAGTCGGTGGACGACACGGGCATTCGGCTGCACCTGTTTTACGCGATCAAACAGATTGTCCGGCGATACCAGCCCCGGTACGCACAGCAGCCCCGGCGGTTTTGCCACGACCAGCAGGTCCGGGTCACGGTAAATTTCTTGTATCATCAAACGCCATCAATATTTCACGGGCCGGCATTATCGCAAAGAATTTGTGTGCCTGTTAAGCTCAATTAACTCGTAATTCGTAACCCCGATACGGACACGCACTGCTAAGGCCGATCAATGCCCACAACTCCATCCAACCATGCCCCGGTGCAGTTGATGCCTCCATACCCCTGGCAACAAACGCTCTGGGATAATTTCATTACCTGGGACAGTCAGGGCCGCCTTGCTCACGCGTTGTTGATTGCAGGCCCTGAGGGGCTCGGGGGATTGGCGCTGGCCAAAGCCATGGCGCAGTTTCTTTTATGCAATGCGCCGCGAGACTCGGTTGCCTGCGGCAAGTGTCGTGGTTGCCAGCTCATGGCTGGGCAGTCGCACCCGGATTTGTTACTGGTTGAACCTGAAGCTTCATCCACGGCGATCAAGATTGACCAGGTTAGGCAGGTGACTGAATTCATCGCTAAAACAGCTCAGCAGGGCGGACGTAAGGTGGTTCTTCTGGCACCGGCAGAAGCGATGAATATCAATGCTGCCAATGCGTTGCTGAAAAGCCTGGAAGAGCCCGCCGGGCAGACACACTTGCTGGTGGTAAGCCAAGAGCCGAGCCGGTTGCTGGCGACGATCCGCAGCCGCTGCACAAAACTGATACTGACCGCACCGAACGAACCCGACGCGCTTGCATGGTTAACGCAGATGGGCATCCCGGATGCCGCACAAATGCTGCGCCACGCCGGCGGCGAACCCTTGAAGGTACAGCGCTGGTTTGAAAAGGACTTTGCCGCTCAACAGGCGAGCATGCAAAAGGACCTGGCAGCCATTGCCAGCGGCAATCGTTCGCCCATGGCGATCGCCAAGGCCTGGTTGGAATACCTTCCGGTGGAGGTGGTAGATTGTCTGCTCATGTGGGTGCAGGATGCAGTCAGTGTGAGGCAGGCAGGCAGCCACGCGCCTGAAGCGGACGAAAAAACGGCCAACGCTGTAGGCTGCTTGACGGACGTGCCGCTACAGCTGCTGTTCCGTTACTGGGACAAGCTGGCACACAGCAAGCAAGAGATGCTCAGCAAGAACAACCCCAACATTGAATTGCTGTTGGATGAACTACTGATGGGGTGGGCGGCCTTGTGTCGACAGGCGGTCCCTGGGCGCGGCGAGCATTAACTCGCTATATTGGGGTGTATAACCCTGTTAGACAGTATTCTTATTTTTGACTACAGTTACCGCATAAACACAGAGGGCGATCTATGCAAGGTTTAGGTGGTGGGGCGCGCAACGGTATTCTGTCATTAACGATTCGTGACAAGGCTGTGCTGTATGCGGCCTATATGCCGTTCGTGAAGAACGGCGGCTTATTCATACCCACCGGTAAGTCATACACGCTTGGCGATGAAGTGTTCATGCTTTTGAGCCTGATGGATGAGCCGGAGAAAATTCCGGTTGCCGGCAAGGTGGTCTGGATCACGCCGCGCGGCGCCCAGGGAAACCGCGCGGCCGGTATCGGCGTTCAGTTCAGTGGTGAAGATGACCTTGCGTCGAAGAAGATTGAGACCTATCTGGCCGGGACGCTCGAATCCGAACGCCCCACGCACACCATGTGACACCTGTCATCGACCGGAACACCAGCCGTGGCGCATGCCTGATGCGCCCGCATTCCGGGGTTAGTACAATACCCGTTTACCCGTCACTCATACCCTAAGCTAAATCAGTCATGCTTATAGATTCTCATTGCCACCTGGATCGCCTGTCTCTGGAACACTGCGGGGGTAGTCTCGCCGCTGCCATGCGCACGGCGCAGGAGCAGGGCGTGAGCGCCATGCTCTGTGTCTGCATCAGCGAGGAAAACCGGGAACAGGTTTTGGCCATCGCGCACCAGTTTCCGAATGTGTATGCCTCTGCAGGTGTGCATCCCTCTGATGTCATGACAGAGGTCGTCAGCGTCAATACGCTCAAGGAGTGGGCGGTGGACCCGAGGGTCGTTGCCCTGGGAGAGACGGGGCTGGACTATTTTTATTCCGCAGAGAGTGCGGATGCCCAGCAGGCGAGCTTTGTTGCGCATCTGGTGGCCGCCGGCGAGCTGAATTTACCGACGATTGTCCACACCCGCAACGCCGCCAGCGACACTCTGGAGCTGATCCGCGTATACGGCAATCCGGAATCCGCTGGTGTGCTGCACTGTTTCGCTGAGGACTGGAATACAGCGGTTGGCGCAATGGATATGAATTACTTCATCTCCATTTCCGGAATCGTCACCTTTAATAATGCTTCAGACCTGCGTGAAGTGGTGAAAAAGATCCCCCTGGACCGGTTGCTGCTGGAGACCGACTCGCCATACCTTGCGCCTGTTCCTTATCGTGGCAAACCCAACCAGCCTGCCCACGTACGCAAGGTGGCGGAGTGTGTCGCCGAGCTCAAGGGCTTATCTTTGGAGGCTTTGGCTGAAGTCACCAGCGACAACTTCTATCGTTTGTTCTCCCGGGCGGCGCGGATCTGAACCTGTCAAGGGATGATCTGGTAAACTTGCCGCTGTCAAAATCACGAGAGGTTCGGAATGAAGCAACAGATACTGACGATGCTGAGCTTGCAAGACAGCATGAATCAGCGCGTTCACCCCGAGTGGCGCCTACAGGGAAATGCCTGGTACCGCGCGATCTGGGTCGAATGTGCCGAACTGATGGATCACTTTGGCTGGAAGTGGTGGAAAAAGCAGCAGCCTGATACCGAGCAAGTGGCGCTGGAGTTGGTCGATATCTGGCATTTCGGCTTGAGTCTGATGATCGAAAGCGGCAAACCGTTCAATGAGCTGAGTGACGACATTCAACGGGACATTGCCACGGCAGCGGGATCCGGTGATTTCCGCGCCGATGTCGAGCACTTTGCCCTGTCCGTATTACGTGATCGGTCATTCGATACGCGGGGCTTTGCGCGGCTGATGGCCGGCGTGAATATGACGTTCGAGCAGCTATATGGCAGCTACGTCGGCAAGAATGTACTCAACTTCTTCCGCCAGGATCACGGCTATAAAGACGGCTCCTACCGTAAAACCTGGGCTGGCAAGGAAGATAATGAACATCTGGTGGAAGTTCTGACTGAACTGGATCTCACCAGTACCCGCTTCAAAGAAGATCTTTACGAAGCCCTCAAAAGCCGCTACGTGGCGACGGTCTGACCAATGGTAGGCCGGTTTTTAATGACTTTTACTGTCATTTCTCTATAATGGCGCGCGCCCCGAAACAGATAAATTACCAACAAAAGCAGGCGCCAAAGCCTGCTTTACCATACACCCTATTGTAAAGATACGGAGATTTATCGTGAAAGCACCCGTTCGTGTAGCCGTCACTGGTGCGGCTGGTCAAATCAGTTATTCCCTTCTGTTCAGAATTGCCGCTGGTGACATGCTGGGCAAGGATCAGCCGGTTATTCTGCAACTTCTGGAAATCACTCCCGCACTCAAGGCTCTCGAAGGTGTGGCGATGGAGCTCGAAGACTGCGCATTCCCGCTATTGGCCGGTGTCGTGTGCTCGGATGACCCAACCGTGGCTTTCAAGGATGCCGACTACGCTCTGCTGGTGGGTGCGCGGCCGCGCGGCCCGGGCATGGAGCGCAAGGACCTGCTGGAAGCCAACGCCGCGATTTTCTCCGTTCAGGGCAAGGCTATCAATGATCACGCATCCCGTGATATCAAGGTGCTGGTTGTTGGCAACCCCGCCAATACCAATGCGGTTATTGCTCAGCGCAATGCCCCCAGCATAGATCCACGCCAGTTCACCGCCATGACCCGCCTCGACCACAACCGAGCGCTGTCGCAATTGGCCGGAAAAGTGGGCGTCAGCATCAATGACATCACCCGTGCGACCATCTGGGGCAATCATTCCTCCACCCAGTATCCAGATCTTTTTCATGCTCAGATCAAAGGCGAGCCTGCTATTGAGAAAGTAGATCAATCCTGGTACCGGGATACTTTTATTCCCACAGTACAGAAGCGCGGTGCGGCTATCATTGACGCGCGTGGTGCCTCCAGCGCTGCATCGGCAGCCAACGCTGCTATCTTCCATATGCGCGACTGGGCGCTTGGTTCGGCGACCAACGATTGGGTCAGCATGGGCGTCTACAGCGATGGTAGCTACGGCATTGAAGAAGGCCTGATCTACTCTTTTCCCTGCATCTGTAAGAACGGCGATTGGGAGATTGTGCAAGGCCTGGATATCAGTGATTTTTCACGTGAAAAAATGCTGGCGACCGAGAAAGAACTCAAAGAGGAAAGAGACGCGGTCAAATCCCTGTTGCCTGCGTAATGTCTGACTGCCAGCCGAGTTCGTCTCGGCTGGCATAGTATCCGGACTCGGGTATTCTCGCTCGGTCCTCCCTCACTTCGTTTTATCGATGCGATCATAGGCATCCTCTGTTCGCATCATCAGTGTTCCGATGCAGTTCTGATTTCAGTTCTTTCCAGATTGAGGTAAACCCATGAGCTTTCCGAAAGTAGGTAGCAAGGCGCCAGCATTCTCCTTGCTAAACCAGGATGGAGCCACCGTCAAACTTAGCGAATTCACCGGTAAAAAGCGTGTTGTTCTCTATTTTTATCCAAAAGCCATGACACCGGGATGCACCGTTCAGGCGTGTGGGTTGCGAGACGTTAAAGCCGAGATGGAGGCGCTGGATACCGTCGTGTTTGGCGTGAGCCCCGACACGGTAGCCAGGCTCGGCCGTTTCATAGAGAAGCAGAATCTCAATTTCGATCTGCTGTCCGATGAAGACCATTCCACAGCAGAAAAGTACGGCGTTTGGGGGTTGAAAAAATTCATGGGTCGCGAGTTTATGGGCATTCTTCGCACGACTTTTATCATTGGCAAGGATGGTCGTCTGCTTCACATCATGGATAAAGTTAAGACCAAAAGTCATCATGAGGACGTGCTTGCGTTGCTCAAGTCGTCAGAATAAAGAGCGTACGCACCGCAGTTGGTTAGAGCGAAATTTTTGTAATTTATACAAAATCCCAGGCAACTCGCCATCGCCGCGAAATTTGGTTAACATGATAATTATTCGCTGGGCGGGCAATCCGAACTATTGGCATACAGATTCACAAGGTGGCGCGAATCAGACTAGAAGCTCAAGCGCTAAGCGAATAGTTTATAAAAGATCAATAAATGGATTACGTCAGAGCTCTTAATATCAATTCATAATATAGCGCTCAACGTCCGCATATTCCGCAATAGTGCAATGGTGAATCGTTTTGAAGCTCATGTCTGGTCAAGTTAGCGAAGCAAGTGTTGCAGATCCCACGATGCCCGATCTCGGAGATCTATCTCTGAATGATCCCGTTGAACGTATTACCTATCTCTATCGCGTCCTGGCCAACGCTACAAGTTTTGCGGGTGAACGCGGTGGTGTTACCCGGTTTTTGGAAGCGGGCTGCAACATCCTGGCGGCGGAATGCGGACTGGTCATCCGGCGTTTGTCACAACAGGTGGGTGAAGTTGTAGCTTACAGCGGTGATAGCGATTATTTCTATATTGGCCAGCATTTACCCATCGAAGGCACCCCGGTTGCAGAAGTTTTCCTCAAAAACGAGACCTGTGCCATCGAAAACCTGCAAGCAGTAGGTGTTCTGGCGCATTCGTTTGCGTATACTAGCTACGTAGTTAACGCCTACCTCGGCATCAGGATTCGTGCCTCCGGCAGTGAAGAGAGCGCCTTGTGCTTTATCAGCTCTGTTCCGCGGTCTCATGGATACTCGGCCGAGGATGCCTCATCCCTTGAGCTTCTGGCAGAAGGAGTCGCCTGTATGATTAACCAACAACATGCACATGCCCAGAGAAAGCTAACAGATCAAGCCATGTTCGCCATGGGATCCGTCAAGACCCTGGACGAATATCTGCAACAAGCCCGTCTGCCCGAGGTTTACGGTGTGCCGGCGCGGGTTGTGGAAGTATTGCAAAAGCGTATTGGCCAGGCGCCATTGAGCATTGGTCATATTGCTGATGAGCTGAATCTCTCAAAGCGCACGCTGCAGCGTCGCCTGCAGCAGCAGGATGTCAATTTCGCCGATTTGCGTGATCAATTGAGATTTCACTACTCAATTGATTATCTGATCAAGCAGCACCTGAGTATCGACAGTATTTCGGCATCGCTCGATTTTTCAGATCGCACCAGTTTTACCAACGCATTCAAGCGCTGGACCGGGCTTTCTCCGAGCACATTCCGCAAGCTTTTCCGCGATTACGTTTAGCTTTTCTACGGGTTTTCCACCTTTTGGCAATGTCTTCGCAAAGGAGACATTGCTCGCTTGTTCCAACTCTTGCCGGCTTGTTCCAACTCTTGTAGAGTTACCCACCTTGCACGCCTGAATCACTCAGAAGAGCACAATCACAAGAGGTTAACACTGCATGTCCTTTCTTATTCCCGAAGCTGCTGCACAGGCATCCGAAGCCGCTCCACAGGGTGGCGACCCGATCAGCATGATCATTATTTTTGGCGGCTTTTTTCTGTTCATGTATTTCTTCATGATCCGCCCGCAGCGCAAGCGTCAGAAAGAGCACAAGGCGCTGATTGACTCGCTGGGCAAAGGGGATGAAATCGTACTTAACAGCGGTATGTTGGGCAAAGTGACCCAGGTTGACGATAACTATGTGACCGTTGACGCCGGCAATATTGAGCTCAAGTTTCAAAAAGTTGCCGTACATGCAGTTCTGCCCAAGGGCACCATCAAGTCCATCTGATTGGACGCCGGATCGTTCTTATCACGCTCCGGCAATCTCATTCCAGCTCCCCCGTTTTACTCTTCCCGTCTTACCTGTATCCTCTAGCGGTGACTACGTCGATGCAGCATTGCTGCCCGATGCATCACTACAAAAATAACTGCAAAGGCTACTGGCTTTGCTGACTCTGCCAGATTTCGGATATCGATCAATGACAATAATTGAGCTTGTGAGCCAGGTTGAAGCCTGGGTATGGGGAGAATTCATGCTGGTCATGATTCTCGGAGTGGGTCTTTGGCTGACGTTTCGAATAAGGGCGATATCCATCCGCCGTATTCCCTATGCCTTCAAGCAGTTGCTGCACGGGCGGAGCACCGGCGAGGGTGGCATTGCGCCCTACAGCGCGCTGATGTTGTCACTGTCAGCCACTATTGGAACTGGGAACATTGTGGGTGTTGCCACGGCAATGGGTCTTGGGGGGCCTGGCGCGCTCTTTTGGATGTGGTGCACGGCGTTGGTGGGTATGGCCACAAAATATGCAGAAGCCGTTTGTGCTGTGAATTTCCGAGAGACCAATGCCAATGGCCAGCGGGTGGGCGGCCCGATGTACTACATCAAGAATGGTCTGGGAGCTCGCTGGGCTTGGCTAGGTGTGTGCTTCGCCATATTCGGCACCTTGGCCGGGTTTGGCATTGGCAATACGGTTCAGGCGAATTCCGTGGCAGGCGCACTGGTGGACTCCTTCGGTATTGGTGAGGAGATCACGGCTGGCGTACTCGTTCTCGTTGTTGGCTTGGTACTGATTGGCGGCGTGCAGCGAATCGCCGCCGTCGCCTGTAAGCTTGTTCCTTTTATGGCGGTCGGCTACCTGACAGCTGGTACCATAGTGATAGCCGTAAACTTTACAGAGTTACCGGCTGCAATAGCCTTGATCATCAAGAGCGCTTTTACGCCAGTGGCTGCTCAGGGTGGATTCGCTGGTGCCGCGGTCGCCATGGCGATACAAATGGGCGTTTCCCGAGGGATTTTTTCCAATGAAGCCGGTTTGGGCAGTGCGCCCATAGCCCATGCTGCGGCCGCTACCAATAGTCCGGTGCGACAGGGCACCATCGCCATGCTTGGCACCTTCATCGATACCATCGTTATCTGCTCCATAACGGGTTTGGCGATTATCATAACGGGAGCCTGGACTGGGGAAGTGCAGGGGCCTGCGATGTCCCACGCGGCGTTCAGCAACGTGATTCCGGCCGGCGACAAACTGGTGTCGGTTGCGCTGGTAGTATTCGCCTTCACCACTTTGCTCGGTTGGAGTTATTATGGTGAGCGGTGTGCCGAATTTCTGTTTGGCGAAAAGATCGTTTTACCCTTCAGAGTACTCTGGGTGTTGGCGATACCCGTGGGTGCTCTGGCCAGTCTGGAGCTGGTATGGAAGGTGGCAAGCGTGCTCAATGGACTGATGGCGATTCCAAACCTCATTGCCCTGGCCGCGCTGAGTGGCGTGGTCGCGACACTGACCCGGGATTATTTTTCGGATAATTCCAGCGGCGCTACGGGGCAGCAAAGGCTGAGGGCTCAGCCTGCTGATGCTGAGTCTCAGGAGGAATCCTGAGGGTCTTAATTTAATTTGTAATCTTCGGTGGACTATGGCGGCGGTATTTGGTGACAAGCTTGTGGTGGCGATATCATCGCGGGCCCTGTTTGACCTGGATGAAAGTCATCAGGTATTTCAAAATGAGGGCCTCGCGGCTTATTCGCAATATCAAATCGATCACGAAGACGATTTGCTGGAGCCGGGCGATGCCTTTCACATGGTTCAGAAGCTCTTGCGCATTAATGATTTGCTTGATGGTGAGCCACGTGTCGAGGTGATTTTGTTGTCCCGCAACAGTGCCGACACGGGGCTGAGGGTATTCAACTCCATCAACCATTACGGCTTGAACATTACCCGTGCGGCCTTCTCCGGCGGGGAAAGCCCTTATCGCTATATTGCTCCGTTCAACAGTCACCTGTTTCTATCGACGGATGCGGAGGACGTCCGGCGAGCGCTCGAACACGGTGTGGCCGCAGCCACCTTGATGACGTCCAACCGGGATACTCAGGAGTCCACCCAGTTGCGCTTCGCATTCGATGGAGACGCGGTGCTGTTTTCTGACGAGGCAGAGCAAATTTTCAAGCTGCAGGGGCTGGAGGCATTCGCCCGCAGCGAGCGGGAATCAGCCAAAACCCCCTTGAGTGGGGGGCCTTTCAAGTCGTTCCTCAGTGCGTTACAGGGGTTGCAGAGCGAATTCCCGGTCGACCGGTGCCCCATCCGCACGGCGCTGGTAACCGCCCGGTCTGCCCCCGCCCATGAGCGCGTGATCCGCACCTTGCGCGCCTGGGACATCCGGATTGACGAGTCCTTGTTCCTCGGAGGCTTGTCGAAGGCTGCCTTCCTCAAAGCCTACGGGGCAGATGTGTTCTTTGATGACCAGGAAAGCCACTGTCAGTCTGCCAAAGATCATGTGGCTACCGGGCACGTACCCCACGGTATCGCAAACCAGCGACAGAGCGATAGCTAAGGCCGGCTCAAGAGCGAAATTGGTCAGGTGGGCTGCCCGGAAGGGTATTCGTCGGAAATCGGCTCGGAGCCCGTGCAGATCGGGTGGCAGCTGCTAGTCTTTACATCATGGATGAGCTGACGGGTTAGAAAACCGGATTCTCGCCATCATGGCGTTAACCATTCACTGGCGGCCTGAATTCTTGCCATTCCCAACTGCGTGAATCTGTGCATCGGTACAGGCTCTGGAAAACAGGTTTTAGGGTACGATGATAAAAACCATACTGTTTGCGACGGATCTCGGGGCGTTCACGTCTCATGCGCTGCTTCATGTCGAACTACTGGCTCGACAGTTCAATGCCCGAGTGATCATCGTCCACGCCGTGCCGCCTTTTGGTGAATTTGCTGCTGCAGTTGTTAAAAGTCACTGTTCAGAGAGCGTCAAACGGGAAGTGCTCGACGAGCCCCACATCAAGGGTTTGCTGGACAGTATTCGCGAAGAAATTTTTGAGACCCTGCTGTCCCCGGAGTTTGCTGAGCTTAACCTCGCCAAGTGGATAAAGAACATTGTGGTTGCGCCTGGCAACCCTGCGGCGGTGGTCCTGGATCAGGCCGAGCGGTTGAAAGCGGACCTTATCGTCGTTGGTAGCCACAGCCCCCAAGCTTTGGATGGTCGTCTACTGGGCTCAGTTGCAGCCAAGATCCTTCAGTTGGCAAAGACGCCTGTGCTGATGGTGCCAATGGCCAAAGACCCCTTTGGTATGCAGGTGCCACTCAATATGGTGCAGGAGGATCCGCCCGAATTCGGTACGTGACCGATGTGCCTACTGGAATAGGGTAAACTTGGCTCCTATGCCAAGTAGCAGAGTTGCCAGTAGAGGCTGAAGCATGCGGTTGGGAATGTGGCTTGCGGCCTTGGCACCCAAATATACGCCCGGAAGAGAGCCGATCAACAGTCCGCCAAGTAATTGAAAGTCAATATTGTCGAGCAGGAAGAAGTGCCCCAACCCGGCCACGAGCGTAAGCGGAACAGCGTGCGCAATATCGGTACCCACTACGTGGAGAGCCGGGAGGCGAGGGTAGAGCGTTAATAATACAGCTGCGCCAAAGGCGCCTGCGCCGACCGATGACAGGGTGACGAAAACACCCAGCAATATTCCAATAACCACAGTAATCCATGTCGCCTGATGATGAAACCACTTCAGCGTAACATCCGGAGTCTGGGCTCTGGCTTGCAGCCTGTGCTTAAACAATACCACGACAGCCGTTAATATCAGCATAATTCCCAAGGCGTGGGTCAGCAGTGGGCGATAATCCTGTTCACCTTGAAATATGGTTTTGAGGCCATAGCTGGTAATAATGGCAGCGGGCAGACTGCCGGAAGAGAGAAGTAGAACCAGGCGCCAATTGATCGTCCCCAGCTTTTTATGAGCTACAACACCACCCGCTTTGGTGATGGCGGCATAAAGCAGGTCCGTGCCTATGGCGACTTGGTGAGGAATACCGGAGAAAATCAACAAGGGCGTCATCAGAGAGCCGCCGCCCACACCGGTGACACCTATGGCAATGCCCACTCCTGCGCCGGCGATGATGTAAAACAATAAGTCCATAGTTGCTGTCTTTGATCCCGATTGGCGGCGCGCGACTACCGTGAGAGTATTGGCGATAGTACAGTTTTGTGAAAATACAACTGGCAAATATAGAGATTTGTTACTATTCTGGAAAAGAATATTTGCTTATATTTTTATAATGAAACGAGCAGTCCGCAGGCAACCCGCCCGCTCGCTTCATCATCTCTCAACTGCGGCCACTCGGAGGGTATATGAAACTGCAGCAGTTGCGTTATATTTGGGAAGTGGCTCACCACGACCTCAACGTCTCGGCGACGGCCCAGAGCCTGTATACATCGCAGCCGGGCATCAGCAAGCAGATCCGATTGCTGGAAGATGAACTGGGGGTAGAGGTTTTCTCTCGCAGCGGCAAGCACTTGACCCGCATTACGCCGGCAGGCGAGGTGATATTGCGCACGGCTGGTGAAATATTGCGCAAAGTGGAAAGCATCAAACAAGTTGCTCAAGAATTCAGCAACGAGAAGAAGGGCAGCCTGTCAATTGCCACAACCCACACTCAGGCGCGTTATGCGTTGCCGCCGGTGATCGCGTCTTTCATCCAGAAGTACCCCGATGTTGCCTTGCACATGCACCAGGGCACACCAATGCAGATCTCGGAAATGGCGGCGGACGGCTCGGTGGATTTTGCTATCGCCACTGAGGCGCTGGAGCTGTTCAGCGATTTGGTCATGTTGCCGTGCTACCGCTGGAATCGCTGTATTCTGGTTCCCAGAAATCATCCCCTGTGCCATCTGTCGGAATTGACGCTGGAGGAGGTCGCCAAACACCCTATAGTGACCTATGTTTTCGGTTTCACCGGGCGTTCGAAACTTGATGAAGCGTTTATGGAGCGGGGTTTGGCACCCAAGGTTGTGTTCACTGCAGCCGATGCGGATGTTATCAAGACCTATGTGCGGCTGGGGCTTGGGATCGGTATCGTCGCTGAAATGGCCTATGATGAACGACAGGATAGCGACCTGGTCGCCCTTGATGCCAGCCATTTGTTCAAGTCCAGCGTCACCAAGATCGGCTTTCGCCGCGGCACTTTTCTGCGTGGTTTTATGTACGAATTTATCGAGCAGTTTGCTCCGCATCTCACCAAGGAGCTGGTGACGGAAGCCTTTGAGCGGCACTCGAAGCTCGAACTCGATGAGCTCTTTTCACATATTGAGTTGCCGGTTTATTGAAGCTGAACGCTCCAACAGGGGAGCGGCACGCTTGATTGCCAGGCGTGCCGCTTAGCCGCAGCAGTAGCCGCTACAGGAAATCCAAGTCTGAATTGTTCTGCATGATCTCCTTGAGTTCATCAACTTCGTCAGACTTCTGCTCCAGGACTTCTTTCACGAACTTGAGGTATACCGTGTAAATCAGCGGTTGCTCGCCGTTTTCCTCAACCAGAAAAAATGGCGCGCGGTCCACGTTGTATTGCTTCGCAATCTTGAGTCCCGGGCTGTCCGGATCTCGCTCATCAGCAACCAATACTTCGTCGATGCGCGTAATCTGTCCTGAGCTCTCCAATTTTTCCTGCACGTCGGCACATTTAGGACAGGGCGAGCCATCAGCCAGAATTTTTTTCACCAAAGTAATCTTCATAGATTCAATCCACCCTTGATAATTATTGCTTGCAGCTAAAACCTATCCTTTCACGTTGCCAGCGTGCAGCCCGCATTCCTTCTTGGTGGCTTCCTCCCACCACCAGCGGCCTTCGCGCTCGTGCTGGTGAGGCCCCACCGGACGGGTACAGGGCTGGCATCCAATGGAGATGTAGCCGTGGTCGTGCAATTCATTGTAAGGCACGCCTTCGGCTCGAATGTAATCCCATACTTGCCTCGATGTCCAGTTTGCCAGCGGGTTGAATTTGGTCAAGCTTTCACCAGGGCGAGAGAATGCACGATCCTCCTGAATGACCGGAATAGACGCGCGAGTGCCGGGGCTCTGGTCCTTGCGTTGCCCGGTAATCCAAGCGTCGAGGGTCAGCAATTTCTGCTTCAGGGGGCCGATTTTGCGGATCGCACAGCATTCCTGATGGGTGTCCTGATAAAAGCTGAACAGGCCTTTTTCGGAAACCAGCTTGTTCAGGGCCTGGGCATCTGGCACCAGGATGTCGAGGCGCACTCCGTAGTGCTGCCTGACCCGGTCGAGAAACTGGTAGGTCTGTTCGTGCAGCCGCCCCGTATCCAGACAGAAGATCTGGACATCGGGGCGAATCTTGACCGCCATATCGATCAATACAACATCTTCACTGCCACTAAAGGAAATGGCTATCTTGTCAAACTGTTTCAGTGCGTAGGCCAGAATTTCCTGGGGAGACTGAGTTTGCAGCTCGGCATCCAGATCACGGCTGTCGATAATTTGGCTCATGGGAATTGTTGACTCGGTTTTCGTTGTGGCGCGAAGGATACCAGACCGCTTTCTGCATGAGAAATATTGAACGGATATAGCCTTATAGCAGAAACCATTTCTGCACAGACGTTGTGCATAGTTCGCAGGACTCGCATCTAAGCAGATCTACAGGAACGGTTTTATCGAAGACACCGCCTTAATCGAGTGCAAAATGAGAGTTTGTCATCAGGGATAGATCTTTTGAAACCCTCGCGGCAGGGACGCCGCGGGGGAGCCACAGGGACGTGTTTATGCGTTTTCAAAAGATCTATCCCTGATGACAAACGGACCGAAGCCCAACACCAGCGTTGTCATATGAAGGCAGTTTAACCTTGGTAATGTTAGTTGCCAGATTAATAAGGCCGGAGCGTGAGGTTGCAAGCAATTAAAAGAGGCGCCTTCATTGCCTTCTGGAACCGAAATGGGTAAATTAGCGCCAATTTGCCCGGCGGGCATTGGTTAAATGCGAGGAGCATCTGTGGAAATTGCATGCCTGGATCTTGAAGGGGTCCTTATTCCCGAAATCTGGATTGAATTTGCTGAGAAGACGGGCATTGAAGCCCTGCGAGCCACAACGCGGGACATTGCGAACTACGACGAATTGATGACCATGCGGCTTGGTGAACTCGCCAAACACCGCCTGGGTCTCAAGGAAATTCAGGAAGTGATTGCCACGCTGCGCCCGCTCGACGGCGCCAGTGAATTCGTGAACTGGTTGCGTGAACGCTTCCAGGTAGTGATTCTGTCCGATACCTTCTATGAGTTTGCCGGCCCGCTGATGGCGCAACTGGGTTACCCCACACTCCTGTGTCACAAGTTGACTGTCGACGATGCCGGCAAGGTTGTGGACTATAACCTGCGTCAGGTGAACCCCAAACGCCAAGCAATCGTGGGCTTCAAATCCATGTACTACCGCACCATCGCGGCGGGGGATTCCTATAACGACACCACCATGCTGGCAGAAGCCGATGCGGGTATCTTGTTCAAGGCACCCCAGAACGTGATCAGTGAATTTCCTCAGTTCCCGGCGGTTCACACCTACGAGGATTTGAAACAGGAATTCCTGAAAGCGAGCATCCGCAAGCTGCCGGCTTGACGCTTAGATAACTGATAATTCAGCCTGCCTCACCCGTACTACCTTTCTTTAATCGGTACATAAGGTGTCCAACAGCAGGCTGATTTTGTGCAGACTCTCCTGGTATTCCAGTTCCGGATCGGAGTCTGCCACTATCCCGCCACCACCCCAGCAATAGATCTTTCCGTCCGCTTGAACGAGAGTTCGAATGGCGATGCTGCTGTCCATTCGGCCGTTCAAGCTCAGATACATAATCGAGCCGCAGTAAACGCTGCGTTTGCTGTCTTCCAGTTCATCAATGATCTCCATCGCGCGCTTTTTCGGTGCGCCGGTAATTGAACCGCCGGGGAAGCTGGCTAGCAGTACGTCGCGCCAACCTTGCCCGTGTTGCAAGCGTCCGGTCACGCGGCTGACCAGATGGTGTACGTTGGTGAAACTCTGCAGGCTGAAAAGCTCGGGAACTTTGACGGAATAGGGTTCGCAAATTTTGCTGAAGTCATTGCGCAGCAGGTCGACGATCATCACATTCTCGGCGCGATTCTTGGTGCTCGCCTGTAGCTCCTCGGCCAGTGCTTGATCGTCTTCGGGTGACTCGCCCCGGGGCGCGGTGCCTTTGATGGGTTGGGTCATAATCCGGCCGCCATCAAGCTCAACAAAGCGTTCTGGCGACAGGCTCAAAATATCACCTGAGGGTGTATTCATATAGGCGGAAAATGGTCCGGTCAGTGCGCGTCTGAGGTGCAAATAGGCCGCGGCTGTGGAGCCGGTAAAATTCCCCGAGAACCGTTGGGTGAAGTTAACCTGGTAGCAATCACCGGCCTGAATGTAGGCCTGCACTTTCTCCACATTGGCGCGATAGCTTTCGGCGGAAATATCCGCTTGTAATGGGCTGCAGCTGTAAGCGTTTAGCTCGATGAACTCAGAAGGTGTTTTTTCTTCCGCGATGCGAGTTGTGAGCTGCGCGATGATTTCCTCAGGACAATCCGGTAGGAAATACAGGTAGCTCACCTGCTCAAGATGATCCTGTATCAACGCCCAATCATAGAGTCCAAAGCTGACATCCGGTAGCGCGGGCTCCTGCGTTTTGTCCGAACTCAGTTTGAAAAGTTGATGCAGCGCTTCGTAACTCACATAACCAATGGCACCCCCGGTAAAGGGTATTGCGTCGCCGTCTTCGTTCACGTTTTGATCGCGGTCATGTGTTGAAGCGGTGTAGGATTGCCGCAGTATTGACAGGCGATGATCGAGACATGCTAGTGCATTTTGCAAACAGTGCTCGGATTCACCGCTGCGAAAATGAATGCAGGTACTCCCAGGCCCATCAGAAATGATCTGTTCACGGGGCAGGGCGCTGAGAATATCGTAGCGGGCGTTATAGCTGCGGGGGGCGCCGCTATCGAGCCAGACGCAGCCGGGTAGATAGTGCAGACAGTGAAAATAGACGTCGCTGTCGGTGTGGTAGGTAATGGGGGTTATGTGGCTTATGTGGCTTATGTGAGAGGAGCGCATGTCTGTCTGCTTGATCAGGTGTTGTAACAGCCTTGGTAATATCTGTATTTAGCCGGGGAGCGATACAAAAAAATGGTGGAGCTTCGAATCAGTTGCGACAGTGCGTTAAAGTTCGACTCCGAGTACATTGCCGTCATAGGCAATGGGATAAAACTTGAGCGAACCGAGTGTGCCTGCCAGTGGCCCGCACGCCTTGCCGTCGGCGAGCCGGAACTCAATGCCGTGAGCGCGGCAACGCAAGGTGCCCTCGTGTTGATCGGCATTCGTTAGGGAGGCATCCATGTGGGGGCACCGGTTTTCAATCAGGTAGCTGCGGCCGGCCTGTTGTACCAGTAACAGATTGTGTCCGCCAACGCGAAAAGCCCGTTGGTAGCCATCGTAAAGTTGATTCAGTTTTTCCAGACCATGAAAGGCCACGATCCGATCTCCACTTTGAATTGGCCGAAAACCCAGCCCTATGAACAGTGTCTAAAACCCTTATGTAAAAACCTTGATGTCAAAACCCTACAACACCAACATTTTCAAGTTGGGGTCCGTGAAACTGTAGTGATCCCATAAATGATTGAACTCTTCCAACAAGCGCTTTATTTCTGCACGGGCGCTATGATTCCTGAACCCGATGAAGTCCGCCTCATTGTTGAAATAAACCAGCGATTTTCTATCCGCGGCACAAAAGCCCATAACAGGGTCGCGGGGCATTTCCCTCAGTCCGCGCACGTCGATGTGGGACGGCAAGCGCTGGGCGAGCTGTACCAGATTATGGGTGCCATCCTTGAGTGGTCGCGTGTCCCGCACCAGAACGCGCACTCTGGACTGTCGGGAGCGACGGGCAAGGGCGGAAATCCGCTCTACCAGATCAAGGTTGGCATAAAGTGTCGGTGTCAGCTGGTCCGTTAGAATATCCAGTGATTGCCTGGCCGTTTGCACCTGGTCCAATAGCGCGGTGAGACATTGGTGGGGCCCATCGAGGCGTACTACAGATGTTTGTGTTGTTTCGGTGGGTGACAGTTTCATGCGCGTTCGCTGATGGGTGATTCCGGCATCCTGGAATTCTGTACCTTCAGCAATAAAACCCGCTGTAGCGTAGAAGCTCAGTACCTGAACCTGCGCATCCAGAAAGACTTCCTGGTGGCCGTGATTGGCGGCATGCTCAATGATGTTTGTGAGCAACGCGTGGCCTATACCGCGGGACCGGAAATCCTTGAGCACGGCCATGCGGCCGATCTTGCCGTTCGGCAGAAATCGAGCGCAAGCGACCGGTTGATTATTGACCCGCGCAAGAAAGTGAACCGCGGATGCGTCGTCATCGTCCCATTCATCGTCGGCGGATACACCCTGTTCGTTCATGAAAACCTGCTGGCGAATCATCGCCAGATCTTCGCGATTCTCCTGCCAGGACACCGCGGTGATAGTGGGCTCAATGGGTGACTCATTGCCAATCATGATCAAGCTCCGCCGAATAACTGGTTACTGTTGATCGAGACTTAACAGCCAGCCGTTGCTTATCAGTTCCGCGAGCAGTTGCTGGTCTGCGGTGCCCGGGAATTCCCGCATCTGCAGTTCCTTGTAGGAGGATAGCGCTTTTGCCAGAGCCAGGCTGCAGTTATAGCCAACCCCGCCCAAGTAGAGCACTGCCTGGGGTTCGGGGCCTACAGCATCCGGCTCGTTTACGTAAGCCGCACGAACCCGCAATTTGAGTGCAACCCGCGCAGAGCTTTCATCGGCGTCCTCGGTCGAGGGATCATCCAGCTCTGCGGGTTCGCGTTTGGCTTGGGTGCCATAGCTGCCCAGCCAGTGGGCAATACGCCCGGGATCCTGAATCAGGCCGCTGAGGATGGTCTGCACGCGGCGGACAGCGTCGGCTGAAATCTCGCCGGAGTCGCGCTGGCTCAAGGTACCGGCATCACCGTAGCGCTGATCCGGTGTGAGCTGGCTGGCCAGTTCTTCAGAAAAATCGAGTAAAAGTTCGCTGTAACTGGGCGCACGAAACCCGATGGAGTAGGTGATACAGGGCCCCTGGGAAATGCCCCAATGAGCCAGTTGCGGTGGTACATACAGCATGTCACCGGGTTCCAGAAGAAACTCTTCGGTTGCTGTGAATTCCGCCAGAATGCTCATGGCGGTATCCTGACGCAAGGGTGTCCTGCTGTCACACACCTGTCCCAGCTGCCAGCGTCGTTGACCTTCGCCCTGCAGTAAAAACACGTCGTAGTAATCAAAATGCGGGCCGACACCGCCCTGATCAGCGGCATAGCTGACCATGACATCATCCAGGCGCCAGTTCGAAATGAAGCGGAACTGGTTCAGTAAATCCGCCACTTCGGGTACCAGCTGATCAACCGCCTGGACCAACAGCGTCCAGTGACTTTCCGGCAACCGAGCAAAATCGCTCTCCGGGAGTGGACCGTGCTTCATGTCCCAGCTGGTTGTCAGCGGATTTTGATTTTCGGCATCCTGTACCGGATGTTCTTGCACCAGCCGGGATTCCACCCCCTCTTCAAGGGAGAATCCCGCCAGTTCGTCGGGTGTGACGGGAGAGCGGAAATGGGGAAAAGCCTGGCGAATCAGGAGTGGCTTTTTTTGCCAGTAATTCGCCAGAAATTCCTCAACGGGCATGTCACCCAGATGAGTCAGTGGACCTTTTTGTGAACGGCTGGGTACTGGGCTGGGCACGTCGTCTCTCCTGGGTGGGAACCCTTCACGATGATTTGATGTTGCGCGCTTGCTCAACCGCATTGCCGATGTAGCTGGCCGGTGTCATGGCCTGCAGTTGGTCCTTTGCGGTTTGGGGAATATCCAATGTCTCCACAAATTCCTGCATCACAGCCTGGGTAATGGTTTGACCGCGTGTGAGGGCCTTGAGTTTTTCATAGGGTTCATCAATACCGTAGCGGCGCATTACGGTTTGGATGGGCTCTGCCATGACCTCCCAGGCTTTATCCAGATCTGCCGCAATGGCGGTTGGGTTGATTTCCAGTTTGCTGATGCCCTTCATCACCGCGGCGTAGGCGATCAGGCTGTAACCAAACCCGACACCCATGTTGCGCAAGACGGTGGAATCCGTGAGGTCGCGCTGCCAGCGCGAAATGGGCAGTTTCGCCGCCAGATGGCCGAACACCGCGTTGGCAATACCGAGATTGCCTTCCGAGTTTTCGAAATCAATCGGGTTGACCTTGTGTGGCATGGTGGAGGAGCCCACTTCGCCGGCGATGGTTTTCTGCTTGAAATAGCCCAGGGAAATGTAGCCCCAGATGTCGCGGTTGAAGTCGATCAGGATGGTGTTGAAGCGCGCAATACCATCGAATAACTCGGCGATGTAATCGTGGGGTTCGATTTGCGTCGTGTAGGGGTTCCAGCTTAGCTCGAGGCTTTCAACAAAGGCCTGTGCGTTAGCCTGCCAATCGATCTCCGGGTAGGCGGACAGGTGGGCATTGTAGTTACCCACGGCACCGTTGATTTTGCCGAGCAACTCAACCTTGTTGATTTGCACCAGTTGGCGTTTCAGCCGCGCGGCCACATTGGCCATTTCCTTGCCCACAGTGGTGGGGGAGGCGGTCTGCCCGTGGGTGCGGGAGAGCATCGACACATCCGCATATTGCACAGCCAGTTCTTCAATGGCCGTAATAATGGCCTGCATCTGTGGTGCAGCCACATCATCCCGGCCGGCCTTGAGCATCAGCGCGTGAGACAGGTTGTTGATATCTTCAGACGTGCAGGCAAAGTGGACGAATTCCGTTACCTGTTCCAGCTCGCTGTTGCCTTTGATGCTCGCCTTGATGAAGTATTCAACCGCTTTGACGTCGTGGTTGGTGGTGCTCTCGATGTCCTTGATGCGCTGGGCGTCGGCTTCGCTGAAATTGGTGAGCAGGGCATCCAGTTGGGCATTGGTCTCCGCGCTGAACGGCGGTACTTCAGTGACAGCGGGGTGGCTTGCCAGGCACTGCAACCAGCGAATTTCCACGATCACACGGCTGCGGATCAGACCATATTCACTGAAGACAGGACGCAGGGCGTCGGTTTTGTTGCCATAACGGCCATCAATAGGAGAAACGGCGGTAAGAGCTGAAAGATTCATTGCGGGGTTCCAGTACGATTTCCAGTTAAGGGATCAGTAGTTTTGGGGCGAAGAAAAGGCTGCAATCATACCTGAACAGGGCTGGGTCTGCATGAACAATGGTTGCGCGGCGGCGGAGGTAATACGCCAATTTAGGAATTGTCCGCTTGTCTGGCTTCGCGCAATAGATCATGGGCGACAGCGGCAATCCGGTTGCGGGAGAACAACAGCTGCCAGCGCCGGCCGCCGGCCTGACGCCAGAGGGTGGCGGATCGAATGCAGGCCAGAAGCAGCGTTCGTACCTGATTGCTGACACGGGTTTGGTGCAGGTAGTCGTATTCCCCGGTCACCTGTATCCGGTACTGAAACTTGCTGATGGTGTCTGTGTAGATTTCGGCAACGTTGCCCACCACATTGTCGTGGGTTTCGCCAAAATGCTCCGCTTGCTGCTGGGCTTTCTCCAGGCGGGTACCCAGAATGTGGAGCATGTCTTTGCGCTTGGTGAGCTTGCTCTGCAAATGAAACACACCGAGACAGTAGCGCAGAACATCGGTGTGCGCAGGGTTGCGATGGTCGTCCAGGGTCTTGATCAGGACTTCGAGGCCGTTGATCAGGTTCCCCAGCCCGTCGAACACCGCTTCGGCGCTCGCTGGCTGCAGTTCAAAAAGGCTGTGGACCGCGGTTTCGAAATCCTGGCTATTCAGATAGCCGGTTTTGGCCAGCTGTTCTACCAGGGCGGCGGATTGAAAGACCCCCGCAAGCCCGATGGTGATATTTCTCCACGATTTTTCCAAAATCAATCCTTTAGTGGTTCGGTTGCCTGTTCAATGACGGCGCCACCCAGGCAGATATTGCCGTTGTAAAACACCACTGATTGCCCCGGCGTCACCGCCCGTTGAGGTTCATCGAAATGTATCTTCAGCTTGTCCCCCACCTGCGTTACCGTGCACCACTGGTCGGGCTGGCGGTAGCGGGTTTTGGCGGTGCAGCGCATCTCCGCCGGCGGTTCCATCTTGTTGATCCAGTGAATCTGGCTGGCTTCCAGTCCGTGACTGAAGAGCAGGGGATGGTTAGCCCCCTGTACCACCAACAGCACGTTGCGTTGCAAATCCTTGCCGGCGACGTACCAGGGCTCCTCGCCGGCCCCGGCTACACCGCCAATACCCAGCCCCTGGCGCTGACCGATGGTGTGATACATCAGGCCGAGATGTTCTCCCATCACTTCACCTCGGTCGTTTTCGATCAGCCCCGGCTGAGCCGGCAGATACTGTTCAAGGAAGTCCTTGAAACGGCGCTCGCCAATAAAGCAGATGCCGGTACTGTCCTTTTTGCTGTGGGTGATCAGGTTATGCTTTTCGGCCAGTTCGCGTACATAGGGTTTTTCAAGCCGCCCAATGGGGAACAGCGTTTGGGCGAACTCGTCTTCGCCGACAGCGTGAAGAAAATAGCTTTGGTCCTTATTGGCGTCCAACCCTTTGCATAGCTGGGTGACGCCATCGCGCTGGCGGGTTTGCGCGTAGTGTCCGGTGGCGATGTAGTCCGCGCCCAGCAAGCGCGCGTATTCCAGGAACACCTTGAACTTGATTTCCCGGTTGCACAGGATATCGGGATTCGGCGTGCGGCCGGCTTTATATTCCGCCAGGAAATGCTCGAAAACATTATCCCAGTATTCAGCGGCGAAATTGGCGGTGTGTAGATGAATGCCCAGGGTGTCGCACACCGCCTGGGCGTCAGCCAAATCTGTTTTCGCCGTGCAGTACTCTGTACCGTCATCCTCATCCCAATTCTTCATGAACAGGCCTTCCACGCGATAGCCTTGCTGAATCAGCAACAGGGCGGAGACAGAGGAATCGACACCGCCGGACATGCCGACGATTACGTGAGGTTTTTTGGGATCAGTCATAGTCTTTGCAATTGCCAGCAGTCAAACGAACCTGTCCGAATCGGACGCGGTGGGGCGCACAGTTTAGCGATGTTGTTGGATAAGCTCCAATGGGAAACGCGGGCCGCGCCGAAAACACTCGATGTCCGCCAGCACCATGGGGCTGCGTAATTGGTGTTCCCGTGCGCGAATCTCTTCTGGCGTCAGCCACACAGCCTCCAGAATGCCTTCATCAAGCTCGGCGTCGCTATCCCGGTGCAATGGCTGCGCCACGAACGTGGTGCGCAGGTAGGTGGTGCCGTTGTGTGGCGAAGTGTATTGGCTCAGCCCGAGTATCTCACGGGGCTCCACCAGCCAGCCGGTTTCCTCCCGGGTTTCACGTACTGCGGCCTCTGCCAGGGTCTCACCGGGTTCAAGATGACCGGCAGGTTGGTTGTAAACCTCAGCGCCGTCCGCCAACTCCCGGACCAGCAGAAACTTGCCATCCCGTTCCACCACCGTGGCCACTGTGACGTGTGGATACCACAAAGTATTCATTTGACAGTCTTCCTCGCTCGTTTTCTGGCTGGTTTGGTCGCCGCTGTTTTTCCATGCGTTGGTTTATGGACGGACTTGCTATAGCTGGATTTGCGATGTTTGGAATGGCCATTCCTGGGATTGGCACTTGTTGAGGTGCCCTTGTTAAGAACTGGCGTAGCTACAGTTTCCATCCGCCACGCCCCGGGCATCAAGTCACCCAGGGTCCAGTCTCCGATGCGTGCCCGTACCAGACGCAGCGTCGGCAAACCGACGGTTGCAGTCATTCGCCGCACCTGCCGATTGCGACCCTCGGTTATGGTGATACTGAGCCAGTGGGTTGGAATCTGTGCACGAAAACGTACCGGCGGCACCCTAGGCCAGAGATCCGGTATCCCTATGGGTTCAACCTGCGCTGGCTGGGTTTTGCCGTCCTTGAGTTCTACGCCCTGGCGGAGCTTGGCGATTGCCTCGGCGGAGGGTTCACCTTCAACTTCCACCCAGTAAGTCTTGGGCAGTTTGTGGCGGGGGTGCGAGATCTGCTGCTGTAATTTGCCGTCGTCGGTCAGTAACAGCAAGCCTTCTGAGTCTCGATCCAGGCGGCCCGCGGGGTAACAGCCTTTGCATTCGGGGGTGGAGAGAAAATCCGCCAGAGTGGCGCGGTTTTCCGTATCGGTAAACTGGCAGAGTACGTTGTAGGGCTTGTTGAAGATAATGAGTTTTGCCATGGAATCCGTATTCGAGTGGGTAGAGTTGCCTTGGGGGGTAGCTATTGGGCCAGCCTTACCTTTGACTGTAAAGGCTGCTATAATCGCGCCCGCTTCAAATGCCTCGGCCCGGAGCTTGTTACCTGTCTCAGCGAGCTTAACCTGCCAAGGTGCGGTCTCACGCAATGCCCGAGGGCAAGCCAGTCTTTCGACCATGTGTGTGCTTGGGCACCGGGCTCGCGAGTTCAGCGGCCGATGTCAGTGTCACCACGTGCACAGATGTGCATCCATTCCACCCAACATTTGCAACCAACAACGGAGTTTACCAATGGGATATCAACACATCCAGGTCCCGGCAAACGGTGAAAAAATCACCGTTAACAAAGACCTCTCCCTGAACGTTCCCAATCATCCGATTATCCCTTTTATCGAAGGTGATGGTATCGGTGTCGACATTACACCGGTTATGAGAAAAGTGACCGATGCCGCCGTCGAAAAAGCCTATGGTTCAGAGAAGGGTATCGCCTGGATGGAAGTTTACTGCGGCGAGAAAGCGGCAGAGACCTATGACGGTGACTGGTTTCCCGCGGAAACTCTGGAGGCCATCAAAGAATATGTGGTTGGCATCAAAGGGCCTTTGACTACCCCGGTGGGCAAGGGTTTCCGTTCGTTGAACGTGGCTTTGCGCCAGGAAATGGACCTGTACGTGTGTCAACGGCCAGTGCGCTGGTTCACCGGCGTACCCAGCCCGGTGAAAGAGCCGAATAAGGTGAACATGGTTATCTTCCGTGAAAACTCGGAAGACATCTACGCCGGTATCGAGTGGCAAGCCGGGACCGATGAAGTCAAAAAGATCGTCAAGTTTCTGCAAGAGGAAATGGGCGTTACCAAAATCCGTTTCCCCGAGACCAGCGGTATCGGCATCAAGCCTGTATCGGAAGAGGGCACCAAGCGCCTGGTGCGCAAGGCGCTTCAGTATGCGGTCGATCAGGATCAGCCGTCAGTGACCCTGGTGCACAAAGGCAACATCATGAAGTTCACCGAAGGCGCGTTTGCCGATTGGGGATATCAGCTGGCGCGTGAAGAGTTTGGCGCTGAGTTGATTGATGGCGGCCCCTGGTGCAAGTTCAAGAACCCGAAAACCGGAAAAGACATCATCGTCAAGGACGTTATCGCTGACGCCATGCTGCAGCAGATCCTGCTGCGTCCAGAAGAATACAGCGTGATTGCCACCTTGAACCTCAATGGTGACTACCTGTCGGATGCCTTGGCTGCGCAGGTTGGTGGCATCGGTATCGCTCCGGGTGCCAACATGTCTGATGCGGTAGCGCTGTTTGAAGCCACCCACGGTACTGCCCCCAAATACGCCGGGCAGGACAAGGTTAACCCGGGTTCACTGATTCTGTCTGCGGAGATGATGTTGCGTCACATGGGCTGGAACGAGGCAGCGGACCTGATTATCAAGGCAATGGAAGGCGCTATCGGCGCGAAGACCGTTACCTATGATTTCGAGCGCCTAATGGATAATGCTGATCTCAAGTCCTGCTCCGAATTCGGCGACGAAATGATCAAGCATATGTAAAGACTTGCTCCCAGATTATTGGGAGTGCGTGTTACAAAAAAGGCCTCTAACTCAATGGGTTGGAGGCCTTTTTTTATGTGTCTCAGCAGGTATGGAAAGGCCTGTTTTGAATCTGGGCGCAAATTGTTGATATTTGCCCATAGGGTAGCGCTGCTGGCGCGGGCTGCCAGCTGTCAACGCGCCAAGTTCAATGAGCGCCTTCGGATTCGTACTCCGCGGCTTGGTTATGCTCGGGTTCAGCCGCAGCAGTCCCGGTATCGCCTTCGCTTGTTTCGGCCTGGACTGCTGCGCGTATGTGAGTCGCGTGCAAGCCCTTGTCGCCCTGGGATACATCAAAGCTCACAGGTTGCCCTGCCTTCAATGTCCGGTAGCCTTCCATTTCGATTGCGGAGTAATGGGCGAAGATATCGTCGCCACCTGCATCGGGCAAGATAAACCCGAAACCTTTGGCATTATTGAACCATTTGACTGTACCAGTTGGCATAATGATTTCCCTTTAATCTCTACTAATTGCCCCAACATTAGTTCCAGATATGGGGAGAAT
>CAYQQJ010000041.1:0-22745 GCA_964419935.1 uncultured Cellvibrionaceae bacterium
CTTTCCACCTTGTTAAAGAACACTGGCGTAAAACCAGAAAACTGCCACCTCAACCCTTGCGAGAAGAAGAGGCAAATTTCTAACTTTTCACCTGCCCTGATCATTTTAGAAAACTCTTATTTTTCAATAAGCTATGAATCAAAGCGTCTGCATCTTAAAGAACTTTTCGGAGCAGCTCATCGCTGTCGAGGCGCGTATATTACACTGAGAAATATTTGAGTCAAGGCCTTTTTGCAAAATACTTCTGGCCTCCCCTGTCCGCCACGAGGCACCTGCCTCACCATGCCCCATGCTCACTCTCGCCAATGCTCGGCGACCCACGGCGTAGGGCGTATGTAGTGACGGAGGTGGCTGAGGAAACTTCCATCCCGACCTGAACTGAAAAGTTGCTTCAAATGCTCGGGAATGGTCCTGGGTAGCCCCGGCCCATATCGACCTTCAATTGCGTGATTGGGGTGCAACCCGCCGGGAAAGATAACAACCCGTGCGTCGCGCGGCAGACGCGGTGCGAAAAAGTAATTCAACGGAAAGGGACGTCGGCAGTCGCGACGAAAGTGGCGCACCCATCCGCGCGGAAACAGTTTCACCCCACCCGGCGCATTTCGCGTTACGAACCGTTGTTCAAAGCGGTACTCATCAGCCACGCCCTGCGGGTCGGCACGAAACCGTTCATATAAAGGTACCAGCTTACCAACGGGAAAGCGGAACAGGGATGTTTGACCCAACCGCTCCAGCGGCTTGGCGGGATTCCGGGACAACACAATATCCTGCGGATCACCATAGTCGAAGAAACCATCCAGGCTACCTACAACCACCATATCGAGATCCAGAAACAGCACAGGCCCTGACAAATCAGCCAACTTCGGCCCCCAAAGCCGGGACTTTGGCCAGACACCGAGGGTGCCAGTGGGCATCTCGACGTCTATAGGAGGTAAAGGTTCACATTGAACTTCGGCGCGAACGCCTTCAGCACTGTCGGTGAAACAAGTAAAGGTGAATGGCGGCGTAACATTACGCGCGACCATGCCGTAGAGCCGGTTGATGAACCGCGGACCATATCTCGTACCCCAGTTAATACAAATCACCTGCTTCGTTAGTGTCACTTGCTGCCCCACCGAATTTCCTCATTTGCAGATGCGAATTTGTTTGCGATTGCCATTTTCGGCTTTGCGCCTCCGGCCTAATGCCAATAATCCTCGATCCAAGCGGTCGGTCGCACCGTGCGGTACCATTTGCCACTCTTACCTTTAATAGCCTCGTCGGGATGCGGATGTCCATGAAAGACAATAACTTTCGCGCCGTCGGGAATCGCCGGCATCCTGAAAAGTGATAGAGGGAAAGGTTGCATGCAATGACGCTTGAAACTCCTGCACCATTCATCCGGCCAATATTTCAGCGCGCCCTTGCGCAGCAAGACGGCAGAAATAAACTCCTGCTCATTGCGATATTCTTTCTTCACATTGGGCCAACGATCGATGAACTCTTGCAACACTTCAGGATGCTTGCCGATTTCGAATCGGTAGACCGAGGAGTTACCTGTACCGTCATGCTTGAGCCAATCCTTGATGATGAGTACATCGCCTTCCATCGCAAACAGGTCATCGATGTTATCGACAACCAACAGATCGAGATCCAGAAACAGGCATTGCCCCTGCAGATCGTACAACTCTGTCGAAAAGGTCAGAATCTTGTTCCAGCCACGCTCGGGGCCGGAGACATCGACAGGCATAGGGGGAATAGGAAAAGGCTCGATACCCTCGTTCAGGCCAGCAGCGTCATCCGTTAAACAGATGAACCTATGGGGGCGCGACAAGTGCCGCGCCACCATGCGCTGCAACCGGTTTACGTAGTCGGCCGGGTACTTGGTGCCCCACTTCATGCACAGAATATTAACCTGATCCAAACAGCACCTCTTCATCGCGCCAATACGCGGTATGTAGCTTGAGCGGGCCATTGTAGGGCATAGCGACAGTGATGGGAATGCCACACAGGCACTCGGAACTGGCAGGAGTGCGGGCGCCTATCGCGCCCGCACCGATTCAGTTACAGAAGGGTTATCACCGGATGTAACGATTGATGATATTTTCGTACAACTCTTGCTGAGCACTCGTTTGGGCGGGCTCGCCGCTGCTGTTGCCGATGTCCGCCAACTGCTCCAAAGTCAAGCCACCCTGTTCAAATTCAGCACCCTTGCCACTGTCGAACGATGCATAGCGCTTGCGGCGCATTTCCTCCAACGGCGACTTCTGAATCAGGTCGTCGGCAATCAACAAAGAACGCGCAAACACATCCATACCGCCGATGTGACCGTGGAAGGTGTCATTCACATCCGTGGAATTGCGGCGACGCTTGGCGTCGAAGTTGACACCTCCGCCCTGGAAACCGCCATGGCGCAACAATACCAGCATCATCTCTACGGTTTCATTGATGTTGTGGGGAAATTGGTCCGTATCCCAGGCGTTCTGATAGTCGCCCCGATTGGCGTCGATGCTGCCGAGCATGCCGGCGTTGGCCGCCACCTGCATTTCGTGGTCCATGGTGTGGCTGGCCAGGGTGGCGTGGTTGGTTTCTATGTTCAGTTTGAAATCCTTATCCAGCCCGTAATGCCGCAGGAAGCCGATTACAGTTTCACTATCGAAATCATACTGGTGCTTGGTCGGTTCCATCGGCTTGGGCTCGATCAGGAAATTGCCCTTGAAGCCCTGAGCGCGACCATAGTCCCGCGCCATTGTCAGGAAGCGCGCCATATGTTCCTGTTCGCGCTTGAGGTCGGTGTTAAGCAGGCTCATATAACCTTCGCGGCCGCCCCAAAAAACATAGTTTTCACCATCCAGAGCAATGGTTGCATCCATCGCGTCCTTGAGTTGTGCGCCGGCAAAAGCCACCACTGAAAAATCCGGGTTGGTCGAGGCGCCATTCATAAAGCGCGGATTGGAAAACAGGTTGGAGGTACTCCACAGCAGCTTCACGCCGGTAGCCGCCTGCTTTTCCTTGGCGTAGTCAACCATTGCCTGCAAACGCTTTGCGGTCTCGGCACGGCTATCGCCCTCTTCAACAATATCCACATCGTGAAAAGAATAATAGGGTACACCGAGCTTGGTAATAAATTCGAAAGCCGCATCCATTTTCATGCGCGAACGCGTCATGGGATCACTGGATTCACTCCAGGGGAAGTGAAAGGGTCCGGGACCGAAGGGATCGTGACCGGCGCCACAGAAGGTGTGCCAATAACAAACCGCGAAGCGGAAATGCTCCTTCATGGTCTTTCCGGCAACCACACGGTTTTCATCGTACCACTGGAACGCAAAGGGATTATCTGATTCCGGGCCTTCATAGCGGATTTGGTCCACGCCGGGAAAGTACTCTTTATCGCCACTAACAATACTCATACTGCACCTGATTTTCTCGATGAATTTGCAGCCAAAAAATGGCCGATTTCTGATTTACATAGAATTAGCCGAAATTCGGTTAACCAGCCCCACAAACGACTGAAGCCTGCACTGGCAATCCTTCAACCCATTGCTCATAAGCTTCCCGGTACTGCTCCATCATTGCCGCGTCTGGCTCTACGACTCCCTGCCGGACCAAGCCGCGAAAAGCCTCTTTGTGGGACGTAAAATAACCATATCCAAGCCCTGCAGCTCGCGCCGCGCCTTCAGCGCCATCTGTTTCGTATAGCTCTACCGCGGTCTGGGTTGTGTTAGCAAACGCCCGGGTAAAGTCATCACTTAAAAACATGTTGCCCTTGGCCACGCGAATCACGTCGCAATTGCCATCGAGTTCTTTCAGAACCTCGAACCCCTGGTTTAGCGCAAAAACAATTCCCTCTTGCGCGGCGCGCACGATATGCCCCAGATTGTGCCGATTGAAATCTATATCCTGAATGTGTCCACGGAGATTCCGGTTCTGGAAAATGCGCTCGCCCCCATTACCAAATGGGTAAAGCCTCAGGCCCTCACTGCCAACGGCAACATCGGCAGCCAATTCATTCAAGCGTTGATAATCAATTTCACCCCCTGCACTCAGCAGTTGGCGCAGCCAGCTATACAAACGCCCGGTTCCGTTGACACATACAAGCACACCATTGCGTCTATGTTCCTGGGTATCCGTGACATGAAGAAAAGTATTCACCCGGGACTGGATATCCGCGACGGGCTTGTCTGTAACGCCATAGATAACGCCCGAGGTGCCCGCCGTGGCGGCAACTTCGCCTGGGTTCAGCACATTCAGACTGAATGCATTATTGGGTTGATCGCCCGAGCGATAGCTCACTTGCACACCGGAACTCAGGCCCAGCACCCGTGCCGCTTGCGCACTCACCTCACCCTGCAACCCGATATTGGGAACCAGTGGCGGTATGACCGCGGCATCAATCCCCCATTGATCCAAAACACGAGAGGCCAAACGGCGCTCGCTGAAATCCCACAGTGTGGCTTCAGAAAGGCTCGATGGGGACGTGGTGATTTCACCGGTCAATTTCATGGCAATAAAATCACCTGGCAGCATGGCCTTGTGAACGCGGGCAAATACCTCCGGCTCATTCTCCTGCACCCACCGCAACTTTGCGGCTGTAAAATTGCTGGGAGAATTCAACAGGTGCTCGAAGCAATAGTCACTGCCGAGCTCCTTGAACGCGGCCTGCCCTACATCATTGGCACGACTGTCACACCAGATAATGGCCGGCCGCAACACCTCCTGGTTCTCATCCACGAGCACCAGTCCGTGCATTTGATAGGCGATACCGATCGCTTTGATGCGAGACGGATCAATGGCCGGTCGAGCAAAGAGAATCTCACAACCTTTTACAACACAGTCCCACCAGTCGTCCGGGTTCTGCTCAGCCCAGCCAGCACGGGGACTGTTTATTGTCAGCTCTTTTTCCGGGTATTGGATAGCGCCCACGGACTTGCCCGTTACGCCGTCAACGACGGAAAGCTTAATTGACGAACTCCCGAGATCGATTCCGAGGAACAACATAGATTTGTCAGCCTGCCGTTAGGGTTATGCAAGTTTTTCTACCGAAGAACTTGGCCATTGCGACAAAGTGTAGCTTATTGTCCGTCTGACAACAAGCTATGAGTGGTATATAATCATCGGATCATGTGAGACCACTGCGAACTTCTCGGTAACAGTGCGAATCACAGCAACGAGCTTTACCGAAGCTGCATATCAATGAAGGAAACCCCGTGCCAACCAGTCACATCAAAACCGCCAAAGCCAGTACCAAGCGTTTCAGAACACCCAAAGACGTCATCCAGGCACTCACCATTGATAACCTCATTTTCGGCCTGGACTCCGGTGAACTGAAAATTCTCCTTGTTGAGCATGGAGAGGGCATCAGCAAGGGGCAGTGGGCGCTTCCCGGCGGCTGGATTCGCTATGACGAGGATCTGCGCCACGCGGCCAGCCGCTTGCTGGAAGAGCTGACAGGCCTCAAACAGTTGTATCTCGAGCAACTCAAAACCTTTGGTCGCGTCGACCGATTCCCCGTCGCCCGGGTGGTTACCGTCGCCTATTATGCGCTGGTGAGCGCGGAGGATTATCCGGCCGTGGCAGGCTCCAGTTCGTCCGACGCCAGCTGGTTCAGTGTTAAGGACTTGCCGGACCTGGTATATGACCACGCGCAGATACTCGACTACGGCTTACAGTTCTTACGCCATCAAATTCGCCACAAGCCGATTGGCTTCAACCTCCTCCCGGAGAAATTCACGCTATTGCAGCTGCAGGGGCTCTACGAAGCCATTCTGGACGCCAAACTGGACAAGCCCAATTTCCGCCGCAAGATTCTTAAAATGAATCTCTTGACGCCCTGCAATGAGAAGCAAAAGGACGTTGCCCACCGTGCGGCAAATCTCTACAGGTTCGATGAAGCTGCCTACCAGCGCCTTACCGAACAAGGGTTCGCCTTCGAACTTTAGAGAACGCCGCACCCACTTCCGATTGCAGCTCGTCCACCTGGTTTTCTCATCGCGTTCGGACCCGCCAATTACCCCCACCCGCCCCCCAGGCAAGGCTTGTGGTTTAGCTTCGGTTTGGCTACACTGACCTTATGGTTTAACTGACTATAATGGATCGGCGTTGCCTTGCTGCGGCGGTCATAACAACATCCACAGGTGCCATAATGACAATTTACGCCCGCTGGCTTGCCTTCACGTCTGCGTTAGTGCTCGCCGCCTGTACCCCTGTGACAGAAGCTCCCAATCCTAATCGCGCCCTGTTCAACTGGTTTGAGTATCAGGGAAAAGATGCCGTTTTCGATGCCCCTCTCTCAGAAGGGCATTTTCAGAACCCGATTCTTGCCGGGTTCTACCCGGATCCAAGCATTACCCGCGCCGGCGATGATTTCTATCTGGTGACCTCTTCGTTCTCGTTCTATCCCGGAGTGCCCATTTTCCACAGTACGGATCTGGTGACCTGGCGGCAACTCGGCCATGTACTGACACGTCCCGAACAACTGGAGCTCGATGGTGCAGGCGTTTCGCGAGGTATCTTTGCGCCGACAATTCGCTACCATGACGGCACTTTTTATATGATCACCACCCTGATCGATACCGGCGGCAATTTTCTGGTGACGGCCGAAAACCCTGCCGGCCCCTGGTCCGACCCCGTATGGCTTCCCGAGATTCAAGGCATAGATCCGGATATCTTTTTTGATGATGACGGGCGCGTTTACATTGCCCACAATGGCCAACCCGAAGGCGACCCCCTCTACGAGGGCCATCGCGCAATCTGGCTTTGGGAGTATGCCCCTGAAGCGCAATCAGTAATCAAAGACAGCGGTCGCGTGATCGTCAACGGCGGTGTCGATATATCCACCCAGCCTGTCTGGATCGAAGCGCCTCACATCTTCAAGAAAGAGGGTTGGTACTATTTATCCTGTGCGGAAGGCGGCACGGCCTACAATCATTCGCAAGTGATCTTTCGTACGCGCAGCCTGGACCAACCTTTTGTTCCCTATGAGAACAACCCCATCCTCACGCAACGGGATTTGGATATAGACCGCCCCAACCCAGTCACCACAGCCGGTCATGCCGATATGGTGCAAACACCCGCAGGTGAATGGTGGGCGGTATTTTTGGCGGTACGGGCCTACGATCAAACGCTGTTCAACACAGGCCGTGAAACCTTTCTACTGCCAGTCACTTGGGAAAACGGCTGGCCTCATATTCTGCCGGCAGGTGAAGAGATTCCCTACCAGCTTGAAAAGCCCGCCGATCTTCCAGCGACACCCAATGCCGATGTCTTGACCGGCAACTTTACCTGGCGCGATGGGTTCGAGGGTGACGAGCTCTCGCCGCGCTGGAATCGTTTGCGCACTGACAGGAAAAACTGGTACAGCCTGACCGCACAACCCGGCGCAATATCCTTGACTCCTCTTCCGGTCAGCCTGTCAGACCTTGCACAACCCGCGCTACTAGCGCACCGACAGCAGCACACAAAATTTGAAGCTGAGACCGAGCTGGCGCTTCCGCTCGGCGAAAATTATTCCGCAGGGCTCACAGTTTTTCAAAATGAAACTTTCCACTACTACTTCAGTGTCGAACATACAGGAGACGGCCACAGGCTATCCCTGGAGCGCGCTCGCAATTCCGAACCCGAGGTCATTGGATCCGAGGCGCTGAGTATCACAGCTGACACGATCATTTTGGGAACGGAAGGCAACGCGGGCACCATCAGCTTTTACTACAGAGTTAACGGGGATGAACGCCAGTATCTCGCCCGGAATATAGACGCACGCATGCTCAGTACCGAAGTGGCAGGCGGTTTTGTCGGCACGCATATTGGTATTCATGCACGTATGGAGAAATCCCTCGACTAGAGAGGTTGCCGGACTCAAAGCCGCTTTTTCGCTCTGTGTTTATGGAAAAGCGACCTTGTTCGCGACGATCGCTTGAGTCCGACAGCTTCCTGTAATCTCTTATAGGTTTAACGAATGAAAATAGTCAGTGCTTTAGTCCACGGCACCCAGACCAGCCAAGGCGGCTTTCTGCACGCCGTGTTCCGCTCCATTGCGTTGTGCGCGCTCGGTGTCTTCCCGTCAATTAGTTTGGCCCTGGGCGACCAGCCTTATGTCACTTTCAAGCCAGAAGCCGGAAGTTTCGAATTAGCCGGCAAGAATCAGCTCGCCAAGCTTTATATGGATGCCGATGATTACGTTGGCATCCGACATGCGCTGGACGACCTGCAAGTCGATATCGAACGTGTCACCGACCGTCGTCCGGCCCGGGTTACGTCCATAGACGATATTGAGGGTCCCGCGGTCATTGTAGGCTCCATAGACAAGAGCCAAATTATCCAGCGCCTGATCACAGAAGGCAAAATTGACGCCTCTGACATTGAGGGCCAGTGGGAAGGCTATCTTATTCAGCATGTATCCAACCCCCTGCCAAACGTCAAACAGGCCCTGGTGATCGCGGGCAGTGACAAGCGCGGCACCATTTATGGAATCTATGACGTCTCCGAACAGATCGGCGTTTCCCCGTGGCATTGGTGGGCCGATGTCCCTACCGACAAGCACGCTGAACTCTACATAAAAAACAACACCCGCCGCGTGGACGCACCGAAGGTGAAGTACCGGGGTATTTTCCTGAACGATGAAGCGCCGGCACTCACGGGTTGGGTAACGGAAAAATTCGGCAATTACGACCATGAATTTTATGAGCACGTTTTCGAGCTGTTACTGCGTTTAAAAGCGAACTACCTGTGGCCCGCCATGTGGAATAACGCCTTTGCCGACGATGATCCACAGAACATGATTCTGGCCGATGAATACGGCATTGTGATGGGCACCTCCCACCATGAACCCATGATGCGAGCGGACAAGGAGTGGAACCGCTACGGGAAAGGTGAATGGGACTATGCAACCAACTCGGAAAACCTGTACGAGTTCTGGGTCGACGGCGCCAAACGAAACAAAGGCTATGAAAGCATCTACACCATCGGCATGCGCGGCCAGGAAGACACGCCCATGAGTGAAGGCGAAGATATCGCCCTGCTGGAAAACATCGTCAAAGACCAACGGCAGATACTCACAGATGTTTTCGGCGATGCCAAGGAAGTACCGCAAGTCTGGGCACTGTATAAAGAGGTGCAGCGTTACTACGAAAAAGGAATGCGTGTACCCGATGACGTAACCCTGCTGTGGACCGATGATAACTGGGGCAACATTCGCCGCTTGCCCACACCGGAAGAGCGCAAGCGCAGTGGCGGCGCCGGTGTCTATTATCACTTCGACTATGTTGGCGGCCCCCGCTCCTACCGCTGGATCAATGTGACTCCCATCGCCAAAATCTGGGAGCAAATGAATCTCGCCTACGCCTACGACGCCAGAGAAATCTGGATCGTCAATGTCGGTGACCTGAAGCCGATGGAATTCCCCATCGAGTTTTTTCTGCGCATGGCCTGGAATCCAAACGAATGGCCAAAAGAGCGTCTGGAGGAATTTGGTGAACTCTGGGCGGCACGGGAATTCGGCGCCAAGTATGCGGAAGATATCGAAGACCTGATGACCGGCTACACACGACACAACGGCCGTCGCAAACCGGAATTGCAGAGCCCGGACACCTACAGCCTGACCAATTATCACGAGGCCGATCGTATTGCCGCTGAGATGCAAAGCCTCGTGGAACGAGCGGAAACTATTTATAAGCAGCTACCGGAGACAAAGAAAGCGGCTTTTTATCAGCTGGTACTGCATCCGGTAAAAGCCAGCGCCACCGTAACCGAGCTCTACATCGCCACCGGCAAGAACCATCTCTATGCCAGCCAGGGTCGGGCCGATACCGAAAAACACGCTGCCCGAGCGCGAGAGTTTTTTCAACTGGACGCCGACCTGGAACGGTACTTCCACACCGAGCTGTCCGACGGCAAATGGAATCACTTCATGTCGCAACCGCACATCGGCTACACCCACTGGAATAACCCGCCAGCAGACACCCTGCCCGTGCTGCATAACTATGAGCCCCATGGGACTGCCGACATGGGTGTGGCGGTGGAAGGCATGGTCGCCGCCTGGCCCCAGGCCAGCTCCTCCACCTGGCCTCACGACGGCTCCTACAAACTGCCTGGGTTCAATCCCTATGGTCAGCAGACGCGGCAACTGGAAATCTACAACCGGGGCACAGAGCCATTCACCTTCAAAGCGGTTGTCGATAAACCCTGGGTCGAGTTGAGTCAGACAGAGGGAGAGGTGCAGGTCAAACAACCGATAAGTGTCAGTATCGACTGGAGCAAAGCGCCTGTCGGCGGCGGAAATGCCAGCATCCATGTGACAGGTACCGGATGGGGCGGCGCCACAATTCAGGTCGAAACCTTCAAGCCAGACTCTAAGACTGCGGAAAAAGTGCGTGGATTTGTCGAAGCCGACGGCTACGTCTCCATCGAAGCCAGCCACTACACCGACAAGAAAGATGTCGCCGGCATCGCCTGGGAAGAAATTCCCCTGCACGGCCGAACCTTGTCTTCAATCTCCACTTTCCCTGTCAGTGACAAGCGCTTCGAAAATCCGGTAAATGCGCCCTTCGTCGAGTACCCGGTATTTTTCTTCTCTACCGGTGAGTTCGAGGTTAGCAGCTATTTTGCCCCGAGCTTGCCCATCACCCCCGGTCAAGGTCTCCGCTATGCCATTGGCTTCGATGATCAGCCGCCGCAAACCCTGGATATTCTCGCCGGCCACGACCACCACGACTGGGAAAAATCCGTGCGCACTGGTGTGCACACTCACATCAGCCAGCACACCATTGCCACACCAGGGCTGCATACACTGCGCATTTACCGCGTTGATCCGGCAGTGACCCTGCAGAAAATTGTGATAAATACCGGCGGCCTGCGCCCCAGCTACCTCGGGCCGCCGGAGAGCCCTTTTTTGTAGTGCTCCCCGCACGCTTTGCCCCGGGTTTAAAAATGTTTTGCGGGGCTTTTTTATTCATAAAGTCTGCAAGTTTTGAGTTGCCGCGGCCACCTTGCAGTTTGAATCCATCTTCGACATTTTTACAGTTCTACTGACCACAAGATTGCTGAAACACTGGAGAACTTTCACAATGATAATCACCCGAGCAAAAGTAATTACCAGCTGCCCCGGCCGCAACTTCGTAACACTCAAGATCGAGACAGACGAGGGCCTGTATGGGATAGGTGATGCCACCCTCAACGGACGGGAGAAATCCGTTGTCTCCTACCTGGAGGATTACGTGCTTCCGGCTCTGCTTGGCAAGGACCCGCAACGCATTGAAGACATTTGGCAGTTCCTCTACCGCGGTGCTTATTGGCGGCGCGGGCCGGTAGGCATGACCACCATTGCGGCAGTGGACACTGCACTGTGGGACATCAAAGCCAAAGCCGCAAACATGCCCCTGTACCAACTGCTGGGAGGCCGCAGCAGAGATCGCATATTGGTTTACGCCCATGCCAATGGCAAAAATCTGAGCCAGACGCTGGAGGCGGTGGGCCAGGCAATAGACCAGGGGTACAAGGCAATCCGGGTTCAATGCGGCATTCCCGGGGTTGCCAGCACCTACGGCGTGCCCAAAATTGGCGACCGCTATGAACCCGCAGATTCCGACCTGCCCTCCGAATCCATTTGGTCCACCGAAAAGTATCTGAATTTTGCACCAACGCTGTTCAAGGCGGTGCGCGACCAGTTCGGTGAAGACATCCATTTACTGCACGATGTTCACCACCGACTGACACCCATCGAAGCGGCGCGGTTGGGCAAGGAACTGGAGCCTTACCACTTATTCTGGATGGAAGACCCTGTAGCTGCAGAGAATCAGGAATCCTTTCGTCTGATTCGCGAACACACCACCACCCCCATCGCCGTCGGCGAAGTCTTCAACAGCATCCACGACTGCCGCGAATTGATACAGAATCAATTGATCGACTACATCCGTACCACCGCGGTACATGCCGGCGGCATCACACAGCTGCGCCGCATTGCAGACCTCGCCAGCCTGTATCACGTGCGTACCGGCAGTCACGGCGCCACCGACTTATCCCCTGTGTGCATGGGCGCAGCTTTACATTTCGATTACTGGGTACCGAATTTCGGCATTCAGGAACACATGCCCCACAGCGCGGAGATGGACGCGGTTTTTCCCCACGCATACAGCTTTGAAGACGGTTACTTTACGCCGGGGGAAACGCCCGGCCACGGGGTGGATATCGACGAAGCCCTGGCTGCCAAATACCCCTACCAACGCAAATGTTTACCGGTCAACCGTTTGGAAGACGGCACTCTCTGGCACTGGTAGCTTGCCGATACAAACATAGTTCAAAACCCGATGGAGACACCACGACAACGTCTTTAAATTCGCCCTGACACTCGTTTACCGAACTGAAAGTCACGGGTGCATCTTTTACCAATACCAAAATGTCCGGCGCACAGATTTACCAGCGCAAAATGACCATGCAGCCACTGGTCCAAGCAATAGTGGCTCTCCACAAACTCTAAGTGCGTTTACCAACTAACTGGTCACAAAACCGCAATAAATGGCTGAACTCTTATGAACAAAAAATTTCTTCGCGGCATAGCCTCTCTAATCCTGCTTTGCGCATCCGTAAACGTAATGGCCGAGGTGCGCCTGCCACAACTATTGAGCTCCGGCATGGTGCTGCAAAGGAACGCGGAAACAACACTGTGGGGCTGGGCTGACGCCGACGAAGAATTGGCAGTCAGTTTCGACGGTCATACCTATCGCACCATTGCCAATAATGCCGGCGAATGGCAAGTCAGACTGCCTGTAAAAAAAGCCGGTGGACCCTATGTCATGAAAATTCAGGGTGAAAATACCATTATCCTGGAAGATATCCTCATAGGTGATGTCTGGATTGCCTCAGGCCAATCCAATATGGAATTGCCCATGGAGCGGGTCGAACCCCTGTATCCACGGGAGGTCAGAACCGCCGACGACCCCCAGATCCGGCATTTCCAGGTACCCGACAGCTACAACTTCAAGGCACCGCAAAATGATGTACAAAGCGGTAACTGGGAGAAGACGACCCCAGAGACGATCGGCAAGTTTTCTGCCGTAGGCCATTTTTTTGCGAAAGCCATCCACCGCAGCCAGGACGTGCCCATCGGTATCATCAATGCCGCTGTGGGTGGCTCGCCAGTGGAAGCCTGGATCAGCGAAGGAATTCTCAAACAGTTTCCCGAGCCCTATGCAGAACTGCAGCGCTTCAAAGATGACAAGCTGATTGAACGCATAATGGCAGATGATCGCAAACGAGCTGATAGCTGGCACAACTCACTGAACAAGAAAGACAAGGGGCTGCGCAATGGGGACTACATCTGGGCAGCGCCTGCCCTGGGGACCAAAGACTGGTACACAATGGAGATTCCTGGCTACTGGCCAGAGACGCCCAAAGGCCCGCTAAACGGGGTTGTCTGGTTCAGGAAAACCATTGAGATTCCCACAGACCTGGCCGACCAAGAAGCAAAACTGATTTTAGGCAGGATAGTGGATGCTGACTCAGTGTTTGTGAATGCAACTCTCGTTGGCTCTACCGGCTACCAGTATCCACCCAGACGTTATGCCGTTCCCGCGGGAGTACTCAAAGTCGGAGAAAACACGATTGCAGTGAGAGTTATCAGCCAGCAAGGTCGCGGCGGCTTTGTACTGGACAAAGATTACGAACTGCAATTTCCCGATACGAGTATCAACCTGAAAGGCGAATGGCGCTACAAGGTCGGCGCGACCGCGGAGCCTCTCGCCTCGCAAACGTTTGTTCGCTGGAAACCCACTGGACTCTATAACGCCATGATCGCACCTCTGCTTAACTATGGCATAAAAGGTGTCATCTGGTATCAGGGAGAATCCAATGTCGGCCATGCCGAATACCGGGAACGCTTTTCCTCCATGATCGACGATTGGCGAGAAAAATGGGGCCAGGGAGACTTCCCTTTTCTGTTTGTGCAACTCGCCAGTTTTCTTGAGCCAACCTCCAAACCCACGGACAGCAGTTGGGCATCATTGCGGGAAGCCCAGCGCGAGACCTTGTCCGTACCCAACACGGCTATGGCCGTTGCGATTGATGTCGGCGAGTGGAATGATATTCATCCGCTTAACAAGAAGGCCGTTGGCGACAGGCTCGCCGCTGCCGCGCAAAAATTAGCCTATGATGAAGACGTAGTCTATTCCGGCCCGCTCTATAAATCCGCGGAGATCAAAGGTAATCAGATGGTGCTGAGCTTCAACCACAAAGGTAGTGGGCTGGTCGCCCAGGGCGACGGCGAACTCAAATACTTCGCCATAGCCGGTGAAGACAGACAATTTGTTTGGGCACAGGCGGAAATTCGCGGCGATAAAGTGGTGGTCTGGAGCGATAAAATCGAGAACCCAAAAGCAGTCAGATACGCTTGGGCCGATAATCCAGAGGGTGCGAACCTGTACAACAAGGAAGGTATTCCAGCGTCCCCCTTTAGAACGGACAACTGGTAAACATGGCGGAGCCGTTTAGCTAACGGCTCCGTGCATTGGCTCGAATACCAGGACTACATAATTTAGTCCATTCGAAACCAGTCAAAACCGGCATAGCCGTCACTTTTAATCATGTTGGGGCGTTGACCGAATATGCCTGCCTTCGCACCGATATTACGTGGGCTTGAATAGCGGCAGATGTTTCGATTTTATGAACGATCTACCGCAGAACGTCAATAAAGCTGTTTAACGAAAGACGGCCAGTGAGCGGATTTTTATCCAATGGAAAGTCTTTCGCTATGCACCCGGAGTGAAGTGAGTTACGACGATAAACCAGCATGCGATTAAACACGCCATCCTGCTTACCAATCTGTTCAAACAGTGCCGTATTGCCATTGATATATTCAGGGCCCGGCATATCGGGCCCATGGTTTTCGGCTTCAAGTGACTTAAAGTATGTGAGCTTACGCGTCTCGTCAACATACTCGTAGCCAGTCTTTCGATGGCGATAAAAAGCCGTTCCCCCCAAATTTCCTTTAAATAGATAGTGCACACTCGCCAATCCGTCACTTTCAAAGGAATCGACGTGAGGAATGCGTTGTACCGCAGTCAGTTTTTCCGGAGGCGTTGCAACCAAAGAATAATGACACATCGAGAACCGCAGACGATCCGACTGCAACTGAAAGTGCTCTATCAACAGCGGCTTTAATTGCCCTAGCACAAACAGCTGATAAGCCTCAGGAGCAAGCGCTCGAACACCTGGAAACGCCAAGCCGGTGTGCCCAAACGACAGCGTGCCCGCGACTTCAACCAAGGCATCCGCCTGAGTAACCAGATTATCAATGACCAGTAAAGGCGCTCCCTCGTCACCAATAGTGAGCTTTTGTACGGAGAATTCAGGGTGAAAATCCAGCCTGGCTAGCTGATTCATATGTAGAGTACTCTTAAAACGTTTATCTGTCCTAGAGACTGCCGGCGTTACAATATTGACGGACAAAGTCTATATGATCCGGCAGTTTTTCCACGGACTGGCGAATTGCTTGTTCAAAACCCGTCATGAATTTCTCTAGATGCTCTACGCTCATCATGCGCGCAACGTGGTGATAATTTTGGGGCTTGATTCGTTGACCAAGCATGACCTGAACCCAGGAATCGATTCGGAAAAGATCACTATCGGCCTGATAAACATGAGCGCTTTCCCGGAACAGGTTAATGCGGCGATCCAATGTTTCCGGGATTTCCATGGTTTTGCAATGGCGCCAGAAAGGGGTGTCCTCCCGCTCTGTGGCGCAATAGTGCAAAATAATGAAATCGCGAATTCCTTCGAGCTCCGTTTTAGACAACTGGTTGTAGCGATCAATGACCGACGGAGAAATACCCGCGAAAGGAAAAAGCTGCATAAGCCTGGTAACACCCATCATAACCAGATGGATACTGGTGGACTCCAGCGGCTCCAAAAATCCGCTCGCCAAACCCAGCGCTACACAGTTTTTATTCCACATTTTGCGGCGGTGACCCGGCTTGAATTTTATCAAACGAGGATTCGTGATCGTTTCTCCGTCGATATTAGTAAGCAGTTGCTCACGTGCCGCATCGTCTGACATGTAACGGCTGCAATAGACTATTCCGTTTCCGACACGGTGCTGCAAAGGAATTTTCCACTGCCAGCCAGATTCCCGCGCGGTGCAGCGCACATAGGGCACGGGCGGTTCCGTTGACTCGGTTTGCACCGCAACAGCGCTATCGCAGGGCAACCAGTGGCTCCAATCGTCATAGCCGGTTTGCAGAGTTTGCTCGATTAACAAGCCTCTGAACCCGGTGCAATCAATAAACAGATCACCCGCAATGAGCTGACCGGATTCCAGCCTCAAGGCATCAATAGAACCTGAATCCTTGTGCTGAACAACTTCGGCAATTTTGCCTTCTATCCGTTTCAACCCATGCATTTCGCTCTTACTGCGCAGATATTGGGCGTAACGCGTCGCATCCAGATGATAGGAGAAGTTAATCTTCGACTCCGGCGAGGTGGCAAACTTACCCATTTTTGCCGCTTGTAACTCATAGCAATAATCCCCGAATTCTGCACCCACACCCAACTCTTTTGCACGCAACCAGAAGTGATGAAACTCCGCCAACCAGGTTTCTTTTCCCGTCTTACCGAAAGAGTGAATATAGCTATCGCCTATCTCACCCCAGTCATCAAAAAGGATTCCCAGCTTGAAGACCGCCTCGGTGGTGCGCATAAATTCTTGTTCATCGATGTTCAGCAGCTTATGGAACACTCTCATCGGAGGAATAGCCGCCTCGCCTACCCCTACTGTGCCGATCTCATCCGACTCCACCAAGGTTATATCCAGCAGTTCTCCAAGTTTAATGGACAGTGCTGCGGCCGCGACCCAACCTGCCGTGCCACCGCCCGCAATTACCACGCGTTTAACTTCGTTAAGGCTCACATTGTCTCCCTATCTATTCAAGCTATTGAGCAGAAACGCGCGCAGCTTTCTGGCTGTTAGTTCATCCATCGGTCCGAGTTCTCCTCTGGCGTGCTCAGGCAAATGTTCCGTCGCGCGCTCCGCAGGCCCAAAGATGTAATATTCGAAGATATGTCTCCACGCCTGCTTTTCGTTTTCAGGACGATCACGAAGACTCAACATTGCGTGCTTCAAAGCATTCATGGGCGTGCCCATATATCCTGGCGTGGTACTCCACCAATAGTTGACCAAAATATTAAGCGGACTCAGCGCTTCGACGTGATGCCACCACATCGAGGGAATATACAAGGCATCACCCGGCTCGAGTTCCGCGACTTGAGCAGCCGTAAGGGCTTGCTTGAAGCGCGGGTGCTTTTCATAGTCGGGATTGTGGAAATTGACCATACTGATCGCCTGACCGCCAGGTGTAGGGCCCAATGGGCCCGGATATAAATTGTGTATCTGCTCTGGCGGAAGCAAGGTAAAGCGCCGCTTGCCGACTACGCAACATGCCACATTATATGGCGCATCATAGTGACAACTCGCAATAGTGGGTCCACCAATCCAGATACTCGCCAACGGCGCTTTTAAACGCGTATCAGCAGCCAAGAACGGGAAAGCGAGATCGTTCTCTTGCCTGAACCCTGGCAGAAAGTGCGTATCGACGTGGTTAGATGCTACATAAAAAGCAGGAGGTTGTTCGTCACCGACCGTTTGTAAAATTTGATCAAGTGTCTCATCAATCCTCGCTCGCCTTGTTTCATAATTCAGTTGTGTCACATCGTCGTTATAGAACAAGCGCCCCTTGATCGATGGATCGCCGAAACAGACCAGCGATGGATTGCCATTGTAGTGCGATTTGAGATAATCAACCGCCCGAGAGTTGGACTGCAAGCCCTCCCCGGTTAACTTCCACTCCTTAACCAGCCCCTTCAAAACCAGAGGCTCCAGTGACCTGTGAATTTCATCCGGAACAATCCCAGGTTCGACAATATCAACAACGCGGGTTTTGATGGAAGTGATCATGATTTACTTCGTATAAGAATATCAACAGAGGCAGTGTAGGTTATCTAACTCCTGCGGTTTTTTATATCAATCAATCGATTTAAGTTATGCAGAGATGAAACGGCTAAAAAGGCACCCTGGAGGAACCCACTGCGATTCAAGGACTCCAGCGCGTCGCCCGGCAGCGCGGCAAGCTTCTCTGCACTGATGGTATGGTAACCGGCCAGCTGAAATTTATTGCCGTTATTGGTTTCGATATCAACCGTCACCGGCTCAATCAGGTCGTATTTATTAAAAGCAGAAAACATCGCCTCGCTTGCCGCTAAACCTTCCTGAATACGTTGCAGAATTTTGGAAATATATTCGAGGTACGGGCTGTTCCCGCCGTGCTCCAGAAAAACTGAAACGCCGTCAACATCACCTAAACGTGGATTATCCAAATCAACATGGACTACCGGCACCTTCTCTTCAACGCCATTGTTTATCTTTTTTTGGAAACCGATAAGAAAAGGGCCGCGCGCAATGGCCGCGGGAATGTAATTGGCTAGCCAGCCATTCCCGCTCTGGTCATCATCGAGAAATAAATTCTCATCCTTTTGAAAACCGAGAATAACGACCGCTTCAAATGTTCGGGTATCAGGAGCTTTGCGAAACAGTATGGGATATTCTCGCTGTACGTCGGCAAACTCGGTCGGGAAGGTCAGGGTACTTCCAACATTATCGCCATATTTTGCTGAGAACCGAGCACTCACCTTCAGATCTTTGTGATCGATATTATTTAATAGAACATAATTTGGCATTTGCATTCCTAAGCCGACAGTGTAAATAGTTCAAAGAGCTAGATGGGCTGACGGGTCAGCAGAGTCATCGACATTCTTTATACACCAAAGTCTCTTTCATAGCCAATCAGAGGTAAAGGATCAACGGTTTATATTAACGCATAGACAAAGGCCGCTGAAAACAGCGGCCTTTTCATGCTACCTCCTACAAATTTAATTATCCAACATCGATAACTAGAACGTGTAACGAGCACCCAGGTTGTAACGAGCACCCATATCACTGTAGTTCCACATCATCTGATCATTGCGGCCATGCTCGCGAATATCTTCGCCAGTGACGTTCAAGCCTTCAGCAAACACCTGAATGTTGTCATTGATTTCATAGGTGACGTTCAGATCGATTTGCGAGTAGTCCTCGACATAACTGGGGTTGTTAGAACCCCTGTTGGTTTCACGAAGGTACTCGTCACGCCAGTTCCAAGCTAGCCGAGCCTGTATACCGTGATCCTCATAGATCAACGCCAGGTTAGCTGTATCACTCAACCCAAGTAGAGCAAACTGGGTAGCCGATACATCGAGGTCGTCAAACCCGATATCACCGCGAACGACTGTGTAGTTAGCTGAAGCACCAAATCCGCTGTCGCCGAAGAAGTGTTGAACTGCGAACTCAGCACCGTAGATTTTAGCCTCCTTGTTATTTACCGGAGTGCTGGTGTCGAACATCATCAACGGGTCTTCATCAGGGCCAGAAGTCACTGGAATAAGATCCCAACCTTCGGTTTCATCCAGAACGGCGCCTTGATCCGCAGTACCGTCATAATCGGCGGCACCGCCAGGAAAAACTTCTGGGTGTGCCAGTAACACCATCATACGATAAATGTTGGCGTCATCCGTAGGGAAACCTTCCGCTTCCAATGCTGCTTGGGCCTCAAGGGCACGTGGGCCGGAAGTTTGATCCCGGATACCGAAATGGCTTTGTTGAACGGTGGCAGTACCAATGAAGTTGGTTACGCGCTTCTCAAAGAAACCACCAGACACGTAACTCGCATCATCGAAGTACCACTCGACAGACAGATCCAGATTGTCTGACTCTAATGGCAGCAAGGCGGGGTTTGAAGCACTCGCTGTCGGTATAGTTCCATTCAACGTGGAACCGGTAATGCCAAAATTACTCGCAGATACTTTAAGGCTACCGTAGCCCGCACGAGAGATAGTTTTGCTGTATGAGAAGCGTGCTTTTATATCATCCGTAACAGCAACGTCGATATCCAAGCTTGGCAGCAGATTGTCATAACTAAAATCTGCCGACATTGGAATTGCTTCGGCGCCAGGAGCCGTAATGGCACTGAAGTCGTTCTCAGTGTTCCAGCGTAGATACATTGGTGGAGTTACAAGCGAGGTTGAAGTTACGTCAGTTGTTTCATAACGGAAACCAGCAAGAACGTTAGTTTCCATACCGCCCAATTCACCTTGGAGAGCGAGCTGGAAATAAACAGCCTCGGTGTCTTCTTCAACAATGTCGTCGGTACCAAGGACAGGGTTTGGGCTGACATGAGCGTCGGGATAGATACCGTTGTCAATGAGGTATTGCGCCAGCGCTACAGGATTGCCTTTTAGACCACCTTGCTGTGACTCAGACATGTCGACGTCGTCAAATTCGCCAGCATAGTTAAACGGCTCAAGAAGACCGGAACCTGCGAATACGCCGGGATCAGAAACGCCCCAGTTACCCAAAGTCTGATCTTCACCAGCGCTTTGTGTACTGGCTGACTCCATAGCACGGGTTTCAACACCAAAGTCAAAGCGACCGCCTTCATCAAACTCGAATGAGCCGTCCAATTTGACTTGAGTGATGTCGGTAACTTGCGATGAGGAGCGAACCCTCAGGATTGATGTACCCATATCCGCTGCATCAATGACGCCGTTGCCGTTACCGACGACAGTGCCGTCGGGACGAACGTAAGAATCATTGACGGAGCTGGTATAGATAGGAATTTCCTGACCGGAAAAATGCCAGGTTCTGCCGTCTACTACCGGAGCGCCAATACCCATAGCGACTTCACCGCTACCGCCTGGACCCACTGGTAAGCTTTCCATGGAGGAATCATGCACGTCCAACGCCAAGGTCAAATTATCCGTTGGTGTGAATTCGAAATTCGCGCCGAATGATTCGAGCGTATTTTCCTGCTCACGCCATTGCTGCTCATAGCCCTCATCAAACGTGGCACCATACTCCTCGGTGACCAGAACAGGGGTTTTGATTGCTGAGTCGTCAAACACTACGCGCTTGACGTTATCTCCGTTCTGCAGCCAAGCTGTATTCTCACCACGATGCTCCTGGATTTCATTACGCGCATAGGTGTAGTCGACAGTTGCAGTCAGCAGATCAGATGGGCTGAACTGCAAGGTCAACTGGCCATTGGTACGTTCGCGCTGAATGTCAGAAAATGCATAACGGATATCGTTCGGACGCGAATACAATTGACCATCAACGGGCGCATTCTCGTAGACATCCGGGTCTGGCTGGTTATATATCTGGCCTGGATTAGTATCATCCCATGCCGCCACTGTCCAATTATTCACCGTAGCACCGGCAAGACCTGAATGGCGTTCTTGTGAACTAAGAGTTAAGCCAATACCGAAGGTTTCACTGTCGTCAGTCCAACTGAACAAGCCTGAAATTTCCGGAGTCACATCATCGCCGGTACGGTTAGTGGTATCCATAACCGCTTTAACGCCAACGCTGGCTTGAAGGCCAGGGTTGTCGAGGGGCCTTTGGGTTTTGATATTGATTGTTGCACCGATACCGCCGGTTGCGATGCTCGCTTTACCAGTTTTGTATACTTCAACACCGCTTACGCCTTCGGACGCAAGGTTGGCAAAGTCAAATGCACGGGTACCGCCAGCAGTAGTTGTTGGATCGGCACCACTACCACCGCCGTAAGCGCTAGCAGCAGGCATCATACGGCCGTTCAAGGTGACCATGTTATTGCCGGGACCGAAGCCTCGGACAGTGACTTGAGAACCTTCACCGTTGGTGCGGTTAATGGATACACCGGTAATCCGCTGTAGGGATTCTGCAAGGTTGGTGTCCGGGAACTTACCAATATCTTCTGCTGAAATTGCATCGACGACACCAGCGGAATCACGCTTGATGTCCATCGAACGCATCATCGAACCTTTGATGCCGGTAACGACCACTTCCTCAAGTACGCTCGGACCGCCATCTTGTGCCAAAGCCGGAATTGACAATGACGAAGTCGCGACGATGCTGAAAATCGCTTGCGACAATTTGTTTTTTTTGAACATAGACTTTATCTCCCAATATTATGATTTTTAGTTCACTAGTCTTCCCGCGAGTCCGACTGTTCGCCGGCAGAGTCAATCCTCTGTTGACGATCACTACGTCTGAAAAGCTGTGTAGGTGACGCGTGGATCTCGCTTTTTAATACTTCCGTGCATGTAAAATCCTTTTTTGAATCTTGCTTTTTTAGGTTTTTCGCTGTGGCAAGCTGCTGCGACTTCTGTCTTTTTCCGGGCCTTGCTGCCAAAGGTCGGTACATCTAACCCGGCATGTAAAAAAAGGGTGAGGGCGTCCCCACCCTGCAAGACGTCCCTGAAGCTCACTTGAGTGCTGGAATGCACAGAAGGTTCGCGTTTTGAGTTCAGGGGTCCGAGGAAAAGTTTCGCTACTGCCTGACAAGGCTATTTTTAACAACATAAATTCTTATTGTCAACATAACCATAAGAATAAGGTCATTCAAACTATATGTGGCGGCTGAATAGACATTTTCAGTAATATTCTTCATAAAAAGCGCTAGATTTATAAGATTTTCGAAATGTTTCGAGTGAAAGGGGGTCCAGCAGCGGATTTTCATCGCAGTTGCCAGCCACTTAATTTTAGATCGACTATAAGACAGTGGTACGCGCCCACGAAGGACAAATAGTGATATGCGCCTACACGCGACGCCAGAACATTGAAGTCGAGTCTCAAGGTTTATGGAACGACGGGTGGACAAAGTGTCAATGGCCATCTATTTTGACCCACTTTTGGCCATTACTTTTGACCCACC
>CAYQQJ010000042.1:0-22558 GCA_964419935.1 uncultured Cellvibrionaceae bacterium
TATGAATTTCTGCAGTCAGGTGGAAAACCCGGTGCTTATTTCAACAGCCTGCTAAGCAATGAGTGAGTGCTAGGGGAGCTGAACACTGGTTTAACGCTCCACCTTCCGTTACCAATCTGGAAGGTGCTGCTTTGGTTTGCCAGTATAGCGCTCGACCAGATTCAGGAGTTTGGTGTTTGTTGAAACATGCTTCTAAGCCGGTATCACTCATAATCATGATTGATTTCCTCAAGAAAGATTGGGTAATAGATGGCCTCAGCTCAATCAAGCTTTCGATTAACAAGACATTGAAATTATTGAAGAAAAGGAGAGATTGAGGAAGGATCGGGCTTTCAATCGGTTACAATACGGTTACCGCTAACCAATTGTTCCAAAGAAAACCCCGATGCATTGCTCACGCGCCTGTTGTCGAATCGTCGTAACGGCTACCGTAGCGAGAACTGCGATATCCAAGGGGGGACATTCTGTCATTCATAGGTAGCCGCCATAATCCACGCGTTGCTGCCTTAGCTTCATCTTGGAGCTTGGATAGTTCTTTGTCCTTGGCATATCGCTGATATACCCAACAGGCACCGCCAGTCTCCTATTAATGGCGCGGCGGGTTTCGACAGAGCCCAACCCTTGCTTTGTAGATGACTTGGTGATCTTGTACGGCAAACTGCCGTATGCTAAGCTATGTGAAAGCACTGGAGGTATCCCATGACAGCAAAAGCCGAACGTATAGAAGCCCGCTTTCCCGCCGAACTCAAAGCTCTGGCAGAACGTGCCGCCTTGGCCAGCGGATACAGCCTGACTGATTACCTTGCAGACCTGGTGCGTAATGATGCCCCGCAACGCCTGAAGGCCCAAAACGAGATCGTGCTGACCAATGAGCGCTTTGACCACTTCATAAAAGTATGTGAAACCGCAAAAACGCCCAGTAAAAGAATTCTCGAAGCTGCGAAGAAACTGGACAGCGAGGGGTTCTAATTGCCACTGGAGCAGGCCTTTGTTGCCGCAAGTAAAGGCCACCACGATCTAAAGGCCTTTGACTGCGGCAAACCCACAATGAACACCTTCCTCTCCAAGTTCGCTGAAAAACACGGCAAGCTTGGCCTTAGCCGCACCTATGTGCTGCCGGAAATCACCGATACTGGCAAAGTACCCATCGCGGCGTATTTTACATTGACGACAAGCAGCGTCACCCGTGAGCAGATACCGACCAAACAAAGCTTGCCGCACTATCCAGTGCCAGTCGTTTTAATGGCACGCCTGGCCGTGGATATCCGCCATAAGGGCACAGGCCTGGGGGCAAAAACACTGGTCTATGCATTGCGCGAAGCCGTGGCACTAAGCCAGGCAGGCTTGCCTTCCTTCGGCCTAATCCTTGATGTACTGGATGAAGAGGCACTCGGTTTTTATCAGCACTTCGGCCTTTTCGAGCCCTTCACCGACGATCCCATGCGATTGTTCGTCTCGATGAAAACTTTGGAGCAAATCTAAATGGGCCATAACCATCAAAGATTTGGAGCCAAAATATGATTGGCATGCGTAATCGCATTTACGAGATCCTCATCTACAAACGCTCTTTAACCTTGAAGATGATCCGGAAACTCCAGGAGGGTTTAGGCATTCCGGCAGAGTCGTTGATAAAGCCACCACAAGCTCATGTTTAATTACTTTCCAACTGACGACAAACTTCAAGGCAGCGGAGCCAAGTTTCGGGATATACCTTCTATTGATGCAAGACTGAATGAACTTGAGCAGGAAAAACAGCAGCTCATTGCACTCAAGGATGAGTTGCAAAAACCCGAGCGAATACCTTCTATTCCAGACGCGTGCTCGCCAGAACAAAAGATAGCGATTTTCAGAAGCTTGTTCCGTGGCCGCACAGATATTTTTGCCAACCGTTGGCAAAATCAACAAGGACGAAGTGGCTACTCTGTGGCTTGTAACAACGAGTGGATAAAAGGAATCTGCAACAAACCACGTATCAAGTGCCAGGATTGCTCCCACCGTCAGTTTAGTGAATTAAACGATCAGGTTATCTATCGCCACCTGGCTGGGCAGCAGGTGGTTGGTCTTTACCCGCTACTTCAGGATAATACTTGCTTCCTGCTGGTTGCTGATTTTGATAAAGGCAGTTGGCAAGATGAAGTAAAAGCGATGTCCAGTGCCTGTATTGAACTCAAGATCCCTCATGCGATAGAAATTTCTCGTTCTGGAAACGGCGCGCATCTCTGGATATTTTTTGAAGACAAAGTTCCCGCCAACGAAGCTCGTCTTTTGGGTTTCGGCCTACTCGATAAGGCAATGGAGATTTATCCAAGCTTGTCTTTCGATTCCTATGACAGACTGTTTCCCAATCAGGACATTCTTCCGGAAGGTGGGTTCGGCAATTTAGTCGCACTACCACTGCAACGCGAAGCGAGGCTCATGGGGAATAGCTTATTTGTCGACGCTGAATTAAACATCATTGATGATCAATGGCAGTATCTTTCACAGATAGGGCGTCTATCCAAGCTTAATCTAAACACACTAATTTCGCAGATTTCCCCCAGCTTAAGACTGATGTCAGAGCAGGACATTACTGACACTCGACCGCCATGGGAGATAACCGCCAAACCCAAACCTCTGACGCTTGAAATCCCACCTAAGCAAGTTACTGCAACCTTGGCCAACCACGTTTACTTTGCAATGACGGAGTTGCCGACTGCGCTTTCAGCGAGATTAAGACGACTGGCCAGCTTTTCAAATCCAGTTTTCTTTAAAACTCAGGCGCTTCGTTTTTCTACACACGGTATTCCCCGATTTATTTCGTGTGCACGCATTGAAAATGGCTATTTGGCATTGCCACGGGGATGTCTGGACGATGCTCTCGCATTATTGAAAGAGTACAATATTGGGGTTCAATTTGATGATAAGCGCGAGCTGGGCACCAAGCTTTCGAGTATTAAACCTTTGTTGACGTTGAGGAAAAACCAGCAAGTCGCCTTAAAAGAAATGTGCAAGCATGACTCAGGCATATTGCATGCGCCGACAGCATTTGGAAAAACCGTGACGGCGATAGGAATGATCGCCAAGCGTAAAACAAATACGCTTATCCTTGTACACAGCCGCCAACTTCTCGATCAATGGCAAGAAAGATTGCGTTCGTTTTTACCGGAAACGGAGGTTGGCGTTATTCGTGGTGGGAAGAAAAAACCTACTGGCATTATCGATATCGCGACCTATCAAAGCCTAATTAACAAGAAAGACAATACCGTTTCGCCTGTGGTCCAGGATTATGGACATGTTGTAGTCGACGAATGTCACCATGTATCTGCGCCACGATTTGAAATGGTGTTAAACGAAGTGCGCGCAAAATACGTGCTTGGCCTTACGGCGACACCGGAAAGACAAGATGGTCATCAAAAGATCATTTTTATGACGGCCGGACCGATCAGACACAAAGTTAAAAAGTACAAACGATGAAAAGTTTGATCAGGGTGTCCAAATTCATCAACTTTACGATACGCCCCCGCCACATCTTACTCGATCCGAAGATAGGCCGAAAATTTCAGATGCCTATCGATGGATAATGGAAAACGATAAGCGAACCCAAGCAATCGTTTCAGACGTTATCAAAAGCGTTCGTGACGACAGTCACCCAATCGTCCTTACGGAGAGGCGAGAACATGCGGAGATGATCAACAATCTTCTTGCAAAAAGCGGCATTGATTCAGTCATATTGAAAGGGGCGATGAAGGCGGCGGAGCGCAAATGTGTTGATGAACGCTTACATTCATCTCAGGTTGTCGTCGCCACCGGAAAGTATGTTGGCGAGGGCTTTGACCTACCCCGGCTGGATACCTTATTCCTTGCTATGCCCATCGCCTGGAAAGGCTGTCTGGCGCAATATGCAGGAAGGATTCACCGAGAATCTGAAGGTAAAACACAAGTGACTATCCACGACTACGTTGACCGCGGTCTTCCTATGCTACAACGCATGTTCAATAAAAGAGAAAAGAGCTACAAGACGATGGGATATACCGTTCGGTTTTTGGATGAGCAACGTTGCGCGGATGATGAAGTTGTGCTTGTTTGAGAGCGTTTCAAATAGAAATCAAGTTCAAGACTCCGTCTAACTTAAATCGAGAGGTCTATAAGAACGCTGGTTCAAATCCCTATATGGGATTTGAACCAGATGGCAGTACGAATTCAGAAAAGCAATTTAAAAACATACAGTTACATTGTTTTGCGCCAACTTATGATGTAAAAACGCGCCAATTTATGGTACCTACATTGGGGTGACCTTTTTGTGAGTTTGGTGGAGGCGGGGGGATTTGAACCCCCGTCCGTCAGCACTCTGCCCTCGGCTCTACATGTTTAGTTTCCGTCTATTGATTTAACGCTTTGCAGCCCGGCGGGCAGGACGCGAAGCGCGAGCTTGCTTAAGTTTAGCGACGCCACCACAAGCCGAGTGGACGAAGCGATCCAGTTCTATATGACAGTCAGAAACGCGGTACTGGCACCTTGTCGCTGACCGCTAGCAGGGTTTAAGCTGCTAGAGCGTAGTTGTCGTCGTTGGCAACTAATAGTTTACAGCTTTGGATTAACGTGATTGGCTGTCATCACGACATGCACCTTGGGTTTTGTTACCGGCGTCGAATCCTAATCGCCCCCGTTTTACTGCTCCTTAATTTGAACTCTGCGCTCCTGAAAAGTTCGGGACAGACATAATCCCGCGCAGCAAGTCAGTATAGCCCCGATACTGCGTTAAACCAAATGAAAGGGTAACTTTGGCGGATAAACAAGCACATTGGTCACGCGTTGTGCTGGAGAACTCGCTGCTTTTGCCGGTTCCAGTCCCGTTCCTTCTCGGTTTCGCGCTTGTCATGCACCTGCTTACCCTTGGCCAGGCACACTTCGCACTTGATCAGGTGGCGCTTCCAGTATAGTGCAGTAGCCACGACGGTGTAGCCGAGCTGTTCGGCGCCGCGCTGGAGTTTGGTCAGCTCCCGGCGATTAAGCAGCAGTTTACGTGTGCGCGTGGGATCGACCACAAAATGGGTGGATACCGTCGGCAGCGGCTCGATTTGTGAGCCGAGCAGCCAGGCTTCGCCGTTTTTGAAGATCACGTAGCTGTCCGTCAACTGGGCTTTGCCCGCGCGCAGGCTCTTCACTTCCCACCCGGACAGCACCAGGCCCGCTTCGAATTTCTCTTCAATGAAGTAGTCGAAGCGCGCTCGCTTGTTTTGAGCAATGGTATTGTTTGGCTTGTTTTTGGATTTCTTTGTCATAGCACGCAGTATAAGGTTTTGGTTGCTTCCTGTCCTGTGTCGCAGGCGCGTCATGGGAACCAGCCAGCATAATGCGCTACAATCCCGGCCTGCAAGATAAACATAAAAAACACTGGTATCTGGATCGGGATTCGCAAGAAACCTCGCTCCGATACTCTTGACGGGGGCACTATGGAACAACCAGCAGTGGCTGAACGTCGTCAAATGCACGGCATTTGGCGCAACCGATGGACGTTTATTTTGGCCGCGACAGGGTCTGCCGTTGGATTGGGCAACATATGGAAGTTCCCTTACATGACAGGGGAAAACGGCGGTAGTGCCTTTGTTCTGGTGTATCTGGCATGTATCGCACTTATCGGCATCCCCATTATGGTGGCAGAGGTGCTCTTGGGGCGTCGCGGACGCCAAAGCCCCATCAACTCGATGAAGTTCGTCACCGAGGAAGCGGGTTTGCACGGCGCCTGGACCGGCATTGGCTGGATGGGGGTGGTGGCGGGCCTGCTTATCATGTCTTTTTATAGTGTTGTGGCGGGTTGGTCGCTGCACTATGTGGTGGTCACTGCTGGAGGAGCCTTTGAGAGCAGTACTGCCGCCACAGCTGAAACGGCTTTTGCCGCTCTGCTGGCCAGTAAATTCAAGCTCTTTGCCTGGCATACGGCGTTTTGTGTGATGACGGTGACGGTGGTTGCCGCTGGGGTTACCCGGGGTCTAGGGCGGGCGGCAAGAATTCTGATGCCATCCTTATTCGCCATCCTTTTGATCTTGTTAGCTTACAGTGTGTTTACCGGCAATATTGCGGCGAGCTTCGATTTTCTGTTCAGTCCGCGTTTTGATCGGTTGTCAATGAACGGTCTGCTGGCAGCGCTGGGGCATGCATTTTTTACATTGAGTCTGGGCATGGGCGCGATTATGGCTTATGGCGCCTATATGCCGGATCGCGCGTCTCTCGGGCGTACTGTAGTGGCGGTCGGCATTCTCGACACCAGCGTTGCGCTGGTGGCGGGGCTGGTGATTTTTTCTGTTGTGTTTGCCAATCCTGGGATGGAAGCCACATCCGGCCCCGGATTGTTGTTCGTGAGCCTGCCGGTGGCGTTTGGAAACATGCCGGCTGGACTCATCTTCGGCACGGTCTTTTTTGTATTGGTGGCCATTGCGGCGTGGACATCAGCTGTTTCTCTGATAGAACCGGGTGTGGCCTGGCTGGTGGAGTCCGGCAAACTCGGCAGAGTTCGCGCTTGTTTGTTGCTTGGCAGCATATCCTGGTTGCTCGGCATCACGGCAGTTCTATCTTTCAATGACTGGGCAGATTTCAAGCCCTGGTTTTTGTTGCGTCGTACGCCGTTTGATTTCCTGGACTTCATCACTGCGCAAATCATGCTGCCCCTCGGCGGCCTGTTCATTGCGATTTTTGTGGGTTGGTTCATGAAGCGCGATGTGGTGCGAGCTGAAATGGCCGCAGAGTCGCACCCGCTGTATGATGTCTGGGAATTTGTCTTACGCTACATTTCACCGGTATTGCTGACACTGGTTTTTGTGATTACGCTTTGGGAAAAGCTGTCTGGTTAGGGGAATGAATTGTCATATCGAGTAGAGCGCAATGCGCTGGTGCCGTTCTCACGGCAGCAGATGTTCGATTTAGTGAATGATATTGAGCGCTATCCCGATTTCATGGGTGGCTGTGCCGGAGCGCGAATTCTGGAAAGGGGGGATGGTTGGCTGGAAGCCTGTCTGGAGTTATCCAAAGCGGGGTTCAAGCATTCATTTGTGACACGCAACACGCTCTACGAGCCGGAACGGATCCACATGAAACTGGTGGAAGGGCCGTTTAAGCATCTGGAAGGCGAGTGGGACTTTAAAGCGCTGAGTGACACGGCCTGCAAAGTCACCTTTTGGCTGGAATTCGAGTTCAAGAGCCGTTTGCTCGCCATGGCTGCAGCCAAACTGTTTGAATTGATCGCCTCGGAGCAGGTGGATGTTATGGTCCATCGGGCTCGTCAAATTTATAGTTAGTGAACCTGTAATGTCTTTTCGCTTGCCCCTGGAGTTGTTGCATGAGTGACATCGAGAGTATTGCGGTGGAGGTCGCCTATGCGCTTCCCGATAAACAGAAAATCGTTTCGCTGCTGGTTGAGCCGGGTACTACGGCGCTGCAGGCCGCTGAGCGCTCGGGTATCAGCAAGATCTTCCCCGAGATTGACGTGGCCACAGCCAAAATGGGTATCTTCGGCCAGGCATTGGGCACCAAGGGGCTGGCAGCACCGGCACAACATCAGTTAGTGGAAGGCGACAGGGTTGAAATCTACCGGCCGCTGATATCGGACCCGAAAGAAGCGCGGCGCCGGCGGGCCGAGAAGGGTGGGGAAGCTACAAGCGACAAGCCGCAAGCGGCAAGTTAAAATCGAGGGAACAGGGAAAAGTGAGAGCCATAAGCTTCAAGCCGTAAGCTTCAAGCTCAAGAATTGGGCATGCAACCGTTTCGATTCGCAATTTGCTTTACGGCACGTTACGGCGGAAGGCGCTTGGGCTTTTTCGCCCTACAAGCTTCGGCAAGTTTTAGCTATGGCTTGGAGCTTGCGGCTTGCAGCTCCGCCCCTACTTCTTCGGTCGGACGTACAGCACGAGGCTGTGGCCGGTGATGTCGTAGCCGTGTTCGTGGGCGATTTGTTCCTGCAATTGCTCGATTTTGTCGTTATGGAACTCGATGACGGTGCCGGATTCTATACATACCATATGGTCGTGGTGGTCGCCGCGGTCGAGTTCAAAAACCGAGTGGCCGCCGTCGAAATTGTGCCGCTCCACCAGGCCTGCCCCTTCAAACTGTGTGAGCACGCGGTATACTGTGGCGAGGCCAACATCTTCACCCGCTTCGAGTAACGCTTTGTAGACGTCTTCAGCACTCAGATGCCGTTGCTCGGAATTTTCCAGGATCTGGAGAATCTTCACCCGAGGCAAGGTGACTTTGAGGCCGGCTTTACGTAGTTCTTGGTTTTCTACCGCCATCGCTTTGTCCTCCGGGACTTCTCAGGTTGCTTCGAGATCAGGTATTATCCCCGGCCAAACGATTTTCTGGAACCCCTATATGCAAAAAGTTATAAACACGGCGATTCTTGGTGCATTGCTGCTGGCAATAGCCGGCTGCTCCTCGCTTAAATTCCCCGGCGTGTACCGTATCAACGTGCAACAGGGGAACATTATCGACCAGGAAATGGTGGAACAGCTTGAAATCGGCATGACGCGTCGCCAGGTGCGTTTTGTCATGGGCACACCACTGATTGAAGATACCTTCAACCCGAATCGCTGGGACTACTATTACAGTCTGCGCCGCGGCGATGGCAGCCTCTCCGATAAACACATCCAACTCAATTTCGACGGCGATGTTCTTGCCAGTATGGAAGGTGATCTGGAGCCGGAAACTCCGGAGGTTTCGCCCGAGGAAGTGAAGGAAGAGGTGGATAATCAAGGCGCGGAAATGCCCGAAGATCCTTTCGAGGCCATTGAGCAGGAACAGTAGGGAAAAGCTGCAAGCTAAAATCAGGGAAAAGGGATAAGGGAAAAGGGACAAAAATGCAGGATGGCATTTTAACACAGCCGCAGGCTGCCCGAAGGGTGACAGCCAAGGATGGCTGGAATGAAAAGGGAAAAGAATAACCGAGGCGCCTTGTAGGGCGGAAAAGCCATAAGCGCCTTCCGTCGAGTATCCTTCACTTGTAGCTTGTAGCTTGTAGCTTGTAGCTCAGATCTTAACCATCTCTCTGGCGTGAGCGAGTGACTGCGCGGAATCTGTGTCACCGCCCATCATGCGGGCTATTTCAGCCACTTTCTCTTCACCATCCAGCAACGTCAGTTGGGTGAGTGCTGACTTTTTGCTGAATTTCTTTTCCACCCGCAAATGCTGGTGGGCTTTGCTGGCCACCTGCGCGAGGTGGGTGACGCACAGTACCTGCCCGCGCGTGCCCAGCTCCCGCAACAGTTTCCCGACAACATCGCCGGTGGTACCACCAATGCCGACGTCTACCTCGTCAAACACCAGCGTCGGGGTGGTCGAGGTCTGCGCGGTGACTACCTGGATCGCCAGGCTGACTCGCGACAGTTCGCCCCCGGATGCAATCTTGATCAGCGGCTTGGCTGGCTGGCCGGGGTTGGTGCTGATGAGGAACTCGATGCTTTCATTGCCGTATTTGCTCGGTGCCTCCGTGGCCTTCAGCGCCACTTCGAGCTGGGCGCGCTCCATGGCTAATTCGTGCAATTGTCCATTGACCTGTGTGGCCAGCTTCTTCGCCGCCACCTGGCGTTGCTTGGTCAGTTGTTTGGCGAGTTTTTCATAAGCTGCCAGCGCTTCGCGGGCGTCCTGCTCCAGGAGTTCCAGCTGCTCATCTCCGCTGCGCAGACCGCCGAGTTCTTCTGCCAGCTGTTGATGCAGCGCGGCTAACTCCTCGGGTTGAATGCGGTGCTTGCGGGCGATATCGTAGATGGCGCTCAGGCGCTGCTCGATCTCGGGGAGAGAGTCCCCGTCCACCTCAAAGCTGTCCAAATGGCGTTCCAGCTCGCGCTGGGCTTCTTCTACCTGTATCAGCGCATCGCGCAACATGGCACCGGCCTCATCCGTCGCCCTGGCTGTACCGGGGAGCTTGTCGAGCAGCTGCAGGGCTTTGTGCAGGCGGTCCTGAAGACTGTCGTCCGAATCCGCGCAGAGCTCGATCACCTGGCGGCAGTCCTGCATGATCTGCCCAGCGTTGGCCAGATTGCGCTGTTTGGCTTCCAGCTCGGCCAGTTCGTCCGCTTGTAGCGCGAGTTGATCCAACTCTTCCACCTGATAGCGCAGCAACTGGAAGCGCGCATTGATTTCCTCGCTGTTGGCTTTGGTCTCTTCCAATAATTGCTGAGAGGTTTGCCAGTGCCGGTGGGCACCGCGAACCTGTAGGGCTAGCTCGTTCACATTGGCGAAGGCGTTCAGCAGGCGACGGTGGGTCGCACTTTTGAGCAGGGATTGGTGCTCATGCTGGCTGTGGATGTCTATGAGCATTTCGCCCAGTGTCTTGAGCTGCTGAAGAGTAACGGTTTTGCCATTGATATATGCCCGTGACCGACCTTCGGCGGTGACCACCCGGCGCAGAATGCATTCGCTGCCGTCGCCGAGGTCGTGCTCGGTCAACCAGCGTTGCGCGTGGGGAACCTGGCTAAGGTCGAAGCTGGCGTGTATGTCCGCCCGTTCGGCCCCGCTGCGAACCTTGTCAGCATCCGCCCGGTCGCCCAGGGCGAGGCTCAATGCATCCAACAGAATGGATTTACCCGCACCGGTTTCCCCGGTGAGCACGGTGAGGCCACCATCCAGTTCCTGGTCCAATGTGTCGACCAGGGTGAAATCGTTGATATGCAGGTGTGTCAGCACGATAGGTTCTCCGGTTGGCTGATGATGACAATGAGCTGGCGCAGGCGCCGCATTTCTGGTGTCTATTTATACAGTAGTCGGTGACATCTCGCCAGTGCTCTTTGTCAGCTAAGGCGCAGATCAATTTTCCCCTTGAATGTGCCCCGCGTGCCCCCATATTGATCGCAGCATGAATTTTCATCCTGAATCGTTGATCGGTCTTTGACTGCCGCGCAGGCTGCCAATACAACCATCAGCACAAAAAATCGACACCACTCACTGGTGTATACAAACCATCGACACACCGTCAACACATTGAAATCGGAGAGAAGTGTGGCTACAGACGAATACCCTCAGCCGGATAATGCGCCGGAAAACGGAGCAGACATCAATTCTGAGCAGCCCGAGCCCGGCGCTGAAACTGCGGCGGCAGAGCAGGGCGAGCCTACGGTCGAAGCGCTTCAGGCGCAAATTGAAGAGCTGAAGAACGAGCTCGCGCAAACCAAGGAACAGGTATTGCGTGCCCATGCGGACGCACAGAATGCGCGCCGTCGGGCCGAGCAGGACGTGGAAAAAGCCCATAAGTTCGGGCTTGAAAGATTGGTGAACGACATTCTGCCGGTAGCGGATAACCTGGAACGCACAATTGATGCCTCCAAGAATGAAGCGGCTGAGCTGAGCTCGCTGGTCGAGGGCGCAGAACTGACGTTGAAATCATTGCTCGACGGTCTCAAGCGTCACAAGGTGGAGCAGGTCAATCCCGAAGGTGAGCCCTTTGACCCGCAGTTGCACCAGGCCATGACCACATTGGAACAGGCGGATGTAGAGCCGAATACCGTGGTTAACGTGTTTCAGTGCGGTTACACGCTACATGGACGACTGGTGCGCCCGGCAATGGTGGTGGTATCCAAGGCGCCGGCCGCGGAATAATCCGCTGAATTTACCGCTAAACGGCTTGAAATCGGCGAATCAGCGCCAATATTCATAGCAACCGGGGGAGCGGCAATAGCCGCGGAGTCCCGAATCTTTTCTCATTGGTGCCCATGAGAGCGCCAATACGCTTATCTAAAGGAGCATGTTTTATGGGTAGAATTATTGGTATCGACCTGGGCACAACCAACTCTTGCGTTTCCGTACTGGAAGGCAACAAGTCCAAGGTCATCGAAAACTCGGAAGGCGATCGCACCACGCCGTCTATCGTTGCTTTTACCGATGACAACGAAATTCTGGTGGGTCAGAGTGCGAAACGTCAGGCCGTGACCAACCCCCACAACACCCTTTATGCGGTCAAGCGTCTGATCGGACGCAAGTTCAAAGACGACGTAGTGCAGAAGGATATTTCCATGGTGCCCTACAAAATTGTAGCGGCAGACAATGGCGATGCGTGGGTTGAAGTGAAGGGCGACAAGAAAGCGCCACCACAGATTTCAGCGGAAGTGCTGAAGAAAATGAAAAAAACCGCCGAAGATTACCTGGGTGAAAAAGTCACCGAGGCGGTGATCACCGTGCCAGCGTACTTCAATGACTCCCAGCGCCAGGCAACCAAAGACGCCGGTAAGATTGCCGGCCTGGAAGTGAAGCGAATCATCAACGAGCCCACAGCTGCGGCTTTGGCTTACGGTATGGATAAAGCCCGCGGCGACCGCACTATCGCGGTTTACGACCTGGGTGGTGGTACTTTCGATATTTCCATCATTGAGATCGCTGACGTCGATGGCGAGCACCAGTTTGAAGTGTTGTCCACCAACGGTGACACTTTCCTCGGTGGTGAAGACTTTGACATGCGCCTGATCGAGTATCTGGCTGCGGAATTCAAAAAGTCCAACGGCATTGACTTGCACAATGATCCATTGGCCCTGCAGCGGCTGAAAGAAGCGGCGGAGAAGGCAAAGATCGAACTCTCCTCAAGCCAGCAAACCGAAGTGAACCTGCCTTACATTACGGCGGACAACACAGGTCCGAAACACTTGGTGGTCAAGCTGACCCGTTCCAAATTGGAGTCTCTGGTTGAAGAGTTGGTCAACCGGTCTCTGGAACCGCTGAAAATGGCGATCAAAGATGCGGGCGTTTCTGTCAGCGATATCAGTGACGTTATCCTGGTCGGCGGACAGACGCGTATGCCCATGGTGCAGAAGGCCGTTGCTGAATTCTTCGGTAAAGAGCCTCGGAAAGATGTAAACCCCGATGAAGCGGTTGCCATGGGTGCGGCGATTCAGGGTGCAGTATTGTCCGGTGACGTGAAGGACGTGTTACTGCTGGACGTGACCCCGTTGACCCTGGGTATCGAAACCATGGGCGGCGTGGCCACACCGCTGATCGACAAGAACACCACGATTCCGACGAAGAAATCCCAGGTATTCTCTACGGCGGAAGACAACCAGACGGCTGTGACCATCCATGTGGTACAGGGCGAGCGCAAGCAGGCATCGCAAAACAAATCTCTCGGACGCTTTGACTTATCCGACATCCCGCCGGCACAACGCGGTATGCCGCAGATTGAAGTGACTTTCGATATTGATGCCAACGGCATTTTGCACGTTTCAGCCAAAGACAAGGCTACTGGCAAGGAACAGTCCATTGTCATCAAGGCCGCTTCAGGCTTGAGCGACGATGAAATCGAAAAAATGGTACAGGACGCCGAGGCCAACTCTGAAGCGGACAAACTGTTTGAAGAGCTGGTTTCCGGTCGCAATACCTTGGAAGGCCTGATCCACGCCACGCGCAAAACCCTGGAAGAAGCTGGCGACAAGGCCGAGGCGGACGAAAAAGCGGCCATTGAATCTGCGCTCACTGAAGCGGAAGAAGCGGTGAAAGGTGATGACAAGGCGCGCATTGATGCTGCCACTGAGAAGCTCACCGAAGCATCCAGTGGCCTTGCCCAAAAACTGTACGCCGAGCAGGCCGCACAGGAAGGCGCAGCAGCGGACCAGGCGCAGGATCAATCTTCTGACGAAGGCGTAGTCGATGCCGAGTTTGAAGAAGTGAAGGAAGAGGGGAAGAAGTAGGATAGCTTTAAGCTGCGAGCCTCAAGCGGCAAGCTAGGGAAAAGGGACAAAACGGCAGGAAAAATTTGACGGGATCAAATTTAGGCAGCTTTAGCTGGCCGCAGGCCGAACCACAAGGATGTGGTGAGTCATTGCCGTTTTGCACAGCCGCAGACTGCCCGAAGGGTGAGGCACAAGGATGTGCCGAATGAAAAGGGAAAATCTGTAGGGTGGGCACTGCCCACCGATGACGCTGAGGGTGTACTTGTTGAGTCTGTAAGCAAAATGAAAGCTTGACTTTGAGAGCTTGAGGTCCAGACTTTTGCAGCTTGCAGCTACAATATCTACCAGATTGGAGGCAGGGCCCGTGGCTCTGCTTTCGCGTGTGTGAACAACTGAAAAGTCTGAATATTTCATGTCAAAACGTGATTATTATGAAGTGCTGGGCGTCTCCCGGGATGTTTCCGAGCAAGAGCTGAAGAAGGCCTATCGGCGGGTAGCCATGAAGCACCACCCGGACCGCAATCCGGATGATAAAGAGGCCGAGAACAAGTTCAAGGAAGCCAGTGAGGCCTACGAGGTTCTCTCGAACCCCAGCAAGCGCTCAGCGTATGACCAGTTTGGCCATGCCGGAGTTGAAGGCGCTGGTGGTATGGGCGGCGGTGCCGGCGGCGGTTTTGGCAATTTCTCGGATATTTTCGGCGATGTTTTTGGTGATATCTTCGGCGGTGGCGGCCGCCCTGGCGGACCCTCCCGCGGGGCTGACCTTCGTTACACCCTTGAGTTGTCACTGGAAGATGCGGTGCGCGGCACCAGCGTTAAAATTCAGGTGCCGACTCTGGCGAATTGCAAAACCTGTGAAGGTTCTGGCGCCAAGCCCGGTACCAAACCGACCACCTGCTCAACCTGTAACGGTATTGGCCAGGTTCGCATTCAGCAGGGTTTCTTCTCCGTTCAACAGACCTGTCCGAACTGTCGCGGCAAAGGCAAAATCATCGCGGATCCCTGCCGTGATTGTCATGGCCAGGGCCGGGTCGAGGAAACCAAAACCCTGTCCGTCAAAGTGCCACCCGGCGTGGACACAGGTGACCGTATTCGCCTCTCCGGCGAGGGCGAAGCGGGCGCGGACGGCGGGCCAGCCGGCGATCTGTATGTCCAGGTCTCGGTCAAGGAACATGAAATTTTCACCCGCGATGGGCGCAACCTTTATTGCGAGGTGCCAATCAGCATCATAGATGCTTGTCTTGGCGGTGAACTCGAAGTGCCAACACTCGAGGGGCGGGTGAAACTCAAAGTCCCGGCGGAAACCCAAACCGGCAAGCTGTTCCGCCTGCGCGGCAAAGGCGTTGCGCCGGTACGCGGTGGCGCGCAAGGGGATCTGCTCTGTCGCGTTGAAGTGGAAACGCCAGTAAACCTGACCGCCAAACAAAAAGCCTTGCTGGAAGAACTGCGCAAAAGCATGACTGAGGGCAAAAACTCGCCCCGTCAAAGCAGCTGGTTCGAAGGCATGAAGAGTTTTTTTGGTTAAAAATATAGGGAAAAGGGTAAAGGGAAAAGGAAAAAGATATGCCGCCGGACCTTGTAGGGCGAAAAAGCCTAAGCGCCTTCCGCCAAAGCGTGCAGTGAGCAGCAAGTAACAGCAAGGGTGGGGACGCTGCCCACCCGCTGTCACCAAAGGTCGAGTCACTCATGATCCCGCCGCCGGATATTGTCGTTCTTGGCTACGGCAGCTGCAGATGGCACGAATCTTTTCCCTTTTCCCTAAGCTTTCATAGGCTCCCCATGAAATTCATCGCCAACACGTTTCTCAAAGGTCTGTTGCTGGTATTGCCGCTGGCAATCACGTTTGGTCTGTTGTATTGGCTGCTGGTCTCGGCGGAAGAGATTTTCAAACTGCCCCTTCAACTGCTTTTGCCCGCGGGTTGGTATATCCCTGGGATGGGAGTGGTGTTTGCGGTGCTGGTGGTGTTCGCTTTCGGCATCTTCGCGCAGGTTTTCCTGATCAAGCATCTGTTTGCCGGCGTTGAAAAACTGGTCGAGCAGATTCCGTTTGTCAAAGTGCTGTATACCAGTGCCCGTGATCTGCTCAATTTCATGGTCGGCGATACCGACGGCGAAATGCGCAAGGTGGTCACGGTGACGCTGAACGGGCAGTTCAAGCTGATTGGTTTCGTGACCAATGAAGATGTCACGCTTGGGGAGCAAACCGATCTGGTGGCGGTTTATCTGCCCATGAGTTACCAGGTGGGCGGTTATTTACTGTACTTGCCCAAGTCCCAGTTGGAGCCGTTGGACATTCCCGTGGAACAGGCCATGCGTCAGGTTCTCACCGCTCATATCAAGCGCGATGTGGCCTCGCCGGACGCTGTCGGTTAAAGTGACGGGCTGCGCGATCTCTTGCAAAAAATCGATACCAAGAACAGGACTCTGTGATGACCCGTATTGCAATTACCGGCGCCGGTGGGCGCATGGGCAAAATTCTGATTGAAGCTGTGAATCTGGCCGAAGGCGTAACCCTGGCCGCCGCCATCGAGCGCCCGGAGTCCTCTCTGGTGGGTGCGGATGCTGGTGAGTTGGCCGGTATCGGGCGCAACAATGTGGCCGTGGTGGGCGATGTCTCGCTGACTCTCGACGAAATAGACGTTCTGATCGATTTCAGCGTACCCACCGCTACCCTGGCTAATGCTCGAATTTGTGCCGCCGCCGGCAAGGGCATGGTGATAGGCACAACCGGATTTACGGCGGAGCAGAAAGAAGAGTTACTGGCCTACCAAGCTCAAATACCCATCTGTATGGCCGCCAACTTCAGCACCGGCGTCAACCTCTGCTTCAAGTTATTGGACATGGCCGCTCGCGTACTGGGCGACGATGTGGACATTGAGATCTATGAAGCGCACCACCGCCACAAGGTGGATGCCCCCTCCGGTACTGCACTGCGCATGGGCGAAGTGCTGGCCGACGCCCTGGATCGCGACCTCGGCAAAGTCGCTGTGTACGGCCGGGAAGGGCAAACTGGCGCCCGCGACCGGAAGACGATCGGCTTCGCGACTGCCCGAGGCGGCGATGTCGTGGGCGACCACACCGTCATGTTCCTTGCCGATGGCGAGCGCGTGGAAATCACCCACAAAGCCTCCAGCCGCATGTCCTTCGCCCGCGGCGCCGTCCGCGCTGCCGGCTGGCTGAAGGACAAGCCCGCCGGCTTGTACGATATGCAGGATGTGCTGGGGTTGTAGGTGTAGAAGCCATAAGCCTCACGCTTCAAGCTGCAAGTTAAAAGATAGGGAAAAGGGAAAAGGGAAAAGTTTGATCGTGGCCGGGAAATGAGCCCGCTGCCATCGAATCGTCCACCTTACACAAAATCGTCCCGCGGCAGATATTGGCCATGGCTGCCGCGGCTGGCACGAATCTTTTCCCTTTTCACTCAGGCCGTCCTTGGCCTTCGCCCTGCGGGCAGCCTGTGGCTGTGCAAAACGGCAATCCTGCCGTTTTGTCCCTTTCCCCGGGGTTTTGGCTTGCCGCTTGTAGCTTGCGGCTTACAGCTCATGTATAATACCCGCCCAGATTAGGCGAATGCCGCCCAGCCCCGATAAATGCTCATCGCGGGATACAAGGCATACAGAAAGCGAGGTGAGGCTGCCAGTTTCATCTCGCTTTTTTACAACCTGCCATCACCAAATCTCGCGCTGCTTTGCTTAGCCTCTTGATCTTCAGGCACGTGCATCCTGCGCGGGTATTTTGCGCAACCCGAGGGTTCGACCCTGTCACCCTGTACGGGCTCTGAATTTCGGCTGGCGACTGGTGTCTTCCCCAACAGCGGCAGGTAATCGCTACAACACTTTTATACATTGGCTGACGTGGAGGATAAAGAATTGACCAACGGGCTTCGACGACCCGCCATCCTGGTTCTTGAAGATGGCAGTATTTTCCGCGGAACATCCATTGGCGCCGACGGCTTGTCGGTTGGTGAAGTGGTGTTCAATACAGCGCTCACCGGTTACCAGGAAATTCTGACTGATCCCTCCTATGCCCAGCAGATAGTGACGCTGACTTACCCCCATATCGGCAACACCGGTGCCAATCTGGAAGATGCCGAGTGTACCAAGATCTGGGCTACCGGCCTGGTCATTCGGGATTTGCCTTTGCTCTCCAGCAGCTTTCGCAATGAAGTGGCGCTTGATGAGTATTTGCGTTCCCAGAACATTCTCGGTATTGCCGACATTGACACCCGTCGCCTGACCCGCTTGCTGCGCGACAAGGGCGCTCAGAACGGCTGCATCATGGCCGGCGACATTGACGAAGAAGCGGCGCTGGCGGCGGCCAAGGGGTTTCCTGGCTTGAAAGGCGCGGATCTGGCCAAAGTAGTCTCAACCGATAAAACCTATAACTGGAATGCCGGCACCTGGAGCCTTGGCAGCGGGTTCAAGGAATTGGGCGCTGGTGGCAAGGCCAATGGTGAGCATTTCAAAGTGGTCGCCTATGACTACGGCACCAAGAGCAATATTCTGCGCATGCTGGTCGACCGCGGCTGCGATCTGACGGTGGTGCCGGCCCAGACGCCCGCCGCGGATGTGTTGGCCATGAACCCTGACGGCGTGTTTCTTTCCAACGGCCCAGGTGACCCGGAGCCCTGTGATTACGCCATTGATGCGATCAAAACCATTGTCGACGAGGGTGTTCCTACATTTGGTATTTGCCTGGGTCACCAGTTGCTGGGGCTCGCCAGTGGCGCCAAAAGTGTGAAGATGAAATTCGGCCATCATGGTGCCAATCATCCGGTGCAGGAAATCAGCAGTGGTCGCGTGATGATCACGAGCCAGAACCACGGTTTTGCGGTGTCCGAAGACAGCCTGCCGGATAACCTTGAGGTTACCCACAAGTCGCTGTTTGACGGATCCCTGCAGGGGATTCAGCGCAAGGACAAACCCGCGTTCAGCTTTCAGGGGCACCCTGAAGCGAGTCCCGGGCCCCACGACGCCGACAACCTGTTCGACCACTTTATCGAGTTGATGAAAGATTCAAGACGTTAGACGCACGCTGTGAACTTTGAATTATGAACTAGAGACAGGGGCGCTGGCCGCGTTCCCTGAATCTCACCTGCGTCGCACTGCCCATTCGGAGAAACCATGCCAAAACGCACCGACATTAAAAGTATTCTGATCATTGGCGCCGGTCCTATTGTGATAGGCCAGGCGTGCGAGTTTGACTATTCCGGCGCGCAAGCCTGTAAAGCTCTTCGCGAAGAGGGCTATCGAGTCATTCTGGTGAATTCGAATCCCGCGACCATCATGACTGACCCCGCCATGGCGGACGCGACCTACATCGAGCCGATCAACTGGCAGACGGTAGAAAAAATCATCGAAAAGGAGCGCCCCGATGCGCTTCTGCCCACCATGGGCGGCCAGACGGCATTGAACTGCGCTCTCGCGCTGGACAAGCACGGCGTGCTGGAGAAGTACAATGTCGAGTTGATTGGCGCCAATGCGGATGCAATCGACAAGGCGGAAGACCGTGAGCGCTTCGACACCGCCATGAAGAAAATCGGTCTGGAATGTGCCCGCGCACGTTTCGTCCACTCCATGGAAGAGGCGTTGGAAGTGCCAAAAGAGTTCGGCTTCCCCTGCATCATTCGCCCGTCATTTACCATGGGCGGCTCCGGTGGCGGCATTGCCTACAACTGGGAAGAATTCGAGGAAATCTGTACCCGCGGCCTGGATCTTTCCCCCACCAATGAATTGCTGATTGATGAATCTCTGCTCGGCTGGAAAGAGTATGAGATGGAAGTGGTGCGCGACAAGAACGACAACTGCATCATTGTATGCGCTATTGAAAATTTTGACCCCATGGGTGTACACACCGGTGACTCCATCACGGTCGCACCGGCCCAAACGCTGACCGACAAAGAATATCAAATCATGCGCAACGCCTCGATCGCGGTGCTGCGCGAAATTGGTGTAGAAACCGGCGGCTCCAACGTGCAATTTGCGGTTGAGCCGGAGACAGGCCGTTTGGTCGTGATTGAAATGAACCCGCGGGTATCACGCTCCTCTGCACTGGCTTCCAAGGCGACCGGTTTTCCGATTGCCAAAGTCGCCGCCAAACTGGCCATTGGCTACACCCTGGACGAGTTGCAGAATGAGATAACCGGCGGCGCTACACCGGCATCTTTCGAGCCCTCCATTGATTACGTGGTCACCAAGGTGCCGCGTTTTACCTTCGAGAAATTTGGCGACGCCGATGCGCGCCTGACCACGCAGATGAAATCGGTGGGTGAGGTGATGGCTATCGGCCGCACTTTCCAGGAATCCATTCAGAAAGCCTTGCGTGGCCTCGAAGTCGGCTCCGCCGGTTTTGAGCCCAAGGTCGATTTGACCGCACCGGATGCCCTGGTGTGGATTCGCCGGGACCTGTCCACTCCGGGGGCCGAGCGCATCTGGTTTGTGGCTGACGCCTTCCGCGCCGGCATGACGATTGAGGAGGTTTTTGAAACATCCAAAATCGACCCCTGGTTTCTCGCCCAGATCAAGGACCTGGTGGACACTGAGACCTCGCTTGCGTCCAAGCCGTTGCTGGATATTGACGCTTTCACCATGCTGCAGCTCAAGCGCAAAGGTTTTTCTGACAAGCGCCTGGGGCAATTGCTGGCAGTCAGTGAAAAAACCGTGCGCGACTATCGTCACAAATTGAAGGTGCATCCGGTCTACAAACGGGTCGACACCTGTGCTGCGGAATTTTCCACATCCACCGCCTACATGTACTCAAGCTACGAGGAAGAGTGCGAATCCCAGCCCACCGACCGCGAAAAAATCATGGTGCTTGGCGGCGGTCCCAACCGTATTGGTCAGGGAATCGAATTCGACTACTGCTGCGTGCATGCGGCACTGGCCGCTCGGGAAGATGGTTTCGAGACCATCATGGTCAACTGCAACCCGGAAACCGTTTCCACGGATTACGACACTTCTGACCGCTTGTACTTCGAACCGCTGACGCTGGAAGATGTACTGGAAATTGTGCGCATCGAAAAGCCGAAAGGTGTGATCGTACAGTTTGGCGGGCAAACACCGCTTAAGCTGGCCCGAGCTCTGGAGGCCGAAGGCGTACCGATTATCGGCACTAGCCCGGAAGCAATCGACCGCGCGGAAGACCGCGAGCGCTTCCAGCAGATGATCAACCGACTCGGCTTGCGTCAGCCGCCGAATGCCATTGTTCGCTCGCTGGAAGAGGCCTTGCGCTTGGCGGTTGAGGTGAAGTATCCACTGGTGGTTCGCCCGTCTTATGTTTTGGGTGGGCGCGCCATGGAAATTGTCTACAACGAAAAAGAACTGCGCACCTACATGCGGGAAGCTGTACAGGCATCCGAAGACGCGCCAGTGCTGCTGGACCACTTCCTTAACAATGCGATCGAAGTGGACATTGATGCAGTGTCCGACGGAACCGATGTGGTCATCGGCGCGATCATGCAGCACATTGAACAATGCGGTGTGCATTCCGGTGATTCCGCCTGCTCGTTGCCGCCCTATTCGTTGTCCGAAGATGTGCAAAACGAAATGCGCGAGCAGGTCAAGAAAATGGCTCGGGAACTGGGCGTTATCGGTCTGATGAACGTGCAGTTGGCTTACCAGGACGGCGAAATTTACGTAATTGAAGTGAACCCGCGCGGCTCGCGCACGGTTCCCTTTGTTTCCAAGTGTATCGGTGTCTCTCTGGCCATGGTGGCGGCACGCTGCCAGACCGGTAAAACATTGGCGGAACAGGGTTTCACCAAAGAGGTCATACCGAGCTACTTTAGCGTAAAAGAAGCCGTCTTCCCGTTCAGCAAGTTCCCGGCGGTCGATCCGATTCTTGGTCCTGAAATGAAATCCACCGGTGAGGTGATGGGCGTCGGTGATACCTTTGCCGAAGCTTTCGCCAAAGCTCAGGAAGGTGTGGGCGATGTGCTGCCCACGGGTGGAACCGCGTTTATCAGCGTGCGGGATTTTGATAAAGATGGCATCGTTGTTGTGGCGAAGGAGTTGGTTGACCTGGGTTTCGATCTGGTTGCCACTCGCGGTACCGCTGCCAAGCTGAAAGCGGAAGGGCTGGAGGTGCGTACCGTCAATAAAGTTGACGAAGGGCGTCCGCATATCGTCGACATGATCAAGAACAAGGAAATCAGCCTGGTGGTCAACACCACCGAAGGGCGGCAGGCCACCAAGGACTCCGCCTCAATTCGTCGCAGTGCCGAGAACAACCGCACTTACTATACAACCACATTGGCTGCGGCTAATGCGTTGTGTATGGCGTTGCGCTTCGGCCTGAACCGCAATGTATACCGTCTGCAGGATTTACACGAGAGGTTAAAGGCATGACCAAGTATCCGATGACCAAACAAGGTGCCGAAAGCCTGCGCCAGGAGCTGGAACAGCTGAAAAAAGTGGAGCGTCCACGCATCGTGCAAGCCATCGCCGAAGCGCGCGAACACGGTGACCTCAAGGAAAATGCGGAGTACCACGCGGCGCGAGAACAGCAAAGCTTCTGCGAGGGGCGAATTCAGGAAATTGAAGCCAAACTCTCCAACGCTCAGGTAATCGACGTGACAACCATCGAGCCGAGCGGCCGTGTTATTTTTGGTACTACCGTGGATTTGATCAACGTCGATACAGACGCGAAGGTGACCTACCAGATCGTGGGTGACGACGAGGCCGATATCAAGCAGAACAAAATATCCGTCAGCTCACCCATCGCCCGCGCCCTGGTCGGCAAGGAAGTGGGTGAAGTCGCCGTTGTTCGCGCCCCTGGTGGGGAGATCGAATATGAGATTGATGCGGTGAAGCATTTGTAGGAAAGCGGAAAGAAAGGGAAAAGGGAAAAGGAAAAAAGTGGGCCTTGTAGGCGAGCCGAACTGACCTCTTACAAAATTGGCGGAAGGCGCTTGACGCTTTTTCGCCCTTGTATGTTGAGTTTAACTG
>CAYQQJ010000043.1:0-22161 GCA_964419935.1 uncultured Cellvibrionaceae bacterium
TGCCTCGCGCCAGATTGCGCAGAGACCACAGGGACTTGATCAGAGGTTCCCTAGCTCTATAAATAGTGTTACCACCGGCGGGCTTGCCGGTGGTCCCCTCCGCGTTATTACCAGTCACTTCATCGGCTACCGCATTATTGACGACATGAAATTTTATGAGTGTTACCAATAATCCTGAAAATACCGCGATAACAAAGCCGTCGGGTTCCAGTTTGCGAAATCGGGCGCTCGGACTGCTGGCACGCAGAGAACATTCCCGGTATGAACTGCGAAAGAAACTCACCCAAAAGCTTGCGGAGGAATGTGAGCCATCGGATATCGATGAAGTGCTCGATCGGTTGGTCGAGCAGGGCTTGTTAAGCGACGAACGTTTTACTGAAGCTTACGTCAATATGCGCGCACGTAAAGGCTATGGTCCAGACCGCATCCTGATGGAGTTAAACGAAAAGGGTATAGGTTCTGATTTGGCGCAGAGTTATGTATGCAGTCGGGATGACTGGGGCCTGATGCTCGCCCGGGAATGGCGGAAAAAATTCAAAAGCAAACCCGCAGACTATGCGGAAAAAATGCGCCAGATGCGCTTCCTGCAATATCGAGGATACGGCGCTGAAGCTATCCGCCGGTTACTTGATTCCCTCTAACCTGAGCCCTGTGCAGCGCCTGACAACACACCGGTTTTATACAGTCTACTGAAACTCAGTGCTGAGTATTCATTTGTGAGAGCCATTTATTGCTGGGCGGGTAGATCTCGTGTCGGTGCATCCTTGCACCTTGATTCAAGTCAACGCCGCCTGTACTACCGTTCCCGGCGGTATAATTGGTGACGTCGCTAGATTCATATCCTGTCTCTAGTCGACGCTGTCCTGCACATCGTCCGCAGCATCTTCAGTCGCGTCCTGGGCGTCCTCAATCGACTGATCAACGGTCTCACCAGTTTCTTCCAAGGGTCCTTCGTTGACATCGCAGCCAACGACACTGATGCTGGCTAACAGTGTAAGCAACAGGATGCTTAAATATTTCATAATATTCTCCTTATTAATGAATGGAATACGAGGGAACCGTTCGCCGATCTTTGAATGAGCACAAAGGCGTAAAGTCCTCTGGCTTGGCAAGAATGCCGAAACCCTTACATAGCAAAGTAAGTGCAAGCGAGAATTATGCCAATAGGCCTGGATGGCGCGAAGACCATCTATGTGTATGAGCTACCTTCAAATTCTTCCGTTTTCGTTCTCTATTGAGTCGGCAGCACGCAATTTTTGCGTTGAATTATGTAATTGCTGCATGAGGGCGGCACCGTAACTGGATCTACGGTTGCTCTCTGTTGTACTACAAACTCGGCACTTCAATTGCAAGAGCGGTAGCTCTAGCAGCCGCCACCACCATTTTCGTCGCCTTGGTACCACCAATTTTCCGAGGGTTTTGATCGCATCGTGGATGGGAATGGACCAGGCGCTGCGAATTAACGGCGGACTACTCACCTAACTGGAGGAAGGTCATGGGATACGTTTCAGGAATGGTGGGTTTTGAAAGCACGCTCGGCAACCATGGAGAACTCTATGCCGACTGAGGCCGGTTTATCTGTACTCGTCCTTTTTATCAACGCTTCAGCAGGATCCGGCGAAGCAGAGGCCCTGCTGGAATTGTGGGAGCAGCTTGTGCCCTCGGAGCGATTGGGTCCCGTTTTTTGTGTGCGCGATACGGCGACATATGATCAGGAGTTGCAACAGGCGCTGACCCACTGTGAGAAAACGGGCGCTGTGCTGACTGTTGCTGGGGGTGATGGCACACTCAATGGTGTGCTCAAGAAGGCGCCCGGAAGAGGGATTACCTTGGGCTTGATCCCGACCGGTACCTTCAATTTCTTTGCGCGGTCCCACGGCATTCCTGAAGATCCCCGCGAAGCCATCGAGTCTTTACTATCAGCAGCGCCAACAACACTGCCGTTGGCTTATGTGAATGGCCAGCCATTCATTGTCAGCGTAAGCCTGGGGCTGCACCCGAAGGTGATCGCCGAGCGGGAAGTCCATACACGCTATGTCGGCAGGACGCGTCTGGCAGCCTGGTTGTCGGGAATCTGGACCATTATACGCGCGCGCCATATCACACGAGCCACAGTCATTACGGGTACTACGCGAAGAGAAATTAAAACACCGCTGTTGATGGTCAACTTCAACTCGGCTCAATTATTGGGCCTGGACCACCGCTTCCAGTTCCGACCCGAAAAACTTGCCGTTTTACGGCTCAAACCGGGATCTTTCTGGGCGTTGTTGATATTTATTATTCGGGGCATTAGTGGTCGCGTGTTGGATGAGCAGAGTTTGGAATGTGAATATGTTTCCGATCTTGCTATCGAGTTGAGACGGTCCACCGTAAGAGTTGCCCTGGATGGCGAGCTGGTGAAATGCCATTCACCTCTGAGATTTCATGTGCAGATAGAAGGCTTTTCGTGTTTGTTACAAGGACCGGCTTCATGAATATTGTCCAGATCTCGGACACCCATTTCGGCACCGAACAACCACTTGTTGAGCGCGCACTGATAGAGAATCTAAGGGCAACGCCGCCGGATGTTATACTTTTGACGGGTGACGTTACTCAACGCGCGCGGCGTAGCCAATATGCGGCTGCTCAGAGCTTCCTAAAGCGGTTGCCTTCACACCATTTCATGGTGATTCCCGGAAATCACGACATCCCGCTTTACAATCTTTGGGGTCGGCTGACAAACCCTTATGGTGGATTCAAGCAGGCATTCAGTAGACTGGAAGCGACCTGGATTTCGGATGCTTGCACCATCATCGCAATCAATAGCACTGACCCTGCCAGGCACAAGGACGGAGTATTTTCACAGGAGAAGATCGATCAGGTCGCTGCGCAGCTGGAAGCATCCCGTCACAGTCAAGTGCGCATTGTTGCCGCACATCACCCCGTGGCGGTTGTACTTCCAATTGATGCGGAAAATATTACCCATAACGCGGAGCTTGCGGTGAAAACCTGGAGTGCTGCCGGAATGGACGTGATATTGGGTGGGCACATCCATTATCCCTTTATCGCGCCGGTCAGACAGCACTATCCCAACATCAACACCAGCGCCTGGATTATGCAGGCCGGAACGGCAATTTCCCGTCGGGTTCGCAACCAAAAGTCGAACAGTTTCAACCGCATCGTCATGAACGGGGATCGCGAGTCGACGCGCATGGAACAGTGGAATTATGAAGGGGATCTTCGACAATTCAAATTGGGTGACGTATTTACACCGTGGTCCTGAGGTGGAAAAACTACCGTACCGCCTACCAGTGCGAGCTGCGTGTCATCGACACAAACTTAGGCAAAGCCTGAAATAACATCCATTCGGAAGGGCAGGGAGCCGTCATTCGTCGTTACTTGGGGCATCCGGTGGATGGCTTACCTCAGTCAATACCTGGCTACATTTTTGACACTCATTGATTATCTTATTCAGGCACTGAATGACCGCTTCCGGATTCTGGGATTTTTGCAGTTGTAATCTTGCGAGTTCAGCGTTGACCGAAATCGTATTGAGGGGATTCCGTAAATCGTGAATGAGCGTTGCCAGTTGCTCGTAATAGCTCATGATGTCTGATCCTCCCCAGTATCAGCTTGCTTGGCTGCTACTGGCTTCCATTGGGTAAATTTCTGCTGGCAATTGGGTCCAGAGCTAGCAGGTTCTATGCCTTCACGTTATGTTTCCGGCTCCTCGAGCTAGCCGATGTGGTCAAGGCGTTATGGTGTTGGCTAGCACCGCTTCAGGCCCTGCCTGAACTCATAGACAGGGCTGCTTATTGCGGGCGAATTGGCTAACAAATTACGCTTTTTTTATATCTACTGTGAAAGCGTTTAGCCTTCTGCTGATGAAAGCGAACTGCTCTCATAGGCATTGAGACGGTTGTAAAGGGTTTTTAGACTGATTCCCAGCACCTGCGCAGCCTTGCGTTTATCTCCTGCCAACTGTTCAAGCGTCAGGGTGATCAACTCACGTTCGGTCTCTTCAATGGTTTTACCCACTTGCAGGCCGGAGCGGTCGCCATGTTCTTTGGCAAATGGTGAGGCAATCTGGTGTGGCAAACTCAGCTCCGATTTTTGTTGCGGGTCACTCATGATAAATGCGCGGTGAATAGTGTGACGCAGTTCACGAACGTTGCCCGGCCAGTCATAAGCGACAAGGCGATCTATGGAGCTGTCAGACAGGGTGAACGCGGTGCCGACTTCCTGGTTAAGCTCCACCAAAAACTGCTTCGCCAAAAGCGGAATATCGCCCTTGCGCTGGCGTAATGGTGGAATAGTGATTGGGAACACTGCTAGGCGGAAGTACAGGTCTTCACGCATGCAGTTATCTTCGGCGAGTTGATTTTCACTGCGGTTGGTAGCGGAGATGACCCGGCAACGCACGGGAATTTCCTGCGTTCCACCCAAGCGAACAACGCGGCTGGTTTCCAGTGCACGCAACAGGTTAGGCTGCATATCCAGCGGCATCTCAGTGACTTCGTCGAGAAACAGCGTGCCGCCATCGGCTTGCTCAAAAAGCCCAGGCTTACGCCCAACCGCGCCGGTGAATGCACCTTTTTCATGACCGAAGAGCTCACTACCAATGAGCTCTCTGGAAAACGCCCCACAGTTGGCGGCTACGAAAGGACCTGAGGACGGGCTGGCGTTATGGATGGCTCGTGCGACCAATTCCTTACCCACGCCACTTTCTCCGACCAGCATAACGTTGGCGGGTGTCTGAGCGACGCGCTCAATCATGCTGTACAGGTGTTTCATGGAAGGAGATTCGCCGATCAGGCAACCATACTGTTTGCCTGCCTCATTGGCATCAGTGCTGTCCCGGCTACCGCTTTTATCAATGAGCGCTTTGAGTTGCTCAAGATCGATCGGCTTTATCAAATAGCTGATGTTGGGGCCGTAGAGCGTCTTGACTAACGACTTCACCGCAGGGTGCCCGGTAACGATGGCAACGTGAGGCGGATGTCGTTCTTCCGGAAGATCCTCCAATAGGTTGAGACCACTGCCGTCGGGCAGCATCAGATCCAGCAATACCACGTCATAGCGAGTGGTGGTGAGCCTGGTGCGCGCAGTGGCGACGCTATCAGCTGTTTCAACTTCATGATCAAGCAAACGAAGCAATTGCTCGGTCGCCTGCGTGAAATTCTCATCGTCATCAACTAACAACACCTTGGCCAATGGCAAGTCCTCTTACTCTGGTGGATTACTGCAGGCACTGATATTACGGCGCTACCCTGAATTTTCAAGGCATATTACCATAGTTTAACGCGAACTTTAGCGCCATCAGACGAATTGATTTTAGCCGTGATCCGTAAACGAGGATTATCGGTAAATATGACAGGGAGTTTGTAATTCTGACAGCCCCACCTGCGCGTAGCAAGGGCGCAATCCCACCTATCCATTCGCGATGAAAGAGCTTCCAATAGCGCTCGAGTTAATCCCGCGTCATTCGCTGGCCCCTGAAAAAAATCGCATTATTTGATCAACGCATATAGAGACCATAAGCCTCGGGTGCAGGTTCACATCCGGTGACGGAAACCTGCTTGTTTTTATTGAAAATGGTTTGGCATGATTTAAGCAAACATATCCAGACCTCGTGCAATGACGCAGCCTTCTAAAGCCAAAATAGTATTAACGGGAGAGACTGAGGAATGATGCACTCGATTTCGCCTGGTAATCCCGTGGATCCCATGAATGGTGAATACTGGTTGTCTAGCGACTGCTTTCGCGCGATTTGGTTCAGATGAGCGATTCCGAAAAAGGGAGATGTACAGGTTGGGGTTCAGGGGCGAGGATTGTTGAACATGCGTTCAGTAACATAAGGCACCTACAGAAAACCCAACCCCGTCACAGCGGGTATGTGTACATCTACACGGGCGAGCCAAGGGCTGTCGATAACGCGCCGAAGCCTGAACACGCAATACCTGAGTAGACATCGGATGAGTGATCCCGGGTAAATGATATGCGGGTAAATAGCACTTGCTTAAATAACATTAGGTACACCAATGTATATAGGTACGCCAATGATGAAGTACGTATCGCTGGGCTTGATTATGACCGCCGGAGTTGCCATAAGCGCGGCACTGGCTAATGGATATAGCCAGCTAACTCAAACAGAATCTGAAGCCCACGCCTTGTCGGCGACGCCTGCTACTCTACAAGCTAGGCCGCTTAGCAAGATTAACAGTAGTACTGGCGAAAAGTTCAATTCGATCAGCGAGCAATCGGTATTGAATGATCAACAATGGAATCGGACGAACTTGACCTTCAGCGCAGTAAAGCAGAACAAGGTCGCAAATCCCGCCACTGAAGCAGATCAATTCACATCTTTGCAAGATGGTCCACAACGCTGGGTACTTTTGAAGTATTCTCAGAGCTCGGGCTTGCACCTGCATGTTCAGATGCAGGCGCGTTTAGAGACAATACCCGTGGCAAATGTCGGTGATACTAGCCGCGACCTGCTGCCTGCTGTGTACCAGTTCACACATTCCCCAAGCAACGCGGCCGAAAAGACTGACGCAGACATCACCGCAGAAAGATACAAGTTTTAACAGTTTCATCTTGCCCCCAAGCAAGTATTTGTGGCCAGTCTTGCTGGCCACTTTTTTTATGCCCTGCTTTAGGTCCAATTGCGCTTCTTTACTCTGGAGCAAGCCCTTACACCCGCCCCCCCGCGGACAGTTTGTTATCCTATTGAATTGTCCGCCTGCAACGCCAAGCCAATCCCTGCCTCATCGTCGGCATAGGTTCCCGAGGAGCACGGTAAAGTGCCGGCGGTCTACGAGCGACTAACAACAGTAGTCGGGTAAAATGAGACGTCCGCCAAAGGCGTCTTCCAGTTGTCGATGATATGCTGGCGACCGTTGGAATCCTTGATCATACGGCAGGAGCCTGTACTTGATTTCTTTCACCATCTCAGTCAATAAAAAAACCTACCTCGAATATTTCCGTATAGCGGCAATCTGGCCGGCGCTCGCCATGGCTGTGATGTTCAGCTCTCATTCGATGGCCGAAATGGGACAAACAGCCGGAGCGTCGGGTGCCGTAGCATCTTCTAGTGGGAACGAGCAATTGCGGCTCTCTGATTGTCAATTTGGCTTTGTCACACCAGGAGATGCCGAGTGCGGCTATCTGCAGGTTCCGGAAAATCCACAGAATCCGGCCGGACGCCACATTGCACTGAATGTGATGCGTATACCCGCAGTGAATCGCACAGCGGATGATCCGCTTTTCATCATAGTCGGCGGTCCGGGTGGGGCCGCGGTCAGGAGTGCGCCACAATACCTGCCATATTTCCGGGACCTGCAGCAAAAGCGGGACATTGTTTTTGTCGACCAGCGCGGTACAGGTCACTCCAATGGTTTGCGTTGTCCGCTAAGTGAAATCGAACTCGGGCAGCTGAGCGACCAGGATCGGCAGGAACGTGTTAGCGACATGGCTGAACGCTGCGTTGCCGAACTGGACACGGACCTTCGCTTTTACACCACGCCATACGCGGTTGAGGACCTGGACGCTGTGCGCAAGGCGCTGGGCTATGAACGAATTAACATGTGGGGCGTGTCTTACGGTACCCGCGTGATTTTGGCTTTTATGCGCAACTATCCTGAACAGATTCGTGCTGCGGTCCTGGATGGCGTGGCACCGGTATCGATTCAGTTGCCACGGTTCGTCCAGGAAGACGGCAGCAGTGCACTTGGCCGGATATTTCGGCAGTGTGAAACCGATAGAGTATGTGCCGACAGGTTCAAGGGACTGCGCGAGGGGTGGATGAATACATTGCATGAATTAGAGCGGGAGCCTCGTACTATTTCCGTGCGCCATCCCCGCTCCGAAGAGATGATCAAGACCCATCTGAGCGCCAACACCTTGTCCAGTTGGATACGGCTGACGTTGTACTCCCGGGAATTGGCACCTTTAATTCCCTTGGCCGTCGCCCAGGCTATCAATAACGATTTTTCCCTGTTGGTCAGTATTGCATTGCTGGCGACCGAGGAGATTGAAGAGCATGTCAGCCAGGGAATGCAGACGACGGTGCTCTGTGCCGAAGATGGTTATTATCGCCACAGTCATGCCAGTCGCTCCCAACTTCAATCCGAATCCCAATCCCAATCCCAATCCAGTAGTCCTGGCAGGCAAGAGGGTACCCGTCCGCTGCTGATGCTCGACAGTGAACAGATATTTTCCCGGCTGTGTCAGCACTTTCCTCAGGGCGGAATACCAGATGTTTATTTCACGCCGGTGGTGAGCGATGTTCCCGCACTGGTTCTGTCCGGGGCGCTGGATCCGGTAACCCCGCCGCGCTGGGGTGAGCGCGTTGCCGAACACCTTGCGAACAGCTTGCATCTCATTGCGCCGGGCGCTCACCACGGTGTCACCATGCAAGGCTGTGCGGCTCGTGTTGTGACGGACTTTATCGAAGCGGGTTCGCTGGAAGCCCTGGATGCTGGCTGTATAGATGATATTCATCCACCGGCGTTTTTTATCGACAGCGCTGGCCCGGCGTTGCAAGGTTCCGCGGCAGGGGTGGCGCAATGATTGAGGTGCGCAATCTTCGTAAAACGTTTGGCAAACTCGTGGCGGTCGACGACGTCAGCTTTTGTGCGCGCGGCGGTGAGATATTTGGCCTGCTGGGTCCCAACGGCGCAGGCAAAACCACCACACTGCGCATGCTATATGGACTGCTGAAACCCACGGCCGGGCAACTGACGATTGATGGAATGGATGTTCGCCACCGGCCCCTGGATGTGCAAAAGCGGCTGGGCGTCTTGCCCGATGGCGGGGGGCTCTACAGTCGCTTGACCGCCCGTGAAAACATTGCCTATTTCGGTCACTTGCACGGTATGGATGCAAAGGCCGTGGTACGCAGTATCGACGCCTTCAGCGAGCGGCTGGACATGGGCAACATCCTTGATCGCAAAACCCACGGCTTTTCCCAAGGCGAACGGATGAAGGTGAGTCTGGTGAGAGCCCTGGTGCACAACCCCGATTATATCCTGCTTGATGAACCGACCAATGGTTTGGACGTGCTGACCACCCGCGCCGTTCGCCGGCTCTTGCTCCAACTGAAAGACGAAGGCAAGTGCATTATTTTCTCCAGTCACTTGATGCATGAGGTCGCGCAATTGTGTGACCGGGTGGCCATCGTGGTACAAGGCCAGGTCGCGGCGCAGGGTAGCGTGGCGGAAGTGCAACAACATGCGGGCGTGGCGACCATGGAAGACGCCTTTACTTTTTTTGCCTACGGACGGGAGCATGATGTTTAAGCAGATTCTTATCGTTGTTAAGAAAGAAATCCTCGACGCCCGGCGAGATCTCAAGGCGATCATGCCAGGCTTGATGATGCCCTTGCTGTTCGCCGCCATGACCTATGGCAGTATTCAGTTTCTGGTGTCGATGCGGGATCAACCGCCGTCTTTCGAGTTGGCTGTAGAGGGCGCCGAACGTGCCGCACCGCTGATGGACGCACTCCGCGAAGCCGGTATTGCCATTGTCCCGGCACCTGCGGACCCCGTGGAAGCTGTCAGTAGCAAGCAGCTGGACATGGTGCTGATAGTTCCGCAGGACTTCCAAGAGCTGTTTCGTGCGCAGAAGCGCGCCAACCTCGATCTCGTCTGGGACGTGTCGCGCATGGATTCTCACACCCAAGTGGGTTACGTCAAACGGCAGATCCATCAATGGGCGGCCACCACCGGTTCACTGAGACTCCTGTTACGCGGGGTGAGCCCGGAAGTTTCTCAGGTGCTTAGTGTCAGTGACGTTAATGTTGCCAGTGACCAGAAAATGGCCAGCAATATACTTGGCAGTTTGCCGATGATCATCTTGCTGTTTGCATTTGTGGCCGGCGCCGGTATGTCCTCGGAAATGGCGGCCGGTGAGCGTGAAAACCGGACACTGGAACCGGTGCTCATCACACCGGTTTCACATATGACCTTGTTTCTGGGCAAATGGGCCTCTGCGATTCTGGTGACGCTGGGCATTACCGTCATCGGCGTAGCCTTGCAACTGTTTGCCGTGAATGCGGCCCCACTTGAAGAGCTGGGGTTGCGCTCGGTACTGACCCTCGGCGATTTTCTGGTCACCATGATGATCCTGATTCCGGTTATCGTACTCGCCACCGCCTTGCAGCTGTTGGTTTCCTTTTTGTCCAAATCCTTCAAGGATGCGCAGTCCTACAATCAACTTCTGATGCTCCTGCCCGTCATTCCCGGAGTCTACGTGCTCTTGTCCGGCAGCAGCCTGGAGACCTGGAAAATGTGGGTGCCTCTGCTCGGGCCTCAGTTGCTCATCGTGGAGATCTTCAGTGGCCAGTCCATGAGCTGGCTGAATATGGCCATCGCGGCCTTGAGCTCATGCATTCTCGCTACGGGATGTGCGCGGATGGCCGTGGCACTGATGAAACGTGAGGCGTGATGGTTATTGGTGATAGGTGAATGGGGAACGGGAAACGGGAAACGGGAAACGGGAAACGGGAAAATCTTGCTACCCAAGGGCGAAAAAGCCTAAAGCGCGACGCGCACGGAAGCGCTAATGCCGTGAGAGCATGGATGCTCAAGAACGGCCTTCCGCCGGTCAATGGCGATGACTTGATTTCGGCGCAGTACCGTAGGTCAGATAAGACGTGAGCTCTGCGAACGTCGCCATCTGACGTGAAATGTCGGATGGCGCTAAAGCTTATTCGTCTACGGTGTGCAGATTCGAGCGGCATCGCCCACCAAAATCACAGCCACCGCCCCTGGGCATTCGCAACGCAATTAATCAGCTGATCCCGCATTTCTGTAGCACGGGCGCGGCGCAGGCATGCCACAGTTGATGCGCCGTCGACGCCTATCACTTTCACATTGATTAGCCCCAGCGGGCGAAGCCAGGGCGGCTGAATCAGTGTGATGTTCTGAATCTTGATGACCGGCTGCCACCGAATCCTGAAGCCAATGAAACCGCGTTTGACCGCAAACCAATCCGCGTCGTGATAATAGCTCAGCTTGTTCCAGTATCGCCACGCGAGCAACCAGCACAAGGGTGGTGCCGCCAAAGCGAACCAGGGCGAATAATCAGCGGCAGCGAGCATGAAGGCACCGGGAGTCGCGAATAGCGCACCCGTGACAGTGCCGTTCAGCCACAGGTAGAAACTATGGACCTGTTGCCAACGGGGCACAGGCAAGTGGAATTGCTCAGAAACCGTCAACAGTTGCTTAGGGGTCATCACTGGAACAAGAAAATGCTGTTGCTCCTGCTGTGCATTGCCGGGGCCACCTGCTCCGCCTGCTTTACTGACTGACAGCGTGTAACGTTTCAGCCAGCGAGCCACGACGCCTTGAGTTACGACAATCAACTGCAGTTTGTGCAAGCGAAAACCGCGGTTTTTTATGGTTAACAGACCGGCGCGATACTGGAAGCTGTCCCCGGAGCGGGTCAACCGATAGTTCCAAAAGCGGGAGAGAGCAATGGCGGCAGAAGCGCTATACACCAGCAACAACGCACCGCCGATAGCCACTGCACCGGCAAGCACAAACAGCAGGAGTGCGTTACCGCCAATTGCGGCGAGGAGGCTGTCATGGAATTGAGATGATTCTGCGGCAGCCAGCCACGCCTGAAATGGCGTCTCCATGCGATTCAAAATCGGAGCGGCGATCGGTAAAAGAAATAACAGCCCGTTATGCATCAAACCGTAGCGCGCCACTTCATGCCAGGGCAGTTGAAGAACGTAGTCCGCTTCCCCCCGTCCATCAGCAACTGTGTTCCCCACTGCCTCACTCTTTGCGGTGAGTGTCGAACTGTCGGGTCCAAGGCTATCGGCTGCTTGAGCCCCTGCCGGCTGAGACAATATGAGGGTTTTCAGCTCCTGGGCCGCTGCCAATGGTAGTCCCGGCAATTCCACCTCCGCCTGGCTGGATCCCGCGCTTTCCAATGTCAGGGACGCCAGGCCAAACGGTCGGAAGAAAATGGGCTGACTGATGTCCGCCTGTTGCACCCGATCGAAATACAATGTTAACCGTTTGCGCTGAAAGACGCCGCTGTGTACGCGGATATGATCGTCGTCCACCCGAAAGCGAAATAACCAGTAGGGCAGAACCGCCGTCAGAATCACAATGACCGCCAGAATGAGCGCCCCATACGCCATAAAAAAACCGCGCACCGCTTCACCGCCTGCCCAGATCCCGACCAGCGCTGGCCAGAGATTGGTCGCTTGGGGGATCGCCTTGACCACAAAGTGGATCATCGCCAAGGGCGACAATCGCTGCCAATTATCCCGCGATGCCATCCTGCGGCCTCTCGTGTTCTTCCTCTGTCACCTGCTTGAGCAGTTGTGTTTTTAGCTGACGCGCGGTATCTGTGTTGAGTCCCGGCAACTTCAAATCCGAGGATCGACCGCCGGCGGTATAAAGCACGAGTTTGCACAAACCCAGCGTGCGCTCGATAGGCCCCTGAGTAATTTCCAGGTGCTGGATCCGATTCACGGCCACGGAGCTGGTTTGCTGCCACCAATACCCCGTTTGCACATGCACATCCAAATCCCGGGCGAGGTAACGCGTGAACCGGGCCTTGCGGGGAGCCCACCGCAGAATCAGGAACAGGATAATCAGCAGGCCAGCACCCGTTAACCCATGAGTAAACGGAACAGGCTGTAACATGTTCAGAATCTGCATTAACATCAACACCACGAGCCCATATAGCGCGATGTATAGCTGCAATGCCAGTCTGTAGCGCGGGCTTACCGGTTGCCAGGGTTCCGCGCATGGCGGGGTATCCGCGCTTTCTTCAATATTATTCATATGTCCTCCGTGAATGATCCGCTATTAGAACCTGCTACTGTTGCGCTGTAAATGCAACCGGGTGGGGTGCGGTTATGTGGGAAAGCAGGGCAAGGCGCTGAGGTGCCGGTACCAACATATAACTCAAGTTTCGGGGTTCGATGGTTCCATACTTAACGCTAGGCATGCAGTGAGGTTCGATTTGGGGTACGGCTTTTCAAGACCCTGGCCCGCGGGATTCGGGCGAGGAGCCCCCATGGATGGGTTTACGGCGTGTCTTGGAAAGCCGTACCTCGAAGCGGACCGGCGCTAAAACCACCTAAGTGGCCGCGTTAAGACCCTGTGCGAACTCCGAAACTTGAGATATAAATATGGGCTCTGCTGGAGTAGCAAGCAGGAATTTTATTTCCGATTCGCAGCGCATTGTTTGCGATAGAATGTGCGATAGACAGTGCGACAGAGGATAGAAGATGTTTGATATAAATAGCCTGCTGCTGTTATTGCTTTTGGGCGTGGCCGGTTATTATATCCGTAACGCGCTGCAACTGAAGGAAGCTGCGCAACGGCTGGTTGAAGCCCACTGCGAACAGGCCGGCGTGCAGTTGCTCGACAGTATGATCTATTTGCGCGGCCTGGGCCTCGCCCGCAACAGTCGCGGCCGTATATGTTTGAAGCGCGAGTTTCAGTTTGAGTTTACCGTCACCGGTGGCGATCGCAATCAGGGTTGGATCAGAGTGGTAGGCGGGCGTCCCGTCTCTATTGAATTGTCACCTCACCGCTTCCACTGAATTGAATGTTCTTATTGAAAAACCGCGCCGAACTCCCCAGCCGGCTCAAACTCACCAACAAGGTCTCATCCCTTATGTCTGCTTCGATTCTTTTTGCCCTTGCACCGCCTGGTTCAAAGCTCAAGTCACTTTGTCACTACCCATTGCGGATTGCAGCGGCTATTGCAATCACTTTGCTTACCGCTTGTGAGCCATCGGCACCCGAGCCCAGTGCAGAATCACAGCCCAGTGCAACGTCGCAGCCACCAGAGGAGGTCAATACCGTGAAAACCCCGCTGATCATCGGAACCTACACCAGTGAAATTGACAGCAGCAGTGTTGAACCAAGTGAGGGTCTGTATTTATCAGCGGTCGATAACAGCAGTGGCCAGTTCACCCAGCCCGAGCTGCTGGCATCCATTGACAACCCGTCTTTTGTTGCGATGGATGCCGAACACCAGCGGCTTTACGTTGCCAGTGAGAACACCGCCGGTGAACTTGCGGCTTTTCAATGGAATGCGGAGTCAAAAACGCTGGAGCTGATCAATAAGCAATCCAGCTTGGGTGCCTTCCCCTGTTATGTCGCCCTGAGCCCGGATGGCTCTCAAGTGGCCGTGGCCAACTACGGCACAGGGAATGTCGCGGTATTCAATCTGGATCCGGAGTCGGGCGCACTGCTTGATCAACCTCAGGAGCGTCAACATGCGGGGCAGGGCATCAATATCGAGCGACAGGAGGGGCCGCATGCGCACTGGGTGCAGTGGAGTTCCGATGGACACTTTTTGTATGTTGTTGATCTTGGTATTGATCGGGTAATGGGCTATCCGGTGAGCAGCGGGTCCGATGGCCAGGCCGCGGCGCTGGGTGAAGGGTTTGTCGCCTGGCAGGCGGAAGCGGGTGCAGGCCCCCGGCATTTGGTCTTTCACCCAAGTGAGCCTCTGGTTTATATCCTGAACGAGTTGAACAACACCATTGCGGTAGCGCAAGCTGCTACAGATGGAACCTTCGCGACAGTACAAACCATCAACATGCTGCCGGAAGACTTCGCTGGCCATAGTCAGGGCGCGCATATTGCCATCAGTGCCGATGGCAGCAATCTGTACGCTTCCAACCGTGGTCACAACAGTATCGTGGTGTTTGAAATCGCCGCCAATGGTCAACTGAGTGTTCTTCAGTGGGTCGGCACTGAAGGGGACTGGCCACGTTATTTTTCACTGTTGCCGGATGAGAGTCGCCTGATCGTCGCCAACGAACGCAGCCATAACCTGGTGGCCTTCACCATTGATGAGCAGGGCAAGCTGTCGCCGGCTGGGCAGGGTGTGCAGGTTGCGCAGCCGGTTTATGCGGCGCCTTTGTTCGAGCATCACTGACGCAACCCTCAACAGGTGGCAGGAACTCTCTACAGTAGCCAGAGTCAGCAGGTTATCCGTCGAACTCATTGATCAGAAGGATAATCACCATGCAAAAATTTGCATCAGCTCACTGGCAAGGGGACCTCAAACAGGGGAAGGGCACCATCACCACGGAAAGTGGCGCGCTGAAATCCCAACCCTACGGTTTCAATACCCGGTTTGAAGGCAAGCCGGGGTCCAACCCTGAAGAGCTTATTGGTGCCGCTCACGCCGCCTGTTTCTCCATGGCCCTCTCGCAACAGCTGGGCAACGCCGGCATGACAGCAGATTCCATTGAAACCAAAGCCACAGTCACACTGGAAAAAGAAGGCGAGGGTTTCAGCATCACGGCCGTACATCTGGACCTCAAGGCCAAAATTCCAGGTGGTGAAAAAGCCGCTTTCGACAAAGCCGCCAACCAAGCGAAAGAAGGCTGCCCTGTCTCCAAATTGCTGAATGCGAAGATCACCCTGGGTGCGCGTTTGGAGGGGTGATGTGATTGGTGATTGGTGATTGGTGATGGGTAAATGGTAAGCGGTGAATGGCAAACGGTAGGTAAACGGCGTGACCAATTCTTCATGATCTGTCACCATCAACCAAATCAAAAACACAATGGCGGAAGGCGCTTGACGCTTTTTCGCCCTACGGGTCACCATTCACCATTACCACCCGCTTCACTCATCTGGGCTAAGATAAGAACAAACGAGTGAACACAAAAGGTAAGGCATGACGTACCGCGCGACACAATTCTCTGTACACACACAATTCTTCACGAGCCTACTCAAAACCCTGGTAACGGCCGCTGGAGCGTCACTCGCTCTCATGTCGAATGCCTGGGCGCTGGATATCGAGGGCATTTGGCAGCAGGGTGGTCTGGTCAAGGGGCATGTGTCTCCGGGTGCCAAAGTCGAATTTGCGGGTGAGGCGGTGCACGTCACCAAAGAAGGTAATTTTATTGTGGGCCTGGGGCGCGATGCGTCTCCCACGGTTGTACTGACGGTGACTGACGCCGCGGGCGTGACGGAAAATCACGAATTCAGTGTTCAGCAGCGCAAGTACCAGATTCAACGCATCGAAGGCGTGCAGGCCAAACATGTGACGCCGCCGGCGAGTGTCACTGCACGAATTCAGGCAGAAGCCGCGCAAGTCTGGAAGGCGCGACAGACCTTCAGCGACAGGCTGGACTTCCTCACCGCATTCGAATGGCCGCTCAAAGGCCCCATAACCGGTGTTTATGGCAGCCAGCGCTACTACAATGGCGTGCCCAGGTCGCCTCACTATGGCGTGGATATCGCGGCCGCTACGGGTACGCCGGTTACCGCCCCTGCGGCGGGGGTCGTTTCTCTGGCCCATGACGATATGTACTACTCGGGCGGCACGCTGATCCTGGATCATGGCTATGGCTTGTTCTCGACCTTTATTCATTTGCACAAGATTTTGGTGGAACCTGGTCAGCAGGTTGAACAAGGTCAGTTAATTGCCGAGGTCGGCGCCAGTGGCAGAGCCACAGGCCCGCACCTGGATTGGCGTTTGAACTGGTTCAGCGAGCGGCTGGACCCGCAATTGCTGATGGCGGGGCAGGACACTGCAGCCGCGGCCAACTGATCCTGCTCTCCGTACGGGAGACAGCCGCCAGCGATGGGTGTAAGATTCGCCGTTCAAGCGGGAGTCCGGGTTGCGGCTCCCTGACGTATCAGCGCCCGGAGGCTAACAAAGTCAATGATCGACAAGAAATTGCTCAGTATTCTGGTCTGTCCCGTCAGCAAAGCTCCGCTGATCTGGGATCCCGATAACCACGAACTCGTCTGCCTGGCCAGTGGCCTTGCCTACCCGGTGAGAGATGACATTCCGGTTATGCTGGAAAACGAAGCGCGGGAGATTACTCTTCAGGAAAAGGAAAAGTTCGCGGCCAAGCAACCGACGGTAAAGTCCTGATCAACTGAGCCTCGGGCCTTTAACGGCGACCCCTCTTACCCCCAAATCCCTATCCCGAACCCTAATCCGAAAGAAAAGGAGTGAGTGTCATGGCGGAGAAAAGCATATTTTCCAAGATTATGGACGGCGATATTCCGGCTGAAATTGTCTACGAAGACAGTGACTGCATCGCCATCAACGACATATCGCCCAAAGCGCCGGTCCATGTGCTGATCATTCCCCGTAAGCCCATTGCACGCCTTGCGGATGCCACGGACGACGACCGGGCCCTGCTCGGACAGCTCATGCTCAAAGTGGGGGACATCGCCCGTCAACTGGGGGTGGAGGACGCGTTTCGGCTGGTGGTCAACAACGGTGAGCAGGCCGGACAGACGGTGTTTCATCTGCATTTGCACCTGTTGGCAGACAAGACCTTTACGGAAGGCGATCTAGGTATGTAACAGCGATTTAGACGCCCGGCCCGAATCCTTTTATACTGTCGCACCTTTGTATTACGTCCATTGAACACACATTCTAATTATCTGAGATCGGGCCCAGTCGGGCCCGATCTCCGTTTACGAAACCTTGATGAACCGAACGAGCAGGCAACCAACATATGAAAAGCGCTGAATTACGCAATGCCTTTCTGGAGTATTTTGAAAAACAGGGCCATACCCGGGTTCCCAGCAGCTCCCTGGTGCCGGGTAACGACCCGACCTTGTTGTTCACCAACGCAGGCATGGTGCAGTTCAAAGATGTGTTCATCGGCAAGGACCAACGGTCCTACAGCCGCGCCACCAGCTCCCAGCGCTGCGTACGTGCCGGCGGTAAACACAACGACCTGGAAAACGTCGGCTACACCGCGCGTCACCACACTTTTTTCGAAATGCTCGGCAACTTCAGTTTTGGCGACTACTTCAAACGCGATGCCATCCGTTTCGCATGGGAGTTTCTCACCCAGGTTCTGGGCCTGCCTCCCGAGCGACTCTGGGTCACAGTGCACGTTTCCGACGATGAAGCGGCCGACATCTGGTTAAAAGAAGTCGGCGTCAGCGCCGAGCGCTTTTCCCGCTTGGACGAAGACAACTTCTGGCAAATGGGCGATACCGGCCCCTGTGGCCCCAGTTCCGAGATCTTCTATGACCACGGGGCCGACGTGCCCGGCGGCCCGCCCGGCAGTGAAAATGACGACCTCGACCGCTACATCGAAATCTGGAACCTGGTGTTCATGCAGTTCGAGCGGCAGAACGACGGCTCGCTCATTCCCCTGCCAAAGCCCTCGGTGGACACCGGAATGGGCCTGGAGCGCATTGCAGCCGTGATGCAGAAGGTCCATACCAACTACGAGATTGACCTGTTTCAGGCGCTGCTCCAGGCCGCAGCTCGGGCAACCGGCACCACGGATATGGAAAACAAGTCCCTGCGGGTGATTGCGGACCATATCCGTTCCTGCGCCTTTTTGATCACCGATGGTGTGTTGCCGTCGAACGAGGGCCGCGGTTACGTGCTGCGTCGCATCATTCGCCGCGCGGTCCGCCACGGTCACCAACTGGGTAAGACTCAACCGTTTTTCCACACACTGGTACCGGCCCTGGTCGAGCAGATGGGTGAGGCCTATCCGGAGCTTGCGGCCGCACAAGCCCAGGTCAGCCGGGTGCTGCTGGCGGAAGAGGAGCAATTTGCCAAGACTCTGGACAAGGGCATGGCCGTGCTGGAAGACAAGCTGGCGAACCTCAAGGGCCGACAAATCCCCGGTGATGTCATCTTCACGCTCTATGACACTTACGGCTTCCCGGTGGATCTGACCAACGACATAGCGCGGGAAAAAGATCTCACACTGGATATGGATGGCTATGAAGCCCTGATGGACGAACAGCGTCAGCGAGCCCGCGCTGCCGGCAGCTTCAAACTGGATTACACCGCAGGGCTGGACGTTTCCGGCACCACGGATTTCAGTGGCTACCACAATCTGGAAGATCAGGGACGGGTGGTTGCCATCATTCGTGACAATCAGCTGGTGGATAGCCTTGGCGAAGGCGAACAGGGCGTGGTTGTACTGGATCGCACCCCGTTTTACGCCGAATCCGGTGGCCAGGTGGGTGACACCGGTTATCTTGAAGCTGAGGGGCTGCGTTTCGAAGTGAGAGACTGCCGCAAAGATGGCAGTAACCACCTGCACATTGGCTGTCTGCTGCACGGCAACCTCAAAACCGGCGACATGCTGGATGCCCGGGTCGACAGCCACGTCCGTCAGGCCACCGCTCTCAATCATTCCGCCACCCATCTGTTGCACGCAGCGCTGCGTCAGATACTGGGCGAGCACGTGGTGCAGAAGGGGTCCCTGGTGGATTCCGAGCGCCTGCGCTTCGACTTTGCCAACCCTGAAGCCGTTAAACCGGAGCAATTGCACCAGATCGAAGCCCTGGTCAACGAGCAGATACGTGGCAACAGCGCCGTGCGCACGGAGCTTTGCGACATGGAAACCGCCAAAGCGAAAGGTGCCATGGCGCTGTTCGGTGAAAAATACGGCAGCGAAGTGCGCGTCCTGACTATGGGTGACGGATTTTCCGTTGAGCTTTGCGGCGGCACCCATGTCGAGCGCACCGGCGATATCGGCCTGTTCCGGATCACCTCGGAGGCGGGAATTGCCTCTGGCATACGTCGCATCGAAGCGGTAACCGGTGCCGGCGCACTGCACTTGTTCGATCAGACGCAGAATTCCCTGCTCGCAGCAGCGCGGTTGTTGAAAACTTCGCCGGACTCACTGGCAGAGAAACTGGAAGGCCTGGTGGCCCAGAATCGTCAGCTTGAGAAGGAACTGGCCGGCCTCAAGAGCAAACTGGCGGCCTCGTCCGTGGAAGACTGGCTGAAGGAAGCCCAGGATATCCGCGGCATCAAGCTGCTGGTCAAAACGCTGGATGGTGTCGATGCCAAGTCCCTGCGGGATATGGTGGATCAACTGAAGAACAAATTGGGCACCTCCGCGGTATTGTTGGCGGCCATCAATGACGGAAAAGTTGCTCTAGCAGCGGGAGTCAGCAGTGACGCGACCGACAGAGTCAAAGCGGGCGACATGGTGCGGTCTGTTGCGGAGCAAATCGGCGGCAAAGGCGGTGGTCGCGCCGATATGGCCCAGGGTGGCGGTACCGACGTGGAGGCATTGCCTGCGGCTCTGGCCACGTTGACTGAACAATTGGTCAGTTGAACAGAAACAAGGTGTTGCGTCCTCGCTTCACCCGAATGGGTGTAATAACAGTTAACATTCCTTATTTTTTAGTGTTTAATTGGCGCCCTTTTTAATGTAAGTGTACTGATCAGTTGGTGCGCTTGGGTAAAATTACAGCAGGAACTTGTCGGTTAATGAGCTTATTCGTTCAAAAATTTGGCGGCACATCGGTAGGGACTACCGAACGCATTGCGGCTGTGGCTGATAAAGTGGCCCAATTTCGCCAGCAGGGCCACGACATAGTCGTCGTGGTTTCGGCAATGAGCGGCGAGACCAACCGTCTGATTGCACTGGCGAAGGAAATGCAGGAGGTCCCCGAGCCCCGCGAGATGGATGTGTTGCTGTCCACTGGAGAGCAGGTCACCATCGCGCTCTTGTGCATGGCGCTTAAAAAGCGTGGTTATGACGCCCGGTCCTACACCGGAGCGCAGGTTAAAATTCTGACCGACAGCGCCCATACCAAGGCGCGCATTCAGCAGATTGACACTGACGCCATGCGCGAAGACCTGGACCAGGGTCGCGTTGTGGTGGTGGCCGGTTTTCAGGGTATGGACGAGAACGGCAATATCACCACTCTGGGCCGAGGCGGCTCTGACACGACAGGCGTGGCGCTTGCGGCAGCATTGAAGGCTGACGAATGCCAGATCTACACCGACGTTGATGGTGTCTACACGACGGATCCCCGCGTGGTTGATGGCGCCCGGCGGCTGGATCGCATTACATTTGAAGAAATGCTGGAAATGGCCAGCCTTGGCTCCAAAGTGCTGCAGATTCGCGCCGTGGAGTTTGCCGGCAAATATAACGTGCCGTTGCGGGTGCTTTCGACCTTTGGGGACGGCCCGGGCACCTTGATTACCCTCGATGAGGAAGACAGAACTATGGAACAACCTGTTGTATCCGGCATTGCATTCAGTCGCGACGAAGCGAAACTGTCCGTGCGCGATATTCCTGATATTCCGGGCATGGCCTCAAAAATACTTTCACCGGTGGGTGACGCCAATATTGAAGTGGACGTCATAGTGCAGAACTCCAGTGGTGATGGCAGCAATGACCTGACATTTACCGTGGGCCGCAACGATGTAACGAAAGCCAAAGGCGTGCTGGAAAAGGTTATCGCAGAAATTGGTTCCGGCCAGGTCAGCACGGACGACAAGATCGCCAAGGTGTCTATTGTTGGTGTGGGCATGCGTTCTCACGCGGGTGTGGCCTCAACAATGTTCAAGGCTCTGGCTGCGGAAAACATCAACATACTGATGATCACTACATCGGAAATCAAGATTTCGGTGATCATCGATGAACGCTACCTGGAGCTGGCCGTACGCAGTTTGCACTCTGCTTTCGGCCTGGATGCAGTAGAACAAATTTAACGCCACGGATTATTGCGCCGGTGACATATATGGTCTTTAATCCCTGTGGAAATTTAACCCTGTAAATAACAGGGTTATAAAATGTTGGTTGGTTTTCAAAATTTTGCACCTGACGAACCCTTAGTCATTTATTTAGTAGCAAACGCTAAAGTGGCTATACTTCAAAGGCAGGTGCAAGGTTAAGAAAACCGGCGACGGCAACCAACTTTACAGTCCAGAAACCGTCGTACTCACAGGATGATTTTAAGGAGAAACACCGATGTTAATACTGACCCGCCGAATTGGCGAAACACTTATGGTTGGCGATGAAGTCACAGTCACTGTGCTGGGCGTCAAAGGCAACCAAGTTCGTATAGGCGTGAATGCGCCCAAAGAAATCGCGGTACACCGCGAAGAGATTTACCAACGCATTCAGCGTGAAAAAGAACAACAGGATGAGCCAGGCAACAGTTGAACACTGTGCGGCGAAATGGACAACACGTCCGTCATAGCGGTAATTTGATGGAATAGTGGAGCCGTTATAATGATGAGCTCCACTTTTTACCGGGTAAGCCTTTGATTTTTCTCCCAGTGTTGATATTATGCCGCTCCTCTTGAGCAAGGCCTGACGTCCTGCTCAAAGGTTCGGGCATACACCCAGGGTAGAATGGGTGGACCCCCAGAACAAAATCAGTTTTCGGAGAGGTGGCCGAGTGGCCGAAGGCGCTCCCCTGCTAAGGGAGTATACCTTGA
>CAYQQJ010000044.1:0-22155 GCA_964419935.1 uncultured Cellvibrionaceae bacterium
TTTCAAAAGTCCAGTTCGACAGGTTGATCGAGTCGAATTCATCACTCCAGGTGGCACCACCGCCACCGCCGCCACCACCACCGGTCTGGCGGATGACAACCGAGGACGCAGCATCATTGAACCCGTCATTGACCAGGCAGCTATCATTGCCAGTTTTTACCACAGAGCTGCCTTGGAAGTTGTCATGCTGATACAGCACCGCTTCGTAGCCAGCAGCCACCTGGATGGACGAGGCATCGTCATTGGCGAAGCCCAGCGCCTGTAATTGACCCAGGTTATAGCTGCCTTCACCCAAGGCTGCTGCCCAGCCGGTGTAATCACAGTGTTGATAAACGGTTGCCAGAGAGCCACCGCCACCGCCGCCACCATTAGAGACGACCTCAATCCAATTGAAATTCCAACCGCTGGTTGGTGCATAGATCCCAAGATTGTACGTGCCGGCATTCACTGTCGCATTGATGGAAACCGTCTGCCAGTTTTGCCAGCCTCCGGTGTTGGGGATATTGACTGACCCCAGTAAGATGGAGCCACCATTCAAGTCAATTGATGCGGAAGTTCCACTGTTGGGACTCGCCACTCGCAGACGTATGGTGTAGCTACCGGTGGTGGGGAAATTGACGTTGTTGTACGCGAGCCATTCGGTCGCGTCAATCCAGCCAACATTGTAACCGCCGCCGCTGTCGCTGGTGGCTTCAATATCGACAGCGTCAGAACGGTAGGCGCCGCCAGTGTTGCCGGGTGTTAAGTCATAAAAAGCGCTGTAATCTTCCGCCTGGTAAACTGCGGCCTGGGCGCCGAAAGACAGCGCCGCAAGTGCGCACGCGGCAAGCGCGTGAGACGAGATAGAACGGATCGTTTTCATTACTCTCCTTCCTCTGTTAATGAATAAAATCATCTAGCGGCGAGACTAATGTCGGTATAGCTGGGTATGTTGAACTACTCATAGCTGCCGCTAATTTTTGCGTTCCTTAGTGTTGCGGTAAAGCTTTGTGAATACATCATAGTTAACACGTTAAAACAATAGCGGATGAGGTTCACAATGCGATTTGCGAAACGTGGGAAGCGTTTTTTGTGTCGGATAGTGTGAATCGAGATAATCGCGCTGCGCGTAAATATTAATTAGCGATATCAGGTTGGGGAGCCGAATTTTTCCGACTTAATATACGCAGCTTAATGATTTCGTTGAATTCCGTATTCTGTCGTGGAAACAGCGATGTTCGGCCTGGCGTACTGCGGAAGTTCGGTGAAATGATTCGGAGCCGTACAAGAAGGAATCGTTAACACATTCAGGAACCGTAGACGAAATTACATGCTATGTGACGGGATGAAGATCACCCAATACGTTATGACGGTTCAGAAAATATAGCGAGGTTAAAGATAAAGGTATGCGGCGGGAATTGAGATTTATACCAGCTGCAGTGACCGCATTACGCCAATGCGGTCACTGGGGAATTCCGGCATGATCCATTCAGTGTATTTTCTTCAATGCCGTTTCCTTGTGCATGGCGACGTGATCGGTTTTGTCGCTCTTGATTTCGTACTGCGGCTCGTCCTCGCTTGCCCGGCGAGGATGGCCTTTATAAGTGGTGTCGGTAGTATGGATTTTGGTGATCACGCCGCTGACGTAGCCGGCTTCGGAATTCCAGCGCACGTGATCGTTAACCTTGAATTTATGGCTCATGGCGTTGCTCCTTCATTGTCAGTTGGAGCTGAGACATGCGCTAGGGAGAAAGGTTTGCCCGCGAACGGCTAAGGCTAATTTGCCACTTTGTTGGCAGCGGGTGTTTCGAACTGGCCGGCGAACTTGGTACGTGCCAGCTCCAATGCGGCAACCTTTTCCTTTTCATAAGCCAAGGCAGATGCAGCAACGGTACCGCCGGTGCCGGTTTCCAGCCAGCGCCGAATGCGCCCGGCATCCCCCAGCGGCGTGCGCGTGCCACGGGAATCCAGCAGTACCATGACTCGCGGCGTGCCGCCGACTTCGGTCACCATGACAAGACAGCGACCGGCGCTGTCGAGATAGCCGGTTTTGCTGAGAAGAACATCCCAGCGACCACTGCGCACCAGAGGGTTGGTGTTGCCATACTGCAGGCCATAGCGCGGCTGGCGGAACTGCACCCATTGGCCGGGGCTGGTGGACAATTCGCGAATCAGTGGGTGTTGGTAGGCAGCGTTGACCAGCTTGAGCAGGTCCTGAGCGGTGGACACATTGGCCTCGGACAAGCCCGTCGAGTCCACAAACTGTGTGTCGGTCATGCCCAGCTCTTGGGCCTTGGCATTCATTGCGTCAATAAATGCCACATAACCTTGAGGGTGATGGCGGGCCAGCAAATAAGCGGCGCGGTTCTCTGAGGACATCAGGGCGACATGTAACAAGTCCCGCCGTGTGGCTTCGGACTCCAGGCGAATGCGGGAATAGGCATTGGCCGCGGGATCAAAATCCCGCTTCACCACGGGTAGCCACGCATCCAGCGGCTGGCCGGATTCCATGACCACCAAAGCCGTCATCAGCTTGGTTACAGAGGCAATCGGCTTCACCCAGTCGGCGCGTTTGGCAAATTCCGGCTCTTCAGCACCCAGCGGCGCCACTACAGCACTCACAGAGGCGAGCTGTAACCGGCTGACATCGCGCTCGGTGGCAACGGCTGCGGTTGCGCTCCAGCAAAATTCACTCATTACCAGTAACAGGGAGACCAGTGACAAGTTTGCTAAGAGCCGTCGTTTGTTCACTTTAAAACACCTTCTGAGATAAGTTCGTATAAATGTGTCTACAGGATAGACCAAAGTCGGCCTTTTGCCGGGGATTTAACTCAGGTGAGCAGCCAAGATCATCAACAAACCGCACCGGTAGCCCGGATGGAGTGCAACGGAATCCGGGGCAATCAGCGGCAGATATTTCCGAATTGCGTTGCACTCCATCCGGGCTGGGAATTCGAGAGTCACTGCCTCGCTTCAGTACGGCCACCATTGGGACGGGATTTCCAGCTTCCGGGCAAGGGCCGCGATATCCATACTGAGCGCAACACCGGCATGTACCAATACGCCTCCCCAGATGGAGCGCGACTGCAGGGCGAGGATGCCCAGGAACAGCCCGAAGAGAATGGCGCCGGTTGCTTCGAGCCACAGTTTGGGGAAATGGATCATCAGGTACGGAACGCACATGACCCACACCGCATTGGCGCCAATGGCGGGGCGTAGTGCGTGCAGCATGAAGCCGCGAAAGAAGAACTCCAGAAACACAAACTGGCTCAGGTAGAGCATTTCCCACAGCAACAGGTCAAACCAACTGCGGCCGGCGTACTGATAAAACGGGTAGTGATTGACGAAATCATCACCAAAGCTCGCCAGCAACACAAAAACGAGAATGGGGCTGAGTAGCAGCAGGTAACCCCGCCAATGTTCAGCGGTTTGATGAAAACGCCAGCCGAAATCCTGCATCCGCTGCTTGAAAACAAACCGAATTATCAGCCACGGCAGCAGGACGTAACCCAGGAAGTGACAAACTGTCCACCAGATGTAGCCAAGCATCTGGTCCCAGCCGGAATTGCGCAGGGACTGCCAGGCATCATCACCGATGAACACCGACACATTGCTGGCATATCTTCCGTAATGAATAAAAAGCAACGCGACGCAAACTCCGGCGAGTGTGTAAAACGCACGCCGCAATGACTCGGGGCGACTTAAACTGTAGGAATCACCGGTTTGATCAATGACATCGAGAGCAGACAGTATTCGACCAGGGTGCAGAAAGTGGATAGACATCATGTTTGGCTTTTATTATGAGAGTGATCAGAGCGTGATTAAAACAGACTTCAGCAGCGAAGTTAAACAGATTATCATGGGTTTTCCCCGAACCGATTGCCATGCAATCTTGCGTGCACTCTTTAAAGCACTCTTCCCTGCAGCAACCACAAGGAAGCTCCATGAAACTGAAGTTCTATCAAATCGACGCATTTGCCAATCAGGCATTTGAAGGGAACCCTGCGGGCGTTGTGCCGCTGGATGCATGGTTGAGCGATACGCTCATGCAGTCTATCGCTGAAGAAAATAATCTTGCGGAAACGGCATTTTTCGTCTCCACGGCAACCGGATTCCACATCCGCTGGTTTACACCCAAAAGCGAGATCGCGTTGTGCGGCCACGCCACGCTGGCATCCGCGTTTGTCTTGTTCAATCATCTGGATTACAAAAAGGATGTTATTGAGTTCGACTCGCAGTCGGGAATTCTGTCTGTCAGCCGGCAGGATGATTTGCTGACGCTGAATTTTCCCGCCCAGGCACCTCAGACATGCGCCACGCCCGAGTTATTGAGTCGCGGACTCGGCTGCGAGCCGGTTGAAACGTTGAAAGGCAAGAATTACATTGCCGTTTTTGGCAGCGAAGCTGATGTCGCGAGTATCGCGCCAGACTTCCGCTTACTGGAGCAATTGGATGGATTTGGCGTCGCGGTTACCGCGCCTTCTGATCATTATGATTTCGTGGCCCGTTTCTTCGCGCCGAAAGTGGGCATTCCGGAAGATCCGGTAACCGGCTCTGCTTATACCGGGCTCGCTCCCTACTGGTCACGCCGACTTCGCAAGAGGACACTGTCCGCCAAGCAGCTTTCGGCCCGTGGCGGTGAGGTGTTTTGTGAAGATGCGGGTGAGAGGATACTTATATCAGGGAAAGCCGTTCGGTATCTTGAGGGCACCATTGAAGTTCCGGATTCGAAGTAGACAGGGGATTTCTTTTTATCTCACGGATGAGCCAGGGAATTTTCTACGCCTCGGGCGTTCATAGAATGAAGTTGAACGCAGGAGAGCTCGATGTCGATTCCCCAGTCTTTGCAGCGCGACATGCAAAGCTCAGCAGTAAACCCTTTTACAGGAAGCGCGCAAGCGGTCTATGTCCGGTTAATGGAGGACCCGGAATCCCTGACCAGCCAATGCATGGGCCTGTCCTTCCTCAAGCGTCAACTCAGGCGTGCAGCACTTTTGCCGTCGACCTTGCCTCAGCAACCCGAGGCAATCCTGCCCTGGGTGGAACGCCAGGCGATAGACGTGGGCGAGCAGTACGCCAGTTATCTCGAGTCTCGCAAAGCTGGCCAGCCTCGACGCTATTTTAGCTGCCGGGCTCATGCCCTGTCCTTCCTGCAGCGAGTGGCGCCCACCAAGCTGGTTGATGGCGCCTGGCTGTATGGAACGCTGCGTCATTGGCGGGACAACCGCCTGTATTCATTGATGTGCACCTACCTGGAGGAGCTGGGGGATGGCGATGCGGCGCAAAACCATGTGCTGCTTTACCAGCGCTTGCTGGCGCAGCATGGCTGCGAAACGCTGCCGGACTTCAGCGATGAACACTATATTCAAGGTGCCCTGCAGCTGGCGCTCGGCTATCACGCCGATGAATTTATGCCAGAGCTTATCGGCTTCAATTTGGGCTATGAGCAGATGCCGCTACATTTGCTGATCACCGCCTTTGAGCTGAATGAACTGCAGATCGATCCCTATTATTTCACCTTGCACATCACTATCGACAACGCCAGTACCGGCCACGCGCACAAAGCCGCGACCTCGCTGCTGGAGGCCATACCGACAACCGGCGATACCACAGCCTTCTGGCAACGGGTTGCCAACGGCTACCGCCTGAATCAGCTGGGGTTGAGCACCACGGCAATTATTGAGGCCTTTGATCTGGAGCAGGAACTTGTCGACATGCTCGAACGCAAGGCGGTGTTTGGCCGTCACGTGCACTCGGATTTTTGCTGTATCGGCGGGCGCACGGTGAATGAATGGCTCGCTAATTCGGGACAGATTCGGGCGTTTCTTCACGTACTGGAAGACCGCGGCTGGATCAAACACGACGAGGATCCGCAGAACAGCCGGTTCTGGCGGCTGATTGAAGGCCCCGGTGCGCAGATGTTCGGTGTCTTCAGTCCCTACGAGAAGCAGTTGTTGCACGACTGGATAGCGGGTGATTGGTTTGGCGGCAGCGCGGCGTCAGCAGCAACCCGCGGGCAGACCAACGTTCAGCGCCGCACCTTCCGCCGTTATCGTCCCGCCGCGGCCGGCCGGCAAAAAGCCGGCGGTGTGAATAGCACTGCAATGCCCGCCACTATGCCCGGCACTACGCCCGCAAGTAATGACCAGCCGGACCCGCAATTGTCCGGCGAGACCGATCTTGACATTGACCTGGGGCAACTCGCAGAGGAATTGCAGGGCCTTCCGGAGGAGCAACGTATGCAGCGCTTGATTCAACTGATGTCACCCACCCATCACGCGACTGCTGCGGGCTTGTTGGCCACCCGACTTTTTTCCGCCGCCCTCCACTAGCGGGCGGTTTGCCTGGAAACCGTTCGGGTTGCGACGGCACGCAAACCCCGCGGAGTTTCCAGGTGCAACAAACGACAAAGACAAGCCACAACAAAAAAAAGAGTCGGAATATGAACCAGTGTTTAGAGCACAACCTTCCAATCGCTTCTGCCACAGACCATGATGCGGCTCTTGTCGAACTCGGCCGCTACCTGCGGCGCGTTGGCTATGAGTTCACCGCCGTCACACCATTGACTCACCACTATTACAATCAGCGGCAGAGCCACACTCAAGGACACAGCCACAATCCAGGACACAGCCACAATCAACGACAGAGCAGTCACCGAACCCCACATCTGCGCAACATCTTTGGCTGGAATTGCCCTTTTGAGCAGGCGCAGGTATCAACTGATGAATTAGAGCTGATGCAACGCGCCGGTATTCTCGTTCAACAAAACGCCACATGGCGCAGCAAAGTGCGCTGGTCCAGCCTCGGCTCGATGATTTGCGCTCATTCGGCTTATCCGACAGACGCACAAAACGCAGTGTTTTTCGGTCCGGATACCTACCGGTTTGCCCGCTTGATCGAGCCCTGGTTGCAGGTCAATAAAACCCGGGTGGGGCGTGCGGTGGATATTGGTTGCGGCTCCGGCGCTGGGGCGCTGCTGGTGGCCAAGGCGTGCCCGGGCGCAGAAGTGTTGGCGGTGGACATCAATCGCGAAGCTTTGAGATTGACAGCAATCAATGCCGAGCTGGCCGAAGCCGACAATGTGGTGCCGGTTTACAGTAATTTGCTGGGTGATGTTGTGGGTGAATTCGACCTGATTATTGCCAATCCCCCATATATGCTCGACTCTCTGGAGCGGGACTACCGGCACGGTGGCGGTGAATTGGGCGCGGAACTGTCCGTGCGAATTGTTGATACTGCACTATCGCGCCTGGTCCCCGGCGGCACACTGTTGCTTTACACCGGCGTCGCCATGGTCGATGGCACTGACCCTTTTCTCGCTACTCTGAAGCAACAACTCAACGGTCGCGACTGCGAATGGCACTACAGCGAAATGGACCCGGACGTTTTCTCTGACGAGCTTCTCAAGCCCGCCTATCGACAGGTTGAGCGCATCGCCGCCGTGCAGCTGACACTGCAACGCACCATGGTTTGTGATGATGAACCTACTGATCAATATTGATGTTCCCGCCCTCGCTCCGGCCATCGCTTTTTACAGCGCTGCGCTGGGGCTATCCCACGTTCGCACTCTCGATGATGATGTGGCTGAACTCGCCGGTGCCTCCACGAGGCTCTATCTGTTACAGAAGAGCGCTGGATCACTAGCGACAAAGGCCCATAGCTCGCAGCGCGACTTTTCCAGACATTGGACGCCGGTACATATGGATTTTGTTGTGTCCGATATCGAGGCTGCCACCCACCGCGCGCTTGCTGCCGGTGCTATCCGTGAAAGTGAGTGTGTGCAATGGCGAGGCTCCAGATGCATCTCCTTCGCGGACCCTTTCGGTCACGGATTTTGCCTGATCGAATTCGAGGGAGAGACTTATGATGATTAGCCGCCTGCGGGGAGGAGTAGCCCTTGCTCCCGTTGATTCCTGAGGGAACTCGTTGACCGGCGGGTGTCAGATAATCGTCTGCTGAGGACGTTGGGGAAAGCAATGCACGGAGCGCAAGATTACCGCAGGCACCGCGGGCTGCATTAACCCGCGACCACCACCGGCCAAGGCTAAGGAGGTCGTCATCTTCTCTCTACTTCACCCCGTTCGTGCTGTCTTCTGGAGCGTCGCCTTTCTTTTGCTCGGCAACGGGCTGATGAGTACGCTGCTGACCTTGCGAGGTTCAGCCGAAGGTTTCTCCACCACTATGCTTGGCTTGGTGATGTCCGCCTATTTTGTAGGCTTCGTCTGCGGAACCTGGATCAGTGGCAGACTGATTCGCCGCATGGGCCATATTCGCACCTTCGCGTTTTGCGCCGCCATTTGCGCCTCCGGCTCTCTGCTCTATGTGCTCATCGTGGACCCCTGGTTCTGGCTGGTGCTCCGGCTAATCTACGGCCTGGCCTTCGTCACCTTGATGACCGTGGTTGAAAGCTGGCTCAACAGCAAAGCCGCCAGTCATGAGCGCGGGCGGGTTTTTGCGTTGTATATGGTGGTCAACCTGGGGGCGATTGCCCTTGCCCAGCAAATTCTGCGCTTGGGTTCGCCGGAGAGCTTTGCGCTGTTCACCACCACCGCCATATTTATTTGCTGGGCACTTTTACCCATGACCCTGACCAGCCGCAGTCAGCCCAGCATTCCCGAGCGCCCAAAAAGCAGCCTCAAATCCCTGTTGGGTTTCGCACCGGTTGCGGTGGCTGCCGCGTTTATGTCCGGCTTGGCCATGGGTGCATTCTGGACCATGACACCGGTGTACATTACCCGTCTCGGTCTCACTGTTGCCGATGTCAGCATGGTCATGACGGTAACCATAGTCGGCGGTGCCCTGTTGCAGATTCCAATCGGTCGTTTCTCCGATAAGCACGACCGCCAGAAGGTTTTGACCTGGGTTTGCCTTTTGGCTGCTGTTACCACCCTATTGATGCCGTTGGCGCCCAACAAGTATTGGTTGATGGGTCTGTTCTTTGCGTTTGGGGGCTTGGCATTTTCGCTGTACCCCCTGGCGGTGGCGCAGCTCATTGACCAGTTGCATCCGGATGAACTGGTCTCCGGCTCGGCGGATATGCTGGTGCTGCACGGTGCCGGCAGTGCGGTGGCGCCGCTGTTGGTGGGCGTATTCATGAATCTTTTTGGCGTCAACGCATTGCCCGTCTACATTGCAGCAGTTTTGACTCTTATGGCGGCACATGCCATCTACCGGCGCAACTACGTTTCGCCGCTGGTTTACAACGAATCGGCTCACTTCGAGCCTTTGGTGCAAACCACACCCGAGGCGCTGAACATGATGTTCGATGACGCCCAGCGGGATCTCTTCGCCGACCCGGAATTTTATGATGAACACGAGCGCCAGCGCTTGGTGCAGACCCGTATGGCTGCGGAGAACCGATAATGCTTCTGGTTTGTTTTAATGCGTGGATCGGGCGAGTCAAAAGGGCTTGAGGTTTTATTCTGCTGCCGTTGAAATTCTTTTCCCTTTTCCCTTGTTTAGCCGCGTTGCACTCCATCCGGGCTACAACGCGCAACCATGCAACTGGTTCAAGGCAGTTTGAGCAGAAGTTTGCGCCACGGGCGCAACAGCGTTTTATAACGCAACGCCAATAGTAATAATGCAATCGCGAAATAAATTGAGGGTTCAATCCATCCGCTTTTGACTGACCAGATGTAATGAATGGGCGCGAGAAGTGCGGCCAGATAAATCCAGTTGTGCAGCTTTTTCCATTTCGAACCCATCTTGCGCAGGATGCGGGGAATTGAAGTGATAGCAAGCGCGGTCAAAATCAGCCAAGCGCTGAATCCGACCAGCAGATAATTCCGTTCCACAATTTCAGCGCCGATCAGCCCCCAGGAAAATTGCAGATCCAGACTCAGCCATCCGGCAAAATGCAGGCTGGCATATGCGAAGCACCAAAGCCCTAGCGGTCGGCGCAAGCGCATCAGTGGTCCCAGTTTCAGGTTTTTAACCAGTGGCGTGATACACAGGGTCAACAGCAAGAGGTGGAGCGCACCCTTTTATAACGCAACGCCAATAGTAATAATGCAATCGCGAAATAAATTGAGGGTTCAATCCATCCGCTTTTGACTGACCAGATGTAATGAATGGGCGCGAGAAGTGCGGCCAGATAAATCCAGTTGTGCAGCTTTTTCCATTTCGAACCCATCTTGCGCAGGATGCGGGGAATTGAAGTGATAGCAAGCGCGGTCAAAATCAGCCAAGCGCTGAATCCGACCAGCAGATAATTCCGTTCCACAATTTCAGCGCCGATCAGCCCCCAGGAAAATTGCAGATCCAGACTCAGCCATCCGGCAAAATGCAGGCTGGCATATGCGAAGCACCAAAGCCCTAGCGGTCGGCGCAAGCGCATCAGTGGTCCCAGTTTCAGGTTTTTAACCAGTGGCGTGATACACAGGGTCAACAGCAAGAGGTGGAGCGCACCCTTGCCGAGAAAATGAATAATGGCTTCGACCGGATCGCCTCCGAGCTGATTGGCAAAGGTGGCGTTCAGCAACCACAACAGGGGCAGCAGCGCGCCCAGGTGCACCAGAATTTTCAGAGCGGTAGCCGTGCGCGGGGAAATTTTCGGCATCACAAAGTGTTTGTCTCGATAAATTTGAAATCGGCGGAACTGGCTGCTTGCATTGAGCGCCTTAATACCAGCGCGCCAGATCCATGCCTGCATACAGGTGAGCGACTTCTTCTCCGTAGCCGTTGAATAAAAGTGTCGGCTTGCGCTCGCCCAGGCGGCTCTCGCCGATGAAACGTTCGCTGGCTTGCGACCAGCGCGGATGATCCACATCGGGATTCACGTTGGCGTAAAAGCCGTATTCATTGGCCGCCATCATCGACCAGGTGGTGGGGGGCATTTTCTCCACCAACTCCATACGCACAATGGACTTGATTCCCTTGAAGCCATATTTCCACGGGGACATCAGGCGCAGTGGTGCGCCGTTTTGCGGTGGCAGGGTCTTGCCGTACATGCCCACCACCATCATGGTCAGGGGGTGCATGGCTTCGTCTATGCGCAGCCCTTCCCGGTAGGGGAAGTCGATACCGCCACCAACAAAGCGGGACGCCTGTCCCGGCATTTGCTCCGGATCATAAAGGGTTTGAAATGCCACATATTTGGCTTTGCTGGTGGGCTTGACCGGCTTGAGCAATTTGTTGAGTTCGATGCCGATCCAGGGAATCACCATGGACCAGGCCTCGACACAGCGCAGGCGGTAGATGCGCTCTTCCAGTTGCGTACTGTGGATGAGTTCCCAAACATCCACTGTCATCGGTTGCTCCACCTCGCCACCGATTTCGAGGGTCCAGGGTTTGATGTCCAGGTCCTGGCTGTTGTTGGCGGGGTCGGTTTTGTCGAACCCGAATTCGTAGTAATTGTTGTAGTGGGTTGCCTTGATTTTGGGTGTTACTTCCCAGTCTGGTTTTGGTTGTTGCCGATTGGGCGCATCCAGCGCAACGGCATCGGGATGCACAGTGGGTTCGTCCGCCTGCCCACCGAACAGGCTGTCGAGCAGCCCCGCACTGGCGGGCACGGCCAAGCCGGAGGTGCCAGCGGCGACTGAGCTCACACCGATCGCCTTCAGAATGTTGCGGCGCTCGCGGTAGACCGCTTCCGGGGTTGTGTCATTTTCAGTGAGCGCGTTGGAAGGCTTGATGTGAATCATGGGAGTCGCCTGATTACCTGGAATAAGTGCATAAACCGGCCGAGGTTGAGCTTAGCGTCTATCCTGCTGCCGAATCAACTTAGGCTGAAATCGCAAGCGATGGTTCAAACTATCAACGTTGATTCACTGCCCGCACGGCCGGCTGTTGGCGCAGGGCGTCTATGGCCAGCACCACGCCGTTGGTCCAGCCAAAGCCATCCTGCAGCGCGTATTCCCCGCCGCCGGCGGAGAGGCTGGTATCGACAACGTTGTATTTTTCCATCATACGCGCGCTGCTCTCAAACACGCGCCGGTTCAGCGCCACCCAGCGCTCGGCAACTTCATTGCTGAGGCGCTGGTGGCCATAATCACTCAAGCCCTTGATGGCGAGCCACTGCAGAGGCGCCCAGCCATTGGGGTAATCCCACTGCTCGTCGGTATCCCTGAGGGTAGTGACCAGGCCGCCGGGCATGAGAAATGTCTGTTCCAGTTGCTCGGCAACCTTCCGGGCCTGGTCATCCGTGGCAACATGAAAGTACAGCGGGTAAACGGTCGCCAGGGAAATGACCGGCGTGTGGCCATGAGTGATAAGCGAGTAATCCCGAAAGGTGCCGCTGTCGGCGCTCCACAGCCAGTGATGAATGGCCGCCCGGCGCGCCTGTGCTTTTTCCGCGAACTGCTGCGCCTTAATGTGCTGGCCCGCTACCGCGGCGAGCTCGCTGATGACGACTTCGGTGTGGTACAGCAGGCTGTTCAGGTCCGCCGGCACAATCGCGGTAGTGTGAATGCTGGTGAGGTCTTCACTGTCGGACATCCATCGGCTGCTGAAGTCCCAGCCGGACTCCGCCGCCGCGCGAATGTCCCGATAGAGCTGGGGGCGGGCATCGGGTTCTGTGGCATAGCCGGTACGCAAGTCTTCGCGATAGCTCTCGGGCCTTGGCGTATCCAGGTCGTCGTAATAGCGGTTGAGCAGGCTGCCGTCGGCCATGCGCACCACCCGCCGGTCTTCTTCGCCGGCAGCCAGAGCGGACGCGCCATCCATCCAGAAAGCATATTCCCGTTCCAGCTGCGGCAAATAGCGTAGGGCCGCGCGGTCGCCTTTTTGTTCTCGCAACAGCGTTACCATGGCCGCAAAAAAAGGTGGCTGGGAGCGGCTGAGGTAATAAACGCGATTGCCGTTGGGAATGTGGCCCACTTCATCAATCAGCCAGGCGAAATTGTTGAGCATGTCCACCAGCAAGTCATCCCTGCCGCTGGCGGCCAGACCGCGCATGGTGAAGTAGCTGTCCCAGTAGTAGATTTCGCGAAAGCGGCCGCCGGGGACGATGTAAGGGTGGGGCAAGGGGATCAGCGTTGACAGACCGGCTTTTTCGTCCGCCTGGCGCGTCAGGTAACTCCAGTGTTGGCGCAGGTGCGCCTCCATACTCAGCTGGGAGTCCAGCTGGAACTCATCTATATGAACCGAGGGCGCATCGAAGTGCTCGGCGACAAACTCATGCAGATCGAAGTCCGGCGCATCTTTGGTTTGCCGGTAGTGAGCGAGAATCGTGTCCAGATCGTATTTGGGGCGACTGTCGACAAAGGTTTTGCCGTCGCTGAAGACCCTCTGCAGCTGAACGGCTTCGAACAAACCGCCCAGTTGGCGCGCCGGGCGATAGTAGCAGTCGGGTTGTATTTGGGTGCAGTGCGCTTGGCTTGAAGTCATAGGTTGGCGGGTCTCCTCGGACTGACAGGCTCCCAGCAGCATCAGTGACACTGACAACAGAATGGGCCGCAGTGTGGCAGGCAACCGCTGCCACCGTTTGAGAATCGGCATCCTTTGAGCATAGTTGGGGATTCGGGAATGATCCATGAGTCTCTCCCACCGCTGCCACTTTTCCCGCCCCAGCAAGTATGGCGGCCAACACAGTTACGCTATCCGGTGCAGACGCTCGGCCGCTAGCTACCGAGCCTGCTGGGCCGGCGGCGGTGCGAGCTTGGCGAGATATTGCTGAGCTGCCTGGCCGATTTCCCCGCCCCCCTGCGCGGCATAGCGAAAGTATTCGACAGCGGCGTTTTGATCGCCACTGCGCAGTTCCAGTTCGCCGAGATGGAACACGCCAATTTGGGTGGGCAACAGTTTGATGCTCTGTTCGAGGTGTTGCTGGGCGGTATCGAGGTCGCCGAGCTTCTTCTGAATCAGACCCTGACCAAGATGTCCCATGAAGTATTCGGGGTTTTTACGGGTTGCCAGCTTGAAGGCTTCCAGGGCCTCCTTGTCCTGTTTCTCGGTCAGCAGTATCTGCCCTTTGGTGTTGTAAAACAGCGCTTCATTCGGTTGCAGTGAAATGGCCTTGTTGATTTGTTTGAGTGCCTGGTCCGCCTTGCCCTCGCGCATCGCAAGCTCCGCGTTGACCTGGGCTTCATAGGCTTCCTCGTCTTCCTTTATCTGGGCGATGGCTTTTTGATAGGCCTGCTTGTTGCGCACGCCTGTAGTGCCGTATTTCTGAACCAGCTCACGGTTAAGTTCCACCCGCTGTTGCGATGGCGGGTGGGATGCAAACAGTGCCTCCATCCAACCGGCTTGCTGGCCGTCAGCCAGGCGCACAAACGTTTCCTGCAACTCCACTGCGCCCTGAGGGTTGTAACCCGCCTCCACCATATACTGCACGCCGTATTTGTCAGCCTCCAGCTCGTGCTCGCGGCCGTGGCGAGCCTGCCAGGCACCTGCGCCGAACTGGGCACCCAGCCCGATCAATTGCCCATAGTCGGAATCCCGCGCGGCTATACCCGCTACCTGTGCGCCCAAGCCGAGTAACGTCGACTGGGTCATGGCCTGAGCCGTATGGCGGGCGGCGGCGTGAACAATTTCGTGACCCAGTACCGCAGCCAGCTGGGATTCGTCTTCAAGCAGTACCAGTAAGCCGCGGTTGATGGCGATCTTGCCGCCGGGCAGCGCCCAGGCATTGGGCACGGAATTGTTCAGTACCACAAATTCGTAGGGCAATTCCTTGCGGTCACTGACCTGCGCCAGCTTTTGGCCCACCTGGTTAACGTAGAGGTTAACCTCCGGATCCACCTGATAGCGGCCGCCTTGCTGTTGCTGATAGGGACCATAGTTTTGCTCCCCGACGGCGACCTCCTGCGCGGGCGACATGAGTGATAGCTCGCGGTCTCCAGTTACCGGGTTAACACTGCAGGCACCGGTGGCCAAGGCGGTAGTGATTACCAAAAGTCGAATGAACAGGCGCATTATCGGGTTCTCCTTGATTTGGCGGCAGCGCTCAGCCAGTTGATGTCCTTTTTAGCCTGACAGCCTGCTGGACAATTCAATGGTCTGACGCAGTAGTCTACAATGGTTCTTTTTTCCGACATCTGTTGTTCTGACAAGCTGAATCTTATGAATGCTTTGCAAGTTATTGAATTATTCGCCGGCCATCGCCCCGATGGGCAGATAGTGGTGGAACGTGTGCCGGTCAAAGTACTGGACGATGATAGCTGCCAGCTGGTGAAGGCACCAGCCTTTGTGAAGGGGCTGGCCGGCGGTGACACCATTCGCCTGCAGGAGGACAAGCGCCAGTTTGAACTGGTCAAACGCAGCGGGAACCTGGCGGTGCGCGTGTTTGCCTATGAAGGCCTGGATGAAATTGCCGAAGCGCTGATCGCCGAACTGGAAAAACTGGGCGGGTCTCTGGACACCGAGAATGAGCGCATGCTGATATTCAGCATCCACGTCAGCTGCGGGTTTGCCGCTATTGAAGACATTCTCAATAGCCACTGTGACAGTATTGACGATTGCCAGTGGACCTACGGCAATGTGTACGACGCCGATGACGGCGTGACGCCGCTCAATTGGTGGCAGGACATTCTCAAGCCACAATAGGCGGCGCAGCACGTTGTCAAAGGTTTGTTTGCAATAGAGGGGACGCCTGAACACAAGGGGCTTTTAACTCAAGTTTCGGAGTTCATCAGTTCCATGCTTAAGGCGTGTATATAGTGAGGTTCGATTTGGGGTAGGGCTTTTCAAGACCCTGGCCCGCGGGATTCGGGCGAGGAGCCCCCAGGGATGGGTTCACGGCGTGTCTTGAAAAGCCCTACCCCGAAGCGGACCGGCGCAAAAACCACTTAACGGGCGGCGTTCAGAGCCTCGCGAACTCCGAAACTTGAGTTTTAATATTCATCCAAGGATCATCAAGACCATGTTGCTTGTCATATCACCGGCCAAAAATCTGGATTACGAAACACCGCTGCCCACGCGCAAACACTCCAAGGCACAGTTGCTGGACGAGGCGGCGACGCTGATGGAGGATCTTCGCCAGCTGGCGCCCCACGAGTTATCAAAGCTCATGCACATCAGCGACAAGCTGGGCACGCTCAACTATGACCGCAACCAGGCCTGGCAGCCGCCCTTTACTCTCAAGAACGCGCGCCAGGCGGTGCTGGCGTTCAAGGGCGACGTCTATCTTGGTTTGAATGCCTATGAAATGGATGACGATGACCTGACGTTTGCGCAGGAGCACCTGCGCATTCTTTCCGGCCTTTACGGGCTGTTGCGCCCGCTGGACCTGGTGCAGCCCTACCGGTTGGAAATGGGCACCAAGTTTGCCACTGCGCGCGGCGGCGACCTGTACAGCTTCTGGGGAGATAAGATCACTGAGGCGCTCAACAAACAGCTGAAAAAGCTCGAGACGCCGGTGCTGATCAACCTCGCCTCAAACGAGTATTTCAAGTCCGTCAAACCCAAAGCACTTAAGGCGGAAGTCATTACACCGGTTTTCAAAGACTACAAAAACGGTCAGTATAAAGTCATCAGCTTTTATGCAAAGAAGGCGCGAGGCTTGATGAGCGCCTACATTATCAAGCATCGCCTGACTGATCCGCAGGGGATCAAGGCGTTCGATACCGCCGGCTATGGCTACAATGAGGCCATGTCCAGCGCCCGTGAGTGGGTATTCACTCGCCGCGAAGCTGAATAATCCGGGTGTAGCCGGCAACCGGCGAGTTGCTTGAGGGAAGACTATGAGTGTGACAGTTCTGGTAGTGGATGACGCGAGTTTTGTGCGCGATTTGATCAAGCGCACCCTGCGCCAGCTGATGCCCCAGGCGGAAATCCTCGAAGCGCAAAACGGCACCCGTGCCCAAGCACTGATTCGCCAGCGGAAGATCGACCTGATTCTGTCGGATTGGGAAATGCCGGAAATGTCCGGCGAGGAGCTGCTGATCTGGACCCGGCAACAGGAGTCCACGGTGACGGTGCCGTTTGTCATGATCACCAGTCGCGGAGACCGCAACCACGTCATCCAGGCCATTAATGCCGGGGTGAGTGATTACTTGGCCAAACCCTTCACGGCAGATGAATTGATCCGCAAGTTGCTCAAACAATTCAAGCGCATGGGTGTCAAGGTGGCACCAGGCAAAGACCCGGATGCGCGCATGGCGGTATCCGACAGTGTCGGTGTGCTCACCGGCGGTTCTGGGAGTAACGGGTCGCCGGCCGCGACCGATGAAAACGCCGAAGTGCTTCCCGGCAAGACATCGAAGTCCGTAGAAGGCCGAGCGACCTTGCGCTTTGCCACAAGCAGCCGGGTTTGCAATGTGCGCGAGATGTCACTGCAGGCGATTGTGGGTGAGATTGATCGGGATGACAGCGTGCCGGCACTGTTCGAATCTGCCGTGGTGGATCTTGAATCCCCCGGCGGCGAAACCCTAGCGCGGGTCAACGCCTATGTCCATTCTCTGCAATCCGTTCTGCCGCAATCGGACTGTTCACGCATTCGGTTGGTGTTGCGCTTTGTTGACAGAGACCCGGCGAAGCTCGAAGCGCTGTCACGATTTCTAACCAAGGGCAGCCCATGATTGCCGAAGACGATAAACCTTTTTCTCCTGCCTGCCTCAATAATCGGCAGCCCATTCTGGCGGTCCTGCAACGCGTATTCGCAGACGCATCGAGTGTTCTGGAAATTGGCAGCGGCACCGGACAGCACGCCGTCTATCTTGCCAGCCATCTGCCGCATCTGCGTTGGCAGACGTCAGACCTGCCGGAGAATTTGCCGGGGATTCGCCTGTGGCTGGAGGATCGCCGTCGCAAGGAGCTGGAGGCGGAATCCGAAGCCGGCGCCCGCGCGAACCTGCCCGAGCCGCTGGTGTTGGACGTTACCGGCGAATGGCCGGACATAGCCGTGGATGCGGTCTTCTCCGCCAACACTGCGCATATCATGCCGTGGGCTTCGGTGCTGGTTATGTTCGAGCAGGTGGCAGGGTTGCTTCCCGTCGGTGGTATATTTGCGCTCTACGGCCCGTTCAACTACGAAGGCGCTTATACCAGCGAAAGCAACGCCCGTTTTGATTCCTGGCTCAAAACCCAGGGCGCGGAACGCGGCATTCGCGACTTTGAAAAAGTAAATGGCGCAGCCCGACAGGCGGGCCTGGAATTGATGGAAGATAACGCCATGCCGGCCAACAATCGGCTGATTGTTTGGCAAAAAAATAACAACTGAGGTGAATGGCACTTACTTAAGCGGTTTCGTTCGCCGGGTCGCTTCGGGGTCTTAAGTAAGTGCCATTCACAACTGAGGTGCGTTATGGAAAATCCCTTTTTGAAACATCGCTCCCGACAAAGCTGGATTGATGAATACAGTCAAGCCCACCAGCATCCGGTCAACCGCGCCTGCCATACATTCGGCATTCCGCTGGTTGCCCTGTCGATCATCTGTGCAATTCTGAGTTTTATCTGGTCGTCGCTTTGGTCCCTGACAGCACTGCTGTTTGTACTCGGTTGGATACTGCAGTTTGTTGGCCATGCCTTCGAGGGCAAGCCACCGGAGTTTTTCAAGGACTGGCGCTTTCTGTTTGTCGGCTTGCAGTGGTGGTGGGCCAAGCTGCGCGGCAAAGCTTGAATGGCAACCATTGGCGACCGAGATAACAGCCGGTTGACGTGTGTGTACTTATTTGGTGTTTATTCCTGGCAAAAGGTCTTCGCTCTCATGATTCCAAAACACCCTGCATCCATTCTATCGCCCGTTGTGGGCTGGTCATTGCCAGGCTTGCCAGCGGTGGCGCGCACGCTTGTCCTGCTGCTGGTTCTGGTATTCATGAGTGCCTGCGCCTCCGGGCCGGGAAAAGCCAGGCCGCTGGCGAAACAAAATATCTCTCAACTGCAAACGGGTTTGACTACCAAACATCCGTCGGCATACGTCTATCTGGCGCGAGAGCTTTGGCAGGACGATGAAAAAGACCAGGCGGTGGTCATGTACTACGTTGGCCAGATTCGGTACCGAGCCTACATCAACACGCTACCGACGGCGGAAGCCGCACCGGAAGAACGGCTATACGACAGTCTCAAAGCCGACATCGGCGACGAGCTCAATGAATACGCCGCCCGCAACCTTAACAACTGGCTTGCGCTACTGGACAAGGCGCTGGAGTGGCACCGGGACAATCCCAATGAATTCATGCCCAAGGAGGATTACAGCCTGCTCTACGAACTCACCATCTACAACTTCAACAAATTGCGTGACTACATAGAAGAGAACAAAGCCCTTATTCGCCAGCAGCGAGCGGCGAAGGGGTTGGTGAATGAATAAGAGCTATAAGCTGCAAGCCGCAAGCTTTAAGCTAAAGAAAGGGAAAAGGGAAAAGGGAAAAGGGAAAAGTAAAAGCAAGCTGTAAGCTGCAAGCGAGAAGAGTGCCGAATTTGTAGGGCGAAAAAGCCTAAGCGCCTTCCGCCGTCCGGGTGGCACTGCCCACCAGTGTTCGTGATTACACGTTGTGCGGCTATTGGGATACTGGTGGGTATTCAGAGTCTGAAATGCTGGTTTTCAGACTCTTCAAAAACGGCGGAAGGCGCTTGACGCTTTTTCGCCCTACGGCAATTCTTTTCCCTTTTCCCTTTTCCCTAATCAAACAAACGCGCCCGCCCGGTAATCCTGAATCGCCTGGTCGATTTCGGCGGGGGTGTTCATGACAAAGGGGCCGTACTGGGCGATGGGTTCACGCAGGGGCTGGCCTGCCAGTACCACGAAGCGGGCGGTGGTGGAACCGGCATTGCGGAAATTCCATTCACCGGTATCACTGAAGCGGGCGAGGTGTTGCGCCGCCACTTCGTGGTGGCCGCCCTGGGCCGGCACCTGCACTGCGCCTTCATAGACGTAGGCGAGGCTGGTGAACCCGTCTGCTACTTTTAGCGAAACCGTCTGGCCCGGTGCCAGGTGAATATCCCAATAGAGCGGCTTGGTATCCGGTCGCTCGATCAAGCCGGTCAGGGTCTCTCCATTGATGTCCGCGGCGCCGGCGATGGCTTTTACGCTGCCGAATTCCCGTTGATATACGGGAATACTGGCGGCACTGACGTCCCGATACTCGGCGGGAATCAGTTTGTTCGCCGCCGGCAAATTCAGCCACACCTGAAAACCCCGCATGCGGCCTTCGGTTTGCCGTGGCATTTCCGAGTGAATCACGCCTCGGCCGGCAGTCATCCACTGTACGTCGCCGTCGTTCAACAGCCCAACATTCTCCATGTGATCGCGGTGCTCCATCTTTCCTTGCAGCATATAGGTAATGGTTTCAAACCCGCGGTGGGGATGCGGCGGAAAGCCACCGATATAATCGGACGCTTCCTCGGAGCCGAATTCATCCATGAGCAGAAACGGATCGAAGCGCTGGGGCTGGTGACCGCCGAAAACCCGCAGCAGTTTGACGCCGTCGCCATCGGATGAGGGGCGGGCCGTCAGGACCTCGGTCAAGGTGCGTTGCGTGTTGGTTGAGCTTGTCATAATGAGCTCCTGTGGAATTCAGTCAATAAAGTTAGGCCAAATTGAAGGCCAATAAATCCATGCGAAGGTGTCGGAAAAACCATTGACTTATGCCGCCACGGATTCAATTGCCTGGCGCGCTGCGCTCAGTGCCTGGTTGCGGCCGTCATTACCCATGTTGACGCCTTCTGCGTAGATCACCTGAATATCGCTCAAACCCAGCAGGCTGAAAAAGCTGGTCAGCAGCGGCACGACATTGTCCGTGTACTGGTCGCGATGAACGCCGCCGCGACTGGCGCTGACAAACACCTGGGTCTGGGTCAACAGGCCGACGGCGCCGTTGGCGGTGTACTTGAATGTGTCACCGGCGCGCGCCACATAGTCCATCCAGGTTTTGAGGGTTGAGGGGATGGTGAAATTGTACATGGGCGCTCCGACGAGCAGGTAATCCGCCTGGCGCAGCTCTTCGATCAGTTGATCGGCCAAGGCCACCCGAGCAGCTTCTTGCGGTGTACGTTCCCCAGCGGGCTTGCCCAGCGCACCAATGAACTCGCTGGTGACGTGTGGCAGGGCTTGCTCGGCAAGATCTCGCTGCAGGACACGCACGTCACCGTGTTGCGTCCGGATCTGTTCCACGAGATGGTCGTTCAACTGTGCGGAAACGCCCTGGTTGCCAAAAACGCTGGAATCCAGCCGTAAAATTGTTTTGCTCATTGCAGTTACTCCTGATAAAGGTCCTGATCGGTGTTCGGTTTAGTTGCAACCAGAATAGCGCAGCAAACCTGACCTATGCCTGCAATAATTGATAGATATAGATCAAATAATTTGATGTATTTGCACTCCAAAGAGCTCGATTCATGAACGAACCCAAAATCAGTCTGGAACAATGGCAGGTATTCAAGACGGTCGTGGACGAAGGCTCCTACGCCGCAGCGGCGGAAGCGCTGAACAAAAGCCAGTCCAGCATCAGTTACATACTCAGCCGGCTTGATGACTTGCTGCCGGTACCGGTGCTGGAGCTGCGCGGACGCAAGGCGGAGCTGACGGATGCCGGTCGCGCGCTTTACCGCCAGGCGACCACATTGCTGGAACAGGCGCGCCTGGTGGAGCAATCCGCCAAATACTTTGCCAGTGGCTGGGAGCCGGAAGTGACCCTGGCAGTGGACGGGTTGACGCCCATGTCGCGTCTGTTCTGTGGCTTGCACAAATTTTCCCTGCGCTCATCGGCCACCCGCCTGCGACTGCTGGAAACCAACCTGTCCGGCACCGCCGAAGCGCTGCTTCAGCGTACGGCAGACATCGCGTTGATAGCCACCTTGCCGCCGGGTTTCTCCGGCACACCCATTCAGCAGGTGCGCATGCTGCCCGTGGCACACCCGGATCATCCGCTGTTTTTGCTGGACCACGCCATTACCGATGAAGAGCTCAGTCAGCATCGGCAAATCGTGATTCGCGACAGCGGCATCAAGCGTCAGGTCGACGCGGGCTGGCTGGGTGCGGAGCAGCGCTGGACGGTCACCCACCCGGCCTCGAGTGTGGCGGCGGTAAAGCGCGGACTCGGCTTTGCATTTCTCCCCCAGGAGCGCGTGGCCGAAGATCTCAATGACGGGCGCTTGAAAGTATTGCCCCTGGCTCAGGGCGGCGAACGAATTGTGACCTTGCACATGGTAGTTGCGGACAAAGACCACGCAGGCCCCGCTACTCGCGCGGTCGCTGAGGCCATTCGGGAGGAGTTTGCCGCGTCCGCGCCTTGAGTTCCGCAGAGGTTCCCTAGCAGGCTGTTGAAATAAGCACCGGGTTTTCCACCTGACTGCAGAAATTCATAA
>CAYQQJ010000045.1:0-22005 GCA_964419935.1 uncultured Cellvibrionaceae bacterium
AGTGCAAGTGTTCACCATGCGCCGGAATGAGCGTTCACGTTCGCCAGAATACGCACAGTGCATAGTCGGGTAGGGCGTCATTAACCTGCTTGAGTTTAATAGTGGTTTTCCGGATGATTTCGCCGTTGCTGACGATCTCTTCGTAGGCTCCGCCATTGAAGTAATAGGTTGTAGCGGTGCCGTTTGCCTGTTTGAAGCGCTGGTGCTCCGCGCCGTAGCTGAAGTGGGTGTCGCCACTTTGGGTTTTGGTAAATCTTTTCGCGCCGGATGCCGCTACCTCGGTAGTCCCAATCTGTACAACCGAGCCGCTGTCAAGCCTACGCTCTTCGAGCACGGCGTATTCTTTTGCGCCTGTCCAGGCGATTGTGTAGCCACCATTGCTACTTGTTGCTGGCGCGAGTGTGAATCTCGCTGGGACGTCGTTGACTTTAAGCGTAAAACTGCGGCTGCTAGTTTTTTGTCCGTCCGATACGCGCACTGTAATTGTGGCGGAGCCACTCCTTTTCGGCAGCGGTGTGACTTTTATGGTACGCGTGCTGCCGGAACCGGCCAAAACGATATTGCTATTAGGAACCAGTGCTGTGTTGCTGGAGGCGGCGGTTACCGACAGAGATCCCGCTGCTGTTTCAACATCGCTCACCGTAAAGCTACGCACACCCGTGTTTTGGTCTTCATCAATGGTGACATTGGGGATTGCAGACACTGTAGGGGCGTCGTTAACAGGGGTAACCGTCACTGTAAAGGAGCGCTGCGCGGATTTGCCGTGAGCATCGGTTACCTTAACCGTAATTCTCGCTGAGCCATGTGCGTTGGCTTTTGAAGAAATGGAAATCGTGCGATTGTCGCCATTACCGCCCAGTACAATATTGCCGTTGGGTACTACATTGGTGTTACTTGAGGTGGCGGTAACCGATAGTGAGCTTGCTGATGTTTCTTCGTCTCCGATGGTAAACGGCCCACCCGTGCCTGAGTCTTCATTGATCGTGCGGCTAGCTATCGCTGAAATGGTGGGAGCATCATTGACCCAATTGACTTTGACAGAAGCTGTTGCTGTTTTACTTCCACCGCCTCCCGTGCACGTTACCGGAATGTTCACTGTCCGACTACTGCTCATTGCAGTCGGCGCTCTGTAGGTAACACTACCGGATGTGCCGCTAACACCGCTAATACCTGAGGCACTACATCCAGCCGCATAGCTACTGTTCCACGTCAAAGTGGCACTGCCACTTTCGGAAATAACGGCTGGAGACAGTGATGCCGTTACTGTGGGAGCAGGAGACGGGCTGATTGTCAGATCAATAATCAAAGGAGCGTTACTACATTCTGGATTGCCGTTTGGCGGGCCGCCGCGAAAATAACAGTCAAAAAGTAGATAAATGTATCGCCCTGGCTGACGGGTGAGAGTAAATGAGCCGGACGGTGGAGAGTCGTAGGACAAGATCTGCGTTGGCAACCCTGTTCCAGGCCGGGCTTCTCGGAGCTCTACAAAGTCCCTTGCACCACTCCACTGCAACTTGAACGTACCGGCTTGATTGGGCGTGGTAGCGGAAAACTGCACTGCCGAGTGAGCTTCTATACCAGTGAAGAGCAATAATGCAGCAGCCAACGATAGAAACTGCTTCTTGGTCAGAAACCGAACTTGGGGCAAGAACGAACCAAGGTTGATCGGCATGAACGTTGGGATATCCTTATTAATTTATGTCGCGCGCGCGCCGAACGCACCACGTTAAAAAATGTGGCTACGGACTGCTTATATGTGTAAGCGTGTGTTTTTTATATTCATATAATAGCCACAACAAAGAAACCTGCCTTTTTAATTATTAGACTTCAAACCAAAGGCACGAACGGCGGAGACTAGAGATGGCCGCATCATACTCGTCCCTGAACATCACACAGCTCTTCTGAAGAAAGGGAAGGCAATAACAGTTCAACTAAATCATTAGCAGTTCAATTTTTAATCAAAACGACAACGCTATCAATCATTATTTGTACGTAAAGTAATCGGTAAGCGGCGACGTGTCTTAATGTTCAGCTTGAAGGGCGTTGTGAATCGTAGTCAGCAACTCGTTTTGGTGATCTGATGTGTATTGCCAGAACATAATACCGCTCAAGCCATGCTGCAAAACGTATTCGCTTTTTTTTCGAATCGATTGCGGATCATCGTAGCTAATAAAAATCTGCTGTTCCGCATTCCACAACCAGGGTGCACGGGCCACGGGATCCCAATAGCGGACAAAGCCTTGCTTGTTCACTAAATTGGGGGCGAGATTGCTGTAACGGTTATTACCAAAGGTTGTTTCGCCGGTATAGCCCATCTGATACAGCCCATTATTTTCCGGGTGAACATTCACCCACTGGCGACCGTAGAACGCGACTCCCATCACCAGTTTGTGGGCAGGCACGCCGGCAGCCAAATGATCTCGCACCGCGGCGTCGGCAGACATGCCGGTAATGTCCCGAGGATTAGAATAAAGGGCCGTGTGATGCCCAGTAGCGTTGCCGTCCGATGGAAAATTATAGTCGTAGGCCATGATATTGATGAAATCCAGATATTCCTGCCATTTGCCAATTTCGTTGATTTCAACAAATGCGGGAAAGCCACCGCTGGCAATAGTCAGCAACAGCGAGCGGCCCAATTCCTGTTCCAATTGGTCCAACTGAGCCCGCAAGTCACGCAACAGTAAAGTAAAGTTGGCACCGTCCTCGGGCCGATGCGGATTGCCAGCACCCGGCAAGCCGGGATACTCCCAGTCAATATCCACGCCATCCAACTGGTGACGGCGCACAAAGTTCAGAGCGCTATCAATAAAGCGCTGACGCGACTCAGCGGTCAGCGCCATATCGGAAAAGCCGCCGGACCATGTCCAGCCACCCACCGAGGTGAGAATTTTCAAATCTGGATTGCGCTGTTTAAGTTCCTGTAACACCCGATAATTTTCTGCGTCATGCTCAAAACCCTCCACCAGCTTCCCGTCCACTATATTGGAGAACGCGTAGTTGATATGGGTGAGCTTTTCTGCGGCGATGCTGTTCGGGTCCAGCTTTTCATCGGGGCTAAATACATAGCCGATAATAACCTTATCTGAATCCGTCACAGACGGTTGTTCGACCACTTGAGCACAACCCAGCATAAGGCTCAGGACACAGAATACAAATATGGCTTTAAACATGGTTATACTCAGTAGGTTTAGGTTTCCGTTACGAAGTTGGATTGAGCTATGGACTGTCTCATCTCTTTCAGCTATTGGTCGCGCCTTCCAGCGGTGTTTGAACGAGCAAATCGTTGTGCGTCTTGAAGTTCAATCCACACCTGCGGATAAAGTCAGCCAGCTGATCCATATCATACGGAGACTGGAAGCGCGCGTCCGTTTTACCGGTATCCAGTGGGGGGAACAGACCACAACCAGCCAACAAACAAGCCCAGGATTTCGGCTGATAACTCCCTACCAAATTGTATGCGTGCATATCCCTTGCAAAGTTTTCGCTATTCTTCCATAGATATAGAATTTTATTCAGATTTTCCGGCAAGTTGGTATTGGCGGCATTGTCTCGCCAGTAATCGGTATCTTGCCGTTGATTTACCTTGTAATGACACACAATATAATCTCTAACACCGTCAAACTTGGCATTGATTTCTCTATTGAAGGCATCTGCAAACTCGTTGGTATACGATCCGTTCTCGTAATGTTTCATGAACCGCATAATCGTTTCGAACGAAAGCGCGAGTGCAGTCGCTTCCAGTGGCTCAATAAACCCTTGGGACAAACCCACTGCCACGCAGTTCTTCTCCCAGTGTTTTTCCACGCGCCCAACCTTCATTTTCAAATGCCTAACTGAAACGTCTTCGTCGAGCAGCCCCAGATATTGTCTCAACTCCTCTTCAGCCTCTTCTGGCGTAATGTAGTCGGTACTATACACGTAACCATTACCATAACGATTCGTTAACGGAATCTTCCAGGCCCAACCATTCGATAACGCATTTGATTGTGTCTGTGGCGGAATGGTTTCGGATATCATGGTGGGCATCACAACTGCCGCATCATTGAACAAGTTTTCTTTATAACTCTTATACGTGGCTTTCAATGCACCCTGCAGAAGCAAAGACCTGAAGCCGGAACAGTCAATGAAGAAATCTGCATCCACAACGCTGTCGTCATCCAGCCTGACAGAGCCCAACGCACCATCCGGCTCGAGCATTACCTCCGTCACCGTCCCAAAGATTCTCTTCACTCCTTTGCCAACGGCTTTTTCGGCAAGAAATTTCCCCAGAAGATGTGAGTCAAAATGATATCCATAGGCCGCTCCGAAAGGGAACGACTCGGCGGGTATAGGGCCAAGATTATTTTTTGTGAGGTAACTCTCCAGAAAGTAATGATCTGGATGCGCATTAACGTTATTACCCTGCATACGCGCGTTGATATGACTAAAAAAAATCGGAACAGTAAGAAGATCATCCGTCTGAGCTGGAAACGGATGAAAATAAGATTCGAACCCAGGAACCGATGACCATCCAGCAAATGAGATGCCATTTTTATACGTCGCATTACAACGAGGCATCCATTCCGAGTCGGGGACATTGATCGTATCAAAGAAGAACTTTAAATGCGGCGTGCTTCCTTCACCCACTCCCACGATGCCGATATCAGTAGACTCCAACAAGCAAACTTCCACATCATCCCAGCGATTTGCAAGTAAATTGGCGGCCATCCAGCCAGCCGTACCACCGCCGACGATAAGAATTTTTTCAGGTTTTTTCATAAAAAATCTTTGTTTATTACCTTGATCCATTAGGGCAGCCATTATTGTTTTAGCTTGTCACCAAACTGATGCCTAGTGCTGTCGGCTTCCTCATCCGAAACATTGCCCAACAAATACAAATGTTGTTCGGGAATATAGGCAGCTGGATCTTCGAGTTGCCTAAACACGTAATGGTCGAACATACAGCGCCACGCATTACGCTGCTTTTGATTTAAGTTTCGCATAGCGAGTAGTGCAATGTTTAAACTATCAAGAGGGCTAGGCGGCATTGTTCCCTTCAGTAACGATGCGTTCCACCAGCAGTTTATCAACGCGTTTACTTTTGATAGGGATTCCACATGATGCCACCATAATAGAGGGATGAAAATGGCGTCGCCAGGATCTAACTCGACACAATAGGCATTGGCGAGCGCAGTTTTAAAGCGCGGGTAACGCTCGAAGTTCGGGTCATTGAGATTCACCATACTGGTGGGTGCACCGGCTGGCGTAAAGTTGAGAGACCCGGGATATAGATTTGCCGTTTGCTCAGGCGGGAACAGTATAAAGCGTCGTCGACCGGCAACTACAGAGGCTATATTGTCTGCCCCATCATAATGGGCACTGACTATACCTTCATTGCCAACCCATAAACGAGGTTCTGCGTCTTTGAAAAAATCAGACCTATTTTGATCAACCAAGCCCGGAAAGAACTCACCGAGAAGAGCGTTTTGCATAGAAACGGCGGGATAAAGATCTCGGTCCGCAAACTGTAAAAGCCGACCTAAAAAAAGGTCGATGCGCTCTTCTCCGGAAATATAATTAATACCGGTCATGTCTTCGTTATAATAAAAACGTTTATTGGCGCTAGGCGGCGCCAACAAAATGCGAGCCTTCTTACCATTGTAGAAACGCTTCAGGTATGCGGCAAACGCCTCAGGCGATTGCTTGGCAGCCGCCACCAGCGGCCAGCCCTGTGAAAAGCCCCTGATAACCACCGGCTTTTGCTCGGGGGCCAACTCCTCAAAGAACTGCTCTGCCGACAAATCGCGGTACTCGGAAATGGTTTTATAAGCCGTCGTCATCATAATTGTCCGCTTGGAGCACGCCTTTTTCAGGCTCTGATAGAGCTCGCGCAATGTCGTTGAATGAAATCGTCGTGTTTGGGCATTTGTTGCACAGTGTGCCGAATCAGTTGTGCCTCGTTATTCAATCCTTCGATGAGTCGCCTGCTGTCAAACGCATCCATCAACGGATGGTAGTTTTGTGGCCTGATTTTCATGCCCTCAAAAATACAAAGCCAACTGTCCCTTGAAAAAAAAGGACCGGGTGGATCGTCTATCTGACCGCGCTGACGGAACAAGCGGATTTTTTCACGCAGCAGATCGGGCACGGGCATCGTTTGACACCAGCGCCAAAACTCTGTGTCGTCGCGCCCGGTAGTGCAGTAATGCAATATAATAAAATCGCGTATTTCTTGGTAATCGATATTGATCTTCTTATTACATTCTCGCTCGTTGTACGATTCAAAATCTCGATCGGGGAAGTGGCGGATAAAGTGAATTAACGTTTTATACACCAGATGGATCGCCGTAGACTCCAAAGGTTCAAGAAAACCCGATGCTAGACCTAGGGCCAGACAGTTGTTATGCCATATTTTGTGGCGCTTTCCGGTAGTAAAAGGAATCACTTTGGGGCGGTTAAGCACCTTTCCCTCTACCGCGTGCAACAACGTATCTGTTGCCTGATCATCCGTGCAGTGCCGGTCGGAAAATACATAGCCATTGCCCGTGCGGTGCTGCAGAGGGATTCTCCAACTCCAGCCTGCATCACGTGACGTAGCTACGGTATAGGGGAGCGGATTAGCATTGTTTTCGGTCTGCACAGTCACCGCGCGGTTACAGGGTAAAAAGTGCGTCCAGTCCTCATAGCCCACCTTTAAGGCGTCACTGATCAACAACCCCTTGAAGCCAGTGCAGTCGATAAAGAAATCGCTGCTGAGGTTGGTTCCGTTGTCCAGCTTTATAGAGCGGATAAATTGCCGCTCATCGACATGAACCTTGTCGACGGTCGCCTCTACCCTTTTTACCCCGCGCGCCTGAGCCACATGGCGCAAATAACCGGCGGCCAATCCGGCATCCAGGTGCAAGGCGTAGCTGTAACTGCCAAGCACCCAGTTCGACGGCTGGGATGGACGTAGCGTGAACCGCTGAGAGTCCGCCATAACAGCGCCCGGAGCATGATCGAGGAGGGGTACAGAGTAGCCGTCAGCCCGCGCTTTCATCCAGGCCTGGTAGAACTCAAACCCATTAATGTCCTGCCCCACCCGACCGAAAGGGTGGAAGTATTGTTCACCCGGCTTTAGCCAGTCGTCAAAACGAATACCCAACTTAAAACTGGCCGATGTAGCTTTGACAAAGTCTTGCAGATCAATCTCGCAGGCACGCAAAAAATCCATAATGGAGGGCACCGTGGATTCGCCCACCCCCACCGGCGCAATATCCGGCGACTCGACAAGCGTGATGTTGATATCCGCTTTTTTCAACACTGACGACAGCAAACCGGCTGCCATCCAACCGGCGGTGCCGCCGCCGATAATACAAATAGAGTTCAAATGATTCGTCATAATAACGCCATACTGGAAATAGGGCGCACCTGCGCACTCACCTATCATCGCATAAGCGACTCCAAAAAAAAAACGCGCCGCATTACTGCGACGCGTTTTAAAGGAAACGCTCCTTTAGCTTAAATAGCCGCTCTTAGAAGGTCGCCCGAAGGCTCAACGAGTACATGCGGTCGGTCATAAAGCTGAGAGCTTCAGTCTTATGCCCCTCCTGATTGAATTGGTACATGGTTTCCGTCTCAGTACCCAACAGGTTGCTACCTTCAACACCAATTTTGATGTTGTCATTAATGGTGTAGTAGAAGCTCGCATCCATCATGCCCTGGTCTTTAACGTAAGCAGGAACATAATCTTCGGACTCGCGTGGGGTCAGAAGGTACTCAGAACGCCAAGTGTAGGCCAAACGGAACGAGAAGTCTTCATACTCGTACATACCCACAATGTTCATGTTTTGATCCGAATAACCCTGCAACGGCAACCCCGTGAAGGCACGGAAGGTGTTGCGTTCATCGACAATTTGCTCACCCGCTGAGTTAAAGCGAGTGCTGGGAGGCGGCGCTGAAGAAGGATCTTCCAAGCCGTCTTGGTCAATATAGGTATAGTTAAATTGCAAACCTAAACCACTAAAAGCACCGGGCAACATGTCGTAGAACTGTGAGTATGCAAACTCCATACCGCGGATCGTGCCTGAGCCGGTATTATCCGGACCATAAGCAGATACAACAGTCGTATCACCTTGGTTCTCAACTGTAAGGTCGAATTGGCGATTACGAATAATATTATCCAGCTCTATGTGGAACAGGCCCACAGTCAACGAGCCCGCGTCAGCAAAGTACCATTCTGTAGTCAGATCCAGGTTGGTGGACTCTTCTGGCTCCAGGTACGGGTTGCTAGAAGAAGAATTCAAAGCAACACTGTCGATACCGATAACAGGGTTAGCGGTCTCGTCTTGCGGCTGGCTCTCATCTTGCAACTTGGGATCGACATCCATGCTGATGATCGACCGGTTACGGGTATCCATCAAGCTTGGGAAGTACAATCCTTTAGAAGCACCAAAGCGCAGAATCACATCCTCAGTCAAACCAAACTTTAGGTTCAAGCTTGGCAGCACTGTGCTGTAATCTGTGCCCTCAACAGTGCTCAACCTGGATTCACCACTGGCGAGATTGTAAGCACTTTCATATTCTTGCTCCAAGAATACGGCGGTTTGCGCACTGCCACGGCTCGCCTCGGGCGGCAATACCATAAAACCTGTGGATTCCAGTTGGTAACTCACATAACGTAGACCGACGTTACCGGTTATGGCGACTGGGAGATCATCAAAATCAAAGTCGCCACGCACGTAGAATTCACCGCGTTTTTCATTGGTTTTGTTTACATCGTGAACACCAAACGGACTTCCCTCTGAAATACGATTCGTCATGTCAGAGTAAGGAACAGCACAACCACCGGTACCGTCCGCCGCGTTACCGGCTTCGTCGCCCACGGTTGACCATCCCTCTTCGCATCCTTGGCGCAAAGTGTTGGGATAGTTTTTCACCAAATCTAAACTTGGGAACAAGAAGCTTTGCATGTCACCCTGGATAACGTCACCACCATAGTAATCAGATAAATCTACTCGGTCGTAAAGCTCAGGATGAGTGGCCGCAGCAGACTGTACACGCTGCTCTGCAACCCAGGCAGTAGAGATGGGCGACCAACCAGAGTACTCAGTATCGCGAATGGTCAAGTCTTTATCAGAGTAATAAACACCAGTTTTGATGGCAGTAAAGGCGCCATCAAGTGCGTACTCAAAATCAACCTTGAAACTGTCAGCCTTGGCGGTATTATGAACTTCCTGTTGCATACCCGAACCAATGAAGACTTCAGGCTGTGTCTCATCACCGTCAATATAGCCAAGGAAGTCAGTAGTCTCCAAGAACTCAATGGTTGGGCGGTCACCACGTAAGTCCAAGTAAGCGGGCAGCATCTTGCCCACTTGATCACCACGGGTTTGGCCCGAGAGATTGTAGTTATGCACCAGCTGCTCTGAGTCAATGTGCTGATAATCCAACTCAACGGTAATACGATCGGTAGGAGTCAAGCTAAGGTTGAGCGAAGTGTCTTCAACGGTATCTTCGTTATAGTTGTAACGCGTGATATAGAACAGCGGCACTTCTGGTTCGATCCCTAAGCCAACACCTGAGGTTAAAAACCCATTCTCATCAAATATGCGTGGATACCCATTTTCTGCGTCATCTATCCAATCATGGGAGCCTCCCATAAAGGGCTTGAAGCCTTGAGCCGCTTGCCCCACGCGACGCTCATTCCACTCCAAAGACGCTTTTGAGTTAATGTGCTCTAAGGTGGCAACGACATTACCGTCATTACTAGCCCACTGCAAAGATGTAGTAAGACCTTCACGTTCGCGATCGTTCTCGGCCGTGCTGATATGATACTGAGAGGGTGTGTACCAGGTTACACCTTCTTCTTGCCCTGTGAGCGCGCTGCCTTCATACGGGGCGTCCGCCGGGGTGTACGCCACGGCATCTGGGTAGCCCAGATTGTCACAGTTTCGCCAATCGGCGGCACCTGGAACACAAGGTGCGGAGTAAGTACCAGGTGTAATGCCCGTTTTTGGAGTGCCCCATTCGTCATAAACGACGGTATTATCAACACCACGTGATTGGAAGTTACCCAAGCCTACGCCGTCACCGCGGGTTTCGAACTGGGAGTAGGATCCGGCCAACAAAAAGCCGAACTTACCGGCGCTGGTTTCCCAGCTGTCGGAAAATAGCGCAGAGAAAGACGGCGTTACTTCTTCACGAAAGTCGCCATAGCTAGCTTTGGCGTTAAAAGAAAGCAGTCGCTCATCAGAGTCAAACGGCTTGCGGGTAATCAGGTTTACCGTACCGGCAATACCGCCAGAGATCAGGTCAGCAGTCTGGTTTTTGACGACTGCGACGGCGCCCAACAATTCCGCCGGAAAGTCCTCATAGCTCAGGCCGCCCCATGGGTTCGCACTAAAGGCATCACGGCCGTTGATTTCACTGCGCACGCGGTCCAAACCGCGCACCAAAACACCCGTACCTTCATCGGCGTAGTGCTTGGGATCATCAGACGATGCAAAGCGTTCGATTGTCACGCCGGGAACGCGCTGCAGGGCTTCGGTTACGCTCTTGTCGGGAAGGGCGCCAATGTCCGATGCGGTAATGACGTCGACGACTGTATCTGCGTTACGCTTCAGTTCTTGCGCAGACTGAAGGCTGTCCCGCATATCCCCGTAAACAACCACCTCTTCAAGCACAGCACTTTCCTGTGCCATGGCAGCTATAGGCATGGCTCCGGCAACCGCGCTACATATGGCGACGTTGAGAAGCTTTCTGTGAAATCTAATAGGCATAAGTGATCCTTAATGAGCTCGTATTATTATGACAGGCGCAAAAAGCGGCACCTGCATCAACTGACAGCGTTGTCTTACCGCGACAAACTGCCATCCCCCTAATGGTGCTGTTCCACCTGGACCGATGGATTCAACTCCTCTTCAATGGCCTGGTTCTGCCGCACATGGGTTTTTAAGCTTGTGCTACAGCCAGCCTTATCCCAATGATAGTGACTTTCATAACAAATGCCAACATTATGATAGTCAGTTTCACAAAATAGTTTGGACGCCAGCCGTGGCATCGGCTTTAACACTACCCGAATGCCGGAGGTTGAGCAATGGAGAGAGCGATAATCGAGCGTGCTGCCGGGTTACCACTTATTTGGTTAGTGGTTTATCCCTGTAAACCCGAGTGGCATTTATTAAGTGCTGTGTCATTCCGCGCAGGCGCGAAGTCCCGTAGATGATTCAGTGATCTGCAACCCGTTGAGATTCCCGCCTGCGCGGGAATGACGAAAACTCTATACCCGGATTCCCGCCTGCGCGGGAACGACGAAAACCTTGGTGTGGATCAAGCTACTTTTTACCCTTCATTGCCTGCTGCAAGAGCGCACCCATGGAGCCAAGAGTGGCGGGCTGTGGCTTGGCTGAGCCTTTGGGCTTGGCGCCGGATGTGGCTTTGCGCTGGGCGCCGCCACTGCTGCGGGAGTCCGATTCACCGGGTACATCGTCCAGGCGCATGGACAGACCGATGCGCTTGCGTGGCGCATCCACCTCCATGACCTTGACCTGAACGATGTCATTGGCCTTGACCACGTCTCGCGGATCCTTGATGAAGGTGTGGGACAGTGCGGAGATATGAACCAGCCCGTCCTGATGCACGCCGATATCCACAAACGCGCCGAAGTTGGTGACGTTGGTCACTGTGCCTTCCAGTACCATACCGGGCTCGAGGTCGGATATTTTCTCCACACCCTCCTGAAAGCGCGCGGTCTTGAATTCGGGGCGGGGGTCGCGGCCCGGCTTGTCGAGCTCACGAATGATGTCGGTTACGGTCGGAAGGCCGAACTTTTCATTGGTGTAGTCATTCGCCTTAAGGCCGCGCAAAAAGGTGGAGTCGCCAATGAAAGCCTTGATGTCCCGCCCGCTCTTCGCGGAAATGGTTTCGACCACAGAATAGGATTCCGGATGCACCGCGGAGGCGTCCAGGGGATTGTCGCCATTGGCGATGCGCAAAAACCCGGCGGCCTGTTCAAACGCTTTCTCGCCGAGTCGCGGCACCTTCAGTAACTGTTTGCGATTTTTGAACACGCCATTCTGGTTACGAAACTCGACAATATTGCTGGCCACGCTGGCATTCAGCCCCGCGACCCGCGCCAATAACGGTGCAGAGGCGGTGTTAACTTCAACGCCCACGGCGTTCACACAGTCTTCTACCACCGCATCCAGGGATTTGGACAGGCGCGTTTGAGAGACATCGTGCTGATACTGGCCCACACCGATGGATTTGGGCTCAATTTTCACCAGCTCTGCGAGTGGGTCCTGCAAGCGGCGAGCAATGGAAATGGCGCCACGGATTGTCACATCCAGATCAGGGAATTCTTTGGCGGCAAATTCCGAGGCTGAATAGATAGAAGCACCGGCTTCATTAACCATGACTTTTTGCGCTTTGATGTCCGGGTGGGCTTTGAGTACGTCGCCGACGAATTTGTCGGTTTCGCGACTCGCCGTACCGTTGCCGATGGCGATCAAGCCGACGTTGTGCTTCTTGCACAGGGCCACCAACATGGCTTCGGATTCGCGAATGCGGTTCTGGGGCGGCGTTGGGAACATGGCACCGTGGTCAACCACCTGTCCGGTAGCATCCACCACCGCTACCTTGACCCCGGTGCGCATGCCGGGGTCCAAGCCAATGGTGGCTTTCTGACCTGCGGGAGCGGCCAGCAACAGGTCCTTGAGATTGTGAGCAAATACATCGATGGCGTCCTGCTCGGCCCGCTCGCGCAGACTGCCCAGCAGGTCCGTTTCCAGGTGAGTGAGCAATTTCACTCGCCACGTCCAGCGCACCACTTCCATCAGCCATTTGTCTGCGGCGCGGCCGACATCGCCAATGCTCCAGTGCTCCGCCACCATGCTTTCACAGGGGTGGCCGGCGCCCACCGGCAGGTCTTCTTCGAGGGTCAGCGCCAATGTCAGCACACCTTCATTGCGACCGCGAAACATCGCCAGCGCCCGATGGGATGGCACTTTGGCCAACGGCTCCCGGTGCTCGAAGTAATCCCGGAATTTGGCGCCGTCATTTTCCTTGCCGGGCACCAGTTCGGCTTTAAGATAGGCTTCACTGCGCAGAAAGCCGCGCAGCTTCTCCAGCAACGCGGCGTCCTCACTAAAACGCTCCATGAGGATTTGCTTGGCCCCGTCCAGCGCGTCTTTGACGCTGGCAATCTTGTGTTCTTCGTTGAGGAAAGCTGTAGCTTCGGCCTCCGGGTCCTTGCTGAGGTCATCCAGCAGCATTTGCGCCAGGGGCTCCAGGCCCGCTTCCCTTGCAATTTGCGCTTTGGTTCGCCGCTTGGGTTTGTAGGGCAGATAAAGGTCTTCCAGGAGCGTTTTAGTATCAGCGCCCTTGATGGCTTTTTCCAGTTCCGGCGTCAGTTTTTCCTGTTCTTCAATGGACTTAAGGATGGCGCTGCGCCGGTCCTCCAGGTCCCGCAAGTATTGCAGGCGCTCTTCGAGAGTCCGCAATTGAGTATCATCGAGCCCGCCAGTGACTTCTTTACGGTAGCGGGAGATGAACGGCACTGTCGCGCCCTCATCCAGCAGTGCCACGGCAGCATTGACTTGCTGGAGCTGGGCGTTTAGTTCTTGAGCGATGCGGGCGTGAATAGTGTTCATGTATACGGCCTATTACAGAAACAATGTTACAGAAACAGGAAATGCGGCTAAAAATAGACGGCACATTATGCGGAAACTGAACTGGGCAGTCACGCCCTATGTCACACCACGGACGGCACAAAGATGCCCGGCTCAAGCGCGCCATCTATTATCCCTTGGCGATTCATCGGCGAATGGGCACTATAAAAAAATAAGGGCACCGACTACTTCAATAGCCGGAATCCCATGGGCCGGGAACAACCGCTGATTCCAGACCGAAAGCCACCAGCCGCAACTAACGAATAGGCTCATCTGGTACAGTCTGCAAAAGTTTGCACAGGTAAAGACCTCTGTGTATTATGGTCTTACCAATTAGAGGCTTATAACTAGCCATCATGTCAAGCCAATTTACCTCAATAATTACGACTAAGGTTTGACATGCACAATGAGGGTGTAATCAAAGATGTTGAAAGCCAGAATCAAAAAGGCACTCGGTGCCGTGGGCTGTGCATTGGCACTTGCCAGCCTCTCGGGCTGCGGCGTTGAGGGAGACGTTACTGTCCTGAAAATGGCTCATAGCCTGGACCAGAAGCATCCGGTTCACTTGGGCATTGTCTATATGGCCGAGCGGTTGGACGAACTCTCCGGCGGCAGCATGCGCATCGACATTTATCCAAGTGGTCAGCTCGGTTCTGAACGGGAACAGATGGAGCTCCTACAGATCGGCAGCCTGGCGATGACGAAAGTCTCATCCAGCCCGATGGAAGGTTTTGTACCGGCCATGCAGATCTTCAGCATTCCGTATGTATTCCGCGATAGCGACCATTTCTGGAAAGTTCTCAAAAGCGACATTGGCCGGGATCTACTGCTGGCCGGTGAAAGCGTACGCTTGCGTGGCCTGGGATATTATGACGCTGGCGCGCGCAGCTTCTATACGGTGAATCGACCGGTACACAAGCCGAGTGACCTTCAGGGCATGAAGATTCGCGTGCAGGAAAGCCAGACGTCAGTAGCCATGGTTCGTGCACTGGGCGGCGCCGCTACGCCGGTTTCCTGGGGCGAGCTTTATACCGCGCTGGACCAGGGCGTGGTGGACGGAGCGGAAAATAATCCGCCGAGCTTTCACACCTCCAGGCACTTTGAGGTGGCGAAGTACTACACCCTCGACGAACATACCTATGTTCCGGATATTGTACTGATCAGCAGTTATATCTGGGGCAACCTTGAGCCGCAACAACAGCAATGGCTACAGCAGGCTATGGATGAATCCGTTACTTATCAGCGCAAACTCTGGGCCGAGGCCACTGAAGAGGCCTACGCCACCGTGGAAGAGGCAGGCGTAGAAATTATTTATCCGGACAAGTCACTGTTCCAGGAACAGGTGCGCGACATGCAGGAATCCTATCGCGGCACGCCCGCCTACGCTTTGCTCGAAAAAATTCGCGCCATGTAACTCGGAGCACAACATGAAATCACTCGCACGTCTCATCGAAAAATCCGCGAATGCATTGGACAAACCGCTGAATGGATTTTTAATTTTTTTGATGGCAGCCATTGTGGTGGTGGTTACCTGGCAGGTCATCACACGTTTTCTTCTACCGCAGCCGAGCTCCTATACCGAGGAGCTGGCGCGCTTTTTCCTGATCTGGATTTCCATTTTGGGGTCTGCCTACGCATTCCGCACCGGCGCGCATCTCGGCCTGGACCTCATGACACAAAAACTGGAAGGCGCAGCTAAACGGCGCACTGCTGTTGTTGCCAATCTCGTTTGTTTGGTTTTTGCCGCCACTATTATGGTATTTGGCGGTTTGAAACTGATGCTGCTGACGCTGGAACTTAATCAGACATCGTCATCTTTGGGCATAAAGATGGGTTATGTATATACCGTTGTGCCATTGAGCGGGGCTCTCATCTGTTTGTTTGCGTTAAACAACATCTTCAATCCGACTCAGGAAGACCTGGCTGCACCCGAAAATGCGCCACTTGATCTAGGGAACCGCTAAGCAAGTCCCTGCGGTCTCTGGCTTGCAGGAATTTTTGCTGGCAAGGCGCGCGACTGAGTCGGGCTGGTTGCCCGTCGATGGAGCGCAACGCCGCCAGCGAGAATTCCTGCAAGCCCCGAAGGGCGCTGCCTGGCGCGGGCAATTTCGGCGTTGACAATCTTGCAAAGGGCTACGGCCATGAGCTTCGATTGCCGCCTTGAAATTACCTCGCGCCAGATTGCGCAGAGACCACAGGGACTTACTCAGCGGTTCCCCAATCGCTGAGCCAAGGGCACAAATAATAGAGGCATCATTTCATGGAAATTTCCATTCTTGTTTTGCTCGTCAGTTTTGTCATATTGCTGGCGATAAATGTTCCGATTTCCATCAGCATCGGTATTTCCACATTACTCACCATGCTGTTGACCATAGACACCACTCCAGCACTCACCACAATTGCCCAACGAATGGTGGGCGGTGTTAACAGCTTCTCGTTATTGGCGATTCCATTTTTTATTCTGTCCGGCTTATTGATGGGAATTGGTGGTATTGCCCATCGCCTGATCGAGTTTGCCAAGGTGCTCATTGGCCCGTTGCCGGGCGGACTGGCGTTGGTCAACATTATCAGCTGCACTTTGTTCGGTTCCATTTCGGGTTCGGCCGTTGCGGCCACTTCAGCAATCGGCGGCTTCATGGTGCCGAAGATGACCGAAGAAGGTTATGACAAGAACTTCAGCGCAGCGGTGACTGTCACATCCTCCACCACTGGCCTGCTGATACCGCCAAGCAACATTCTGATCGTCTATTCTTTGGCAAGTGGTGGCGTTTCCATCGCGGCGCTGTTTATTGCCGGTTACCTGCCGGGCATCATGCTCGCGCTCAGTCTGATGATGGTTGCTGGCATTTACTCCAAGATCAAGGGCTACCCGGTCGAGCAACGATACTCTCTGCGTCAGTCAGCAAAAAAGACGGTTGATGCCCTGCCCAGTCTGGCGCTTATCATCATCGTCATTGGCGGAATCATCGGCGGTTATTTCACCGCGACCGAAGCCAGCGTGATTGCCGTTATTTATTCCTTGATCCTCTCGGTATTAGTCTATCGTGAAATCAAAGTCAGCGCGCTGCCAGCGGTTCTACTCAAGGCTGTAGAAACAACCTGTATCGTGATGCTGCTGATTGCCGCATCATCCGCCATGTCCTGGATGCTGAGCTACGAGAACATTCCTCAGGCGATTAGCAGCGCGCTTATGGAATTGAGCGACAACCCCATCGTGATTTTGCTCACCATTAACTTGGTATTGCTGGCGGTTGGCGTGTTCATGGATATGACACCCGCGGTGTTGATTTTTACCCCCATCTTCTTGCCTGTGGTCGCGGAGCTTGGCATGTCTCCGCTGCACTTCGGCGTTATGATAGTGCTCAACTTATGTATCGGTTTGTGTACACCACCGGTAGGCAGCGTGCTGTTTGTTGGCGCAGGTGTGGCAAAAACCACCATCGAAGCACTTATCAAACCTTTGTTGCCGATGTATGCGGCTATGTTTGCTGTCCTGATGCTGGTCACCTACGTTCCGGCCATCAGCGAATATCTGCCACGCCTGCTCGGCTTGTACTAAACCTGCGCGCCGTTAGCTCTCTTCACTGAGACCGGATTTGTTATGAAAATAGAACATTTTGCATTCAATGTGGCCAACCCGATTGCGGTCGCCAATTGGTACACGGAAAATCTGGGTATGACCGTTGCTCGAAAAATTGATCACGGACCTCAAACGCATTTCCTGAAAGACGAAAGCGGTCAAGTGATGATTGAAATTTACAACAATCCGCCGGATGAGGTTCCACCCTACGCTGACATGAACCCGCTGTTACTGCACCTGGCGTTCGTCTGTCCCGATCCCCAAGCGAAACGCGCCGAACTGGAAAAGGCCGGCGCGACATTTGTTGAGGAAGTGCGCATTCCCGATGGCTCACATCTGGTGATGATGCGCGACCCGTTCGGCTTGGCTATTCAATTGTGCAAACGCGGCGTGCCGATGCTTTAGAAAAGGGAAAAGGGAAAAGGGAAAAGGGAAAAGGGAAAAGGGAAAAGGGAAAAGTATTGCCGTAGGGCGAAAAAGCGTCAAGCGCCTTCCGCCGATTTTATTGAATGCCGTAGGGTGGGCACTGCCCACCATAAATAGGAATCATTTTTATATTTTCAAATTATTACCGGCAAATTGCCATCATAATATTTGTGTGCCTTAAGGGAATTCGGTGGGCAGTGCCCACCCTACGAGTGAAATCACAAAGCCTTCACCGCCTCATCTCATATTCCCGCAAAAATATTTCCCGGTCAATTACGCCACCGCGATAGCGGATGGTGATGCCGGCGCAACGAATGCCTTCTTTGGCCGCTTCAACCGGCGTCAGTCCTTTGAGTCGCGCTGCCATATAACCGGCGTTGAAGGTATCACCTGCGCCCGTGGTGTCCACCACGCCTTGTACCGGCGGTACCGGCACAACTTCGCATCCTTCCGGGGTAATCACGATGACTTCGTCTGCGCCGCGTTTGAGTACCAATTCCTGCAGGCCGCAATGTCGATAACGTTGTTCACAGGCATCCACGGATCCCTCGTCCCACAGCAGCTGTTCATCGTCGAGGGTGAGTAGGGCAATATCCGTGTGGGCCATTGCCGCCAGCAGTGCGGCCTGGGCGTCCGCGGCACTCGGCCACAGGCGCGGCCGATAATTGCTGTCGAAAATGACCTTGCCACCGCGAGCACGAAAGTCGCTCAAAAAGCGTCCGAGATGTTCACGAGCTTCGGCAGAAATGATGGCCAAAGTGATGCCGCTGACATAAACGCTGTCGCAGTCACCGAGTTTTTCCGCCAGTGCAGCAACGGCAGCCGCTGACGCAAACAGCTGTCGTGCCGGGGCTTCCCTGCGCCAATAGGCAAACTGGCGCTCACCGTCGGGGGTATTGCTGATCATGTACAAACCCGGAGCAGAGTTCGGCAGGCGTTCAACCGCTGTTGCGCCCACCTGTTCCCGCGCCATGATCTGCAAAATGTTATCGCTGTGGGCTTCGTCGCCGAGGATGGTGACGTATTCCGTTGCCGCACCCAGGCGCGCCATGTAGACCGCAGTGTTGAACGTATCACCGGCATAGGAAACCACTTTGATATCCCGATCCGATTCCTGCTGCTCCTGCCTGGAAACAGGGAAATAGGGTGCCAGCTCGACCATGACTTCGCCAATGGCGGCAATCCGTGACATTCTCACCTCTCTTTGTATTCGCTTCTGGTCAGCCTCGACTGACGGCAACTTTCTCTTGGACCGTGGTCTGTGTACTGGGAGGCTGTCGGACTCCTGACAACGGCACTAAAGCGGTCAGTTTACACCGACGCTTTTGGTCTTACCACTTTTAACCTATAATAGCCGATCAGGGCCGTCGCAAGGGCGACTTTGCCCACCGTTAGGCAAGGTTTCATTGCGCCTTGTCGGTCATATGAATGACGAATATATAAATTAGAGTGCAATCAACGGTTTTTGGAATTGGCCTGACCTAGCACAATTGGCCACACCGATCGACCACAACAAGCGACGCAGCGCGTGGGCTTCACTGCAACACCCACCGCTCCCAACCCCAAGGATATGACAGCATCATGACCAGACTCAATCAAGCAAAGCTTTCTCACCTGCCTGCTGACGTTAAGGTCCCCGAATATGATCGTGACGCGATTGCTGCGGGCATAGTTCATTTGGGCATCGGTGCCTTCCACCGCGCCCATCAGGCGTTTTTTACCGAAGCGGTGCTCAACCGCTTTGGTGGAGACTGGGGCATTGTCGGTTGCAGCCTGCGTTCCGCCGGTGTTTATGAGCAACTGGCGCCGCAGGACGGCCTCTACACCCTGGTTGAGCGCGGCAATGACAGTGAAAAACTGCAGGTGATTGGCGCCGTGAAAGATGTGATGGTTGGGCCGGACAACCCCGCCAAGCTGGTCGATTTGATGGCCAGCCCGGCCATCCGGATAGTTTCTCTGACTGTGACCGAAAAAGGCTACTGCCACAATCCGGCGACTGGCAACTTGAACCTGCAGCATCCGGACATCATTCATGACCTGGAGCATCCGGAGAAACCCAAGTCAGCGGTGGGCTACATCGTCGCCGCGCTGAAAAAGCGTCACGATCAAGGGCTCAACAGTTTTACCGCCATGAGTTGCGACAACCTGCCGGAAAATGGCGAAGTGCTGGAAAAGGTGGTTGTGCAATATGCGGAGCGTATCGACACGGCACTCGCGGCCTGGATTCAACAGCACACTCGCTTTCCCAGCACCATGATCGACCGGATTGTGCCGGCCACAACCGATGAAGATCGCGCCGAAGCTGAGGCGAAACTCGGTCTGCGCGATCAAGGCGTAGTCGTTGCCGAACCCTTTTCCCAGTGGGTTATTCAGGATCGCTTTTCCGACGGGCGCCCCCAGTGGGAAGCGGTGGGTGCATTGTTGGTCGACGACGTGCGCGTCTTCGAGAAAATGAAACTGCGTTTATTGAACGGCTCCCACAGCACACTGGCCTACTGCGGCTACCTGTCCGGGTTTGAGACCATCAGTGAAGTGATGAATGAGCCGGCCTTCGTCAAGCTGATCACCACGTTCATGAATCGCGAAGCCGGTGAAACCCTGGAGGTACCGGCGGGGTTCGACGTGGCGGAGTACCAGCGCCAACTGCGCGAGCGCTTCTCCAACAAATCTCTCAAACACCGCACCTGGCAGATTGCCATGGACGGATCACAAAAACTGCCGCAACGCCTGCTGGAGACATTGCGCGAGCAGTTATCCGGCAAGGGACACATTGACATCATTTGCCTGGCAGTGGCCGCGTGGATCCGTTACGTATCCGGTGTGGATGAAAACGGCCAGCCAATTGATGTCTCCGACCCCCTCGCGGCGAAACTGCGTGCCGCCTGCGATGCAAACCAGGGCAATCCCGCCGCCATGGTCAAGGCCGTGGTCGGTATCTCCGACGTATTTGGCGATGACCTGATCAACGCCACAGCCTTTGTTGAAGGTACCACAGGCTGGCTCGAACGCTTCTACCGACAAGGCGTGCTGGCCAGTGTCCGAGATGCCTTTGGTGAGGAGTGAGCAGCATGTCAGTAACGGCAACGAACATGCTAACGAAGCAACCGGTGGCAGCTTCCATCACCATGGCTCTGGGAAGATGTGTGAGTATGCTCCTGCTGCTAGTCGGGCTCGGCGCCTGCCAACATCAGTCTCCATCAACCACATCTGAATTCCATGCCATAGTTGACCAGCAGGCGACGGACAGCGCCCATTTCACCCGCATAGAGGCGGCCCTCGCGGCCGCACCCGCCGAAGGGCCCTACCGCATTCTCGTCAAGGCCGGCCGCTACTATGAAAAGCTCAACATCAATCGCTCGAATGTGACGCTTGTGGGGGAAGGTATGGGTGAAACGGTGATTCATTTTGACGCCTATGCCGCCATTGCCCGTCATTATCGGCAGGACAACTGGGGCACCCCCGGTTCAGCCACCGTCTCCATTAATGCTTCGGACGTTCATCTGGCGCAACTGACTATCGACAATACGTTCGACTATCTCAGCAATGATGCCAAACCCAAAGACGATCCCACCCGGGTGTCAGACAGCCAGGCGGCTGCGCTGCTGCTCGATAGCGCCAGCGATCGCGTCAGCTTCGATTCCGTGGAACTCAATGGCTATCAGGACACGCTGTTTGCCCACGGTCACCGCGCCTATTTCTATCGGAGCCACATCAGCGGCAACGTGGACTTCATTTTCGGCGGTGGTACCGTTGTTTTCGACCAATCAATCATCATTTCCCGTCCGCGCAACACGAGCTTTGACGAAGGCGAGATACAGAGTTATATCACCGCGCCGTCCACCAATATAAGCCAACCATTCGGTCTGGTTTTTCTCGATTGCGAGCTGCGCCGCGAAGCCGGCGTGCCGGATGACAGCGTCACCCTGGGCCGACCCTGGCACCCGACCACCACCTTTGCCGATGGCCGCTATGCGGACCCCGAGGCGATTGGACATGCGGCCTTCCTGCGTACCTATATGGATGGTCACATCAGCCCCGCTGGCTGGTCCAGCATGCGCGGCACCGCGCGGGACGGCACCAAGAGCCGGGTGTTCACCCCCGAGGAATCCCGGTTTTATGAATACTTCAACTTCGGCCCCGGCGCCGCCGTAAACCCAGCGCGCCCCCAGCTAACAGCCGAAGATGCGGCGCAGTACACGCTGGACAACATTTTTGGGGATTGGAAGGTTAAAAGATAGGGAAAAGGGAAAAGTGTGGGGCGCACCAAAAAATTGGGCAAGCTCAGGCCCCACCCCATCGTTCCATTCCGACAATGTCGGAAGGCGCCTACGGCTTTTTCGTATATGGTCTCCTCCCCATTTGCAAGGCACT
>CAYQQJ010000046.1:0-21676 GCA_964419935.1 uncultured Cellvibrionaceae bacterium
CGCAGCAGTACGCGCACTTCGTGCGCCGGATAACCTTTTGCGTCGCTCGTTCCTCGCTATGCAAAACGTTACCGCTGTGCTCAGCGTTATAGCCAGAGGAGTATGAAGTGAAGCAATTGTTTCCAATTTTATTTGGGGTGTTATTTTGTTCTGTATTCGTGTGGTTCTTCCTGTGTTACCGGATATTCAAAATCCTGGAAACAAGACATCCTGAAAAGTATGAATCTATGGGAAAGCCGAGCCTAATAATGAACAACTCATTGTCCAACAACATTGCTTTTATGAAGTTCTTGTTCAAGAGAGAGTGGCGGGCATTGAGTGACTCTGGTTTGGAAACGTTGGGTAATTTCATGCTAGTGTTCTTCGCAATCTATACGGCTGGGTTCTTGGCATTGTTTTTCTCTGTGCCGCTGGGCTATGCGCCATAACAAATCGCAGCAGCACGCGCACTACGTGCGCTGGACAACCTTTTGCATCGCTTCGCTCAAAACGCAAAAGGTTGCCGCTGTGCTCAAGCGTTAAGTGTAAATATCGATGAGCATTTTCAAATTTCAACCAAGATGGAAAGAAGAGCTGGTCGTTTCCGGACCAGGGGGTTTATTTGTTCTCGAGCTTCCGATGGGAATCCTCTCTGCCTATCTTCCCACGGAATCAGCATGGGAACGGAAAGCTCCGTCTTGGGCAAGGGATCTTTGGCCTCAGTTAAAGCAGGAGCTAGAGGCATGGTGTGTCGCGAATAAAGCTCAATTCATCATTGATGAATCTGCCGGTGTCTACTAATGCGTAAAATGGCACCCACACTTAACAAGCGCAGGCACAGCGACGGCTTTTCCGTTCCGGCTCCGCCTTCACTACAAAGCCGCGCGTGCTGCGGGCGTTATAGCCGGTGAATTTTTGGTGAGTGTGGGGCTTTTCAACCACCGCGCAATCAGCCAGTATCCAACAACTTGTTTGGTGCAGCGGTAAATCCAGGTTTAACGCAACGTGGTTTCGTTATAGTCTCTGGAATAGAACGAACACCATGGGTGCAGCTTGGGAAGTTCATCAGTCCTTGGGCAGTACCACAAGAACAAATATCGTGGCGCTGGTGGTTTTTAGCCCCCAGCTTCACATTGGCAATAACAAGTCGCAGCAGTCGGACAACCTTATGCATCGCTTCGCTCAAAACGCATAAGGTTGCCGCTGTGCTCAGCGTTATAGCCGGTGAATTTTTGGTGAGTGTGGGGCTTTTCAACCACCGCGCAATCAGCCAGTATCCAACAACTTGTTTGGTGCAGCGGTAAATCCAGGTTTAACGCAACGTGGTTTCGTTATAGTCTCTGGAATAGAACGAACACCATGGGTGCAGCTTGGGAAGTTCATCAGTCCTTGGGCAGTACCACAAGAACAAATATCGTGGCGCTGGTGGTTTTTAGCCCCCAGCTTCACATTGGCAATAACAAGTCGCAGCAGTCGGACAACCTTATGCATCGCTTCGCTCAAAACGCATAAGGTTGCCGCTGTGCTCAGCGTTATGAGTATAAAGGTTCAGAGGAATGGCAGGCACTTACAGGTACGCAAACGGTCGAGCCAAGGAAGAAACCGCATCAGGAGTATCTGGCGTCCTGTGCAAAGATTCGGAAGGAGATTACTTCTTTAGAGTATACCACTCTGATAAGTCCTTTACGGACTATGAGCTCCGTCACGACGATTTGCCGGTCACTATTGCTCAGGACGCGTTGGCCTCTTTTTATCGGCTCAAAGATCATAATGTCCTCGATCATAGTCCCCAAGTCTTGGGACTGGAGCGAGAATGAGAGGAGGGGCGATGAATACACCAAAGACTCATAACCACGCGGCCTTCGGCCGCCGGACGCTCGCAAGCTCGCGCCGGTGTGCGCGGCGTTATAAAAGTAAAAGCGTTGCGCTTTTGAGTCAGTTTCAAAAGGTTTAAAGCAACGCAGTTTCAGCAAAATTACCTGCCGTCCGGTTGCATCTTTGGTCCCGAGTTTTTAGTTCACGTGTGTTTCATTGTCGTGCTAAATTCAGCGCAGTGTTAGCTGACCAAGGTGGGCAGCAGAAAGTTAGTCGTGCTTGGACGCAGCTCCATCAAATCCGCACGTTAAAAATAATAGGTGCGGTCTTTCGTAAAAGCATTTCAGCTTTAATTGAATCACCGCGTTTTTTATAACAATCTGCATCTGTAAACGCCCTTCGGGCGTAGGACGCGCGTTCCGCGCGCCTCAGTGCAAGGGCGTTATGTGAATTTGGCTGACAATCGAACATTCTCAACTTAACAAAGGATAAATAATGGATTTAGAGTTAGGAACACAAGGTTTGAAAAGGGTAGATGTTTCTTTGGAAAGTTTTCTATCGCGAATTAGCACTGGTAAAGCTATTTTATTCACAGGTGCAGGCTTCTCTCTAAATACAAAAAATTTGAATGGAAAAGAGCCACCTCTAGCTAATGGATTAGCAAGGGAGATAGCAAAACTTGGCGAAATGGAGCCTAGTGATAATTTAATGTATGTATCGGATTACTATCTTTCATACAAATCTAAACCGAATTTATTAAATTTATTAAAAAACAATTTTGTGTTGAACGAAGTTAGCGATGATCATATTTCGATATGTTCTATTCCATGGAAAAGAAGCTATACGACAAATTATGATAATGCAATTGAGCTTTCAAATAGAAAAAATGGAAGAAACATAGAGTCATTATGTACAGAAGATAATCCTAACGACTATATCCATATTGGCGATATTTGTTTGCATATAAATGGAAAAATTGAAAACTCAACTGTCGAGCACTTGGAAAGTAATATAAAGCTGAGCAACTCTTCTTATATTTCAGCTGATTGCTTTACAAGTTCAAATTGGTTTTATCATTTTAAAAGAGATCTGGAAAGTTGTACGGCTTTAGTTTTTGTAGGTTATTCATTGTACGACTTGGATATTCAAAAATTCTTATTTGACAACCCATCAATTAAAGAACGAACTTACTTTATAACGCGAAAAGATGCTACTCACGAAGAAACTTATTTCCTAGGGAAGTTTGGACATGTACTTGCTATAGGGGTTGATGGTTTCGGTAACTTAGTACAAGAAAATAAAAGTATAATTTTAGATCAGCAACACGAAGACTATACCGAGTCATTAGTGAAGTATGAAAACACCCTTGATGATATTAATATTAGAGACGCAGAGGTCGAAAGGTTTATTCTCCATGGTGATATCAAACAGTCACATATAGATAGGGCTATTTCGATTACGCAAAGCATACCTTATCTTATTAATAGAAACTATGTGCAGGAAGTTTGTGATCTTATAAATGAAGGGAATAATGTTGTTTTAGTTTCAGAATTAGGTAACGGTAAGTCAATTATTTTAAAAAGTGTCGTTGCTAATTTAACCAAAAATGGTGTTGATACGTTTATTTTAGAAGATGATGAGGGTGACTACTTAAGTGATTTGGATGTTTTAAGCAAGATAAGCAAAAGGTTAGTGGTGGCCGTTGATGATTATGATAAGTATATTGAGCTAATTAAACATTTCGATACTATGAAACCAACGAACATCAATTTAATTATTACTTCCAGAACATCAGAGCATGAAAGGCATCGGCATGAGTTTTCGACATTTGAAAACAAATTTTTAGAAGTTTCTATCGATATACTTAAAAAAGATGAAGTTGAATTTTTTATTAGTATAATCGACAACATAGGAATTTGGGGCGATATAGCAAACTGGAGTCATGAAAGAAAGACCAATCATTTAATCCGTAAACACCACTCTCAACTATCATTAATCTTGTTAGATTTATTTAATTCACCATATATTGTAGATAAGGTTAAACAGATAACCAATGTCTTGTTTAGCAACTTAAAATATAAAGATACCGCATTCGGAATTGCATTGATTGAAACTGTAGGTCTTAAGGCAAAATCGAGTTTAATCTCAGAGTTATCACTGAACAATGAAATTTATGACGGTAAACTAACTAGTAATCCATCTTTTAGAGAGCTATTTAAAATTGAAAATAATGTAGCAAGCTCAAAATCAAGTTTGTTTTCTTTATCTCTCATTAAAAACTATTTTTCAGCTAATTACATTGTTGAGCAGTTGCTTTTAATTGCTAAGCACCTGAATTCTGAAGGTGGTCGATCCTATGAAGAAAATAGAGTATTTAAAGAACTTCTAAAGTTCTCTTTCATTGAAAGGCTGCTGCCAGAGCAAAATAGGAAAAATAACTTATCGAAATACTATGAAAACCTAAAAATTTCCGCACCATGGTTAAAGACTAGCCCACATTTCTGGGTGCAGTTTGGGATGTCACGACTTCCTTATAAAGATTTTAAAAAAGCTCAGGATTATTTTGATCAAGCATATTCTTTTGCTAAAACCAAAAATGATTACCACACTGAAAATATAGATACTCAGCAAGCGAGGCTTTATATTCTTCAATGCCTTGAGGCTAATGATCCTGTTGAATCAGTAAAATACTTTCAAGCAGCAGATGATTTATTGAACTCACTGAACGATGATGTTTATAAATTCAGGCAAGTAATTAAATATAAAGATGTTTATATTAATAAGTTTGTTAAGTTTTCCAATAAACAAAAAGTTGCTTTCGAACATTCATGTAAGAACCTCCACTCAGCTGTAGAGCGTGCATCACAGACTGGAAAAATAAGTATTAATGATGAAAAGACCATTTCAAAAGTAATAGAAAGTTTGGACTTTATTATTAATGATATTCAAGTCAAGCGTTAATTCACATAACAAGTCAAAGCACTCGGACGCAGCAAAGCTGCGCCGGTGTTTGAGGCGTTGAGGCTGTAGAAAAACCTCCTTCCAAGCATCAACTTTGATAAAATGGCGTAAGCACAAAGGGAGATCACTTATGCCGAAGTTCAAACCCTATAATTACGACCAGTCGGCTATGGTTGTAATCAACTTCCGCGATCAAATACAACCCGGCACATTTGAGCACGCTCTTCATTTATTGATATCCGACCGGCTCGATTTATCAATTTTCCATCCAAATTACAGTAACGATACCGCTGCTGGCGGCCGTCCCGCCTATGACCCCGCAATACTGCTCAAGATTATTCTCTTTGCGTATTCCAAAGGCATAACATCCAGTCGTGAAATTCAGTGGTGCTGCGAGAACAACATCATCTTCAAGGCGTTGTCTTGCGACACGGTGCCGCACTTCACCACCATCGCGAGTTTTGTGAGCAGCTATCCCAAGCAGATTGAAACGCTGTTTGAGCAAGTTCTGCTGGTTTGCCATCAGGAGGGACTATTGGGAAATGAGTTATTCGCGATTGATGGCTGCAAGATGTCATCCGATGCTGCGAAAGAATGGTCAGGTACCTTTTCTGAACTTGAGGCCAAGCGCAAGAAGCTGCGCAAGCAAATTCGCCACTGTCTCAAAGAACATAAAAAGCTGGACAAGAAAGACCCCGAAGGCGAGGCGCGGGTTCAACGAGAAAAACAACGCGTCGAAACCTTGCACGCGGCCTTTGACAAGATTGATCAGTTTTTAAAGACGCACAGCCCACGAATGGGCCAAGGCAAAAGACCAAAGGAAGTGAAGAGTAATATCACCGACAATCAAAGTGCCATAATGACCACCAGCAAGGGCACCATTCAAGGCTATAACGGGGTGGCCGCCGTTGATAAGAAACACCAGATTATCGTGGACGCTCAAGCCTTCGGGCACGGCCAGGAACACCATACATTACAGCCTGTTTTAGAGTCCCTTAAAGATCGCTACGCACGCCTTAACATTCGCAAAAGTATTCTCTCCAGAAAGACCATCATCACCGCCGATACCGGCTTTGCCAATGAAGCTAATAACCGCTATCTCTGGGAAAACAATGTTAACGCTTACATCCCGGACAACCAGTTCCGCAGCCGCGATCCGAAGTTCTCGGGTCAAAAGGATAAATATGGCAAGCGTCACCCGCTGCCAGCCGGCAACCGACAACGAGATACTATTCCATCGACCGCGTTCGATTTCGATCCGATAGCAATGAGCTGCCGATGTCCTGCAGGGGAACTGCTCAGCGCTAGGGGTACACGAGACGATATCCACGGAAATGTCATAGCACTCTTTGAAGGGCGGTTATTGCAATGCAGAAACTGTGATATAAAGAACACTTGTATGAAGAACGCCACCTCCGCCAATCACCATAAAGGTAAAGGCAGGCAGGTATCCTTTGTTATAGGGAAAGCCAATAAGGCCCGCAACTATACGGACTGGATGAAGCAGCGCGTCGACAGTGACAAAGGGAAGCACATCTACAGTCATCGCATGTCCGTGGTGGAGCCGGTCTTCGCCAACATCGGCACGAATAAAGGCCTCAACCGATTCAGTTTGCGCGGCAAAGACAAGGTGCAAGGTCAATGGCAGTTGTACTGCATGGTACACAACATTGAAAAGATAATGAACTATGGGAAATCGAGAGTTATAAGCGGTATATAGGGCGGATTATCGCCCGAAGCTGTTATTGCCTCGATTGGACTAAGATAAAACATTAAAATAGATAAAACAGGTTAGGAGAACCACAATCCAAACTGCATCGCGAGTGGCTGCATGAGTTATGCGTATATTTTGGTTTTCCTACAGCCTCGTTATACAAGCAGTTCCAGCCGACCGCCGTTGGCGTCGGCTGAATTGGACGTTAAGCGCCCAAGTACATCAGTAATAACTACTATCACAGTATATGGAGATGGGTATGAAATATATACTATTGAACAGAACAACTAAGCTCGTCGAAATTGCTACGATATTTGGTCTTTTAATCTTATCTGGTTGTGCAACCAATAAAACTGATGTACCAATTACCAGTATTCCAAAAGGGGCAACGGATTGGATCATCATGGATCCCCCTTTAAGATCACCAAGGATAACCTTTCCAGATCCAGAAACGGGTAAGGATGTAACCAAAGCCTGGGTCCAGCTTAGTAATGAGCAGATACTAAACCTTTTAAGCAATACTCATTCCGAAATTAGCGTTGGCAAGTTTTCAGAAAATGGAAAAGTCACATACTTAGTCGCAGAAGCAACTGCCGAGAAGGGTACCTATCAGGTAATTATGGACTATACGCCTTACATTGTGGAAGATGCTGTTGATCCAGCTTCGGGAATGAAAATTGGCGACGCAAGAGTTGGAGTTGGTTTACGGTTGACTGCGAAAGTTACTACAAGAAAGGCAAATATTAATCTGGGCAGTCTACTTGCTTTAGGTGTAGCTGCTAGCTTGGATCAACTTCAGGGTACAATGTCAGTTGATACAATAGGCATTAGAATCGCAGGATCAGGCGGTCCAATTCTATCAAATACCACTATTGACGAGACAAGCATTTTAAAAACCTTAGAAGCTTTGGCCGTAATCCAATCGAAAGTTGCGGATAGCAGCACTCATTTAGATCCTCAGGTAATTTGGGTAAAACCCATCTCTTCTGCATTTAAAAAAGATGATGTTGCTAAGCCGTTAACAAATTAAGGAGTGCGATCAGCGCTTAACAAGGCCAATCACTGCGACAGCTTTTTCGTTGCGGCTTCGCCTCCACTACAAAGCTGCGCGCGTTGGCGGCGTTATGAAATCCGTGAGCCATACATCATCATTAACTAAAGGAATATTTAAATGCCAAAGCTTTACGAATATCTTGGAATTGTTTTATTTTTCTACAGCAACGAACATGAGCCAATCCATATACATGGGAAACTCGCAGGCCGCGAATCAAAGGCTGAAATTCATCTATTTAACGGCAGAATCACCAAAATCGTTCTAAAAGATAAAGGTCCAGGTCTAGAGCCAAATAAACGTAAAGAATTTGAAGAGTTTGTTCATGTATACGCTAATGAAATCGTAGAAAAGTGGGTTGACTACTTTGTTAAGAAAAAATCAATCGCACCAAAAATTATTACGCAGAAGGTGAAAAATGTCAGCTTTATCCGTTAAAAGCGCAAAGCATATAAAGTCTCACATTCTTGATATTGAGTTCTCCGACGGAGAGCATCGTCTTTTAGACTTTGCACCTTTTATCTTCTCTGCGGGGCACCCTGACTATGATCGTTATAAATCTGAAATGGAGTTTCTTAATTTCAAAATCGAAGACGGGAATTTAAATTGGGACGACTATACTATGATTTTTCCGGTTGAGGACCTATATACGGGAAAATTGCTTAAGTAATAATTCATAACAATCAGCACCAGTGCGCGCCCTACGGACGCAGGACGGCTTTTAAATTTCGCGCTTGTTGTGAGCGCTACGAGAAGTTTATCGCAACGCGCGTGCGGTATTACAAGCAAACGCCCGTGGCGAAGTTCCAAGACTCCCGGAATCAATCAGGAGACACAGGTGTCTTTTTCTAATTTGCAGACACGGTTCTGGGTCAACAGCGCACCTTTGTACAGCTGGTGCCATCTTTCACAGACTTCATGGTTGGTCCACTGCAGAGCCTTGGCCTTGTTGATGTGCAGCACCAGGTGATGGTGATTGGACATGACCGCATAGGCGCAGACGCCAATCGCAAGTATCTCTGCGAGCGCCAGAACGCGGGCGACCTCCCTTGCCATTTTTGCAGCCTAGAAGTACACTTTAACGTACAGCTTGACGTACAAAGGTGATCCCATGTCAAGAGTTCGCGTTGATGAAGATATCCGCCCCCTGTCTGAGTTTCGGGCTAGCGTTGCCACATTCGTAAAGCAGATCCATGAAACCCGCCGCCCTATGGTATTAACCCAGAGGGGACGTGGAGTTGCAGTATTAGTGGACGTTCAGGAATATGAGGGAACGCAAGAGCGCCTGGAACTGCTGGAGGAGGTCTACAAAGCCGAAGAGCAGATAGCCAATGGAGAAGGTGTTTCGCATAAAGACGCAAAATCACGAGTTCTGAGCAGGCTGGCGTAACGAGGATCGTTTGGTCTCCGCTTGCCTTGGAGCGTGTTGAGGATATCGCCCAGTATATAGCGGAAGATAAGCCCAGCGCTGCGGTTGAGTGGGTTAATGGCATATTTGACACCGTGGAGCGGCTGGCTGACTTCCCTGAAAGTGGACGCATCGTTCCTGAGGTTAGAAGTCGTCGCATTAGGGAGGTGATATTTGGAACGTATCGGATTATTTATAGCGTCAGAGAACAGATTGACATTCTGACGGTACGGCGCAGCAGTCAGTTACTGAGGATGTCTGAGCGTGGTGACGACGAAACATAACCAAGCCATTAAATTCGCTCCCTATGCTTTCTAAGGCTGCCACATCCAAAGCGAGCACGGGCCGGTAGCGGTGAGCTACCGGCCCCTGTGAAAAACCACTCAGTTGCGTAAACCCGCCGCCTGCGTCGCCAGCGCCGCGCACTCTTCGTCGAACTCCGAGGATGCGCCTGAAACACCTATGCCTCCCAGAGGATTGCCGTCGGGAGAGAGGATCGGAAGTCCACCCTGAATGGTGGCGATCTTGGGGGCATTGGGTATGCCCCATTCTGCGGTGGTGGCGGTGGGGACCCGGTAATAGGCCGAAGACAGCGCCTTCCAGCGCGCGACTGCTCCCACGGCGGGCGCGGTACCATCCAATTGGGTGAAGCTTAGCAACAGGCCGCTCTGATCATAGATGGCAATTGCAATGTCATGGTTTGCCTTCTGCGCGTGCTCTATGCATCGTGCGTTCATTTTATTGATGTGGTTTAGTTGCAATGCCGTTACGTCGGTCTCCGCATAGGCGGGGGCGAGAAGTGCAGTGGCCACCAGTGCGATCACCAAGGTTTTAGGCAGGCGGTACGTTGGCATAAGACTATCCTCCAGAGTATTGTCGATTGAAAAAAGGTTGCATTGGTTTAGCTAGAGTTTGCGCTCCTCAAGCGCGCTGAGTCGCAGAAGCTGCCCCGGTGAATCCGTAACAATGTAGATGGAGCCGTCCGGGGCGACGACGGATTCGTAGGGGCGGCCGGCAAAAGTGACGAGGGTTTCCTGGTGCTGCACCCGATTTCCGTCCAGCGTAAGCAGTCTCAGCTCTTTCCGCGCCAGGGCGGTGACCAGGAGCTTGTTGTTCCACAGAGGGAATTCACTCCCTTGATAAAAGGCCAGGCCCGACACACCTATGGATGGTCGCCAGTAAAGGACCGGTTGTTCAACACCATCCAACCGCGTGTGAGGCGTTAAGAGCGTACCGTCGTAATTAATCCCATAGGACGCGACAGACCAGCCGTAGTCACCTGCGGATTTCAGGATGTTGAGTTCATCGCCACCGCGCGGGCCATGCTCCGCGGCCCAAAGCTGCCCAGTCGTGGGGTGGAGGGCGACGCCCTGGGAATTCCGGTGACCCAGACTAAAAATGGACGGCAAGGCGCCGGGTGTTTCGCGAAACGGATTGTCGGCGGGAATGCGGCCATCCGGGTGCACACGATGAAACTTGCCGAAGGGCCGGAAGGGTTCGCGGGCCTGTTCACGCGCTCCTCTGTCGCCAACGGAGATGTACAGGTACCCCTGGGTGTCGAACGCCAGGCGGCCGCCGTAGTGCCAAAAGTTCTCGCTGTAATGCTCGGCGGCAGCCTCGTACACAACTTCCTGTTCGGTCCAGCGGTGATTCTTGATCTTGCCGCGCACCACACGAGTCATACCCAGCGGTTCTTCCGAACCCGCTGAATTGATGGGATGGCTGTAACTGAGGTAGATCCAGCCATTGTTCGGGTAATCCGGGTCCAGCGCTATGTCGAACAGTCCTCCCTGGTTAAATTTAGCCGGGTTGACCAGCACCTCCGGTGTGCCCGCAACAGGCTTCTCCATAAGCTTGCCGTCTCTAATCACGCGCAACCGGCCCACACGCTCGGTGACAAGAATGGTTTTGGAGTCGGGGAAGGCGACTGCCCAGGGCGTGTCCAGATTGTCTGCAACAACGTCCAGTTTCACCAAGTAGTCGAGGGTCGAGACTTCGCCTGGTGCAGAATCAAACTGAGGTTCCTCAGCGGCGGTATCCGTCTGGTCGGAGTCAGTTTGCGTTTCAGGACTCTCAACCATGGTGCGCGTGGGCACATACTGAGCAATGGCGGCTAGTTGCGCTTCGTTCAGCGTATTCGCGAAGCTAGGCATACCCTTGGAGGCAATACCATTCTTGGCGATGCGGATGACATCTCCCTCCTGGCCGCCATAAACGTAAGTGTCGGGTGAAAGTGCAGGGCCCAGGCCGGTGCCTTGAAAGTGCGTTCCATGGCAGGAGGCGCAGTTTTGTTCGTAAAGCTGCCGACCATTGGGTTCGTCTGCCTTGAGCCCCTGGGGGACGATCAGGCAAGAGGTAATGAGGAGGCAGTGCCTTATAATGGAAATGCGGTTCAATTGTTTCATTCGCGGCTCCTACGCAAGAACAAGGTAGTTGCGGTACGCGAATGATTAGACGCTTGTTCGGGTTTTATGTGGATGTAGGCGATCTATAGGTTTTGTATAGTTTTGCTAAACCCGCGCGGCTCATGGTTTTTTGTTGATTTGTGAGGACTGATTGTTAAGATCCTTGCTTCGGAGATATGGAACGGGAGCATTCATTGACGCAGCCAGAAGACGTCTCACATAGCCAGGACCCGGGGCACCGGTTCAGAGCCTCTGAATCCTTCCACCTGAAGGAAGCGGTGATCGCCCCCTCACTGAACCGCATTGAGGTTGGGGCAACCGAACATCAAATAGAACCCAAGGTGATGAAGGTTCTGCTCGCCCTTTGTGCCCGCCCGGGCCATGTTGTGTACCGAGACCAGATCCTGCAACAGGTGTGGGGCCATACCGCTGACGACTATTTGCTCAACCGCGCCATTTCCGAGCTGCGTAGGATATTTGGCGATAGCGCTCAAAGCCCCGCCTATATCGAAACCATTCGCAAAACCGGTTATCGTCTGGTGGCACCCATCAGGCCAGTGGCCTCTGCAGCCCCAGTGGCCTCAGCAGTGCCGGGAGGCCCACCCCCGCAGGAACCCGCCGAGCCAGAGCGCCTGCAACCGGAACAACAGCCGAATGAGGCGCCCGATGCATCCGGGGGCTCGGTTCGAAAGCTGCACACCATAACGGGTGCGGTTGGTGTGGTGGCGGCCTGTGCCGCTCTGGCGCTTGTGCTTGCGCAAACCGGGTGGCTGGCAGCTCCCCAGGCATTTTCGATCAACCATTTCCAAGCCTACCCCGCCACCCACTCCCCCGGTCGCGAATATGACGCAGCGCTGTCTCCCGATGGCTCCCGTATCGCCTATGTGGCGGATGAGCCGGGGAAACCGCCGACGGTCATGGTCAAAATGCTGCAGGGTGAACAGCAGTTGCCCTTGTCCCAGGGCGAGGGGGATGCGAGTAGTCCTGAGTGGATGCCGGATGGCCGGGGGATTGTCTACCTCAAGCTGGCGGCGCCCAATCTACGTTTTGTTCGGGTGTCCCCCTTGGGGGGACCGGGGCAAACGCTCGATGTGGATGCGCAGGCATTTGGCGTACGGGGCATGAGCATCGCCAATGACGGCGACAGGCTGGCCTACGCAAAGCGCAGCGCACCGGAGGCGCCATACCAACTGTGGCTGTACTCCATCGCCAGCGGCGAAAGAACGCGGTTGACCGAACCCGCGTCGGGTTCACTCGGTGACATAGACCCACTGTTCGCACCCGATGGCAAGGCCATCGTCTTTGTGCGTGGCAGTGACGAGGTCACCAAAGACATTTACCGGCTCGACCTGGCCAGCAAAACCCTTACGCGGCTGACTTTCGACAACCGCAAGATCAACGGCTTGGCCTGGTCCCCCGATGGCGCTCAACTCCTATTCACCTCAACACGCTCTGGCCTCTATCGGCTCTGGTCAATCGCACGGAACGGCGGAGAACCGCAGCCGCTCGCGTTGGGCTGGGAGACAGTGCAGCGCCCAACCACGGCCTTAGGCGTTGACGCCCTTGTATTTGAAGACTGGCAGCACACGGCCAAACTCATGTCACTGAATTTAACGGGTAATACAGCCGTCCAACCAACGCCCCTTAAAATGTCACGCCGTTGGGACTCCAATCCCAGCATCGCCCCCAACGGCAAAATCCTGGTGTTCGCCTCCAATCGCACCGGGCCCTTCGGAATTTGGCGGAGCGAGCTGGACAGCGAGGTCGCCCGTAAATGGGCCACTCTCGACGGCGCATTCATCGACAATCCCACATGGTCGCCCGATGGCAACCGAATTGTTTTCGATGCAAGTCCTCACGGCGTTTCGCAGCTCTACCTACTGGAAGAGGACTCTTCCATTCCACAACCGCTGCCCCTGGGCGACTCAGACAACCGCAATCCCGCATGGTCCCGGGACGGCGAATGGATTTATTTCGAATCAAACCGCAGTGGCGCCTGGCGAATTTACGGGTGGCGGGAAAAGACGGACGAGATAAGACCGGTAGCTGTACCCGCCGGAAAGAATCCACAGGAATCTGTCGATGGCCAATGGCTGCTATTCGCCTCGGACGACGGTATTCGGCGCTGCCACAAAGCAACCTGTTTTGCGGAATCCAACAAGGCAGGTGCTGCTGATTCGAGTAAGTATGAGCTGCTGGTTCCGGGCGTTCAGGAACAGGATGCTTACAATTGGGTGCCGGCGCACGAGGGCATCTACTTTATTCACCGACCAGCAGATAAAGACAGCGCGCCGGAGGTGGCTTTTTTTCATTATGCTGATCGCACTACCCGAACCATCAGCACGCTCACCCAGGATTTCCACGGCTGGGGCATGACCCTTGCTCCCGACGAATCCCGCCTGTACTTCACAGAGATGACTGAACAGGGTTCGGATATTAAGGTGGCACGGCCACCTGTTGAATAGGCAGCTTAAATGTCTGAGGAGCCGAGCTAGTCGGCTAACTATCGCGAGCGAGGTAAATCAATACGCATCTGTAGGAGGAAATCATGGAATCTATATCAAAGCAATATGGTGCTTGTCTCTGCGGCGCAGTTCATGTCACTGCTAATCCAAAGAGCAATAACGTCGGCGCTTGTCACTGCTCAATGTGCCGAAAATGGGGTGGCAGCCCACTTCTTGCCGTCGAGTGCGGAAGCGAAGTCCATTTCGAAGGCGAAGATCATATTTCTACCTTCGATTCGTCAGATTGGGCTGAGCGCGGCTTTTGCAAGAAATGTGGCACTCATCTGTTTTACCGGTTAAAGAATGAAGGGCACTACGCGATTCCTGTCGGGCTCTTTCATGAAAGCAGCGATTGGAAACTCGCTGAACAAATATTTATCGATCAGAAGCCCTCGTTCTATTCGTTTGCAGAAAAAACGAAGGATCTGACCGGCGAAGAGGTTTTCGCTCAGTACTCCGGCAAATGACAACTGCTGGGATAATGTCTTGTTAGTACCGTCTTGTTAGTATCGTCACCATTTTCATCGACGAAGCTGTAGCGTCTGTTCCAAGATACCGGAAGACGAGATCCCCTACAAATCCCGCTGTACAGCTTCCCAGCGCGTTTTCAGCTCGTTGTAGAACTCGTTGTGTCCGCCCTCTTCCGTGGAGAGATAAAGCAGAAAATCGCTTCCGTCGTGACGATGAACTGAAAGCGTGGCCACTCCTTCCCAGGACGTTTCACTGTTCAGTTCAAAGCTGACTATATCTTTGAACACAGCCATTTCGGTGTGCAGCGCACCACTTTCATCTTTCCAGTAAGAAAAAACGCCGCGGTCGGTCAGCGCATTACCGTCCTTAGTCCCGTCCAAAAAAGCATCACTGTAGAACCACAGCAACTTTTCATTAGCATCCAGAAGCTCCGCCCGCTGCATGAATCTTATGTCTCGCCAGAGCAGCGTATCGCCCTCCACGACTTTTGTGCTCGGAATAAGCCGCGCTTCAGTACCCACTGTTAGGAACCACAGTGGCGCGCACATGAGCAATAGCACCAAGTGCCTCCCGCCTATACGGGAATTATTTGCCCGCTGCTCCCCTTGATTCACCGGCAGCCGGTTAACGTGATAAACCAGCAGCACCAATATGGCCGTCGTGGTGGCGGTAGCCAAAATCATCCACACCCCGTCATCGACGTTTTGAATGAGCAAGGAGATGATATAAACAATCGTCAGCACCGCCACGAGCATTGTCGACTTCGGCAATGGCCCGCGCTCTGACGACTCTTTGCCGACAATGATTCTCTCCGCCAGCGAATGGAACCAAAACAGACTAAAAAATGTTCGTAAAAAAGGTAAAATATCCGTGTTGTCGTGACTTTTGATGTGGCGCCAGGCGCCGTACATCCAGTAATACGGATAAATGCCGAAAGTGGCCGCGCTTAATATAATGAACTTTGGCAGAGCAACGGGATGAAATGCGCTTTCGCCGCTTTGCTCGCGCAACCGCTTTCGCGCAATGATCCAAACGACCACCACAGCGGCCACATAGAAAGCGAGCAGCGCAAACATGCCCACCAGGAAGGGGTCGAATTCTTCGCCCCCCACAGTGGGACTAACGTACAGGTAATATCCCGTATCCTGCTCAGCCCTGCCATAGGCGGCTATGTAATCATCTATACCGCTGACCGGAACATGATCGCGGTGAGACGTGTACTCGTAGCGCAACTGAAGCAGGTTTGTTTTTTCGTTGAAGTCAGCGCGCGTGCGGTACGTAAAGTAATCATTGGTCTCGACGAAATCCGCATCACGGATGTCCCAGTCGCCATCGTAAAGGCGGATGGTGATCTGCTGTGAAACCCGATGTGGATGCGGCAAATTCAGAGGCGCGTTGCGCTGGCGCTCGTCAACTTGTACAAGCGCGTCATAAGCCATATTCGCATGTGCGTTAAATTCTTTGCGGCCGTTCTCGCCGGTGTCCCATGCATTCGCGAGAGTGTAGTACTCACTAACTGTCACTGCAGCGCCGCCGTCTTCCTCGTTGACTTTCATGGGCTTAGCAGCTTCGAGTTCTGCATACCGCCTTTTGTAAAAGTTCAGATAGTCCGTCGAAAGGCTCTCAATGCTCTGCCTGGATAAGGTGTAGCGCATGCGCTCGGCTTCAAAGCCGGTGTAACGGGTGGTGGTGGTGAAGCTACCGGGAGCTTCGAGGCCGCCGGAAAGATCGAACTCGTCCGTCACTTCCACCTGTCCAATCGGGTCGACATCCATGGCTTTCAGTGCGCGCACGCCCGGCTTGACCACCAATGCATAGCCGTAATCGGACTGAGCAATCTTATCAAGGGCGCCCTTTTGATGCTGTCTCGTCGGATCGAGCCACAGCGGCCCGCCCTCGCGTTCCACGCGGACGATCACATGGTCAAACGCGTAGGCCGTTGGCGGATGTTCGAGGAGTTGGTGGCGCCTGTCTGTGCTGACCAAGGCGGGATGCCCATCGATATTAAGTGCCTTGAGCAGACTAATAAGGAGCACCGCTTTGTCTTTGCAGTCGCCGTAGCGCCTGGCCAGGGTTTCATCAGCGCTGGACGGCTTGTGGGAATTCGCCCCCATTTCCAGCCCCAGGTAACGCACCTCATTTTGCACAAACGCCAGGGCCGCCCGAATCTGTTCATCCTTGGTCTGGAATTCAGAGGCTATGGTGTTGGCAACGGCGAGAACTTCTTTCCGCTCGCTAATGGCATCGGCGTAAAGCGGCAGGGCCCACTCCACTACGTCGGACCAGCTTTCACTGTCGGTAAGTACCACTTGCTGATAGGGGTTAAACCAACTGGGCTTCTGTGAGTTGGAAATCAGGGGCTGCGAGGCCTCCAGCTCGAATAGATATTCCGTGGTTCCAGCCCGTTCCACAACGCGAGGCTCAACGGCGCCGTTCAGGCGGTGTACGAAAACCTCGTCCGGGCGCTCCCAAAGTAAGCGGAAACGCTGGGAGGCCACGGGCATGGCCCATTGCATGTTGACGTAGTAATTGAACGTACCCGCATAAACCGGATTGGAGCCGCGTAACTGTATTCAACAGTATCGCCAACCCGAACGTCAGGCAGGATGATGTTTGCACTTAGCTGGCCGTCGTAAAGCAGGTTTTCGAGCTGGGTTTCCCGACGCAACAGGGAAATATCCGCTTGGTGCAGCAGGTCCACTACCTCACCGTTCCGTATCACCTGAATGCGGTGCAGCGCCAGGCGCTCGTACAGTGGGTCGAAGTCGATACTGATTTGGCCGCCCGCTTCCACACCCGCCTCATTGGCGATATAGGTGGCGTAATGGTGAAACGCCTCTTGGGTGCTTTGATCCGGCACACGCACTTGCCGGTCGACCAACAGGTAGTACAGGCCGTCCATCAACTGCGCTTCGGGTACGCGTTCGGGCGGCTGCAGAATGAGAGGCTGGACCCAATTCGCTGGAGCCGAATAATGAACATGCTCCTCAACCTGGGGGGCCGATGTTTGTACTGCCGCAAGGCCTGCTACAGCAAGGGAGGGTACAGAAAAAGAGCATACTGCTGCCAGACACAGTGCCTTTATAATCCTTGGAATTAACACAATAACCTTCTTTTATTTTTCCCCACGAGGGCTAACTATAGGATGGCAGCGTCTCGCTGAGAAGAGGGAATGATGTGCGGCTGGCCGAACTGGTAGAGGTGTTACTCTTTCGACAAGCTCATGGCGCAGGGCGGTAGCGGCTCGCCCGGTCATCGCTAACGGATACTGCAGGCCACAAACTGGCGGGGCTAGAAGCGGTGGACGATCGCAAAAGCAGTAGAATCGCCAAGAAAGGCGGCTACAAGAATTTCCGCGAGGTGAAAGATCAAAAGGTTCAGAGTCATTAATCCATACGTGAGGACGTCATGAAGGAAACAGGAAAAATCAATTATGTCGAGATTCCCTCAAGGGATCTTGAATCAACGAAGGCGTTCTTTGCCTCGGCATTTGGGTGGTCATTCGTCGACTATGGTCCTGATTATGTGGCTATAGAGAATGCTGGGCTAGATGGCGGCTTCTATAAATCCGATAAAGTCTCTTCACCGGAGAACGGTAGTGTGTTAGTCGTTCTCTATAGCTCAGAGCTTGAGGCAACGGTTGAGAAAGTCACATCGTCAGGCGGCAAGGTGGTTCAGGATATATTCGATTTCCCGGGCGGCCGAAGGTTTCACTTCACGGATCCAAATGGAAATGAGTATGCGGTTTGGTCTGAGCCCGATGCATGACCAAGCCATTAAACAATGGCTGCTAAGATGGGTGTTTTATTTGTATGCCGCACGCCGGATTTAAGCATAAAAAAAGTGATAACCGTATCACATCGCTTGTGGTCTCCCGTGGCGCGCAATCAGTGTAAAATCAGGGTTTAAACGTAAGGACTACAGCTATGCCCGTTCCAGAAAAACCTGTCAAACCATTGAGAAAAGAATTGATGCCGCTAGCCTTTTTGAGCCTGTGCCACTGACTGAATGGCAACCCGTGACTCATCGCCCAGTGTCCTTGCGGAGGCCGCTGGTGATGAAGGTAACGTTGTTCTAACCTTGCTCGTATGTGGTTGGCCACCTCTACAGGCTATATCGCTCCAAAGGATACAGCAGCGCACTGGGCGGAGAAGCAAGCGCCTTCTCATCACACGAAGACTGGTTGGAAGAAAACCGGCAGGACTTCTCAAGCGATCGTCGTTAATCCGATACCAATATAAAACCAAACTGCATGCGACCTGCGCTGTTTACCGTATCGTCAACACCGTACGTCAGGCGGAGTGTTTTGTAGCTCTGCTTAGGGATGTCAAGTATCAGCTCCGATGGTGCATGGGTTCCCCAACCGCTTTGACAGGATTGCCCGCCAATGGAAAGGGGGCCGCCCGTGACAGACCGGCCATCTCCCAAAGGCCCCCAGCCCTGCCTTGCGTCAACCAGGTTGGCTGCCGTTAAGTCCGCCTGCGTGCCACTCTCGTCAATTAAGGTCAATTCGCACCAGTTGGCATGATCATGGGATCTGTCGCCAAGTTCATCAACAAACAACACGATTTTTTTACTGTTCGATATATCAATCTCTACTGTTTTCGCCGAATCTCCCCCTGCCACTACAGGCAATAGCGTTGCTTCCTCCATACCACGGTAGATCTCCAGATCCGATTCGCTCAGCGTGTCGGTATAGATGCCGTGTACGTCCCGCTGCAGAAAACGAATAGCTTTAAAGTTGTAATTTATCGTATGGACAAATACCGGTATTCCGGCTGCCGACAGTGCTTCTATGAGGGTGCTTTGACGCAGCTTTCCGGTCCACCCTGTAACTGCAAATAGCTTGTTGTTTCGCGCAAACTCCAGTACCTCGAAGTCGTTTGCTCGTGCTTTATAGAGCGTAAGTATGATTTTCTCGTAACCCAGCGCCGACACCTGCTCGTATTCATCCAACTGGTAAATCTGCGGTATGAACTGCGCTCGGAGAGTAGGGTAGCGGTCACTGATAACTGTTAGCGCACGTGTATTGTCTCGCTTGATATCTGTCACGACGAAGGCGTCAGGATGATCGCGCAACCAGCTGGCCAGTTCGTCTAACGACATTTGTGTTCTGCCATTGGCCATTTTTAACGATAAGAATTGATCCAACGATGGTGGCATATTTTCATTCGCGTTTCCGCCAAACCACTTGTTATAGGTCTGCCCCCAATCGTGAATTAAAACGAGTTCACCATCGCGCGTCCAGTGAAGATCCACCTCGAAATAACGATGGCCTCTTTCGTCGTACGACAGATTGAATGCCTCTTCGCAGTTGCAGTAGTCGGTGTCGTCTAACTCGCCACCAGCATGTGAAATCAGCAACGGTCTCTCTTTTGGCGTCATCTCATTCGCCGGGACTGAATTCTTTGTACAGGCACCTAAAAGCAGCACGACCAAGCCGAGACCTATGAAGGCACTTATCTTGTTTGATGATTCTAGTATTGACATAGCAGAATATGGGCCTGACGGTTGTTATATGACATGACACACCTCCGAAGAAACCCGGTGATGCAAACGCTTTTATAGGTGAAGACTTGCGGCTGTCCACTCGAGGCGCTTATTGGCCAAAGCCGCTACGCGGCAAAACAAACCCACGTACTTGAAGCATCTTAGCGCACTCAAACGCCAAGGCAAAGCTGACTCGGCTCTTGACCTCTACAACTGTGCCCCGGAGAATAGGTAACATAAACGAGACAGCTAGATTAGAAGCATTGCCGTTTAAATACACACCTTCTGGAAAAAGAATGATCCAACATACCTATGATGAAATGTGGAGTAAATTTTGTACAGCTCTGAGTCAAAACCAGTATGAGCTTGATCCGCATATTCACGACCCCAATGATTGCCGCCGCGGTATTACTGCATTGGCTTATCTTGATTCAAACAGCAAAAGCGTCTGTCAGGCAATCGCCGCCTTTCTCGAACAAGCCAAGCTCGTTGAGCCACATCAATACTATCAGCCACTCGATGAGCTTCATCTGACGGCACTGTCTATTATTTCGTGCTATGAGGGTTTTAAACTGTCAGATATCAACCCGGAAAAGTATGTCGATATTTTTCAGGAAGCCATGTCTGATATTGAACCCATAGAAGTACATTTCCGAGGCGTTACGGCTTCGCCATCCTGTATCGTTATTCAGGGCTTCCCCGAAGGACCGGGCTTGAACAGTTTGCGAAATAACTTGCGGAATGGATTTGAGCAATCAGGTTTGGAAACCAGTATTGATTCACGGTATAGGTTGATAACCGCACATTGTTCCGCAATGCGTTTTTGTAGCCCGTTAAAAAACAGTGGCGAGCTCTTGACCCTGTGTGAGCAATATCGGAATCACAACTTTGGCAGTGTCACCTTCACGGATTTTGAGTTAGTGTTTAATAATTGGTACCAGAGCTTGTCGGTTACAGAATCGCTAGCGAAATATTCAGTGGGATAATAGGAATCTGCGCTTATCGAAAAATAAGCACACCCCCATTTTGAAAAGGAGAGAGCAGCTAACTCAAGCTTTAACCAGGTCATAGCGTGTCAGCGCAGTACATCGTAACTTGTAACAAACCGGTTGCCCGCCCGCAACGCGAGCAACCACATCAACCCTTGCCGGCTGTGTCGCGCGCTCCTTAGAGCGCGTCGATCATACGGACCACGCCCGGAGCGGTAGTCGAAAGTGTATAAACTACGCTTGCCAGGGTGTCTGGCGAACAGTAGATGCCTCCCGAAAGCGTGGCCACAAGTATAGCCGCTTCTGTCTGTTGGGTAGCGGACAGCTCACCTCTACTTACCCAACTTCGTACCGAGCCGTTGGCGATACTGATAGCTTCACCGTCGACAGTAAATACCTCGCCGCCGTTGATACAAAAGCGGCCCGGCAGGATCCCGCCCATGAACCCTGCGGATCCGATCTCCGCAAACTCATAAATGGTTCCGTCGTCTGCTCGTCGCAAAATTTTATTGCCAAACCCAATCCAAAGCTCGCCATCGTGCCACAGGAACTGGTTAATAAACTGGAAGTCGGTATCAGTGACAAGTTGGACCGAGGACTCTATTCCCGACGCTGAAAAAACATATAAAACATCGCCGTCACCAACAAACAAATGCGGGTCAGCAGGGTGGGCGAGCAGCACCAGCCCCGATGCGTCGGTGAAGGTGTGAGAGCCGGCCGGGGTGCTGAATTTATTTGAGGCGTTAGAACCGGCGCTATATTGCCCGTCGTCCTGGTACAGCCAATAGTAACTGCCCAGATTGTGGGGGTTGTCGCTGGCCACTACCCAAGGCCTGGGTGTTATTACGCCTTCACGACCTCCGGCTGCAACACGTTGGATGGATATGTC
>CAYQQJ010000047.1:0-19530 GCA_964419935.1 uncultured Cellvibrionaceae bacterium
TGGCGCATTGCGACGCCGTTTAGGAGGGGGGGAGGAGACCATCCCATCGACCTACCGGTAACGTTTTTTCGAAGTCGATTGCTATTCGAATGCATGAAAGCAGTCTATCCTGGATGAAAAGCGGGACGAAGCCACGCCATCAGGTCGACGAATATTTCTTGAACGATTGTATCGGCATTTCCTGCCATTGGTCGGGTGGCATGCTTGGTGGTAAGGCTGCTGATTCGGCAGTCACTTCAAGTGGTGCTTCAGCGGGCGGGCGTTCGCGGTTATTCAAACATTGCGCGACATCTTGCAGCACCAAAGGAGTTTCTGTTTCACTGGGGCACAGAAACATGCCATGTCGCTGGGCCCACCTGCCAAGGGAGAGGCTGCTGGAGTAGCGCACGATGGGGGCGGCGAGTATCAAACCCACCAAAACCGGCATCAACCACCAGAAGAATGAGGGGGAGAAATAAAACATCAGCCCTCCCCAACATATTGCGATTGCTGTGGCAGCGGCGGTATGGCGGAATGCTTCGCGCCAGGGGACCATACGGCCCTCGCGAACCTGGGCGTTCCAGTTGACTTGTTTGCCGAGGAAAACGCACACCACAAAATACGCGTGGAACACCATCATCAATGGTGCGATGAGAATGGCGAAGACCGTTTCGAGTAACGTTCCCCAAAAAAGCCTCCACGCCCCGCCAAACTCCGCGCGACGGTACACCAGCGCAAGAATATTGCCCATCAGTTTCGGTAACAGCAGCAGCGCAGCGGTGACATACAGCAATGAAAATATGAGCCCGATTTTTGCGATGCGCCAGTCGGGAAATAACTGATAAGTTTCCTGAAAAAAGATATTGCTGCTCAGTGCGCGCGCGACCGCGTCGATGCTGCTCAAGCCGAGCATGATCAACCATAGCAACGAAGACACATACGCCAGCGCCCCCAACAGAAAATACAGACGGTTGAGCCGGTGTAAGCCCGCGCCCCGGAGAAGGGCCAGATGCTGGATGTTGCCCTGCACCCAGCGCCGGTCCCGGGTGGCGTAGTCCAGAATATTGCTGGGCACTTCTTCGTAGCTGCCTTCGATGCCGGGCATCAGCACTACGTCCCAGCCCGCGCGCCGCAATAGTGCGGCTTCCACAAAATCGTGGCTCAAAATTTCTCCGCCGAAGGGTGCTTTCCCCGGCAGTGGTGGGAGCCCGCAATGTTTGAGAAAGGGTTGTACGCGAATGATGGCGTTGTGGCCCCAATAGTTTGCGCTGTCAATCTGCCAGAAGGCGAGACCGGTTGCCAGCATGGGGCTGTAAAGTACGGCAGCAAATTGCACAAAGCGACCGAAAAAGGTTTCCTGCCGGACCGGGATTGGTACGGTTTGAATCAGCCCGGCGCTCGCATTGGCTTGCAGTGCCCGCACCAGGGACAGCATGCACTCCCCAGTCAGCACGCTGTCCGCATCCATCACGATCATGCCTTCATAGCGGCCGCCCCAGCGCTGACAGAAATCCGCCAGATTACCCACTTTGCGTCCGCTGTTAATTTCCCTGCGGCGGTAGAATAGCTGTCCCTTTAGATGCTGAAATCGCGCCGTAAACTCATGCCAGGCGGCCAGTTCTGCTTTGGCCACTGCCGGATCCTGGGTGTCGCTGAGCAGATAGAAATCGAAGTGTTCCATCTGTCCGGTTTGCTCCAGGGAACGCACACTTGCCTCCACGCCAGCAATGACTCGCGCGGTGTCTTCGTTATAAATAGGCATGACCACAGCCGTGCGGGCGCTTATAGCATCGCTCGCCGGCGCTCGTTGAATCGATTTCAAGGTGATGGGGTCGCGATTCAGTAATTGCAAAACAAAGCCGATCACGCCGCTCCAGAAGGAAAACACGATCCACAGAAAAGTGATGCTGAAAAGCACCAGTAATGCGATTTCCAACAGGTTCAAACCATTCGGCAGCAATATATCCAGCATGATGGAGCTACCCTGTGCGCTGGTGACCAACACCAGACAGAAGAACAGCACACGCCGCAGCCATGCATTTTTTACCATGGGCGTGCTTCTTTGCATATTGAGCTCGGGTTCACAGGCATTGCTAGAGTCCATCGGGATGCCAGACATAATTCCAAACCTCGGTAAGGCGCTGGTCGCGCCAGGCTACGTACAGTCGCATGTCAACCGACTCGTTACCCTTCGGCGCCAGCTTGAAACTGACTCGCCAGGTTTTTTCGTCCGGTAGCTGCATTACCATCAAATCCTTGTGGTCACCGTTGGTTATTTGCAGATTGGCGTGCAGTTCCAGTTCTGCCGAGAGCGTATCCAGCTCGCCACCCTTGAAGTCCACAATGAACTGGCGCTCGCTTGCCGGAGGGGCATTGTCTTCTCCGGGCAGGGCCGACCAGCCAATGCGGGTGCGGTGAACCTGGGCGATGTTATGCTCGGGCAAGGAGGCGTTGAAGCTGCGCAACCGGTAGCTGTAATGAAATTCCTGTCCTGCTTCGATGGTTTCCTTGGGCACCCAGTAGGCGGCAATATTGTCGTGGGTTTCTGATTTCGTGGGGATCTCCACCAGCTCTACCCGGCCCTCACCCCAGTCGCCCACGGGCTCCACCCAAATGCTGGGGCGCTCGCTGTAAAGGGCTTCCGCATCCAGATAATTATTGAAGTTGCGATCCCGTTGCAGCAGGCCGAACCCTTTTGGGTTGACGTCTTGCAATGAGCTGACCTGAAGTGTCTTCGGGTTGCTCAGGGGGCGCCAGATCCATTCATCGTGGGATGTGCGCATCAACAAACCATCGGAGTCATGAACTTCGGGGCGAAAGTCGTCAACAAAGCGAGTGCGGTTTTCGCCGTAGTGAAACATGCTGGTGAGCGGCGCAATGCCCAGCTTCTTGACCGGCTTGCGGGTAAACAGCCGCGCATCCACGTCGATGATTGTGGGCGCACCGGGATTGAGGACAAAGCGAAAGGCTCCGGTGATGGACGGGCTATCCATGAGTGCAAATGCAATCAAATGGGTGTCCTCAGGGGCGGGCTTGAACAGCCAGAATTCGTTGAATACCGGGAATTCTTCCCCTTCCGGTTCAGCGGTGTTTACCGCCAGTCCCCGCGCGGATAGGCCGTAAATCTGCCCGGGTCCAACCATGCGGAAATAAGTGGCACCCTGAAATACGACAAATTCATCGTAATAGTTTTCCGTATTGAGCGGGTAGTGCACACGGAAGCCGGCAAACCCGGCGGTGTCCGTCATCATGTCGGCAAAGCGCGCCGCATCACCATCGTAGCGGAACATGGTCTTGTCGAATGGCACTCGCTGTTGCTGTCCAGCCTCATTCGCGAGGTTGATTTGCACCGGTTGTTTATAGAGAAAACCGGTATGAAAGAGCTGGATTTCGAACAAGGATTCTCCGCGCCAAATCGCTTTGTCAGGAATAAAGCGAATGGCGCGGTACTCCTGGTAGGTCATATTGGCGACCTTGGGGTCGACGGTGTTGGCAGGTTCAACGTAATCCTTGGCGGCCGCTTCCTTTGCTTTGCGAATGACCAGTTCATGTAACACATCGGTTGCAGTTCGCACTTCCTGTGCGCTGGCGGGTGAGCCTGCCAGCATGGTTAAAACAGCCAGAAGCCCCAACATTTGTCGCGGACTCCGTAAATTATAATTTCTCATTCCTGTTCCTGAAGTTGTTTGCATTATTGGTGGTGTATTCGAGAAGTCCCTGGCATTCATGCCATCACGGCACTAGTGCCTCCTGCCCGTCGGCCGCTGTGGTTCCGAACCTCAGCTTCAAACCGAAGCAAGAAGTTCGCCAAACCCTTGCAGGCGGACTGCGGCAGCGGAGCAGCGTCTCTTATTCGCGCAGGTTGTGTTTAGCGTTGGCGAACCGGCAGAATTTTCTGGTATACAATCGTTTGGTTTTTGAAAGACGGGTTTGGGGAGTGAAGATGATACAAGCGGGCAAAGCGCCAGAGAGTGAAAAACGCGTGTCTTTGGTATTGGGCTCCGGCGGTGCGCGGGGGCTGGCACATATTGGCGTGATTCGCGAACTGGAAGCGCGCGGCTTTGTTATCGATACCATCGCCGGGTGCTCCATGGGCGCGCTGGTGGGTGGAGTTTACGCATTGGGCAAGCTGGATGAGCTGACCGAATGGATGGTGGGGCTGGAGCGCACCGGCATGTTCAGCCTGCTCGACGTTGTGGGTGCGCGGGGCGGCCTGATAACCGGCCGCAAGATTATGGACCGTCTGAACGACTGGATTGCCGAGGTCAACATTGAAGATCTGCCGATCAAATACACAGCGGTGGCTGTGGACATAGAGCGGGAGAAGGAAGTCTGGATGAGCGAGGGCCCGCTCTATGATGCGATCCGCGCATCCATATCAATTCCCGGCGTATTCACACCTCACCGATACCGCCGCCGTTTGTTGGTCGACGGCGGTGTGCTCAATCCATTGCCTGTGGCCCCGACGGTTAACAGCCTCACAGATTTGACCATTGTAGTGGATGCGAACGGACCGCCATTGGATAGATCGCCTCTATCAGAGGCTCGGGCGGACGCACAGACTCAGCCTGATGTGGAGGAGGACCATGAGCCGGGTCTGCTGGCCAAAGGTATGGAAAAGCTCGGCCTTGGCGGAGGTGGCGATGGGCTGCTGGATCAGCAGTACGATATTTTCGAGGTCATGTTGCGCTCCCTCGATACCATGCAGGCGGTCATCACGCGCCAGCAACTGGCAGTGTTCCATCCGGAGCTGGTCATCCGCATCCCGCGCAATATTTGCATGATTCACGAATTCCATCGGGCGGAAGAGCTTATCGAGCTTGGCCGCAAGACGGCGAGCGAGCTGCTTGAGGATCCCGAACTGAAGAGGCAGCAGTGGCTGTAGAGGATGGTGATGTGAGCGGCAAGCCGCAAGCTTAAAGCAACAAGCCAAAGAAAAAAGGGGTTTGTACTCCTTCCACAAGAGGCAGTGCCAACGCTAGCAGTAGGTGGGTTGTAACAGCGAACAGCGAGTTTGTGGAACGGCAATGAATGTATAACACAGAATGGTGTAGCTCACGGGGCTTTGACATAACAACCGTTTCATTAATAGCAAATGTGTCACAGCAGAGTTTGCACAAGTTATGATCTCTCCCTAATCTATAAAAGTGGACAATGGCTCTACTCCCGGCAGTGACTCCTATGGTGACTTTGTTTCTACGGCATTTACATGTATTGCGCACAGTCTTGTGTGTGGCCGGGCTGGTATTGGCAAGCGCAGCTCCGGGGCTACATGCCGAGGCCGATATTGCGCTCACCAACACACCACCGACGCAGACGTTAAAGGTTGTTACGGTGCCCCTGGAGGAGAGCGCCCGTCAGCATTTATATTATTTCCCGGAACTGCTGAAACTGGCACTCTCGAAAACGGCGGAAACGGACGGGCCATTCGAGATCGAGGAGTACCCACGGGTTTTGACTGGCGCCCGCTTTCTTGCGGAACTGGCAAATGGCGAAAGTATCGACGTTATCTGGACCATGACCAATCCGGAGCTGGAGCGCACCCTGTTGCGGGTTCCGGTCTCCTTGCTGCGCGGCCTCAATAGCCACAGGGTGTTTCTGATTCGCCAAGAGGATCAGGCAAAATTTGCCAAGGTGAATTCCCTGGCCGATTTGAAGGAGTTTCGCGCCGGCATGGTATCTCACTGGCCGGATACGGACATTCTCCGCGCCAGTGGGCTGCCGGTTGTCACCTCCGCTCACTACGAGTTGTTGTTCGATATGCTCAAGGCTGGCCGGGTGGACTATTTTCCCCGGGGTCTGTACGAGGTGTGGCAGGAACAGGAATTACATGAGAAGCAGGGGCTTGCGGTGGAGCAATCCCTGATGCTGTATTACTACGGCCCCATGTATTTCTTTGTTAATCGGGAGAACCAGGCACTGGCTGATCGAATTGAACGCGGCCTACGTATCGCCATCCAGGATGGCAGCTTTGATGAGCTGTTTTTCAGTATCCCCGGGTTTGAGCGGGGCTTCGAGGAAATGGCGGAGCAGCCGCGTCGATTATTCGAACTGCCGCTTCCGCAAGCGGACATTCACCCCTGAAATTTCGTTCGTGACCGGTGTAACTTTTACATCGGCTGAGTCACACGCTTGATTGCAGGCAGCGATTCGGGTGTAACCAATCCGTTTCCAGCGTTCTGCCATCCTGGTTAATGAGATCCTTGAAGTTCGGGAAATCGGCGTTATTTATCGCAATGAAATTTTCGGCTCCCGCTCTTCGCGCACCGCACTGAGGCCGGCATCACAGGTGCCGACCACGTCCCACGCCTCGCTCACCGCCCAGCCTTTTCCGGGGGCCCATGGACCTCCGTGGGAACACCAGCCGCCAACTTTGCAGCGATAAACGGTATTGCCGTGCCGTGCCAAGTCCCCTTCGGCATAAGATGCCAGGTCGCCATAGGACGGGGCACTGGAACAATCTGCTGCGTAGCTTTCTGCGGTAATAACTGCCAAGGGTAAAACAAGCAAGCGCATGTACTTGAACATTATGGGGTCTCCAGCTTTGAGGTGTAGGTGAAAAGCAAAATCTATACCACAACCTGTTGAGCTCGGTTGAAAATGGAAAAGGCCGGAAATCCGTGGTGGGTCTAACCGGCTTAGGACGGAGGGATGGTATCAGGCAGAGGCCAGTGGTTTTTGTTGGAATTTGTAATCCTGCAGACTGAGTAACCTAATCATGAGGAGAATGCTCGCCAAAGCAAGACCAACGGTCAGTGCCATCCAAAAACCGGCTGCTCCCCTGGGTTCGCCGAACCAATCCGTAAACGTCAGGCCATACCCAAGTGGCAGGCAGATACCCCAGAAGGCGAACAACATGATAAACATCGGCACCCGGGTGTCGCGATAGCCGCGCAGTGCGCTGATGGCTGTCACCTGCAACACGTCCGCGACTTGGAAGATTGCGCCAAATACCAGTAAACCCGAGGCGACTGCCTGTACCTGACTATCGTGCGTGTAGAGGCCGACCAGCAAGCCGCGGGACATTAACAGCACGGGCACGTAGACCAGTGCAATTCCCAGTGCCAACAGTAATGCGCTGCGAGCGAGAAGACGCGCGGTTTGTGGGTTTCCGGCGCCCAGCAGGAAGCTGACCCGCAGCGTCAGTGCCATGCCCAGACTCAGGGGCACCATAAATACCAGTGATACCAGATTGAGCACGATTTGGTGGCCGGCAATGACTACCGGTCCGAGCGGTGCGAGAAACAGTGCGACCACGGAGAATACGCTGACTTCGACAAACACCGTAAAGCCAATGGGAACGCCAAGGTAGAGCAGATGCCAGATATCCGGCCAGTTGGGCGCCGCCCAATGATCAACCAGGTGAAAACGCTGATAGGTGCGGCTCCAATGCAGGTAAGCGATCAGGCTTAAGAGCGCGATCCACGCGGAAATCGCGGTGGCCCAGCCGCAGCCGACGCCGCCCATGGCGGGCAGCCCGAACTTGCCATAAATGAACACGTAGTTGAGCGGCAGGTTGAAGGCGGCGGCCAACAGCGAGAAAGCCATAAATACCCGCGTATGACCCAGGCCGTCGGTGAGCCCGCGCAACGCGACCAACAACAGCATGGCCGGCACACCCCAGGCAACGCCGTGGAGATAACCCTGCGCAATGGCAGCCGTGGCTGCGTCCAGCTGCAGGGCTTCCAGTATTGGGCCGACATTCATCAGGAGCCCGCTCATGAGCAGGGTTGAGGCGAGCGCAACGTAAATTCCTTGCCAGGTCATCGGCATGATGCGCGTGGGTGTCTTGGCGCCGTGATGGCCGGAGATGATCGGCTGCAGTGCGTTAAGTGTGCCGCCAAAAAGCAGATACAAGGGAATCCACAAGCTGCTGCCAATACCCACTGCCGCCAGATCTTCAGCACTTACGCGCCCGGCCATGATGGTATCAATCACACCCGTCGCCATCTGCGCCAGCTGCGCAACGAGTATGGGCGCACCCAGCAGCACCAGCGTTCGCCACTCTGCCAGTGTTTGCGCTACCCGCCCCGTCTTGATCTCGGGCAATGGTTGTTCGGGTTCAGTCAAAGTCGGGTCCTAGTGAAAGATTAGGGAAAAGTGGAAAGGAAAAAGGGAAAAGAACAGCTGCAAGCCGCAAGCTACAAGCCAAAGCAAGCTCCCTATTTTCAGCTCGTGCGCAAAATGTTGGCCTATATAGCGAACGTCGGGGGCCACTATCTTTTCCCTTTTCCCTTTTCCCTTGCTTGTCGCTTACAGCTTGCGGCTTAACGCTTCTCTTCCTCACCTCTGCCGCAAATACAACATTCGTTCGTCCTGGTCGACCTGGAAGCGGAAATGCCGCAACACGTTCATGCCGAGTAGGCCATCCACCTCGGGGGGCATGCCGAAGTCGAGCACCGCGATATGGATATCTGACAGCAGTTGGTGGCCAAGTTGCACCTGCTCCGCGCGATAAACCATGCCTTTGGCGACTCCGCTGGCGGTGTTGAACATTTGCGGACCAAGTTCGGTAAAACCGGAATGGTCGCGGATGGCTTCGAATGCGGTTTTGGACAGGGTTGTGGTGGTGGCTCCGGTGTCAATGATCAGGCGCACTGGCGCTGTACCGTTGAGTTGCAAAGGCAGGTGGTAATGACTGCCGACGGTCTCCAGCGCCACTGCGTCCCGCGGCTCTGAATCTCGAGACGGTGTTGGACTGGCGCTGGCATCTTCCATAAGTGCCGTCGCTTGCGCTGCCACTGACGGAACGCCCGCCAGGCGTTGCAGCAGCTGGTGTCCGTACAGCGGTTCGCCGTGGGCGATATACAGCTCGGCCTGGCGGAGTTGAAACTGGGGCTGGGTCAGGTCGAGCAGTTCAAGGTTTTCATAGAAGCTGATCAACTGTGACCAACGGTTCTGGTTGGCGAGCAGCGCGTCCGTATCGGCCACGAAACTGTGAAAGGCATGATTGACCTGGCGTTGCTCGGCCTGGCTGAACGCATAGGTAAACGCCAGCTGAAATGTGCGGGCAGCCTCGGCCGCGTAATCCGATGCCAGATGGTAGCGCGCCAGCAACAGAAGAATGTCGATGTCATCGTAATAACGCGAGAGAAAGGCATCCACCAGCCCCGTAAACGCTCTGCCATTGCCATCGCGCAAGTGGGTCTCAAGGACGGCCTTGACCTGGCTTTTCAGTTCCAGCGCCTCCGCGCTGCTGCGCCGTTCCGTTGCGGCGTAAAGATTCATCGCGGCATCGAAGGACTGAGCCTGCAGCAGCGCACGGAATTCTTGTGCCACATTAACGGGTTCGGTTACCGCAGTGGGCTCCGGCGGAGTGGGCGCGGGCTTTATATCCAGAGCCGGCAATGCAGCGCGTTGGGTGGCCTGCGGTTTATCGGGAAGGGCGTCGGGACGGTTTTCGTGAGGCGAGTAGCGCAGTGCTGGAGCGTCCTCATGTGCCCAACCATTTTCAAACGTAGGTCCGTTAGCCGCGGCAGGTGATTGGAGATTAACACCGCGCAACCACCAGCCTGCGGTAAAACCCAGGCAAAGCAGGAGCAGGATAGGCACGGTGCGGGTGAATAGTGGCATAGGGCTTCAGGGCTGTTGTGATTTGACTGTTAAACCCCGCAATTAACATTGCCGGGCCAGTCATTCTATCAGCCCGAATGGTCCGCGGGCGGAAACAGGTCCACACGGGTACCGTCCCAGGCTTTGTAACGTGTCATTACCTGGTTGAACGCTGCTGATTCCAGAAGCCGGTGGAGCCAGCGCTGCAACTGCGGGTAGTCCCGCGCTTCATCAAACCAGGTTTTGTCCACGTGGGCAAACTGGCGCACAAACGGAAAGATCGCGGTATCTGCGATTGAAATCTGGTCCGCAGTGAGAAACTCATGGTCGTGCAGTCGCTGTTCCAGGCGGCGCAGAAAGTGTGCGCCCTGTTCACGGTAGGCCTCGGCCGGCTGTTGGGGGTGACGGTCGGCGTACTTGTATCGGTCGAGAGCTTGTTTGAAAGAGCCGTCGTTTTCAGCAATCAAGGCGAAAGCAGTTTGCTGTGCAGCTATGTTGTGATTGAGAAGCCAATCGTCGGGGTCCTGGCAACCCAGCGCCCAGCGCATGATGTCGAGGCTTTCATCGACGACGCTGCCATCAGGCAGTACCAGTACGGGCACCGTGCCTTTGGCGGAGGCCTGCAGTAGCGCCGCAGGTTTGTCTTTCAAGACCACTTCGCGCAGCGCGACTTGTTGACCGGCATACTGAATGGCGAGGCGGGCGCGCATGGCATAGGGGCAGCGGCGGAAGGAATAGAGAATGGGCAGCCCGAGGGCGAAGTCGCTGCTGGTCACAGCGACGGGAGATTATCCAGCACCCACTCAATGGTGGCGGCGTAGTGCTCTGGCAGCAACGGTTGCAACTGGGCAATGCCCCCGCGCAGTGCAGCAGGGTCCGCCGGTGACAGGTTGATATGGCCGAGTTTGCGCCCGGGCCGCACGTCTTTGCCGTACCAGTACACTTCGGCACCGGGAACGCTCAGCCAGCGATCATCCCACTCCATGCCAATCAAGTTGAGCATGACGCTGGTGTTCTTGATCAGTGGGGTTGCCAGGGGCAAATTGCAGATGGCGCGTAAATGGCTTTCGAACTGGCTGACGCTGCTGCCTGCCTGGGTCCAGTGGCCGCTGTTGTGTACCCGTGGTGCAACTTCATTGACGATCAGTTGCTGGTCCACCAGGAAGCATTCCATCGCCATCACGCCCACGTAATCCAGCGCTCCCATAAGGTGGCCAAGCATGCCCTGGGCCTGTGATTGCAGGGATTGCAGGCGCGCAACTGGCGCGACCGAAGCTGTGAGAATGCCGTTCACATGTCGGTTCAGTGTCAGTGGGTAAAACGCGCTGTTGCCCAGGGCATCGCGCACACCAATGATGGACACTTCATCATCGAAGGCAACGGCCTCTTCGGCAATAGCCTGGCCGCGCCAGTCGTCGGGGATGGCGGTGGCTTCGTCAGCGTGCAGCCAGTGCTGGCCCTTGCCGTCGTAACCGCCGGTGCGGCGCTTGAGGAGAACGCGGTCGCCCAGTTCGCTGTGCAGCGTCTCCGCGGAGACGGTTTCGTCCAGGTCAAACCATTTGGCGGTGTTCAGCTCCAGTCGGTCGAGCCACGTTTTTTGGGTTTTGCGGTCCGGCAAGTCCGTGAACGCGCGGCGGCTGACAAAGCCCGAGTGTTCAAATAGTTGCTGGGTTGCCGGCGTGGGCAACCAGTGCTCGCGTTCGGCGGTGACAATGGCATCGTCGGCAATGGTGTGTTCCAGTGGCGCATCAATGTCCACGGTGTTCACCTGCAGGGCGAGCGGCATGGCCGCCTGCTGCAGCATGGTGCCGAGCTGGCCGTTACCCAATACCCAAATGTCCGTCATAGCGCTTCTCGTGGGTCCGGTTGTGCCAGCACCTCGTCGGTTTGCTGCTGGCGGAATTTTTCCAGGCGTTTGGCCAAGCCGCTGTCGGCGTTAGCCAGCATCTGGCAGGCGAGCAGCCCCGCATTGAAGGCACCGGCGGTGCCAATGGCCAGGGTTCCCACCGCAATGCCTTTGGGCATTTGCACGATGGAAAGCAGGCTGTCGAGACCGTTGAGGGCCTTGCTCTGTACCGGAACACCCAGAACCGGCAGTCGCGTTTTGGACGCCACCATGCCGGGAAGATGCGCGGCCCCGCCGGCGCCGGCCACGATAACCTGAAAGCCGCGGTCTACTGCCTGGGCGGAGAATTCCATCAGCTTGTCCGGCGTGCGGTGCGCGGAAATAACTTCCACATGGTAAGTCACTTCCAGCTGATCCATGATTTCCGCAGCCAATTGCATGGTTGGCCAATCACTTTTCGACCCCATGATAATTGCGACTTTTGCTTGCATATTCGCCTCTGTAAAATTTTAGCTGCACCGGTTCGCTCAGCCACAGCCAGTCGCTCACCCGTCAGTTGTGCCTGATGCGGAAAGCAAAAAAGTCGAAGATGATAGCAGGCACAGGTTTTCCGTCAACAATGCGCCCGAGGCACTCAGACGAGTGGTGCGGAAAATAGCTAGTATAACGCGCTGTGGCAGTTATTCGGCCAGCTGCGCGTTTATCTCCCGGTCTATACGAAGCTCCCATTGGCGTTTGTTTTGCGCAACAAAGGTTTTCAGGTAGCTGTCGATGGGTAGCTGCACCGTGCCGCAATCCGCGGTTACCGGGGGAATGGGCACGGTCACCGCGGAGCGAAGCAGAACTGCACCTGAAATCCCGCCGGACGCATTGGCCGGTGTGAGCTCAACGGTGCCGGTGGTCTGGAAGCTCGCACTACAATTGAACTTGAAGCCCAGTAAATCGCTGCTGGCAATGCCGGTGATGACCATTTTGAGCGGCAGCCGTACGTGAATGTCGGTGTCCCCGCTCTGCACTACCGGTTGGCCCTGCTGAAAAACCTCCAGCCGGTAGCTTCCACCCGGCCAGGAATTGTCGCCGCGCTGGTAAAGCGGCGCGGGCAGGTGTTTGTTCAGCAGTTGTGCCAGGAGTTGGTCCGTTAAAGTCTCAGCACTGACACTCATACTGACGCTGGCGCTCACACACACGCCGAGGAGAGCGATGACATAACGCACAGTTGCTTTCACAGGCTTGGCCTTGATCAGTGGGAAATATGGACGTTGCCGCCGTTAGCGCAGTATCAGCGGTTCGCGGTCAAAATGAATGCCTTTCCAGCCGTCCGTGATAAACCGACGGATGTTGGGATGATTGTTCGCGTCGGGGTTAGGCAATACGTCTTCCCGGTAATTGCGGCCGAAACAGGCCAGAGTCTGAGCTTCTGTCAGCCCCTGCAGGCGAGCGAACGCAAAAATTTTGCAGGAGCCTTCATTTTCGCCCGCTTTGTTTTCTATCGGATTCGACCCCACGCCGTTGGTAAATCTGGTGGGGGTGTACTTGTAGTAGGCATCAATCAGTTTGATGATGTCTGCAAATTCCACATTGAGCGGATCTTCTTCCAGAAAGTTAATGAATTCGGTGGGTGTCATTTTGCCCCCTGTTTAATCTCGATGATTGGCGTCAACATCTGCCACCAATGCAAACTACTGCTAATGAATCTTCGGGTATTCCCGGAGAGGATTCAGCAGGTCCTCCTGACCATTGGTCTTGATTTCCAACGCCAATGCCATTAACTCCCCGAGCTGTCCGTTGGGAAAGCCCTTTTGGGCGAACCACAGCAAATACTCTTCCGGCAGGTCGATAATCACTCGCCCCGCATACCTACCGTAGGGCATCACCACATTGGCGAGCTGAACCAGATGTTTTTTCTCGAGCATGTGTTAGTTGTAAGTCTTAAGCCGCAAGCTACAAGCCGCAAGCGAAGCCAAAAAATGAACGATCGCGTTTAAACCTAGTCGCGGAAGTTGGTGAATTGAAACGGCTGTTCCAGGTCTGATTCCCGCACCAGCGCCATAGTTGCCTGCAGGTCATCCCGCTTTTTCCCGGTAATACGCACTTGTTCATCCTGAATAGCGGCCTGTACCTTGATTTTGCTGTCCTTGATCAATTTGACCAGTTTTTTGGCCGTGGGTGCGTCTATACCTTCCTTGAAGGTGACTTTGATGCTGTAGGTTTTGCCTGAATGCACGGGCTTGCTCACATCCATGGTCTCGGGATTGACGCCGCGCTTGATCAGCTGGTTGCGCAGCATATCCTCCATCTGTTGCAGCTGGATGTCGGCTTCTGCCGTTAGCGTGGTTTCATCCTTGGACCATACAAAACTCGCTTCGACTCCGCGAAAATCATAACGCGTGTCCAGCTCGCGGGTGGCATTTTCCACCGCGTTGCGGACTTCTTCTTTCTCGACTTCCGAAACAATATCAAATGAAGGCATAACAGCTCCTGAACCGACTGAATAAATTACTGGTAAATACTAGGAGTCTGTCGGACTTAAGGCTGATCTACTGCGCCGATGGGAAACCGGTCCATTTCCGCGCTTTCTTGTTGCATAGAACCACTATGCGCCTCAAAAGCGCGAAAAACTGTCCTCCTTCTTTGTTTATGGGGAGGCCCACCTTGCTCGCTACGATCGCTTAAGTCCGACAGACTCCAAGGTCCGGGCCGCCGGATTATTCCTGCGGACCAGCCCGTAAAATCAGATAGCGCGAATGTGAAAATTTTGACAGAAAACCCGTCCACTCCTCTGGAGCACCGACCCGAATCGACTCCGCGAACCAAACCGCTTAAGAAGTGCCATTCGAATCAAACTCCATCCTGCCACGCCGCACGTTCTTCACCGCGCATAGTGTCGGCAATTGCGGATTGCAATGTCTGTTCAATCCACTGGGTCAACGCGTCCTGATGTTGCGGTTTCCACTGCCCCTTTTGCACCAGTTTACACCACTGAATCAGCTGGGCCTGTTCCTTATGGCTCCAGGCGTGGGCATTGGCGCGCAATTTTAACAGGCTGCGCTGGGCGTGGGGGCGTAACCACAATTGCTGGGTAAAGGTTAGAGCACGCGCCATTAGGACCAAAGGAAAGTTCGGGTGTTTCACCGGCCCTATAAACTGCTTCTGGCGCGTCAGTGGTAGCCAGCCCACGCGTTTGCCGGTCATCTGCCGGCTCGCCCACCAGCCGCCGGCAGAGCCGAGCAGGCCGCCGGAAATGGCACCCAGAAACAGCGACGTGCCGCCCAAGCCTGCATCTATCGCCAGTCCGGTCGCGGCGCCAGCGCCGCCACTGGCAATTAACAGTTCATGTTGCCGCAAGCCCCACAGGTACCAGGTCTCGGTGTTCATCAATGTGTCGGCGTGCAGTTGCCAGTGGTCCGCGGTAGAGTCCGTAGCTTCCAGGCGGGCGGAATCATAGCCCCAATCTCGCCGCAAGTGGTCAAAAAAGGCCGCCTCCTGGTTGTCCAACAGGTCGCGCAGTTTTTTCTCCGGTCCGGCTGTGGCTGTACCAATCTCCCCTTTACTTAACGCCTTGTCTGTCAGGGTGACCGCCGTGCGTTGGGCGACCTGGCTACACCAATAATGGGCCAGTTCATGGCTGACCTCGGTCAAACGCTGTTGGTCCCGCTCCTGCAAGCGGCGGCACAGCTCGGAAACCGGCTGCGTCCACCCCGGTTGCAGTTCACCCACGGCGCGCAGCAGCATTTCCCGCGCGGGCAAGGTTGCCGTCAGCGGATTGAATACCCGCACCCACTGGAAAAACTGGCTCAGCGTGCGCTGCCATTCGTCCTGTCGGGTGTCACGCCCCATCGGGTTGATGACCGCCATGCGCGGCTGCCCGGTCCAGCGCAGGATCTCCATTTCCGCTTCATCGGCAGGCGATACTGCCTGCACCGCATCCACCACGTACAAAATACCGGCGCCGGCCATAATCGGGCGCAGTAGTGCCACCTCATCGGGAAACCGTTCCGCGTGCCCCGGCTCCTGCAGAAACGCCTGCACCCGTGCCGGCCGCTGTGCCGGCGTCACCGGTTCCTGTTGCAACCACGCCAGCACCTGGCGCGCGCGTTGAAAACCGGGGGTGTCGGTCAGGGATAACAACAGTCGTCCGCCCAGAAGAAAGTCATAGGTGTCCGCCCGGGTGGTGGTGCCGGACTCCGCGCCTATCTGCACGCTGTCGTTTTCCGTGAGCGTGGAAACAATGGACGATTTGCCCTTGTTCGGGTGTCCCACCACGCATAAATGCGGCGTGGATGATTGCGGGCCCTGTGTCTGGGGGTTGGGTGGCTGGGGAGTTAGTGATGCCACTGGCCGCCTCGTTCAATTCGGGTTTCAGTCATCGGTAATCCAGGTCAGCTGTTGTCGACTGGCGAAAGCGCGCCAGCTGAGCAGGTGGCGCTCCGGGTCCGTATCCGCGTTGCAGTGCGCCCACAACGCCTGGGTTTGCACGCCGCCAGCCGCGGCTTGCGCTACCAAGTCTGCAAGTTCACCCACTGGGGAGCGGGTGGCATCCACCTGCCAGAGTATCCGCTTCGGGTGTTGTTCCAGTACACGAGCCATCGCTTGTTCATCTTCTGTCCAGCCGTGCAAACCAAAACGGCTTTGGGCGGCGGCACCTTCCAGTTCCCAGCTGACGCGCACTGCGTCCTGCCAGGCACTTGAGGGGCTTTCCGTCAGTGTCGGCGTCGATGACGAATCCCGGACGCTGGCGATGGGCGCGCGCACCTGAAGCGTCACGGGCTCCGCGCGGTGCCAGCGAACGTAGAACAGCAGCGCCAACACCGCTCGGGGCAGCAAATTGTAAAAGATCAGTGACGCCATGAGGAATTGCCACCACTGCGTGGCCAGAAAAGGCTCTGCCGCAGCGGGCGCAATACGTTGAAACTGAGTGGCTGCCACCATGTCCGGCGCGGGAACGGCGGCGGGCCAGATGGCTTGCCAAGGCAGCGCCAGGGCTTCAGCGACCGCCGCAATTAGCGCCGGGTCCTGCACCAGGGTTGAGCTCCAGCCGAACGCCAGGTCCGAAAACAGCAGCAACGTCCAGTAGCCACACAGCATTCCCAATGCCAGCACACACCAGAGTGCTTGCAATAGCCACAGCATCTGCAGGCGCTGGCGATGAGTGGGGTGCCACGCCACGGCCCGGTTACGCCATTGAAACAGCCAGGGCCGCGCGGAGCCGAAAGCTGCAAAGCACACGGCCACCAGGGTGCCCAGCAAAGGCAGGCCGGCCCACAGCAGCCAAACCCACAGAATATTGATGCGCCCATCGGGGCTGTAACTCAGGGACCCCGCCGCAACCCCAAGCCCGCCAATGAAGGCCACAAGCCATAGGGCGAAGGGCACCACAAGGTGCTCGGTTTGTGCGCCGTCAGGGCTGACTGCCGTTGTTTTCATTATGTCCGTTTTTAACACCGTGGAACCTTGGAGAATCTATTGTGACAGTGGGAGCGGCGCTTCGCTCAACTCGTTCGGCGGCGCCAGCGCAATCCCGTGCCGTATTAAACCAGCATTTCCGCGCAAGTGCACCGAAACCCGGTGTTATTCCATTGCTACTGTTAATAGGTACTGATCGAGTTAAGAATACTTGAGGTACAGCTTGAAATTAGCGACGGAGACATCCATATTGAATGTATACACCCGCAAAAGAGGAATGGCGTTCATGCAAATAAATCTGTCCGGTCAGCACGTTGAAATTTCCGATGGAATCCGAGAAGCAGTAGATAGCAAGTTTGCCAAGATCGAAGCGCATTATCCGCATCTGGACCGACTGGACATCTATTTAAGCGTTGACAGGAATGAACAAAGAGCAGAGATCAGTACGCAATTCATGGGCGCACCTGTGGCCGTGCAGGCGAGCAATCAAGATCTCTATGTTGCCATCGCTGAGTCAGCCAAAAAGCTGGATGCTGCACTTAAGCACCGCAAGGGCACCGTAAAATCACATCGGCACGAAAAGCCCTTGTTAACCGATCCCATGGAAAATGAACCGGACGACGCCGAAGCGTCGGCGAGTTAGTCAAACCGCAAGCAAAATTAGCGCACAGTCTGGGCAAATTTGGAGATTGACGTCCACTATTTGACGCTTAAATGGCAGCCAGGTCACGGTAAGCTGTCCTGGCTTTTTTATTGTGTAATCTCACTTATTTTTAAACCTCTCGAAAGTTTGCTTTTATTTTGTGGCCGGGCTATGGTTGGCTTTGTATACGGTATTTCTGGCTGAAAAAACGCAACTGCAATCAGCGAACAATTGAACACTGATGCAATGCTGGAAGTTACCATCCCCCGAATTTGAGCGTGATGACATAGAGCGATCAATGCCATGTACAAGTACGACTTCACAATTCTGAGCACCGCACTCACATTCCCCATTTAAGCCGAGCGCGCAAATATTGCGCTCGGCACCTCGTTTAATTTCACAACCCGTAAAAGTGAACCACTTCGTCATTTCGGAGATGCTGTCATGGCGCAAAAGCGCTCGACACTGAGCCACGAGGTTCTGTGTCAGGTAGCGGAGTCCTGTCTGCAAAAATCCACCGGCTTGGCACTTTGCCCGTCGGAACTATCGTCTCTCGTGGACAAGCTCGACAGGACAAGCAGTAACAGATCCAGATACCAAACAACTCAGGAAGCCGCTATCGGAAGCCGGGTGAAAGTTCTGGATCTAATGGATCAACAATCGGCAGAAATTACATTGGTGGCACCGGAAGACAGCCGTCCGGAGCAAGCGCACATTTCTGTCTTGTCACCTTTGGGCGCAGGCCTACTCGGGTGTCGCCCCGGTGAAATTGTTCGCGTTCATATGTTTGGCAACCGCTTTCTGTTTCGCGTGTGCAATGTTACGCGTCCAGAACCCGTTGCCATGAGAGAATAAAACCCCTTTTCGTCGATGGAGGAACCTTGCCATGAAGTATCCAACTGGCCGCGTCGAGCATTTATGCCACGTCCTGAGCATATCGACACATCGCCTACCCAAACTGCCATTGAAGAAACGGCGGCATTCAAACATGGCGGTTACCCAATTTGGAGATCAGTATCATGAGTAAAGAAAAAGCGAAAAAGAAAGCCGCAAGCACATTAAAAGAAAAGCGCAACAAAAAGCGTGAAAAGCAACAAATGCTGGCGAAAAGCTGATTGGCTTTCAGTAGATAAGCTGGCATCTCACAACGGCAAGGGATTTAGTCAGCCTTTGTCGTTGTGACATTCGTCAGCAGGCAACTGCCACGGATGGTGGGAGCTATCCCGTAGCGCTTCATTACCAGTATTCGTGCCCTGAAACCCCGTTGATCCCCCCTCAGTTCTATATTCCATGCTCCACCGCAGTCGTCCTATGTCTCTGATTCGCCTTAAACGCTGAACGTACCGCAAAGGAAGCAGGAAGCCCCAGCTCCAGATCATGATGCGCCGGAGACTTAACTACGGGTTCGACGCTGAGTTATCGTAACCCATTGATTTCACTTTATTTTTTTCTTTCCTTCCGATTCTCGATTTGCGGGGTTATATCTCCGCGTAGACAAAAGCCTCCATTCGCTCCTGGCCGAGTGGCGGGTAAATCTTTGATTTGGCGAAGGAAAACTGTAATATCGGGGAACATGCAGCGTAAATATGTGGATGCGGATTATGTTTACGCGTCCGTTGAATAAACTGTTAAATTCGAAGGAGGCGCTGTGTCACTACGGAATGTGCTTGGAATTATCTTATTCGGACACGCTGCTTTCGTTGCTATTCAGCTGGCCTCGAACTTCGATGACCTCAGGCAATCGGCAGCGGCCTTTGCAGCACCTGAAGATCCGTTCTGGTTTCTTTCAGGTCTTGTTGCTTTTAATGCATTGATAATCGTTGCGGCGGTCAGCCTTGGCACCTATTTGATGAGGGCGAAAGAGCTCAAGGTTGTGTACGTGCTGCCTCTTGCAATCATGGCAGTGCTGTATGGCGGCTATAGTCTGGCAATTGCCGCGGGTGTTTTTGGCCTATGTCTTCTGGAGCGGTATCGGCCCAATGAAATTTAACAAGGCGCACCAATACGCAGCCTGCGGCTGCCGGACGCTCGCAAGCTCGCGCCGTTGTGCGTGGCGTTGTACATAACCGCTTCGCGGTGGAGGGGATGCTTCAAGTAAGGAAGACAT
>CAYQQJ010000048.1:0-16700 GCA_964419935.1 uncultured Cellvibrionaceae bacterium
ATACTTTCCCTTTTCCCTTTTCCCTTTTCCCTTTTCCCTTTTCCCTTTTCCCTTTTCCCAGGCACCCATGACACTCACATCGCGCATTCAAACATTTTTGACTGACTGGCCTCAGACGATTGCTGAGGCGAAGGTTGTTCAGGCGCGCCTGCGTCAGGACGTCAGTTTGCGTGATGGTTTTCCGAAAAACATCAAACTGATTGCGGGTACCGATGTTGGTTTCAAGGATAAAGGCAAACTGACTCGGGCTGCGGTTGTTGTGCTGGATGCAGTGAGCGGCACGGTGCAGGAAGAGGTTGTTGTGGAGGTTCCCACCTGTTTTCCCTATATCCCGGGTTATCTCTCATTTCGCGAATTACCGGCTTTGTTGCAGGCGGTTGCCAAGCTGAGGGTCGAGCCGGATGTGTTCCTCTGTGACGGGCAAGGTATTGCACACCCACGCAGAGTGGGACTGGCAAGCCATCTGGGAGTGCTACTGGACAAGCCGATGGTCGGCGTCGCCAAGAGTCGCTTGTCAGGCCGTTATGATGAACCCGGTGTGGAAAAGGGCGATGCCTCGCCCTTGCTTGATGGCGACGAGCAGCTCGGCTGGGTATTGCGCAGCCGCACCGGTGTAAAGCCTTTGTTCATTTCACCTGGGCATCGGGTTAGCCTAGGTTCAGCACTAAAGCTCGTGAACGCCAACCTGGGTCGTTTCCGGTTGCCGGAAGCGACCCGGTTGGCAGACAAGCTGGCGTCTCTCAAACCAGTGTAGCGGCTGTAGTCCTAGGAACGATCGTGGTGACGATGTTTGCCGTGCATCTTTGATTTTCGCTGGTGCCGTCTTTCCTGTCTGGCTTCTTTCAGCGCGGCCATTTCCTCATCGGTAAGAACGGCTTCAAGCTTGGATTGCTGCGCTTTATGCAGTGCCTTCATTTTTTGCCGAACTTCCTTATGTAGTGCCTGCCGCTGTTCATGGGACGCGGCCATTATCTGCCTTACCTCTTCGGCGCGCCCGTCATCCAATTGCAATGTCTCTATGATGTGCTTTCCAGGTTCCGGTGCTGGCCGGGCCAAAGTGGCTGTAGCCGGTAACAATAGGGTCAGGCTTAACAGGATGATGTTTGTTTTCATGGTCATTCGCTCCGTTGATACAGGGAATTACTTACAGCGCCAGTATCAAGCGAAATTGCGCAAGAAAAACGGACGAAATGTGGAGGTTTGAGCTGCAAGCCCCAGCCGCAAGCTCCAAGCTAAAAGATGGGGAAAGGGACAAAACGGCAGGATCGCCGTTTTGCACAGCCGAAGGCTGCCCGAAGGGTGAGGCACAAGGATGTGCCGAATGAAAAGGACAAATGCAGCGCGGGTGTGGTGGTTATGTTTCGCTTTGGGTGCCGGGGACGAATTTGGTGAGTAATACCGGGAGCAGGGACAGGTTCCATAGGGTGGCCATTGCCATAGCAAGGCTGGCGAACAAGCCGAATTGGACGCTGGGAATGAAATCGGAAAAGCCGAGCATGGAGAAGCCGAGCATAATAATGATCGATGTGAACAGCACCGCGAATCCCACCGTGGAGTTACAACGTTGCACGGCATCCAGCTTGGAAGCCTGCTTGAGCTCAGAAGTGTATCTGTGGGTGTAGTGGATGGTGTCGTCAACGGCGATACCCATGGCAATGGAGGCGATGGTAATGGTCATCAAATCAAGGGGCACACCAAGCACACCCATAATGCCGAGTACGCTGAGGGTGGCGAGAATATTGGGCGCTATGCCTATCAATGCTATGCGAACTGAGCGAAATATCGCGAAAAACGTCAGCGTCAGGGCCAGGTAGACCAACCCCAGCGACAGTACCTGGGAGCGGAACAGCTGCTGAAGGACATCCTGATAAAGAACAAACAGACTGGTCAGCGAGTAGTTTTCCTCCTGAATGCCCAAATTCGTCATTCCGTCGCGGATCGACTGCATCAGATTTGCCCGGTTCAATCCGTCGGTTGCATCCTGAATACGTGCACTGATACGAATTTGCGAATGCTCGGGATCAAAAAAGGAGCCGACAAGATCATCGCGCAGGTTTTTATCCAGTGAGCGATACAAGGCGGTCAACTCATATTCGGTCAGTGGCTTGCCGTCATTGATTTGCTTGGCGAGTTCCGTGAAGTTGACAATTGAAAGGACCTTGCCCATTCCTTCCTGTCGCTCCAGCATAGCTTGAATCTGCTGCAGTTCCTGAACGGTTGCGGCACTGATAACCAGGTTTCTATCCTGCTGTTGGTCTTCGGGAATGGTTATGATGACGTCAAGCGGCGTGGAACCTCCCAGTTCCTGGTCAATAAATGTGAGTTCTTTATGCACTCGCGTGGAATCGTCGAAATAGTTGATAAAGCTGTTTTCCACGTTCAACAGGAACAGTCCCGCCGCGCTCACCAGGCACGCCGCGCCGCTGAGTAAAAGAATCACTTGGGGTCTTTTTTGCGTCATGTAGGTGGAAAGCTTCAACGTCCGTGCGGAAAGCCTGTTCTGGTGGTTTGCGGAATCCCGCCGGAACAGCATCATTAACGCGGGGCATAGTATGAGGCTGACGACAATTGAGAAAAATATCGCAATTATCATCATCCAGCCAAAGCTGATCACTGGCTTAATGCCGGTGAACAATAGTGACGCGAAACCGACAGCGGTGGTCAGGCCCGCGTAAAAACACGGCTTGGCCTTGATGAGCAATGTTTGCTGTACCAGATCTCGCTGATTCGAATCGCCTTGCGCTGCACTCAACTCGCGATACTGGACAATCAAATGGATTACAATCGCCAGTGTAAGAATAATCTGCAGCGCAATAAAGTTGGATGAAATAATCGTGGTTTTCAATCCGAGCAGACCGAACAGCCCCACGGTCATGACCACACTGCTGGTACAGCAGATGACCGGGATCAGCATCCAGCGCAGCTTGCGGAACAGGAAGATCAAGGTCAGGCAAATCACCGCAGCAATGATTCCGCCAAATAGAAACAGATCATTCTTGATGATCTGAATAAGTTGATAGCTCAGCACGTGCACACCGCCGAGGAAAATGTCGGCGTCATCTTCATAACCCACGATAATCTCGCGGATGGTCTTGATCTCTTCTATGCGGCTACGGTTGAGGTTTTCCTCAATGGGTTCAGCCTGTTTTTCGAGCTGCTTGATTTTCTCTTTTTCGGCGTCGGTGAGCTCCCGCTGCAAACGGTGCTGCTGGATACTGACGATTTCAGCCTGGATCTTTGCAAGCTTTTCGTCCGCCTTGAACAGGACTTGTAGTGCCGTCGCGGTTTGTTCCTTGTTGACCAGAAGTTCTTCGTAAATGGGATGCCCGGCAAACGTCTTCTGCAATTGTTCAATGGAAAAATCCCGCTGCTCCAATGTCCAGCTGCTGGGTTCACCGCCACTCAGGCTGTCGTCCATAAGCGACAGCAGGGGCACGTTGAGCAGCGAGCGCACGGACTCCACGCGGTCCAATTCCTTCAATTTCTCGGTGAGAGACGCCAGGTTGGCAAACGTCTGTTGAGAGAGCACGGTGCCCTTGTGAGGTTTGTAGGCGATCAGCAAAAATTCCTGGGGCGAAAAGCGCTGACTCATGACTTGGGTTTGAATGTAAACCTGGTTGTCGTCAGTCAGCAGAGTGTCCGCAGAGGCATCAATCTCAAAATGACGGGCCTGCCAGCCGACGATGACGTTCAGTAAAACAAACGCTACCAAGGTAAGAATCGGATGATTGAGTATCGCGTTAAGTAAATTCTTCATTCAAGATATTCCGCGTCCCGCTGAACTCCCTGCAAATACATGTTGCGGAAAAAGATGTAGGGATCATCGCTTTCTTCGACCAGAGGTTGGTAGTTTTCAGCTTCCGGGGCGAAGTCCTGTAAATGGTCGACACCCTGTATCACGAGGGTGTCGGGATTTTCAGTGACGTAGTTGATTGGGTGGAGAAAGTGCTCGGTCAGCGCCGAGGTGCCATTGCGCAGGTCAGAGGGGCCCAGCAAGGGGATGACCACATACATGCCATAGCCCACGCCGTAGCGCGCCAGGGTATCGCCAAAATCTGTATCCGCTTTTTCAAGGTCAAACCAGCTTGTGGCGGGGTCGAACAGGCCCAACAGGCCCACGGTGCTGTTGATACCGAAGCGCAACAGGTTGATGCCCGCGTCTTTTGGCTTTAACTGGAGCAGGTTGTTGACCAGATAAATCGGCGCTTTGATGTTATGAAAGAAATTGCCCACGCTGGTGCGCACGGGATCGGGAACGTAGCGCATGTAGCCTTTGCCCAGTGGCACCAATGCGTAGCGATAACTGAAGTCGTTAAACGCGAACACGGCCCGGTTGATTTTGATTAGTGGGTCCTTGTAATCCCGATAGGCCACAACGGTGGGTTCAATGTCTGCGGTCTCTGCGCCAGCAGAGGCGGGTGCGGTCTTGAGGGCAGTATCTTGAGCGGGCTGTGCGGCGCCGGGTTCCGGAATATCGCTGGTGGAGGCGCAGCCGCTACAAAGTACAGCGGCCAGCACAAAGCTGAGCAACCAACGAGCACTGATATTGGCGTTGCAGAATCCATTTCCCCCGTCAATGCGCATGCTAATTCTCTTTATTGGGTGAGTGAGCCAGCAAATCGGACACGAGCTGATCCACTTTGGAGTTCACGGCGGGCGGCAAGTTTCGTTATCAGGTGTAGGAGTGAGGCTAGAGATTTGCGGGCGACAGGGTGTGGCTAACATTTAAAGCATTGTTTGTGGGACAGGAAGAGAAAGTGGCTGCCAGAGAAAGTTACAGACACAAAAAAGCCGGCACGGAGCCGGCTGTCGATATAGGGTATTGAAGCAGTAGATCAGGCCGCAAGCGCCTTGATCTGAGCATTCAAACGGCTCTTGTGACGTGCCGCTTTGTTCTTGGCGATAATGCCTTTGTCAGCGATACGGTCGAGAACCGGTACGGCATCCGCGTAGGCTGTTTTGGCCGCTTCAAGGTCACCTGCTTGGATCGCTGCCACTACTTTCTTCAAATAGGTACGAACCATGGAGCGCAGGCTAGCGTTGTGTTTGCGCGCCTTGTCGTTCTGGCGTGCGCGTTTTTTCGCTTGAGGTGTATTAGCCACCGTATAGCTCCTAAAAATGAGTGATTCTGTTGGGGACCCGCCGCAGTGCTGTGATGAAACGCTCGCCGCCGGTTAAGTGGCTGGAGCTTACGGCATCAGGTCCGATCAAGGACGCGGTATTATCCGTGTTTGAGCGCTCATGTCAAGGCTTGTCGGTCGCCATTCGCTGGATTGGCAGACTCACTTCAAAAACAGCACCGGCGTCGTTGGGTAAATTATGGGCGGTAACGCTTCCCCCGTGGAATTCGGCGATCAAGCGCACGATATAGAGGCCGAGACCGAGATGCTGTTCGCCCCTTTGACCCTCACGTACGGACACCAGAGACTCGAACAGCTGCCCCTGCATGGAGGCAGGCAAGGGCGGGCCGGGATTGCTGATCCGGATAATCAGATGATGGTCCCCTTGCCGGTCGAGCACAATCTGAACAGTTTGCATCGGCGGGCAGAAATCCGCCGCGTTGTCCGCCAGCTTGTCCAGCATTTGCACCAGTAACTCGGGTGCTGCGCTGGTGACACAGCGGTCGCAGCGACTGGTAAATTCCCACTCGACCTGAGGGTAGGCGTCGGCGTAGGCCGCGGTGAGATCCCGCAGCAGTTGCTCCATGTCCACCTGTTCCAGTTCGGCAGAGCGAATCGACTGCTCTACGCGGCTGGCCGAGCTCATGGCTGTGAGTATGCCCGACAGTCGCTCGGCTCCATCTTTGGCGCGATCACGGTACACCGCCGCTTGCGGCGACAGCTGTTCATGGTCCAGATTGTCCAGGGACGAGCGAACCACCGCCAGAGGTGTGCGTAATTCGTGGGACAGCTTGCTGGCAAGTGTCTCCAGGTAACTGTTGTACTGATGCAAACGTTGGAGTAAATCGCTGTAGCGGCGGGCGAGATCGCCCAACTCATCGCGCCGTCGACTGCGGGGAAAGGCGCGGCTGATGCGGCCATTGCGGTCAACCGCCTGCTCCGCCGCCTTGCTCAGGCGCTGGATGCGCCAGGACAGCCAGCTGGCGTAGGTCAGCAGCCCGAGCCCGGCGATGGCGAAGGCGATCAGCGAATAGCTGACCAGACGGCTGAACGCGCTGTCGGTCATGGCATGCAAGGTATCCGTGGTTTGCTCCGCGACCACAACCGCTGTGACAGTGCCAGACGCTATGACCGGTACAGCAACACGCACCGTCTGCTTGCCGTTGGCGCGGTACCAGCGAGCCGACGTGTTGCCCGACAGCGCCTCTTGTAGTGCCTCGGGAGCGAATCGGCCGGCGGGACGAGGATTTGGCAGCGGTGGAAATTGTTGCTGTGCCAAAGCGAGGCGATATAGCCGGGTCAGAAGTCGATTGCTGGAGAACTCGGCTGGCGCGTCATCGGCAAAAGATCTGTCGGAAGGCGCCGTTTGACCGGCTTGCGCAATCAGCCAGGACTGCGGCGTGGCCAGGCGCAGCATGACGCCTGTGTCCTTTCCCGCAAATACGGCGAGAGTATCGTCCAGCACCAGGTTGCGCGAAACCATTGGTGGTGGCGCCTGTGCAGAAACTAATGGTGTCGAAACTAATGGCGCCGTCAATTCCTCAGGAACAGATTTTTCGGGGAAAAAGGTACTGAGCTGCCGATTGTTTGATCCCTGAGCGTCATTGACAAGCATTCCAAAGTGGCCAAGCGCCCAGCTCAACGGCAAACGCAGTTCCAGCTGGTAGCCATTCTGCCATTCCTGCCAAATGCCGCTCAATCGGTGCTCTCGCCCACCGTCAGCATCCAGAATGGTGACCTGGCCCGGAGCGCCGGTGTGCACGGTGAATGGCACCAGTGGTTGCCCCGGCGGTGTCAGCCACAGCGTCAGATTGTCGCTCTCGTGCGGCGCGCGCATAGGCGCGTAGTAGACGGGTGTGCGGTCCGATATCTGACAGAACAGAAATAGCTCGTCACCGTGGCGCCCGGCCAGCAACTTCAGCGTTAGAGGTTGGGCGTCGGAGGTATGGGCTTGATAAGTTTGTACCTGCAGGCCGAGGTTGCGCCAATCGTCACCATAGCCATCGATGACGGGGCGGGCGTCCAATATATGTGCGTAAATCGGTTCAACCCCTACCGTCGCGATCGATGAGGTTACTGGATCGCTGCGCGGCTTTTTCTGTGCGCCCGGATCAGGCTGCGCTGATGGGGAGGCGCTAGTAATCAACTGGAGTAAGTCGTCGTCACTGGCCAACCGCGCCGCTACGGCCTGAGCGGTGGCCGTCAGTGCTGCCTGTTGGCCCTGGCGCAGCGTTTTTTCCATCTCCTGAATGTACTCGCACCCGGCCCATGGCAGGCTCAGCGTGAGGAGGCTGATCAGTAACAGTTGGCGGCGCAGTCTCATGCGCTATCAAGCCACCGGTAGCCCATACCATAAGCAGTTTGAATGGCATCGAAAGTATCATCCAGTGCTTTCAGTTTGCGACGGATGCGTTTGATATGGGAGGTGATGGTGTTGTCATCCAGAACAACGTTAGCCGCATCCATCAATTGCTGGCGGTTTTTCAGGTGGCCCGGATGACTCGCCAGCGCATGCACGATCCAGAATTCCGTGAGAGTAAAATCCACTGGCTGCCCCTGCCACTGGGCGGTCATGCGGTCCAGGTTCAGTGCAAGCTTGCCCCGCACCACTTCGTGTTCCTGAGCCGCCGGCTGGCGCAGCGCGTCGACCCGGCGGAATAACGCCGTGATCCGCGCAAGCATATGGGGTTGGCTGATGTCTTTGGTGAGGTAATCATCCGCGCCCAGGCGTAGCCCGGACACCACATCAAACTCACTGTCCCGTGCAGTCAGGAAAATAATCGGCAGCCCCGGGGCGCGGCTGCGCAGGTCACGGCACAAATCGAAGCCGCCTTCTATCTCGTCACCGAGGCCCACATCAATGATCGCCAGGTCCGGAAGACGGTCAGCAAACGCCTGTTGCGCTTCGTCGCGACTGCTGTAATGGCTGACGCGATAACCCTGGCGACGCAAGGCATCGCAGTAGTTTTGGGCAATAGCGGCTTCATCTTCGACTATGACGACGTGGCGCGGCATGGACAATCCTGTTGATGGCGAAACGCGTAGGCGCTAATCCTAATAGAGGCGGGTACCAAAACGCAAAACGGCGGGATAAACCCGCCGTTGATCAGCTAGATGGCTTTTGGCTCGGAGCCTTTCCATGCATAGAAGAGGATGTACAGGTAGCAGAATACCGGCACAAAGAACGAGTTCTGTAAGCCGATATTGTCTGCGAGTAAGCCCTGCAGTGCAGGAATCAATGCGCCGCCGACAATGGCAACACAGAGGATGCCTGAGCCCTGGCTGGTGGCTGGACCGAGCTTGTTCAGGGCCAGACTAAAGATGGTCGGAAACATGATTGAGTTGAACAGCCCAACGGAAAGCAATGCCCACATCGCGACCGAGCCTGAGCTCAATACTGCGGTAACCACGAGCAGTCCGGCGATGAGTGCGAAGGTCGCCAACAGTTTGCGCGGTTCGACAAACTGCATGACTGCAACGCCGATAAAACGCCCAACCATGGCGCCGCCCCAGTAGAGCATCAGGTAATTGGCTGCGGTATGCTCGGGAAGATTGCCGATGTTCGCCTCACCCAGAAAGTTGACAATGAGGCTGCCAATTGCCACCTCAGCACCGACGTAAACGAAGATTCCCAGCGCGCCGAGTGTCAGGTGTGGAAATTTCCAGGCGCTTTTCGACGGAGTGCCTTCGGCTTCTTCCGCGTCGACGATTACCGGCAGTTTCAGCCAGGCGAAGACGATAGCCAGAGCGATCAGTGCCACAGCCAAGCCAACGTACGGAATCTGTACCGCTTGGGCTTCGGCCAGGTGATAGGCTTCCAGTTCTTCCGGTGTCAGCGATGCGATCTCCGTAGCCCCCAATGTTGCAACAGACAAGATCAACAAGGCGCCAACGTAGGGGCCAACGGTGGTGCCCAGTGAGTTGAAGGCCTGGGTCAGCGTCAGCCGCTGGGATGCGGTTTCAGACCGACCAAGGCGCGTAACGTAGGGGTTGGCTGAAACCTGCAGTATGGTAATGCCGGAAGCCAGCACAAACAGGGCAGCGAGGAAGATCCAGTAGGCGCGCATACCGGCCGCAGGATAGAACATCAAGCAGCCGATGCCGGCAATAACCAGTCCGGTCACGACACCGCGCTTATAGCCGATGTTCTTGACCAGGGCGCCTGCGGGGTAAGAGACGATACCGTAGGCACCGAAGAAACAAAGGTTCACGGCCATTGCCTGAAAATAGTTGAGTTCGAACACTGCCTTGAGGTGCGGTATAAGCACATCGTTCATCACAGTGAGGAAACCCCACATGAAAAAGAGTGACGTCAAAATGATGAGTGGCACCGTGTAATTTTTATCGGCGGTGCTAACGGATGGCGCATCGGCGCTCGCCGTCGCTGCGTATGTGTCTGTCATGGGGGCCTCAGGTTTTATAAGAATGGTTGTAAAAGCCACCTCTATGTGTGGCTGGTTTTGGAAAGCGCCAATGATAACCTCATGTCACGAATCGTTGGAAGCGGTAATGTGGTGATGGTTACCTAATGGTCGTGACGACATTTTTCAGTTGGCGGATAAATTGTTGTGTTTGACACTTAAACGGGGTTTTGGCGTTAGAATAGCGGCCTTTAAATATACCAAGATGGAATGCCGTGCTGTGGAATAGCGGCAGAACCATTCGTGACTGCACTTTTTGGAGCCCAGTTTATGTTTCCGTTTATCGTAGCCGATATTGGTGGTACCAACGCCCGTTTTGCCCTGGCGACGGGCAAAAAAGATGATCGCATTCAAATTGAACAAGCGCGAACATTGAACGGCCGGGACTATCCCACTTTTGCAGACGCGTTGGATGCGTATACTGGGACGCTAAAGGGTGTCAAAGCACACGCTGCTTGTGTCGCCATTGCGGGGCCGGTGGGTGAAGATCGTGTGAGCATGACCAATTTGAGCTGGGAGTTTTCGCTTTCCGAAATGCGCAAGCGTTTTGGTTTGGAGAAATTCGTGGCGATGAACGATTTTGCAGCACAGGCGGTTGCCGCAAGCCAGTTCCAGGATAGCGACCTGATCAGTATCAAGAGGGGTGTTGCAGATCCTTTGGGTAACAAAGCAATTTTTGGCCCGGGCACCGGTCTCGGCGTTGCCGGTCTTGCCTATAACAGTGGCTCCTGGTTGCCGATTCCCAGTGAAGGCGGCCATGTCAATGTCGCTCCGGCCACAGAACTCGAATGCGAAGTGGTCAAGGCCGCTATTGCCACCTTCGGTCACGTATCCGCGGAATGCTTTATCTCGGGGCCGGGCCTGGTGAACCTGTATAACGCCTTGGCAAAGGTTCGCGACGAGCAGCCGAAGCCACTGGAACCGAAAGATGTTACCAACGCCGCACTGGATGGAAGTGACCCACTGTGTGTTGAAACCCTTGAACTGTTTTGCAGTTTTCTCGGGAGCCTGGCGGGCAATCTGGCGCTCACTTACGGAGCAACTGGAGGCGTGTATATGGCCGGGGGTGTGTTGCCACGTTTCACCGAGTTTTTGCGCGCCAGCAGTTTTACCGAGCGCTTTTGCAGTAAAGGTGTGATGAGCAAATATGTTCAGGATATTCCGGCTTGCCTCGTGGTGCATGAACATATTGCGTTCATTGGGGCTGCAGCCTGGCTGCTGCAACAGTAGCGAATGGCAGATGGTACAAATGAATAATAAGTACTAATGGAGCGGCGGCCGAATGTAATCTCACCGCGCGGCTGCCTGCTCCCGTTGCTTGATCAGTGTGGTGCCAATGGACTGCAGTTCTGCCGGCAGAAGAGGGTTCTCTAACCGAAAAACGCGCATTTCCGGTGACTGCATTCGCTGTAATTGACTATGGTAGTGTTTGTGGAAAATGCGAGCCAAGGTGCCGTCCTGTTGCAGCAGGCGAAGCCCTTTTTCCATCCGATTGGCAAGCGCTGAGGTCTTGCCGCTAACCTGCATGAATACCGGTAAGGGATAAAACAACAACATTTGCTCGGCGATCATCAGCTGGTTCTCAGGGTCGTGCTCTGCCAGAGAGCCCTCGGCTTCACCGATGCCCAGCGGCAGGCAATCAAACCGCTCCCGTTTCAGCATGTCGTAAAGTTTATGCAAATCAGGCGCGCCAACAACTGCGTAGCCGTTCTGTCTCATAATCTCGGTATCCAGCCAGCCCTGGCCCAGCCCCATCGATATTTCCTGTAAATCCTCCTCGGTGGTGATGGCAGCGAATTTGTCGCGATCCGCCCGGCGGATAATACACTCCCGATAACCGAGCAGGCCGTTGACGAGCGGAATCGGGATGATGCGCGTATCTATGGCATCTTTTTCTTCCGGTGTGAAAGACCAGCCGGGGCCGTTGAGGATATGCAATCCTTCCCCTTTGGTGATTTCCCTTGCCAGCCGTTCCTGACTGCGCAGTTCGTAGTCCAGCTCCAAGACGTAATCGCCGAACTCTGGCGTGCGTTCGAGGGCCGCCAGCAGAATTTCTTGTTCATAATCCACACGGGGTTGCGGCATATCGCCCACCCAAAAAATAATTTGCGTAACGGGTTTTACCGTCACGTCTTTATCGTGAATATCTGTGGCGGCTGCGGCTGGCGCGGCGGCAACTTGGCTCAGGCCATAGAGGAAGGCTGTAACCGCCCAGCGTGTGGGCGGCAAGTGGAATGCTCGTGAGGTCAAGCGTGAGAATTCAACCAGGAATGTCATGGCTCGGTCAGCCACTGAACAGGCGTGCTTTTGTTGGTAGCGTCGGGAGCAGTGTCGAGGTGCATCGCCACAGGTATGCGGAACACGTGGTGGTTCTCCTGAAATTTCGTACGACAGTGGTGGATAAATCATTATTGTCAGCCACTCGATCCTTTATCAGGCACCGCAGGATCGCAGCAAATCTGCGCTTGCGACTCCTTGGTCTGGCAGCTAGCGCGGTGCTGACGATGCTGTTCAGTTCGGTTGCGTCACGACAAGTCGATTTGAGGTAGTGAACAATTATGGTTTGTCGTTTCGTCGGTGCTGCTTATGATTATTGGTTTGATAAGCCGCGAGCGGGTCTGGCCGGGCCAACCATTCTGGATATGTGCGTGGTTATTATAACGTCAACCTGTGCGAATTATAACCATCAGCCTCACATTTAGGCTGGACTGTCGGAACTGAACAAAACCGGATCTGTTTATCGGGTGGGCGAAGAATCCGTTGTGTCCGTGGAACTGTCGGTTTTGTCCTGCTTATGATAGGCGTTGATCAAGGGCTGTGTGGCGTATCCGGGCCAGCGCCGCATGACGCGAAAGAAAAACAGGTGATTGGGGATCTGGATCTGTGCAGGCCTGTTGTCGGGATTGGCGGGATCCTGTACTTCCTGAAGGGTGACGAAAAACGCATTGATATCGACCACTCTGCCACTGACCCCGTGTTCATCCCGCTTGGTGTCCCGTAGTTCAACAGTGTCGCCGACCCGCAGCCGGGAAAAAGTGAGCAATAACAGAGAGCTGAGGATGTTGCTGAGAACGCTCCAGGATGCGAAAAAAGCAATGGCAACCATGACCATCACTGACAGCATGCCAGTCCATACGGATTTGATCGGTAACCCGAAGGATTCCAGGATCATCATCGCCGCCACGACTATCACGGCCCAGTTGACCAGGCTGCCTGCCACCAGCGAGACGGTCGGTGGAATCCAGTTGCGCTTGCGCATGCGTTTCAACGCGCGGCGCCAACTGGTGATAATAACCACGGCGAGCAAAATGGTGACCAAAACCTGCAGTGGTTGGATTAGATATTCAGACATAACGTCGATCCCGAATAAGCTATAGGGAAAGTATGAGCCTCAAGCCATTAGCTGCAAGCGACAAGCTAAATCAAAACTCGCCGTCCGCACTAAAAGATTTCTATCTCAGAGCTTGTAGCTTGCAGCTACTACTCAATATATTCAATTGCCCGAACAACCTTCGACACGCCTTTGGTGCTGCGTGCGACGTCGGTGATTTTTTCCGATTGCACTCGTGTCAGCAAGCCCATCAGAAAGACGGTGCTGTTTTCGACGATGACCACTACGCGGTCAGAATCAATGTCTTTGTGAGCCATCAGTTTGGTATTGATCTTGGTGGCCAGCCAGGAATCGTTGGTGCGGGAGAGGAAAGAGGTGTTCGGCAGTATCTGCAATTCGTTGTATACCTGCCGCACTTTATTGGCGCTGCGCGCTACCTGGCCGGCTTTTTCCCGAAGTTCCTTGGTCGGCACCTGACCGGTCAGCAGCACAACGCTGTTATAAATGGTCACATTGATGTTGGCCTGTTCCAGTTGCGGGTCCGCTTTGCGCAAGTTAACGGAAATAATCGTCTTCAGTTGCTTGTCATCAATGTAGGCACCAAACGTCCGTTTGCCTGGGTCGCGTTTGATTGGTTCGTCCGTGGTGGCATCAAGAACGGACACGCAACCAGCGAGTATGAGGGGGGCAAGCAGGAATGCGAATGCGGTAAACAGCCTGGTCATGTTGACGGGAAACAGCAGAAAGGTCTTCATTTATTCAATTCCAAACAGATTGTTGTCAATCAAATCGCAGATGCAAAATACCGTGAGTAGATGAACCTCATGGATGCGGCTGCGAGAATTGAGCTCCACGCGAATTTCAACGTCGTTAACGTCGAGCGAATGTGCGATATCACCGCCGTCACCACCGGTCAATGCAACAATGCGCATGCCGCGTTGACGAGCCGCTTCGACCGCTTCGGCCAAGTTGGCGGAATTGCCACTGGTAGTAATCACTACCAAAATATCGCCTTCCTGGCCCAGCGCTTTAATGGGTTTGGCGTAAACCTCGTTGATGCCGTTGGCGCTGGTGATGGCATAGGTTGTGAGATTGCTGCCCAGCCATATGGCGGGTAGGCCGGGCCGTTCGCGCTCGAACCGATCAACCAGGCTGGCGGTGAACATTTGCGCGATGGGTGCTGACAGACCATTGCCGCAAATCAGAATTTTTCGTTCATCCAGTAGCGCCTGAACCATGGCATCGCTGGCTTTTGAGATGGCCGGTGCCACCAGTTCGCCAACCTGCATTTTGGCTTCGACACTGCGTTGGAATAGGGTGTATACCCGTTGAGTCATATATCGGATACTCCGGTGATGGACTCGTTATGTAGGTTCATTGTCTCTTTCCTGTGTTAGCCGCAAAATGCATTGGGCAACCAGTCAAAACGCAACCCGGTGGGGCCGGGCATTATGCCAACAATATCAAAGCGCATCGGCCGATCTCTAACGGCTTTGTTATGCAGAAGATAATGTTGGGCGGCTCGCACCAGTTTTTGTTGCTTGGCCAGTGTGACCGTCTCCACTGCCGTGCCATAGGCGGACGACTTTCTGAAACGTACCTCAACAAATACCAGAACGTTCTTGTCTTCCATTATCAGATCAATTTCACCGAGCTTACAGTTGAAGTTGCGGTCAAGAAAGCGCAAACCCTGGTCGACGAGATAAGTCTCGGCCAGTTTTTCCGCACCGGATCCGGTAGGGTGGGTTGGGCTGGTCGCAGCGGATTTCTCTTGGCGTTTAAAAATCACGGGGCTGTTCGCTATGGCAAGTCATCATCATTGACTTGTTGCTCTTCGATGGTGGGCATCACCTGTGCCTGGCCGCCGCTGAACTGTGCCCAAATCTGCTCCCGTTCAATTTTGCCTTCCGGATTGAGGCTCAGCGCACCGGTGTAACCGTAATAACGCGCCCGTTCAATTTCACGCAGTTGACGCAAGCGTGGGTACAGATGGAAGGCATCCGCGCCCAAGGCATAAAGTCGTTGATAGCTCGACGAGGTGTTGGCGTACTGCATCAGTGCCGCGCGTTCGGGGGAATGTTCCGCAAAAAACCAGGGCAGGCTGGTAAAGCGAATGCCGTTCATGTCCTGGTTGCTGATGTTATCCTCACCGCTGTAGATCTGGCTGGTGGCGTAAACGGGAATCGTGCCGGCGTAATGGAACGCCAATGTTGGTTTGATCTGGCGAGCCTGTTGGGCGTGGGCGACCAGAAAAATCATATCAACATCCTGTCTGCGTCGTGGCTCGAATTCAATTGCGCGGCCGATGATGCGACCAATGTGCCGTGCGCGCTCCTTGCTCTCGGCAATATGCAAGGCCGAGGCAATCACGTTCAGGTAGGCGTCGTCCCCGCCATATCTATAGTCGCGAATCACTTCGCCACCCAGGTTCTGCCACTCCTCCCAAAATGTGTCCACGCTACGGTCACCCCAGCTGCTCGAGGGAGCGAGAATCAGTGCTCGACGATGGCCATCCTGCCATGCCTGGTGTGCAACCTGTCGTGCTTCATCTTCTACGGCCAAACCGAATTGATACAGTCGCTGAACATCACCATAGGGTGTATCCGCATAGTTCAGTGCCAGGGTGGGAACCTGCAGCTCCGGTCTCAAGGCCAGCTCGCTGATGGCTTCTTTTTCCAGTGGGCCTACGACTGTCTCCGCGCCGTCCATGATCGCGCGGTCATAAGCGCTGTGCACGCCCAGGGTTTGGGTATCGTAGACTCGTATCTCGGGGATCGCTTCGTCTTGTCCTTTGGCGTCATAAAAAGCGGCCATGAATCCGTCACGAATAGCTTGCGATGCCTGCTCCAGAGGGCCGCTCAATGGCAGTAGCAAGGCTACCCTGGTGGGCTGATTTTGCACCAGGTCACGCAATAACTGTAGGTCCGCCGGCAGGCGCAGGCTGGCGGGGTGCGCCGGCCATTTGCGTGTCCAGTCATCAACCAGATCCAGCTGTTTGCTGAGGTTGCTCTGGTTACTCTTGCTCAATTCCGCCAGCTGGTACCAGCCCTGAAGTGTCTCGCTTTCTGCCGTAGCCTCTAATTCGTTCAACTCGGCATAAGAGAGCTGCATCAATGTCTGCCAGAGAACATCATGATTGAGGTCGCGTTGTTCGTCGACGAACTCAGAGGACGGTTGATTGGCAAGTAGTTGGTCGAGCAACGTGCGCTCAATGACGCTCAGGATGTACTGGCCGGTGCTGTGGTAAACCTGTGCACGCTGCTCGCGCAGCTCAATGGCAAGTTTGACGGGCAGGGAGGGCAGTAATTCGACAAGACGCGGCTCATTCAGCAGATATTCCGCCGCGAATTGCGAACCGGTGGCAACGGAGAGCTTGCTGGCCAGCAATTGGTGGCGCGCGTAGGAATGATCCGCTAGGGCTGCCGGCGCCATGCCTGCTATGATGTTGCGCGCCCAGTCGATCTCACCATTGAACAGCAGAATCTCTACGGCATCCAGGGTCAACCGGGCGCTGTCTGTTGGGTCCGCCTCAGCCGCTTGCTCCAGTAATAACGGGACCTGCGTCAGGGAGTACTGCTCGGTTGCGTCCGGCATCGGCTTTTCGGGACTGCTTTGGCACGCTGCCAGCAACAGTAAGCCAACAAACAGTAGAGGTTTGAAACTGGGCCGCATAAAAACTCCGAAGGGGCTTATATAAAGGTGCTAACTCTTGAACAACCATAAAGTATCAGATGTAGGGGGGCTTTACGTTGTCGCCACGCCTATCGGCAATCTGGGCGATATGGTACCCCGTGCTGTGGAAATACTCCAAGCAGTGGATCTCATTGC
>CAYQQJ010000049.1:0-16297 GCA_964419935.1 uncultured Cellvibrionaceae bacterium
TACAGCTACAGGAGCGCTTGATCAACTGCTAGGATGGGTGTCTCGTTAGTATCATTATCATTTCAGTGATCACCCCAGCTATATTGATGCCTTTCAAGCGGGGTTGCAGACGTTGGCAAAGCTAGACTGTCAGATTCTGGTGACCCCTCATCCTTCCGCAAGTAAAATGCGAGATCGCCTTTCTACACCCGAAGGGTTGATAGACCCAGAAGGTTGTATGGTCTATGCGGATAATATTTCCAAGCGGCTGGAGAAGCGTCTAGCCGAAGAGCAAAATCAATAGCTCGCGGTGCTGGAGTAGAAAGCAGGAAAACGAATCCAGCAGGTGGACTGCCGTCACTCAAATGGCTAAAAAATCAACGAACGGGAAATTCTATGCGACTCGGATTTTTAATTATCATTCTGTCGTTCACTCCATACGGGCATGCCGAGATCAAGACTGCCGAGATAGGCCTTTATACGATCGAATATGAAGCCATCGGATCGGGAAGTGAAACAATTCTATTGGAAGCGGGAGGTGGCGGCGGCCTAGCGGATTGGGGCATTATTCCTGAAAGTCTAGCCGACTCAGCGACCGTTGTTAGCTACTCCAGGGTTGGCAATGGAAATTCGTCCAAGCCGGAGACGCTGTTCGTGGTTGAGGACTATGTCAACCATCTAAAAAATCTGCTTGACCATCTTGGCATAGAGAAAATAATTTATGTCGCACATTCATACGGAGGTAATGTCGCCAGAGTATTTGCGGCCAAATATCCGGAACGAGTGAAGGGACTCATGTTGATTGATGCCTCATCTGAGCATGACGTGGATATAATGCGGTCCATCGACTTAGAGCGGGCAAATAGTGAGATAGAGACCGTTAAGCTTGCCGATATCCAAGAGGGTAAAAGCTATCATATTGTCGATTTCTGGGCGAAGTTTCCATTACCGGATTATCCGCAAATTCCAGATATCCCTGTTACTGTGATTGCCAGCATCAAGCGTCATGAGTCACCTGCACATCTGTTGCAGTCGAATAAAGGCGTCGAGATGTGGGGCAGGCATTGGCAAGAGTGGGCTGGCGCTTTTCCACAGGGGAGAGCTGTTCTAACCGCTAACAGCTACCACCTGATACCTCAGGAGGAGCCAGAGTTGGTTGTTAAAGAAGCAAAATATTTGATTAAGCGAGTTCGCGCTACAGCGCCGTTTCAGCGCTAAAACCCGCAACTGAATTTGGCGCGTGCATTACGCGTGGTACTATTTGATGTTTTAGCAATGGTTGTAAAAATGCATAGTCAATTTTGGGCCTGCGGCCACTCAACCCTCCAATCTCTGTTGTTCGTTATCTTATGCTTCTCTACCTCGGCGCTAGCCGAGCCGATGGTCAAGACTGCCGAAGGACCCGTATCGGGTTTCATCGAGGGTGAAACGGCCTATTTTCGTGGCATCCCTTATGCTCAACCGCCCGTAGGTACATTGCGATGGAAAGCCCCTCAGCCCGTTGTGCCTAGAGAGGAGAAGCTTGAAGCTACAGGTTTCGGCCCTGCGTGTCCCCAGCCGGGATATTCAGGGGTAGTTAGTGAGGATTGTCTGACACTGAATATATCTGTGCCCAAAACAGCGAAGCCAGGTGAAAAATTGCCGGTGCTGGTTTGGATTCACGGAGGTGGTTTTGTAGGAGGCACCGGAGCGGCAGGCATGTTCGAGCCCCGTCTGTGGAATGCGAACGGCATTATACTCGTGACGCTTAATTACCGGCTGGGAGCTCTGGGGTTCTTTGCGCACGATAAACTGGATGGCAGCCACGGCGTAAACTACGGGCTGTTGGACATGATTGCCGGGTTGCGTTGGCTGAACGCCAACATTGGTGCTTTCGGAGGAGACGATAGCCGCATCACTATCGCTGGTATTTCCGCCGGTGGTATGGCAGTGCAAATGCTGATGACTTCTCCTTTAAGCGAAGGTTTATTTCAGGCAGCCATCTCCCAGAGTGGCTACGGCACTTGGCCGCTGCCGCGCACCCGGAAGGTCCCGTCTCTGAATGGTTCCAAAGCGGCTGAAAGCATTGCAGATGCCATTGCCGAACGGGCTCTGGGCAAACCCAAGGGGGAGATCTCCATTAAAGACCTGTATAAATCCACCCCAGAACAATGGGTAAAAGCTGTGGAGGGATTCCACTTGCCAATCGTCGATGGGCGTAGTTTGATGGATGAGCCCGGGATTATATTTCGGCGGGGTGATCAGCACTCGGTGCCGTTCATAAGTGGCGGCAACAGTTTTGATGGTAGCGTTTTTCCTTATTCTGGATTCGCCCCGCGAACGCTCTTGGATATGATGGGTGAATACAGCGCGCAGGCCACTCGGCTTTATAGCCTTAATGCGTTGGAACCCGATAGCCGCCCTGTTGAACACCTGTTCGGCGATATGCGTTACCTGCTGTCCGCTCGCTACTCAACAACGCAAATGCACCAGGTTAATCAGCCCGGTTACCTGTATTTGTTCGATTATGTCCCCGAAGAAAAGCGTACGGAATGGCCGGGTGCGCCCCACGCGTCCGAAGGCGGTTTGCTATTCAAGGATGGCTCCACCCCTGTGGCCAAAAGTATGCGTGGCTACTGGGTTAACTTTATAAAAACCGGCAACCCAAACGGTGAAGCTCTACCTGACTGGCCTACGGTGACTGCTGCGAAAGTACCGTGGATGGTATTCGGCGCCGCGCCCGTTGTTAAGGAAGGCGTGCGGGATGCAAAGCTGAACGTGATTGAATCCGCTTATGAGAAACGGGTTAACTAGCCAATACCTCACAACCGCGAGCCGATAATATATGCGACATGCCGTTCTATTCCTCGCCACCGCGATATGAACCATTATGCCCCTGAATATACGAAGCGCGAAAGACTGCTGGCTGTAGCCAAAACGACAGCTTGGGCCATCCCTTTGTTCGGGTTAACGCAGTTCTGGTTTCTGCCCAAGTTCAGCGAGTATGCAGAGAATGCTCATTGCTATGTTTACGGCGATATTACCGGCTTGCATCTTGTGATGTACTTCGTATTCGTTGCAGTGCCGCTGCTTCCGGCAACATTTCTGGCCATACTGGAGGGTCCAAGAGCGATACGAGTAATAAAAGGGGGGCAATATCCTCTTCCCGGTGAGAAGGTGTATCTGAAAACCAAATACGTATATGGAACCAGAGCAAGGCTAAGGAGTTATATTTTGATATTTTGCCAGGTTAATCAGCCCGGTTACCTGTATTTGTTCGATTATGTTCCGGCCGAAAAGCGTGCGGAATGGTCGGGCGCGCCCCACGCGTCCGAAGGCGGTATGCTTTTCAAGGATAACGCCACACCTGTGGCCAAAAGTATGCGTGGCTACTGGGTTAACTTTATAAAAACGGGCAACCCCAACGGTGCAGCTTTACCTGACTGGCCCGCGGTGACTGCTGGGAAAGTGCCCTGGATGGTGTTCAGTGCCGCGCCTGTTGTTAAGGAAGGTGTGCGGGATGCAAAACTGAACGTGATTGAGTCCGCTTATGAGGAGCGGGTTAATTAAGGCTACCTTATGGTTGCTCTTACACAGCGACATTTAAAGAAGCGTTCGACCGCTAGCGAATATGAAGCACGAAAGGCTGATGGCTCAGGAGAGACGCAGTACCAATCGTCAAACATGACGATGTAATTGACCCGTTAATGCTGTAGTGTTGCCAAAACACAACCAATAAATATGGCGATACCTCAATGTCTGTTTCACCCACACCTGAAGCCACTATTCAAGAAACCAATCAAACCTTTTACGATTCCCTGTGGAGCGGCGCTCGGCTGATCGACCCGAAGCGGTTTAACACCTGGCCGCTGATGCAGCAACTGAGTGAAGCGGCGCCGTTACGATTGGAAGTCGGGCCGGGACTACGGCCTCGATTACCAATAAAAGACACATTTTTTGCGGACATCAGCGAACCGGCATTGACCGCTTTGGCGCAGTGCGGCGGCCGGGTGGAGTGCGCGAGTATTGGCGACTTGCCTTATGCCGATAATACTTTTGACCTTGTGTGTGCCCTGGATATTGTCGAGCATGTGGAGCGCGATGAACAGGCACTTGATGAACTGTGTCGGGTGGCGCGACCGGGCGCCACGCTGTTGTTGTCCACGCCGTTGCATATGTCCTGCTGGACCGAGTTTGATGCACTGGTGGGTCATTATCGCCGCTACGAACCGGCCCAGTTGCAGATGCTGCTGGCCGATCGCAAACTGACGGTCACCCAAAGCGGGATCTACGGAATGAAGCCGAAGTCGTCGCGGCTGGTAAGCTGGGGCATGGATCATTTGCAGAAGAACCCCGAGCGTTCACTCTGGTATTACAATCGCTTTTTCATGCCTCTCGGACTGCTGTTCCAAAAACCGTTTGTACTGCATGAAGGGCTATTGGACCTTGATGAGATTGGGGAGGTGTTCATGGTTTGTCGCCTCGATAAGGCGGCTTGATACACTTCATGCGGTTCTGAGCGGAGGCTTGGGTGAAACCTAGCAGGCGTCCATTAGTTTTTGCGCCTGCTCGCGCATCGCTGTCTTCAGCTCCGGCGAGCCGAGAATTTTGAAGGAGAATGGCAGGCGCACCAGCCAGGATGAAAACCAATCGACACTATCAGTGTGGGTGTTCAGCAGTACCCCGTCCGGTTGTTGTTGGAACAAGTCAGCGGCATTGGGATGCCAACCAAAGGTCTTTGCAGCAGTCTCCGAGTCGGCATACATAAGAACAGAGACTTGGTGATTGCGCGGCAATGCGCTGAGGCTTTGGGTGAAATGTTCCGCAGCATCGAAATCCAGCGGGCGCTGGAAACTATTTGGCAGGGTTTGCACATCACTGATGCGATCCAGCCGAAAGGAACGCATCGCGTGACGCAAGTGACAGAAGCCACTCATGTACCAGTGACCCCGGCTAAACACCAGGCCATAAGGGTCGATCTCCCGGTGGGTGTCGCGGTTATCGCGCGAGCGGTAGGTGAAACGGACGCGCAGCTCGGCCTGAATGGCACGCGTCAAAGTCAATAATACCCGGTCATCCAGCAGCGGCGCGGTGCGCGGCAGTATCAGTTTGGTTGTTTCGTTCACGCCTCGTGCACGCTGCTTCAGGTTGGCGGGCATCACCCGCTCCAGTTTAGCCTGCACGCTCTCGATGGCGGGAGTCGTCCCCGTCAGCCCCAGTTGCCTGGCGGCCAATAGCCCCAGAGATACCGCAAGCGTTTCCTCATCGGTGAACATCATGGGCGGCAGCTTGAAGCCGGGAACCAACATGTAACCCCCATGCCGCCCTTGTTCCGTTGTTACCGGTACTCCCATATCTTCCAGGACCGTGATGTAGCGCCGCACTGTGCGCCGGTCCACGCCCAGGCGTTGCGCCAGTTCCGCGCCGCTGATCAGCCCGTGACTTTGCAACAGTTCCAGAATTGCCAGCACGCGTGGGGTGGGGCCGGACATAAAGCGCTCTCCTAATTGTTGTGGTCGAATTTTTGCTCTGGAGCCGGTCTATTCAACTGTGAAGTATGGAGTTTATTTAGGACCGATTCCAGCCTATATACCACTTACTATTTCCCCGTATTTTTCAGTCACCACACAACCAATGGAGAACACCATGGCGGATATTACTTTTTACACTCATCCTTATTCTCGCGGTCGCACTGTGCGCTGGATGCTCGAGGAAACAGGTTTGGCATATGATGTTGAAATCAAAGAATTCGGCCAAAACATGAAAGCATTGGACTACCTGGATATCAACCCCATGGGCAAGGTGCCGGCCATCCGCCATGGCAACACAGTTGTGACGGAAGTGGCGGCTATCTGCGCCTACCTTGCCGATCTGGTTCCGGAAAAGGCGTTGGCGCCGGCACTCGGTAGCCGCGAGCGCGGCACCTACTACCGTTGGATGTTTTTTGTTGCCGGCCCGCTGGAGATGGCTAGCACTGCCAAAGCATTCGACTGGCACATTGATGCTGAGAACGCCCGGGCGGTTGGTTGCGGTCGGCTTAAAGATGCAGCAGATACTTTGGAGCTTGCGTTAAAAGACGGGCCATATATTTGTGGCAACCACTTCACCGCGGCAGACCTGTTGGTCGCCAGCTACCTTGGCTGGGGCATGATGCAGAAAACGCTGGACGAGCGGCCGGTATTTCTTGAATACGTGAAACGAATGCAAGCGAGGCCGGCGTTCGCGCGCGCCACTGAAATAGATAACGCGTTGGTGGCCGAAATGAATGCTTAAGCATCAGAGAGATATGACCGAAACTGTGATGACCGGAACTGGGACACCCGAACAAGACAGACTATCGATATATGGGTGTCCTGTTGCATTGTCTTGTATATTGTTCGTTTTTATATTCCGCGTTAGGTACTGCAGTATGCGTCTCTGGTCTTTACATCCGAAGTATCTCGATCCACCAGGGCTGGTTGCGCTTTGGAGGGAAGCGCTGCTGGCACAGGCTGTGTTGCGGGGTGAGACGCGGGGCTACCGCACTCACCCGCAGCTGGATCGATTCAAGAATCATTCGGCACCGCTCAGCGCGATTTCTCTCTATCTAAAAGGTATTCATGCCGAGGCGGAAGCGCGCGGCTATGCATTTAACAAAGGTAAAATTAAACCGGTGCGAAAGGTAGTGAATCTTAATGTCACGTCCGGCCAGCTGGCCTATGAATGGCTGCATCTCCTGGCGAAGCTAAAAAACCGTAACCCGGTGTTTTATCAAAAGTGGCAGGCTACGAAAGAGCCGGAAACTCACCCTCTGTTTACGGTGCATCCAGGGGAGATCGAACCTTGGGAGAGGCAGTAAGTTCCGGTAACCATCGGGCGCGAGTCATGGGCACTGAAGAGTCGTCAACGGAATCTACGAGTGTCCTACAGTGAATAGAGGCGATTCACTTAATGACCGCGCCGCGCTGCCTCGATAGCGGCGACGTCTATCTTTCCCATTTGCATCATCGCGTCGAACGCGCGCTTCGCTGCAGCGGGGTCGGGATCAGTGATTGCCTGGGTCAGGGCGATGGGGGTAATTTGCCAGGACAATCCCCACTTGTCCTTGCACCACCCGCAGGCGCTTTCCTGGCCGCCATTGCTGACAATGGCGTTCCAGTACCGATCGGTTTCTGCCTGGTCAACGGTCGCGACCTGAAATGAGAAGGCTTCGCTGTGTTTGAACGTCGATCCGCCATTTAATCCGAGACATGGAATGCCCATGACTGTGAATTCCACAGTCAGTACATCGCCTTGTTTGCCCGACGGATAATCTCCTGGTGCGTGATGCACTGCATCCACGGATGAATTAGGGAAGGTGTCGGCGTAAAAGCGCGCCGCGTCTTCGGCGTCGCCATCGTACCAAAGGCAAATCGTATTCTTTGCGGGGTTTTGCATGTTGCCTCCATGTTGCTTCGGTTGAAATGGATCATCGGACGCTGGAGCACAATGCGTGTACATCGCCAACGTCCGCTGTTCGAACCTTGGTTACGGGAGCGGTGCCCGACACACGGGTGTATAGTCAGCGGCTACCCAGGATTGTCAGTAGTCCCTCGGTGTGAGCCACGGCATCCATGCCGAGACTTGTGAGATAGCCGCCGTCCTTTTGTGTCATTAAGCCCTTCGCGAACAAACGTTCTGCCGCAGCGATGTGAGCCGGATCGGCATTGTGATGTACTTTGATGCCTTCGCGCATGGAGTCCGCGTGAAAAAGACTGAGAACTTCAATTTCCTGAATAATTTCTGAGGGGAGGGACATGGGTTCTCCGTTTTTTATGTTGTTGAGAGTAATTCGACGCTGCGCGGTGCTGTTATTGAGCCACCGCTCCACCGGTATTACAAGTAATCAATAATGGTTTTTTTAACCGGTCTCTATGCCATTGATTTTCAGAAGTTGTGCGACTTGCTGTTCCAGTTGCGCAACGCGTTGCTCCAGGTCCTTGAGTGCTGACGATGAACTTGAACCGGACGAACTGGTGCCGGTACTACCCAGTGCGCTGAGGTCCGGTTTGCCACACAGCAAGTGAACATAGCGTTCTTCCCGCTGACCACTTTGTCGTGGAATTTTCTGTACCACCGGTTTGGTTTTCTGGCAGAGCGTGCTCAATAGCTCCTCAATTTCTGCCGTCCCCTCAAACGTCGCCATTCGCTGTGTGCGTGTATACAAATCACTAACCGTTTGGGCGCCGCGCAACATCATGACGTTGAGCAGGGCCTGAACCTTTTTGTCGAGACCCAGCACCCGCGTCAAACGTTGGTCGTAGCGGTTGGCTCGGGAGCCGTATTCCACGTCGACGAGCTTTCTGTCCTGCAACTGACTCAGGCAACGCTGCACTTCGCCGTCAGTGAAATTGGTGAGGGGCTCACGGCTGGTTTTTTGGTTGCAGGCAAGCACCAGACTGTTAACTGTCAGGGGGTAGCTGTCCGGTGTGGTCAATTGCTTTTCCATGAGCGCGCCCAGCACGCGCGCTTCCATCGCTGTCAGCATTGCCGACTCGGGAGAATCGGCGGGTGGATTTTGCTCTATATCCTCGTCTGCATTGTCACTGTGGCTACGGTTGTCATTATCGCTGTCATTCATATGCTGAACCTTCTTAGACGAATAGATACGAGCTGTTGAGCTATTGGTTAACGACGAAGCAGGCCTTTGAGGCGGTCCTCGAGCTTTTTAGCTTCTTCACCGCCGAATTCTTCCTCAAGTTTATCGCGTAACTTATCTTTCACCTCGGTTTTCTTTGCATCGAGCTTCTGTTCGGCGGCATCGATTTTGTCCGCGTTTTCCTGCTTGAATTTGTAGGTGGCAAAGTCTTTCACTAAAGAGGCGACGCCTTTACTGTCCGGGCGGCAGTCACGAACCGGGTCCAGGGCATCCAGAGACCCGCGACAACGCAATAATTTAAGGCTGCGATTCAGCCAATAATTACTCTGTACCTGGCAACCTTCTGCGCTCGTGCTTTTTTCCATGAGCTGCAAAGGCAGTGTGACGTCATAATCGCCAGTGAAGAAATTGATGGCCCCCTCTGCACCGACACCCAAATGTGAAACGGCGGCGGTCAGCTGCTCGATGGTGGCAACGCCCTCCACCAAATTAATCCGTCCCGCAACCTGTTCAACTTCACTGTAATCCGGCCAGTCTTTAGGTGCGTCTTCATTGCCGTTGGCGAGGTTGACGATCTGGCAGAATTTCTCTTCGATGTTCAGGGGCGCCAGGCGTATTTGATCTCCGGCAAAGTGGGCTTCGCCGTTGGCTGCCTGGAGCAGTTGGTTGAGTGTCAGTCCATGAGTGGTGCCTTCCAGCGTCGCATTTATAGCACCAGTAAGCTGAATTTTTTCGTCCAGTTGTTGATCCCGCATCAGCGGTGCCAAGTGTAATGCCTGTGCGCCACTGACGACTTCAATCACCGCCGTATCAGTGCGCGCATTGAGGCTGCCAGTGGTGACCAGTGTGCCGTCGTAAAGATCCGCGCTGACGCGCTCGAGCCGGACGAGTGCGTCTGCAGCGCTGACTTCCAGCTGCACTTGTTTGAAGGGCAATTTGGCCACGGTCAGTTGGTCAAAGTTTACCGCCACGTCCAGATTCAGCGGCCTGATGGTGTCGAGCGGAATCAAAATCTCGTCGCCCGTGCTTACTGGTTGCACCGCCGGTGTATCCGCTTCAGGAGGCAAGTAGTGGTCGACGTTGATGCTGTCGCCATCAAGCTTCAGCTCCACTGCACCGCTGGCAAAATCCGTCAGGGCAAACCGACCGGTCAGCTGGGTCTTGTCGAGGGTGATGGTGAACGGGTCCAGCGTGAGTTGAGTGTCGCTGCCCTGCAGGTTGGCAGTCAGGGCCAATTCCGTCAGCGCATAAGCCTCGCTGGTTTCGGGAGCCGCTTGCCCGAGTGATGCGAGCATCTTTTTGAGATTCAGCGGCGCCAGGATCAACTCGCCGGCATATTGCGGTTGCTGCTGCAAATCAGTGACAGCCAGGTTGAAGTTGAGCTGGGCTGTGCTATTGCTGTCATTGCTACCGGCAATCGCAAGCGTCAGTTCGCCCTGGCTGAGGTCGACCTTTTGCATGTTTTTGCCCAAGGTGATGCGGCTGCCCATGTGTACCGCGATGGTGACTGGCTCGGCGCTCACCCGTGCATCATCCACCGCCACCTCTCCCGCCAGTGTCAGGTCAAAGGGTTGCCCCTGCAGGTTGAACTGTTCAAGCTCCAGCTGGGTGATAGTGAGATAAAAATCCTGTGGCTCGGTAGCGGCGTCCGCAGCTGCGGGCGAGGCGGTTGGGTCGGCCGGTGCCGCGTGAGACGTAAAATGTAAAGCGCTGTTGGTCAGGCTGATCCGGTCAACCGCCAGCTGTAGGGGAGTGTCACTCGACTTGTCACTTTGCGCGGTGCTGCCAGTGGGAGCGGGCGGCGCAGGGGGCTCCGCTGCGTCAGGTTCTGCTTCCTGCGCCTGTTCCTGTAAAAGCGGCTCCCAGTTGCCGTGGCCCTGTTCATCCACAATCAGTTCGATGACCGCGCCGTCAACGATGATGTGGTGAATGCGCAGTTGTCGCTGGAGCAAAGGCTTGAGCGCCACCAACAAGCTGGCGTGACCCAGGCGGGCGATGGGCTCTGTGGGCTGTTCGAGGGCGGCGGCACGGACATCATTGATTTCGATGCCCAGCGCTGGCCAGAACTGCCAGCTCATGTCGCTATCAATGTGCAGTGCAACACCTTGTTCGCGGGCCATGGCCTCGATGCGAGGCTTGAAGGTATCCGGGTCAAGCAGCAGTACGAGCGCCAGCAGCGCCACGCACAGAACGACAACAATTGTCGCCACAATGATCGCTACGATTCGCAGTGCACGCATCACCTTTGACTCCTTCCATTGTTATGCCGTTGGGTGCCCCGACCATAGCAGCCACCGGCAGATATCGCACGTCTATTGGCTTATTTATAGTGCGTTTGTAATGCGTTCACTTAGGCTAGTCTGGCAGCGTAATGTTCAATTCCAGTACCGAGCAGTCGTCAGTATCATCCAGATGGACCATGACTTGATCCGAATCTATGGCGATGTATTTGCGGATAACCGCAATAATTTCCTGCTGCATTTGTGGCAGATAATCCGGTTGCGCCCGTTTGTTGCGCTCGTGAGCAACAATAATCTGCAAGCGTTCCTTGGCTACTGATGCGGATGACGGACTGCGCTTCTTGCGCAGGTAATCAAAAATGCTCACGGGTTAAACTCCTAGCAGACGCTTGAGAAAACCTTTTCTGGCCGCTTCAAGAAAGCGGTGCTCAACCTCTTCGCCTAGCAGGCGGGCCACAGCGTCGCTGTAGGCTTGCCCGGCTTGGGTCTCCTGGTCCAGAATCACCGGTTGCCCCTGGTTGGACGCTTTGAGCACGGCTTCGGATTCCGGGATCACGCCCAGCAGGGGAATCGCCAGAATATCTTCCACATCCGCAACGCTCAGCATTTCGCCCACGTCTACACGGCTGGCATTGTAGCGCGTCAGCAGCAAGTGCTCCTTGACGGGCTCGCCGCCGGTTTCCGCGCGGCGTGACTTGCTTTGCAAAATGCCCAGAATGCGATCAGAGTCGCGTACGGAGGAGACTTCCGGGTTGGTCACCACAATGGCTTCATCAGCAAAGTAGAGTGCCATCTGTGCGCCTTTCTCGATGCCGGCGGGGGAGTCGCACACAATGTAGTCATAATCCTTGGAAAGATCCTGAAGCACTTTTTCCACACCTTCCTCAGTAAGTGCATCTTTGTCGCGAGTTTGTGAGGCGGGGAGGATGAACAGGCCGGGAGTGCGTTTGTCCTTGATCAATGCCTGATTGAGCGTCGCATCGCCGTTAATGACATTGACGAAGTCGTACACCACACGGCGTTCGCAGCCCATAATCAGATCCAGGTTGCGCAGGCCCACGTCAAAATCGATAACCACGGTCTTGTGGCCGCGCAACGCGAGCCCCGTGCCGATTGCTGCGCTGCTGGTGGTTTTGCCAACGCCACCCTTACCGGAAGTAACTACAATAATCTTGGCCAATTGAGGCTCCTTTGCTGTTGTGCTTGCAGGTGATCATGCGGAATTGCCGGCGGCAATATGCGGGCATGTTCACCCTGTCTAAATTCGATTGCCATGCTTATTTATACCTAGGGCCAAACAATTTAAGGCCAAACAACACCTTTCGTCGTTCCCGCGTAGCTTTTCGTCGTTCCCGCGTAGGCGGGAACCCAGGGTTCTGATGAGTGCCTCACCATGGATTCCCGCCTACGCGGGAACGACAGCCCTACCATTCCGGTCCGAACTCAGTTGGCTCAGATGCCGAACAAACTCCCATGAGTGTACCGCGATTTCTTACAGCGGCTCTATGGACAGGCTCTCACCCACCAGATTAATTTGCGCCGGTTTCTTCATCAAGGCTTTGTTCAGGCCGTCCTTCAAAACGAAGTTGCCGGCGATGGAAACCAGCTCGGCCTCCAGACTTTGGCAAAAGATACGCGCGCTACTATCGCCCTGAACGCCCGCCAGTGCACGGCCGCGCAGTGCACCATAAATGTGAATGTGGCCGTCCGCCAGCACCTCGGCGCCTTCGCTCACCTGGGACAGTACAATCAGGTCCGAGCCTTCGGCGTACACTTGCTGCCCCGAGCGCACCGGCCGGGTGATGACTTTGCTCGGCCGGGCCGGGGCTGCGTCAGTTGATGGCGCCGCTTCCTGGGGAGCGGCATCCTGCTTGGCCGGGGCCTCGGCGGGCAGTTTGCTCGCGCGCTCACCCGGGCGAGGCAACAGGGCTAGCCCCGTGGCTTGCGCGACAGCGCGGAGGTCCTCGGGTACCGCGGCAAAGCCCACCGGCAGAAGCCCGAGGTCCTGGCAGCTGGCCACGAGCGGTTGGAGAGTGGTGATACCCTCGAATTCCACCAGTTTATCCAGGTTGATCAGCACCGGGGAGTTCACAAAAAACTGCGGCGCATCGTCTATTTTCGCTTTGAGTTCGGCGGTAAAGGTTTCGGCATGGTAACTATGCAGTTCAAGCACCACTACGGTAATCACGCTACCTTTCAACTGGAAACTGATGTCTATCATGTGACCTCTACCACAAGTATTCGGGTTGTGCGCCATTATCGAGTTGCGGGCGTATTAGTCAACAGCTGATGTGGTCCAAATTTTGTTTGGCTGGACGCCAGTGTAGGCCGTCACTCATTCCGTACGTATAACGGCACCTTTTTCCGCCACTCCGCGTTGCTTTTCTTTGACATAGGCCCACTATGCCTGCATAAAAGCGCCTCGATTGGCGAAAAAATGTACTCGCTATAAATTACGAAATGAGTGATGGCCTACACTAGAAAGCTCGACCCTTCGGTGCTAGCTTTAATGAGTGTCTCCCTCCGGCTTGCCGGCTGCCGCTCTTATCGATTGGTGACCTGATGAATGAAGACCTGAAGGAACAGTTTCAGATTAACCTGATGTACCTGTTTGCCCCCTTCACGGCACTGTTTGTCGGGCCCATTGCCGTATTCCGTTATCTCAATGGGGAGGTGATGGCGGCCATTCTGGATGCAGCCATTGTGGTGGCGGTACTTTTGACTGTGGCGTTCGTCCACTGGCATAAAACCGTGCGCGTGCCGGCAATGGTTATCAGCGTGCTTTATACCGTCGGTGCCGCTTTGGTGGCCTATGTCAATGATCCCTTCTACATTTTTTGGCTGTACCCGGCGGTACTGGCCAACTTCTTTCTACTGCATCCGATGCGGGCCCTCATCACCAACAGCGTGGCATTGCTGGCTGTGGTGCCGGTGGCCTTTCAGACCACGGATGTGATGTTAACGGCGGGCATGCTGGGTTCCCTGGTGTTTTCCACCTGTATGGCATTCGGCTTTGCCCGCCTGACGGAGCAGCAGCGGTTGGCGCTGAAGACGGCTGCGACCCACGACGCCCTGACCGGCGCCGGCAATCGGCGCTTGATGGACAGCGAAGTGGATCGCAGTATTGAGCGGTTCGCCCGCCACCAGTCCCCTATGTCCCTGATCGTGCTGGATCTGGACAACTTCAAGGATGTGAATGATCACTTCGGCCACAAGACCGGTGACCACCTGCTGGTCACCGTGGCAGAGTTGCTGATGCGGCAAACCCGCGATACGGACCGGGTATTCCGTTTTGGCGGTGAGGAGTTTGTGCTGATCGCAGAACAGGCCACCTTGGCAGAGGCGGCGGTGATTGCGGAGCATTTGCGTCAGCAGATTGCCGTGCGCATCAAAACGCCCAGTGCGCCTTTGACCGCGTCCTTCGGCTGCGCGCAATTAGCCTACGGGGAGAGTGCGGACCAATGGTTTCGCCGGGCGGACCAGGCGCTGTATCGGGCAAAGGATCAGGGTCGCAACTGCGTGGTTCTGGCGGATCCGCCGGCGGAGCGCTGAGGCTGCTTCAGGTGCCGGCTGCTGGAGAGAACAAGTAGGGAAACAGCGCCTGTTTTTCCGCCTCGGTCAGCTCGTTCATGCGGCGAATATTCCTCTCGGGGATCTGCGCAGCATCGTCATAGGCATCCAATGCCTGTTCCACACTGGCTTCCCGCAGAATGTGCAGAATCGGGTAAGGCGCGCGATTGGTGAGGTTCTCGGCATCCGCCGGATGCGTCCCCGCAAATTGATAATGGGGATGGAAGCTGGCGACCTGATAGACGCCTTCCCAGTTGCCGTCATCCAGCAGGCGGTCCACCCAGTCGAGAAACTCGTTGAAGTCCAGAAAGTTGCCGAGCAGCCGGGGGATGATGACCAGCGTTGTTTCTAACTCATTGGCCGGCGTCTGGTCCATCCGTTCCAGCTCCGCCTGTAAATCCCCCAGCAGCAGGCGCTTGTCATCGGCCTCAGTAACGCAGAAGCGCACCTGACCCCGCTGCAATGGGCGAGCGGCGAAGGGGCACAGGTTCACGCCAACCACCACGCGCTGCAGCCAGTCTTGTACTGCAGCTTCTACGGCTTGGGCGTCGGCGCGCTCGTTAAGGGTCATCGGCCTACCACATCAGATCATCGGGAATCTGGTAATCCGCATAGGGATCGTCGTCTTCCGGCGTCTCCTGCTTGGCATTCAACGCAATGATGCAGGCAGGGTCCCGCTGGGCAATGCGTTCTGCGACCGGCGCGGGCACCAGCTCGTAGCTGTCATTCAGTTTGACGATTGCCAGCAGGCCATTGGTCAGGCGTCGCTGCAAGGTGGAGGAAATATACAGTTGTTTGATCTTGCCGCCGTCGGTGAAGTTGTACGCCAGCTCACCGCGATCCTTCGGCTGGCGGTTCATCTCGATCAACTGCTTGATCTGGGCGGCTATGGCTTTTCGTTCCGCCTCGGCCTTGCGCGCCGCATTCAGTTGGCGGTCGCGCTCAGCCTTTTCTTCACGTGCTTTTTGTACCTGTTGTTTGGTTTCATCCACAACAACGTCATTGGACTTGCGCTGCACCTTGGCGGTTTTGCGCTTTTCCTTGCTGACTTGCTTGGCCTTTTTCTCGTCGATCAGGCCTGCTTTCAACAACTGATCCTGTAAAGAACTCACGGTTTAACCTCTGCACTTATCACCTTGGTTTGCAGTTTACGTTAAAACCCCGTTTCGCCCAATCTCGAAGAGAGTTCAATCTGGCTCGCTGCGATCGCGGAACTTAGACCATGCCGCGTATAATCGCGCTTTTTCATTTCAAGGTGAGCCTCAATGCAGATCGCGAAAGACAAAGTCGTTACCTTCCATTACCGCCTGAGCGAGGCGTCAGAAACCGGGGAAGCCAAGGGTGCTGAGCTGGAAACCAGCGATGGCGCATTGCCGATGGCCTACCTGCACGGCTATCGCAATATATTGCCGGGGTTAGAAGAAGCCCTGGAAGGGCTGAAGGCGGATGACGAGAAGGTGGTGACCCTGGCACCTGAGCAAGCCTATGGCCCACGGCGTGATAACGCCAACCAACGGGTGCCGGTCAAGCACCTGGCCAGCAAGCACAAGCGCCTGCAGCCTGGCATGCTGGTGAAGGTGAATACCGAAAATGGTGTGAAAGATGCGCGAGTCATCAAGCCCGGCAAATTCATGGTCGAGCTGGATTTGAACCATCCTTTTGCCGGTAAGACGCTGGTATTTAATGTGAAGGTCATCAGCGTACGCGACGCCAGTGAAGAGGAAATCGCCCACGGCCACGCCCACGGTGCGGGTGGGCATCATCATTAGGAAAAGGGAAAAGGGAAAAGGGAAAAGGGAAAAGGGAAAAGATTGAAGCCGCAAGCCGCAAGGGATGAGGGTGAGGGAGCATCATGATCCGTAGGTCGATGGGATGGTCTCCTCCCCCCCTCCTAAACGGCGTCGCAATGCGC
>CAYQQJ010000050.1:0-15959 GCA_964419935.1 uncultured Cellvibrionaceae bacterium
GCATCTTGATGACGCTGCACACCTGGGGGCGACAACTGACGCTCCACCCGCACACGCATTGTCTGGTGACGGCCGGCGGCGCGTTATACAGAGAGGGAGGATGGCAGTTTGAAAAACTATTTCGGTATAAAAACGATGATTTTTCTGGCCGTGTGCGGCCTTGTGAGTTGTACACCGGGACAGAAAGCCCCTGAGACAATCGAAGATACTGCTGGAAATTCGGCAGCGAGCAACATAGATAAATATCAGGCTTACACTCAAAAATTCCCCAAGACCGCGTTGCTCACCCAGAATCATGCAACGGGTCATGTGGGTGATTTCTTCTTCACGCACTGGAAGGATGGTGGTTCGGCATCCTTAACCATGGATGCAGATGGCACCTTCAGTGTCAGCTGGCAGGGTGGCGGCTACAACTATGTGGGTGGTCCGGGATGGCATTTCGGTGATAAAGAGCGGGTGATTGGCTATCGCTTCAACGAAGATAGCGGCGCAAGCTATATTACGTTGTACGGTTGGGGGTACGACAAAAATATGCCTGTTTCAAACCCGGCACATTTGGTGGAGTACTATATTTTACAGCGATGGACTTACGATCCCAGTCAAAATGCGACCTATGGCAAGACCTTTATCAGTAATGGTGTCGAGTATTCCACCTACCGTTCAATGCGGGAGCAGAAGCCATCGATCAACAATACCGCCACTTTCTACCAATACTGGAGCAAACCTACCAAGCAAAGACCCCTTGGGGAGGATCACGAAATTATCTTTGCTGATCACGTTCAGGCGTGGGCTGATAGCGGCTGGATTTTTCCGGACATGAACAACCTGGATGCGAGTGATGACCCTACCTATCAAGTCATGGCTGTTGAGGTGTTCAATCCCCCTAACGATGGCACCGCATCTGGTCGAGTCTGGGATGCAACACCGCGATAAGCGTCAAAATCAGGTAAGCGATCGTTCGAGCAGGCCCGCTCTAACATGAATCAATAGGTGCTCGTTCGACTGCTTGCCATTCTCGCAACTTAATTCATACGACAGAATGGCGCACAAAAACGCGCACAGCAGACAACATTAAAATGGCGGCCATACAACACCGTCGTTCTATTCCACCGCCGTTTGGGACTTCTTCAGTCAATTCTGGACCGGGCTCCTGAACAAGGTGCCCCCGAAAAGCAGCGCCCTGCGACAAGCAGGGCGCTGCACTTTCCGATGCAATGAGATTCTTGTGCGGGGTGAGTGATGGTCTATACCTATTCCCGCTACCGCACACTACACGCGGCGCAGTAAAATGTGATCGATAATGGTCTCAGGAGTGTTGATTGGCAAGACCGCGACGCATGCTAGCGTGAAGCTGTTGGTGTCGCTGCACGAGGCTGCAGAATGACATCCGTATCGAAGGGAGAATCATGACCAACAAGCAAGAACGAGACATTGAGAAACTTTACCCGAAAGCAGACTTTGTGGCAAAACTGCGCCGCCTTGCAGACGCCATTGAAAGCGGCGAACGCTTTGATATTCAAATTGCGGGTGAACGAATATACGTGCCTGTTCGCGCGCAATTTACCATCGAACATGAACGTTCCGGCGATGAAGAAGAAATCGAGTTTCAGGTCAAGTGGCACAATGAAACGAACTAGAGGCTCGACGTGATCCGTGAATGATGCCTTCACCAGGGGCGATGCCCGTTCCGATAACAGCAACGACAACATCAGTGCCGACAGCACCGGAGCGGATAACATGTATCAGGATCTGCCGCCGGTGCTTGCGGGGCCGATTTTAAGACACGTATCGAGCCAACAAATGGTGCTGTGGCTGGTGGCTACAACACCGCTGTGTTTACGACTGAAACTCTATGCGCAAGACTGCGGCAAAACATTATTAGATCGAGTACTGTCCGACGAAGTGCAATGCGTCCAGGTAGGCACGCACGCTCATATTCACCTCATCAATGTTGCACTGGATACCGCCTTACCGCAGGGCGTACGGATTCAGTATGACCTGGGGATTTGCAGTCAGAACCCTACTGCCGAACAATGGATAAATGACTGGGCGCCACACCTGTGCTTACCGGGCGCTGAAGGCCCTGACTTCGTGTTGAAAACACGACTTGATCGCGTCTTTCATGGGTCATGCCGTCGCCCTCACCATACGTCCACCGATGGCTTGGTGCGGGCGGACCGCGAGCTTGAAGACAGCGGCGGCGATAGCTCACAGCGACCCGCACTACTGCTGATGACGGGTGACCAGATCTACGCAGATGATGTGGCCGGGCCAATGCTGCGCGCCATCCATGGACTGATTGAGCGGCTGGGACTTTTTGATGAAACTTTACACGGCAGCGTGGTTGATAACAGCCAAGCCTTGCGCAGCCATCCCAATACCTACTATCGCCGGCAGGATTTACTGCCTGCGGGCAAAGCCAATGAAGCCGTGATCGAACGCATACTCGGCGGCGTGCGCAAACCGGTTTTTACCACGGCCAATGCCAAGAACCACCTGATATCCCTCAACGAGGTGATCGCCATGTATCTACTGGTGTGGTCGCCGGTGTGCTGGACACTGACAGAAATCACACAGCCGACCCTGAGCGCAGACGAAGCCGACCGATTTAATTGGGAGAAAAAATGCATTGAGGCGTTTGTAACGACGCTGTCCAAGGCGGCGCGAGTGATGGCGCACTGCCCGTGTTACATGATCTTTGATGACCACGATATCACTGATGATTGGAACCTCTCCGCCGAATGGGAGGCCACCGCCTATGGACACCCCTTTTCTGGCGCAGTGAGCTGTCCCGGGCTCGACCTTCCGGCCTGATGGACTGGGAGGCGCTCATGGAGTTTCAGCAGGATCTTATAGGCAAAGACGCCGTTATCGTGGTTTCCGCAACACCTATGTTTGGCGTAAAACTGATAGAGGCCATCCAGCGGGTTTTCACGTTTTTTGGTCGCCCTTTGGTGGTGGATGCGGAGAATTGGATGGCGCACAGCGGTAGCGCCTATGCTTTGTTCAACATCTTTCGTCATAAGGGAACGCCCCAGCACTTCGTCATTTTGTCTGGCGATGTGCACTACTCGTTCGTCTATGACGTGCGCCTGCGGCACCAGTCGGACAGCCCAAAAATCTGGCAAATCACCAGTAGTGGGATCAAAAATGAATTTCCCAAAGATTTGCTGGAATGGCTGGACCGTCTCAACCGCTGGCTCTACGCCCCCCGCTCACCACTCAACTGGCTCACCAAACGGCGACGCATGCGCGTGACACCTCGGTTACCCACTGGTCGTGATGCGGGGGAGCGCCTGTGGAATGGAGCCGGAATTGGCCTGGTTGTGCTGGACGAATCAGGCGTCCCGACCGAAATCCGCCAATTGAACGCCACCGACGGGGAGACCGAATTTTTGAAGAGCAAGCGAAGGTTGTAGAGCTCTGAAAATTCAGCGATTACCAAATACGAGGCACCCATAGGTATGACTACCTCTTGCGGCTCCAGAACAGGCAATATATGATTTGCATATGTTTCGTATATTCTGGAGTTGCTATGGGTATCGTCAAGATAGGAGACGAGTTACATGAAGAAATTCGAAGGGCCAGTTCGGTTATGGTGCGCTCCATCAACGCTCAAGCTGAATACTGGATAAAGGTTGGTATGCTTGCTGAGGCCAATCCGACTACGCCTTTTGCTGAAATCATGAGCGCGCAAATGAAGCGCGCCGAGGTCGGCATAAGGAACACTGCCAGTGGCTGAAATAACCCTGAAAACTGTCCGCGAACTGGATGTAATGCGGGAATCGGGAAGACTCCTCGCATCTGTTTTCGCCTACCTCGACCAACAAGTCAAAGCCGACATCACCACAATGGATATCAACACCCTGGCTGAACGATATATTGTTGAGGAGCTCGGCGCGAGGCCAGCGAGCAAAGGGCAATACGGCTATCAGTACTCACTCAATACCTCCATCAACCACGTGGTATGCCATGGCATGCCTTCCGACACTCAAAAGCTGAAGTCTGGCGATATCGTCAATGTTGACATCACGCTTGAGAAAGGTGGTTTCATTGCTGACTCCAGCAAAATGTATATGATTGGGGATGTGACACCGCTTGCAAAGCGCCTGGTTGATAAGACCTATGAAGCCATGTGGCAAGGAATTCGAGCCGTGAAGCCCGGAGCCACATTGGGTGACGTTGGCCATGCGATCCAGTGGCATGCCGAGAGGCACGGCTACTCTATTGTGCGCGAGTATTGTGGGCACGGCATTGGCCGGGAGATGCATGAGGAGCCGCAGGTATTACATTATGGTCAGCGGGGCAAAGGTCTCGTGTTGCAAGAAGGCATGACATTCACAATTGAGCCGATGATCAACCAGGGAAAAGCAAAAGTTAAACTGAAGAAAGATGGCTGGACTGTCGTCACCAGTGACAAGAAGCGGTCTGCGCAATGGGAGCACACTATTGCTGTAACCGCGACCGGTTATGAAGTTCTTACATTGCGAGATGAAGAGCGGATTTGATAATCGCTAACACCGTCGGTCACACCGACATTAGCTTGTTCTCTGCATTGTGTTGGAAAAACAAATTGTAGCTGCCACTTCAATTCATTTTTGCTTCGCCCATAAATTCGTCGGAACTCAAACAGTGGAGTACTTGTGCGGAAACCAGTTTGTTTGTTGAGGATTAGGACGCTGAGAGAGACGCCCATACCCAAGACCGAATTGTTTCCCGCCGAATGAATGTCAACGTTTTGAATTCAAAGTGTCTCGAAAGACGTTGCGACACGCGTTTGCTACACTCCGATACCAGCTGCACCGCACGCCACATGAAGACTTGTCGCTTCGGCATAGTCCACAAGTTCCCGCTCCCTGTCACGTTTAACCCAATTCCATTTCGCATCCAACTCTCCGCGTCCCGTTAAGGTCCAGGCTCCACACGGATGCTTACCGGCAGGGCAACGCTGTTGCCGTTACTATCGCTGACACTGAGGCTAAAGCCGGTATTGCCAACAACGCTATCTTTATAGCCGATAAGTGCTCTTTCCCAGGTATCGATATCCAGCCGGCTGGAGACAAGGCTTTCTCCAGCTTGCTGCAAGGCCGAGCAATTTACGTCGGGCATGACCGTGGTTGCGGAGTTGGCACCGTCCAGCCGGCGCAGGTGACACTGCGGGAAGTCCGCGCTGGACATTTCTGCCGCTGAAAGGTAGTGGAGACTCCCGGCGAAATCGAACAAGCGAAATGGAAAGCTGGACCAACTGCCGGCGGCATCCGTCTGAACCAAGGATTGCGCACCGGTCCGCGGGTCCAGCGTGTAAATACCGAGGTTGGCCGAACCCGTACCGCGTATCCAGTAGAGTTTGCCATCGGTCTCAAATAACTGGCCAGTACCGCCATCATTCAAAGGCGCCGGTTGCAGATCCGCCATTAGGGGAGCGTCATCGACCGCGCCACTCCAGTGCCACATGCGCGCTTCATCCTCCACGTCATAGATCATGGCAACCAAACCGTCGTCCACGACATGGATGGCGGGTTCACTCTCTTGTTCAGTCGCAATATCGAGCAGCACTGCGGCCTTCAGGTCCGGAGTCACCACATAGGTGCGGTAAACGTTAGTGCCGCCGCTATCGACTTCGCTGGCGAACGCGAGGAGTTTGTCATCCAGTGCAAAGAGTCCCTGGAACTTGCCGCTTGGGAGCCGGATGATTTCCGCCAAATTGCCTGCCCCATCGGTGCAGTCCAATGTCATTGTTTCCGCCATGCAGAACGCTTGGGCGCCCAGCGTGGCCGTGGGCAGTGAAAAAGCGCCGACGCATTCCACACCGGTGTCATTGGTCACCAATGTGTCGTAGTCAATTCTTTCCCAATTGCCGGTCCCGTTCCAGTCACAGGAATAGAGATCCTTGGTGATGGGGTCGACGCTGCCGTCGCCCAAAGAAGTTGCACGTGTGGTCATGCGCAGCTCCTCGCCGGCCTCCCACAGATACAGTTGCTCTGCATCTTCATCGTGGAGGTAGGCCAGTGATTGGGAATCTGTTCGTATATCGGAAGCCGCAAGGCCCGCGGGCAAGTCTTCCGTCTTGCCCGTGTCGATATTGCGAAGGAAGGTATGGAGAGTGCGGTCAGTATCTTCTTCCACGTGGAAGACCCATTCGCCAGCGATGGCAAAGTCACTCAGCGGGAACTTCGACAGCGTCTGTTCACCGCCGCCCTTGGCCACATAGTCAAAGCCGCCCGGCGTACGTGTCAGTTCCCCCTGGGGTTGAGTTATTACCGCATCAATACTGATCTCGTCGCCGTCCGGCTCGTGGACATGGCTGAGGAGTTCGGCGTCGGTCAGACTCAGGATCTGCCCCTCGGTCACTGAATAGCTGGCTGGGGTCGCAACCTGGGGCGGATCATCGACTGGGTTGACGCTGATCGTAACCGTCTCTGTGTCCTTCAGGCCCGCTCGGTTAATAACGGTAACCCGAAATGCCATTTCGACCACATCCTGCACCACCGGCGCGGTAAAACTCGGCGAAGCATTATCAGCCAAGATGACCAGCGTCCCGCTGCTGTCGATTTGCTCCCAACTAAACACCAAAGCATCACCAGTAGGCTCCACGCTGCTGCTGGCATCCAGGGTGACGTTCGCGCGTTCGTTCACGTTCAGCGCCGTCTGTGCCACCAGAGCCTGTGGCATCAAGGGTATAAAGTCATTGATAACGACTTGCGCCAGGCCGTCATTTGCCACGGCCGCGTTGGCAATGTCCGTTACCTGTACACTGAACGTTTCGGCATTTTCATCCGCGTCATCACCGATGATCTCCACGGGAATCAAGGCCGTGCGCTCACCGGCACGGATGACGACTGTGCCCGTTACGGCGATAAAATCCTTGCCGGCGACAGCCGTGTCATCCGAGCCCTGAGTAACTGTGTACTGGACGACCACATCCTCATCGTATGCCCTGTCCAACGTCAGACTGACCAGCGCCGTACCGGCTTCCACGGCTTCGCCGTTTGCCTCCAGAGTGGCAATGGGAACCACCGGGTCGCTGCTGCACAGGTCATAGGCGTCGCGCGGGCAAGGGTCGTCCATATCCGCCAGCGAGTCGCCGTCGTAGTCTGCCTGCCAGGGCAAGGTGACACGGGTCAGCGGCTTGATCAATTCGCCAGTATTGTTTGCGCCATCGCCGTCGCTGTCGCTGGCAGGTGCCAGCAGCGTCTCGTCCAGAGCCACATGGGTCAGTGCATCGGGCAACCAGTGCAGACGGATGCGGTGGAGATTTCCCGCAGTTTCACCCGCAGGTTGCTCAAGCAAGGCCGCGATCACGGCGCGTTCCGTCACTTGATTGGCCAATGGCTGCTGCAAATCGGCTTGAATGGCCGCGGCTACTGTAGCCAGCGGACCTTCAGGCTCCATAGCGATTTGAATGTCCGCCGCCACTTGGTCCAGGCTTCGCTCGGCCGCCGCGTCACCACCGGTGTGTTGAGCCAACTGACCCAGCGCCTGTTCGGTGTTGCGAACAAGGTCAGCAGCAACCGGGGCAGACGGATTGCCCAGCAACTGAGGCAACGCCTTGCCCTGGAGCTGCGCTTCCCGGCTTAAGCCTGCCTCAACCATGGCAACCCGCGCTGTTTCAGCGCCGTCCAATGTGACGCTGGCATCGACCACCAACGCCTGGTTCAGATAGTCGACAAAGCCCTGCTTCCACTGGGCAGGAGTCTCCCAGTCGCCAACGCCCCGCGCCGCCAGAAATTCGGCTGGGTTCGCGTCGGGAACGCGGTTCAACCAGGCTTTATAAACCTGGCTGAATCCGCCCTCGTCAGCGCCGTGGCGATGGGAAGCGCGAACCACCAGGCTGCTGCCCGCGGGCAAGCGCATGGGGGGTAATTTGTTTTCGGCAAGCGTTTTATTCGCGGTCTCCGCCAAACGGCGAGGCGCAATATCGTCCGGCTTGAGGCCGGCATTGTCGACGGTTTTGCTGGTCAGAAGCTGTTCAAGGCGGTAGGCCGTGTGACCCTCCAGGTTCGCCACATCCAGCGCGGTCCACTTCATATTGGGCTCCGCCGGCGAAGGCACCAATTGACCGGACAACCGATACTCGACTTCGTAAAGGCGCCGGGCGGTCGGGTAGTCCTTGTAACTCAGGATGCGCTTGCGGAAGGCTTCACTGTCTTTATCCTCGCCCGCCGCCGGGCTCAGTTCGAACTCAGGATCCGCTGGGTTGGTGCCGCGGCGCTGCTCGTCGAAGTCCGCCCAGCCGTCACTGTCCGAATCCTTCGGCAAGCCGGTCTCACTGTCGAGCTGGTCTCCCCGAAGCCAAAGATCAAAATCGCTCCAACCATCGCCGTTGCTATCCCTAAACCAGTTATCGTCGTAAGGGTCCATGCCGATTGAGGCTTCTATCAAGTCGGGAATACCGTCGCCGTCAGTGTCCCGGCGAAACCCGTCCGGATGATCACTGGCCAAGGTGAGTGTCGCGCTGGCTGTGGCGATAGTGTCTCCATTTTCAATCACGCCTGCATTGACGACATAGGTGGCATCTTTCACCAGATGTTCCGTCACCTGGTAGTAACCATCCTGCTCGACGGCACCCATGCGCTGCAGGTTTTCCACCGTAAGTTCGTACATCCGGGCGTGACCCTGGTCTGACTGCCACCGGAGCTGGCTTGCGCCCGCCTTCACGATCTCGGCTTGGACGCGAAACTGCAAGGCGATAGTGTCCGTATAGGTGCCGCCCTCCGGCGCCAGAATCAAACGCTGATGTCCCGCGGGCGAATCACTGCGAAACTCGGTGACGCCCAGCCCCGAGAGAGAAAAAGCTGGCTGGCCGGGCGTCATGGGCTGGGAACTTCTGGCGGCATTATTGATGAGAGCCTGCTGACCGCCCGTCAAGGGATAAAGGCTGCCCTCACCGCTCAAAAAGACTTCCAGCCATTGGCCGTAGTCATAGCCGGTGACCTGTCCTGTCTCGGGGTTCACGAGCCACAGATCCGCGTTTTCTCCGGTGAACAGTCCGCTGGCTGCGACGCTGCCGGAAGCGGCCAAGGCGGTCGAAGCCAGTATCGCTTTCAGCCAGTTCAACTTGCGCCTATTCATTGCCCACCTCTTCATTGCTCACTCCTTCATTGCTCACCTCCTCACTGATCACCCCTGATGCGTTACCGATGCCCCGGATGATTTCACCGACATCGGCCGTGATCCAATCCGACTGGCGCCAATGGGCGATGCGGTGGTCACCAGTGAAATAAACGACCTGGTAGCGGTAATCCTGACCACCTATATAGGGATAACGGTCGGTAAAGACGAAGCGCACACTGTCACCTGTCGTTCCCAGCTTGTAGGCCTTGATATAGGGATCATTGAGTACGGCGACGCGGATTGGATTATCCAACTGTGCCAATCTCAAAACAGTGTGGTCCCAGTGCGCGTACTCAATCAGCGGCGATACCTGAATCCAATCCTGAAGCTCCCCGGCGAGATTCCGGCGTTGGCGGTACACCAGCATGTTGAGCTGAGGCATCACCGCTGCCTGGGACTTGACCATGCCCGGCAGCCTGCAAGTGAGCTGGACAAAAATATCCCACGCCGAAGTCTCGTCGGGCTCCAGACCTTCATAGCCGCAATAATCCGCGAGCCCGGTCACATCAGCCAGGTCAAAGTACAGATGCATCATATCGGCGGTATTGAGTCTGGTCGGGTCTATCAGCTCAGCCCCCAGATGCACCGCCAGCGGCTCCCCTTGCGGGGCAGGAGGTAGGGATGGCCAGGGCAAATATTCCGGCGGAGCCAGCGCAGCCCTGCTGCGTGTGGCGCAACGGGGGCTGCTCCAGGCGGAGGTTGCGCTATCCCGGCCAATGGCATTGGGTGCGACGGCTTTGAGAGATAGACACCACTGGTCTTGTTCGTCCACCAGCGCGGGCACATCAACCCGATAGTCTTGCACATCTCCCGCTCCCCGGCCGGCCGTCGGGATGCTGACGATCTGGGTGCCCTGATCGCCATCGGCACCTGTTGGCTGCAGGCGTGCCAAGACCGCTGCGACAGGCTCCATAGGGAGGCGCCAACTGAATTGCGCCTCGGTGCCCACCACTGAAAAACTAACCGGCTGAGGCGTGCTTGGCGACTTGGGATTGGCCGGTGAAATCTGCGCACATGGCAGCGGCTCGGGCACCGACGTATTGTTGTTTTGGTCATGAGTCACTGCATAGCCACAGAAAAAGCCGGATTCCGCTTCGTATTCCACCGAACCGGGTGAGGCAGTTCCACAGCTTGTGGCCACCTGGCTGGCTTGCCCGTCGATCGTTTGGTAAATCGATACACAGGTGTCCGGCTCAGGCGCAGCGGCGGTGTAGGTGACGGGGCCAGCGATAACCTTGCCCTGACCCAGGGGAACTTCACCCTCTGCCTGCACCGGGTCCAACACCAGCTCGTTATTGCCACAGAAACTAAAACTGTCGGGTAGATCAACGGTGCAGGAAACATCCGCGCCCGCGTTCAATGTCAAGCTGCGGCCACTCCCGCCGCAGCTGTCATTGAACGCTTTGGCACAGAAATCACCGGAGGTAAACACCTTGTCATTGAAATCGAAAGTCTCTTCACCGCAATGGACAGCCACGGAACCACCCCCAACGTTGTTGGTGTAGGTCCAGCGATCCGCGTCCCGCACCTGCACTTCACATTGCGTAACTTCTCCCGGCCGCTTGGCCGTAACGCTGGGCTGGGACGGCAACTCTCGATCAGGAAAGAGTGCGCGCACCGGTGGCGTCAAAAGGCTTACGCGACCATCAGCCGTTCTGGCGGCAATGCGATACCAAAAGACAACGCCCTTGGCGTTGGCCGGCCCGGAATCTTCCAATTGGATTCGGGTGCGCCCCGTATCTGCCAAAGCGACTGTTTGCGAGCTGAGTGTATTCGGGTCGACCCGATACTGAGGCGTTTCGCCAGTCGGCAGCGCAGGATTGCAGTGGTAACCTCTGTCCCGCTCCTCGGCGTTGCCAAAGCCATCACCATCGCTGTCGCTAAACTCACTCGCCGTTTCAAAATTGGCGAAGCGATAAACCTGATAGTCAATCACATTCAAGTTGACCTGCCGGCGAGCGTCCGTCTCGCAGCTTTGCCCCGGGGCGACGAACTCGAGAATGCCCGAGTCGGCAGCCTCATCGGCATTACATATGTTGCGGCTTTCGCCGTAGGCCGCGACATAGTTATCGAGATTCACTTGGTCAAAACTAATCACCATGCGCGGCTGGTTATCCGCGCTGCTGGCGTTGTCCGCGAACAGGCGTACATCCCAGGGCGTGGCCGGGCGAACAAGATTGGGCACGACAATAATGGCGCCATGAGTGGGACCGTAGTTTCCGGTAAAGTCCCGCGGGACCAAGTAGTAGGCCCGTTTATCACCGGGTTCGAGCCCGGCGCTGGCCAGCTCGTTGTAGGTTTCCATCCACTCCGGCGTCAGCGCATTATCTGGTGCGATGGTCAGCAAGACGTCATTCACCTTTTCCAGATCCGCAAGTTGCAAAGTGCCCTGGTTGTCATAAGAGGCTTGGGCGGCTTCCGCCGCTAGATCGCGAGCCGGCACTGTCGTGACACTGGGGTCGAGATTCTCCCGGGTGCGATAGAGATCGTAGCCGCTGATGAAAACCTGGGAGGCAATCTGGTCCGTCAGGTTGCCATTGCCGGCAGGGTCGCTGCCGGGAGCATCCCAGTTCAGCGATACGGTGTAGTGGTCCTTGGCGTATTCCGGGCTATCGCAGGTAGCTTGATACACTTGCCGAAACCGCTGTACCGGTAACAGCTGTTGAACGCCGCGGGTATCGATGCGGGTCTTGCCCAACCTGGCGGTTTCGCCGGCGGCATTAACCGCCAGAAGTTCATAGGTGTATACGCCGGGATCGGGACGATCCAGATACGCGCGATAGCGGGCGCGGGCAATATTGAAATCACTGCGCGAGGCGAGAAAACTCCAGAGCGCGTCATTCACCAAACGTTCGCGCAGAGCCACGGCAAACTGACTGGTACTGAAATTGTCGCCCTGGGAAACGGCGTACTCTTTGAGCCGTGTCACGGTTTCCAGCAGCCGGCGTTCGTTGGCTGTACCGCGATACAAGCCGGCGATGGCGGCGGCCGGCATAACGGCCGTAGCGTCGGCCTCGAAAATGACCTCGGCCTCATCGCCCTCCGCCTGCCGCAGCAGGCGCAAGCGCGCCACATCCGTCGGCAAATCGCCTTCCAGTACATCCCAGCGCAGAAAGACGACTTTCTCGGCGGAGGCAGGCCTCGTCAGTGAGCTTTCCGGCGCGGTACGGGCAACAAAATAAAATTGCCCCTCTTGCGTCTCTCCGCCCTGCGCCACATCCCCTTGAGCCACAGCAATGCCGGGCAGAATGAGCAATATTGCTGCCAAACAGCCTGTGGCAAGCCTCATGATTTCCATCCCTCTTATTATCTTTTTCATTAGTACACGGCCCCCACAGATGTCTCGTAGATACTCCAGCCGTCGGAATAGCCAGCGCGGAACAATGCGTCCCCGGTCGCGCACCAGCTGTCACCGCGGCTGCGGCTGCGAGACGTCCAACTGGAGGGCTCGCAGGAGCCAACCCCCGCGGCGCCAAAGCCTTCACCCATGAAGACCATATTGCCGTCGGTATCCACCTGACCGAGGGCTTTCATCTGGCCACGAAGCGAGCCCACGCAGGCTACCTTGCCGTATGCACCGCCACCGACCAGCCCGCCCACAGTCAACGGCGGACCGGCCAACACCCAGGCACCAAAGTCAGCCCCCACACCGACAGTGAGTGGGCAGCCGGTGGTGATAATCGGCATACTGGCTGCCCCTCGGGCATAAGCACCAAAGAAGCCCGTCTCTGGGAGAGGGATGAACTGCGCTACCTCCGGGTCAAGCTCGAGCAACACATCCTGATTGCAGGTCCGGCCCGCGAGAAAGGCGACTTCCGCCTGTACTTCACTGAAGACCGCGCCGGCGCGAGCGCCGATGTAGGTTTCAATGTCGCCAATGCCGGCGGTGAATCCCGGGTCGTAAATCACGAATTCCGTAAAGCTGATATCGCCGACGGTCAGGACACTGCCGTAAACACCTTTGGGCACCAGGGCGAACTGGGTACCGGAGGCCAGATTGAAGCCCAATGTCACCTTGTCCAGAGTGACATCGGAGCCGGCAAAGCGGGCGGGAATGTTGGACGATGAGATAGTCACGTCAATGCGGCTTTCACCGGCTGGCAGGCTACAGGCACCGCCGCCGGTGGTTTTGTTGCTGGCGTTCCAGCTTACCGCATCCAGGGCCGCACCGAAGGTACTGGACTCCTGACCCTCTGCTGGCGGCGACATCGTCCAGCACATAGGACGCTCCGCTGGGCACGGTGACCGAGTAATTCTGTCCTTCAATCTCGGCTGAGATGGGATCTCCCAAACCGCCCGGCTGCACCGGCAGTGCATTGACCTGCAGGGATGTGAACAGCCCCTTTTGCACGACGCCCGACAGGTTCGTCGTGGACTCATCATCCGGTGGTGGTTCGCCAGGTGGGGGATCGCTGGGCGGTGTATCCGGGTCTGGATTTTTTCCATCGGATCCCGAACTATTTCCACATCCTGCGAGGAATACGGTAATCAGGATAAACAAAAAGAGATGACGCATGTTGTTGACCGCTCCCTTGTATACTGCAATAGCATTCCTTTTTGCGCGTTTTTATCGGCGAATGCATAGCAATTTATTTTTGATCTTGGATCGCAATTTATTTTTTTAATCTTGAATAGAGAGCGCAGGGGCGCTGTCGACATTAACGCACCCAGGCCCAAGCCCTGCCGGAAGCGTCCGACTGCTGCAGGGGCGACAGAGAAATCGTGATTAAACGCGATATTCCCTGAAAGCGGCTCCAATGCATTGGAGCCGAAATGGCAAAACATGCGGCTGGAGCCGCTACCGAGCTTGCCCCAACCTACACCACTGATTGGGTTCATGTCCAGCTCAGGTCCGTTAGATTGACGAATGGGCCTTGTTTTTCAGTGTTTTTTTATTTTTCGCTTCAGTATCTATTCGCTATTCGCGTCGCTCACACCTCCAGACAGGGCAAACTGAATGTTGGCACCCCCACCCGCGCGATTGCCTTGTTCCGGTTGAATAAAGGAGGCAGGGTGATAAATAAAACAGGCACTGCAGTGTTTCACAAACAATTAACGAAATGTATGGTCACACGGGGCGCACTCACCACGGTGCGCCCCGTTATTATTATTTTTGGCCCTTCGGATCCTTGCTTGATTTGCCCTTCTGTCCAATCCTGTTGGGGAAATCTGCAACGCCCTGTGACGTCCGCTCCACCTTTTGTATGGTGCCGTCCTCGTTGAAATGCAGATACTCCGCCGCCACGTGGCGCTGCCTTTCGTCAGCGCAAGTGGATTCCGGCGTTTCCAACCAGCGATGATAAAACAGAATCCAGTGCCCCTTATACTCCACGATCGAGTGGTGATTGTTGCTCTGAAACTCCTGCTCCATGAATTCGCCTTGATACTTCCACGGCCCTTTTGGCGACTTGGACGTGTAGTACGTGAGAATGCGATTGTTCTCCGGCATGGTGAAATAGTAGATATCATTGCGCTTGAATACCCAGGGGCCTTCCATCTTCGGCTCGTAACCGCCCATGTCCATCTTGTAGTGGTCGCCTTTCACGCTCAACATGTCATCGGCCATTTCCGCCACATAATAGTCATGGTCGGTGCCGTGGAAATACAGGTACGCCTTGCCGTCATCATCGATGAACAGGCTCGGATCATTGGCATAAGGCTCTCTCCACAGCGGCGCGCCGATGGCGTCTTTGAAGGGTCCGGTGGGTGAGTCACTCACAGCAACGCCCAGGCCCATCCATTTGGTACTGTTTTCCGGGTTCACCCGGTCTTTCATTCCGGTTCCCGCGGGGAAAATCAGGTAGTACTTGCCGTTTTTGTAGGCGGCGTCCGGCGCCCAGGCGTAGTTATCCGCCCACGAGAGCTGATCGACTGAAAAAACCGGCCCATGATCTTTCCATTCCACCAGATCATCAGAGGAGAACACGTGCCAGTTCTTCATGTAGAAGTCTTCCTGACACTCCTCGTCATGGGACGTGTACAGGTACATTTTGCCATCATTCCAGACATGCCCTGACGGGTCGGCTGTTCTGATATCGCTGCCAAAGTCGAGCGGGTTTTGGGCGTGGGTAGCGGCAGATGCCGTGAAAATAGTCAGAAATGCAAATATTAGAGTCGAATGTCTCATGGTCGTGTCCCGTTATTGGTACAAAATTCGGGGTTCCACGGCTACCGCTTGCTTACCCCAGCGTTAACGTCTTGCTGACTATATCATTATGTTACCTTAATGATGAAACCATGAGTTTGGATGCGGGCGATGACGAACCGGATGAGGTCTACCAACAGGTATCAAGATGATTCAAGCAGTTGGTAACCAGAATGACTATGCTCTGCTGCAATGCGACAAAAAATAACTTATCCGGATATTCGCCGGCAATGCGAATCCAATGATTACCGCTATTTCACGACGTTACTGTCTGGGGTGAAAACATGCGGCTATTCCGCGCTTGTGCTCGCGTTAGTGACCGCCGGCGCGCTCACCACTGTGCTTATACCGGGGCTGGAACTTGATGTTTCGGAATCTTTGGCGATAGAGCTGATCGCGCCAGGGGAACGGCGGACATCTGCAGGGTGTGTTTCAATGACATTCTCCGTTCGGCAAGAAAAACGCGAGTTGGCATGCAGCGGCTTTTTTGCGCATTTTTCTTAAAGTGGAAAGTCTAATTGGTGGGCAGCACCCACCCTACGGAAATCGTTGTTTACCGCTTATCGCGGCGGAAAGGTCGAAAAAGCCTAAGCGCCTTCCGACATAGGCGTCGGATGGCAACGTTCGCGGGGCTCACGTCTTATCCGTATATGGTCTCCTCCCCATTTGCAAGGCACTGGTTTTGATGAAGTAGCAGGTT
>CAYQQJ010000051.1:0-14727 GCA_964419935.1 uncultured Cellvibrionaceae bacterium
TCCATGCACGTCGAAGCCACAGGGAGGTGTTTATGCGTTTTCAAAAGGTCTATCCCTGATGACAAACGGATCGAAGCCCAACTCCCCCTCTAGTGTGAAAAGACAATTAATCCGACAATATTAGTTGCCAGATTAATTGTCACGACTTTCACCGCTATCCGCCAACCAACGACGGGTCAAATGCTGATAGGCATCAATGCGGCGGTCGCGCAAGTACGGCCATATCCGCCGCACACTCTCCGAGCGCTCAAGATCGATATCGGCAATAAAAATGCCTTCTTTTTCGGTATCGGCTTCCACCAAGAATTCTCCCTGAGGACCGGTAATGAAACTGGTTCCCCAAAAATCAATTCCCGTTTCACCGTCCGGCGAGGCCTCGAAGCCTGTGCGGTTGGCCACCAGCACAGGTAAACCATTGGCAATCGCGTGAGACCGCTGGATTGTTATCCAGGCCTGTCGCTGGCGATCCTGTTCGTAGGAATCGTCCTCTGCACTCCAACCGATCGCAGTGGGGTAGATCAGCATGTCAGCACCGGCGAGCGCCATTAAACGCGCCGCTTCCGGATACCATTGATCCCAGCACACCAGTACACCCAGCTTGCCGACGCGGGTTTGCACCGGTTTGAAACCGTGCAGAGCCCCGTCCGCATCACCCGGTGTGAAATAGAATTTCTCGTAAAAGCCGGGATCATCGGGAATGTGCATCTTGCGATAAACGCCCACTCGGCCGTCAGCGCCATCAATGACCTGAGCCGTGTTGTGATAGATACCCGGTGCGCGCTTCTCGAACTGCGACAGCACGATCACGATATCCAGCTCATCGGCCAGCGCAGCACAACGTTGGAACGTGTAGCCGTCGAGAGGCTCCGCCATATCGAAACAACTGGTATCTTCCACCTGACAAAAATATTGCGTTGCATGAAGTTCCTGCAGAACAATCAGCTCGCAACCGCTATTCACCGCCTGACGAATAAACGTCTCGGTTTTGTCCAGGTTGTGTTGTTTGTTGTTGTTCTCTACTGCCTGTTGAACAACAGCCGCACGAATGGGTTCAGACATGGGGGACCTCTAGGAAAAGCCGTAAGCTAAAAGCCGCAAGCTTCAAGTTAAAGAATCATGAATAGGTTGTGTGGTAGCTACAAGCTACAAGCTACAAGCTACAAGCTACAAGCTACAAGCTTAAAAAGTATAAACGCTTGGTAGATATTCTCTTGCGAACGTTGATTTAAGATCGAAAAATTTTTTCGTAGATCGGTGTTAGCCATACAGCCGCGTAAAGCGGCGGAGTTCGCAACGGCGGGTGGCGCCGCTCGTAAAACTCGCGGCTTACCCGCCCTACGTCACTGTCTTTTCCCTTTGTTTTGCTTGCGGCTTGAAGCTTGCAGCTCCAACCTCAAACCACCACCTCCTGCTGCGCAATCTGCATGGTGGCGCAATGTAGGCTGCCGTGCTGTTCCACCAGTGCGGCACAGTTCACCGGCACTATGGTGCGCATGGGAAATGCCTGTTGCAACACCGCGAGCGCCTGAGCGTCTTCGGCCACTCCATAGACAGGGGCGAGAACCCGACGGTTCACTATCAGGAAATTGGTGTAGGTCGCGGGCAATTGGCGGCCGTCGAGTTCGCTGTGTACTACCGGGGAAGGCAATTCGAGCAAACGCCAGTGGTTGCGTTCAGCAATCCGGGTCAGTTGCTGATGCAGGCGTTCCAGTGCCTGACAGTCCGGATGACGAATGTCCCGACCGGCGTAGACGATGCAGTCTTGCTCGGCGAAGCGCGCAATGGTGTCGATATGACCGTCTGTATCATCGCCGCTCAGGCAAACATCTTCCAGCCATTCAATGCGGTCAACGCCGAGCTGCTCCTTGAGCAACCGCTCCACCTGCAGTTCATTGAGCGCCGCATTGCGTTTCGGGTCAATCACGCAGTCGCGGTTCGCCAGCAGTGCGCCTGCGCCATTAACTTCCAGCGCGCCGCCTTCAAGTATCCATTCATGACGCACCGGTGTTTGTTCAAGACAGTTCGCCAGTTGCGCAGACACATTGTCGTCCGCTTCAAAGGCATACTTGCCACCCCAACCATTGAAAGCGAAATCCACATACTCATTGCACAATGTCTCCCGGCCCATGGACAGGGGGCCGTAATCCCGGACCCAGGTATCGTCGTAGGCGATATGATCGATCAGCTTCAAACCTTCCCCGGAGATTCCCTTTTGGGCGAACTCGGTCACCCAGGCATCGGCGTCCATGGACGGATGCAGCATGACCCACGCCTGCACCGGGTCCGCCGGATCCGCCAGCAGAGCGCTTAACAGCTGCCAATAGCATTGGCTTACCGCTGGCAGGCTGTCTTCCCAGTCACTCCCGGGAAACGGCCAGGCCAATAGTACCGCGCGGCATGATGTCCATTCCGGAAGCAGATGCAATTGACTCGTTTCCGTAACAGAATTGGCAGTGAAGTCAGACATGGACTGTCTCTCCGTTGACATGGCTGAATTGAAGTACTGGGAATTGGGAAATATTGCGACAGTCAAAAAGTTGGCCGCGCTCACGGTTGAAGCGCCAACCGTGTAAAGCACGCTTTATACCGTAAAACGCGTTTTACCAGAACCTAAATAGGACCCTGAAACATGAAAAAGGTTGAGTTCTACATCCTGAGCCCGAACCCTTAAAGGTAAAACCCGCCACCCTAGCCCGGGTTTTTCTCGGCAAACAGAACCGGGGCAATGTTTTCGGTCCATACCTTTTCGTTGACGACACCAATGTGTTTGTAGCGAATGACGCCGTTGGCATCCAGCACATAGGTTTCGGGCGCGCCGAACACGCCCAGGTCCATACCCAGGGACCCTTCCGCATCGACGATATTGGCGGCGTAGGGATTGCCCAGATCCTGTAGCCATTGACGCGCCGCCGCATTCTCGTCCTTATAGTTGACGCCGTATATCGGAATGCCCATTTCTGCCAATTGAAGCAGGAAGGGATGCTCGGCACGGCAGGCAACACACCAGGTAGCCCAAACGTTGAGCAACATCGGCTTGCCAATCAGATCGGCCTTCTCAATGGTTTGACCCGCTTCAGCCAGTTGTGGAAGCTCAAACTCCGGCAGTGGCTTGTCGAGCAATGCCGACGGCATATCCGTCGGGTCAAGTGACAACCCGCGCCAGAATAACACCGCGAGCACCAGGAAAATGACCAAAGGCACAAACAAGACAACGCGGTTCATCAGGCCGTTTCTCCCTCTATCGGTGTCGTGGCTTCAGCGTCGTTCTTGCGCGGCGAACCTTGCGCTGGGGCGGGCTTAGCCGGCTGTCTGCGGTAGCGCTTGTCGATCAGTGCCAAGGTCGCCCCAAGAGCCATCAATATTGCACCCAGCCAGATCCAGCGCACAAACGGCTTGTAATGGATTCTCACGGACCAGGCGGTGGTGTCCAACTTCTCGCCGAGCGCGACATACAAGTCTCGAAAAAAACCTGCATCAATGGCGGCCTCGGTCAGAATATTGCCGCCGGAGAGGTAGCGGCGCTTCTCCGGCCCGAGCTCAACCACCAACCGATCACCATCGAGCACCCGAATCTCCCCGACTTCCGCCACATAATTGGGGCCGCGCATTCGGGTAACGCCGGTCAGCTCGTAATGGTAGCCGCCTACTGCCACCTGCTCGCCATAGGCCAGCCGCACGTCGCGCTGATCGCTGTATATCGTGGTCAGGCTGGCGCCGAGCAAGGCGACGGCAAAACCCACATGAGCCACAGTCATACCGTAATAGCTGAGGCTCAATTTACCCAGCCCCTGCCACCAGGAATCACTATGGCGCACTTTGCGGTGCATATCACTGACGCTGGCACAGATGACCCAACTACCGAGAGCAATGGCCAGCGCGGCACTGAGTTTGTAGCCGTCGCTGTGCAATAGCGGCAACAGAAGGCCCAACAGTATACTGAGGACAAGCGGCACTACTTGCCACTTTTTGATGCGGGAAAACTGGGTTTTCTTCCAGTTCATCATGATGCCGAGGCCCAGCAGAATCGCTACCAGGCTCATCAACGGCACAAACATCAGGTTGAAATAAGGCTCGCCCACCGAAAGCTTGCCCCAGTTGAGCGCGGAAGACACCAGCGGGTAAAGCGTACCGAGCAACACCATGATGGTGGCGGCAACAAAAATCACGTTGTTGCTCAACAGGAATGTCTCCCGGGAAAAGAAGGCTGAACCGGTCGAGCTTTTCACCTGAGGTGCGCGCACCGCATAAAGCGTGAGCGAGCCGCCGACCACCAGCAACAGAAACCCCAGAATAAACACACCGCGTTCGGGATCAGTCGCGAAAGCGTGAACCGAAGTCAGCACCCCCGAACGGACCAGGAAGGTACCCAGCAGGCTCAGCGAGAAGGCTGAAATGGCAAGCAAGATGGTCCAGCTTTTGAACGCGCCGCGTTTCTCTGTCACCGCCAGGGAATGCACCAGTGCCGTGCCCACCAGCCAGGGCATGAAGGACGCATTTTCCACCGGGTCCCAAAACCACCAACCGCCCCAGCCGAGTTCGTAGTACGCCCACCAACTGCCCAACGCGATACCAATGGTCAGAAACGCCCAGGCGAGATTGGTCCAGGGCCGCGACCAACGCGCCCAGGCACTATCCAGCCGGCCGGAAAGCAGCGCGGCAATGGCAAAGGCAAAGGCCACGGAAAAGCCAACGTAACCCATGTACAGCATGGGCGGGTGCACGATAAGCCCGAAGTCTTGCAAAAGAGGGTTCAGGTCGGTGCCATCGGTCGGTATGTTGGGCAGCACGCGGGCAAACGGATTGGATGTGAGCAGCATGAACAACAGAAAACCGACGCTGATCATCCCCATGACCGATAGCACCCGTGCGAGCATGTCCAGCGGCAAGCCCTTGCTCCAGATACTCACCGCTAACATCCAGCCCGCCAGCACCAGCCCCCACAACAACAAAGAACCTTCATGGCCGCCCCAGACCGCGCTGAGTTTGTAGTAACTCGGCAACAGGGAATTGGAGTTGCTCGCCACATAGCTAACGGAGAAGTCGTCGTGCCAGAAAGCCCAGGAGAGCACCACAAATGCGAACAGGGTGAACATGAAAATGCCGACCGCCAATGGCCGGCAACTGCTCATCCACAGTGTGCGGTTGGTAAACGTTCCTGCCAGCGGCACCACCGCCAGCAGGATGGACAACAAGAGCGCCAGAATCAGCGCGAAGTGACCATACTCAGGAATCATATTCAGCTCCGAAGCTCATGGTCTCACAGCTGGCGGTATGGTCTTCGGTGTTTTCCGCAATGGAATCCGCGGCGGCATTTTGCATGGAGTCGGCCACTTCGGGCGGCATGTAAGTTTCATCGTGCTTGGCCAATACAGTGGTGGCCACAAAAGTGCCGTCCTGGCGCATTTTACCGGTCAGCACCGCCGCTTCGCCTTCACCGAAAAGATCCGGCAGAATACCTTCGTAGATGATCGGCAGAACCGCCATGCCGTCGGTCACATCAAAATTCACCTTGAGACTATCGCTGGCTTTGTTAATGCTGCCGGGCACCACGCAGCCACCTGCTCGAATGGTTTTGTCCAGGGGTGCTTCGCCGGCCAGAATCTGGGACGGCGGATAGAACAGATTCATGTTGTCACGCAGAGCGTAAGTCAACAGACCAATGGCCAGGCCACTGACCAGAACTATGGCCAATACCAAAAACAAGCGTTGTTTGCGAACCGGGTGCATTAACAGAGTACCTCAGGGTTTAACGTTCAGATGGCTGTAAATCCGCGCGCGCTGGCGCTTCTTGGGAGACGCTGCCGCCCCCTGCCGTCCCTTGCCGTTGCAGTTGTTCCCGACGCACTGCTGCCTGTAGATTGCGCAAAAAATGTCGGCGGCGTATCAAGGGGCTGACGATCAGAAAGCCCATTGCCAGCAGGCAGATCCCGTAAGCGCTCCAGACATAGGGCCCGTGCCCGTTCATCCAGAACAATTGCTGCAGTGATTCAAACTGATAGCTCACCATCATTGCCCTGTCCCCATCGCCAGATTCCGCACCCACTGGGTTTTCTTTTCCCGCTTGAGGACTTCCGTGCGCGTGTGCAGCAGGAGGGTCCAGGCATAGAACAGGTAAAACGCCACGATCATCAGCGCCAGGGGATAGCCCATACTCGCGTGAATACTGGATTCACCGACAATTTTGATAGTCGCGCCCTGATGCAGCGAATACCACCAGTCTACCGACTTGTAGATGATGGGAATGTTAACCGTGCCCGCCAGCGCAAGAATGGCGCAGGCCTTGTCGGCTCCGTCCTGGTGGCGATAGGCATTCTGCAGGGCCACGATGCCCAAATAAAGGAAAAGCAGCACCAGCATAAATGTGTTGCGTGCGTCCCACTCCCACCAGGTACCCCACGTCGGTTTGCCCCAAATGGAGCCTGTCGCGAGAGTCACCAGCGTAAACACTGCCCCGATGGGCGCTGCAGATTTCATCACCATGAACGCCAGCTTCATCCGCCAGATCAGGCCGATGCCACCGGCAATCGCCATAACAAAATAGCCAGCCAACGCCAAAAATGCCACCGGCAGATGTAGATAGATGATCCGGTAACTATTGCCCTGTCGGCTTTCTTCCGGAGCAAAGGCCAACCCCCAGATACTGCCGATAACCAACAGGAGAACCGCTACTATCGCCAGCCATGGCATCCACGGAGATGTCTTTTCGTAGAACCAGCGCGGCGAACCGAGCCGGTGAAACCATTGCCATGCCACCTGATTGCCTCTCTAAATTAACTAACCTTGTGGAGCCTCTCGGACTTAAGCGTTCGTAGCGAGCAAGGTGGACTCCCCATAGACAGAGAATGTGCACAAATTTTCCCGCTTTTGAGGCACATAGTGGTTCTATGTAACAAAAAAGCGGGGAAATTTTGGCCATTTTACCACCGGCGCAGTAGAACAGTCTTAAGTCCGATAGGCTCCTAATTATTAATACTAATGCGTAGCGCGCCCGCTGCCGCCAAGGGCGCCAACAGCAGGGATGTACAGAAAAATACCCCAAGAATCGCCATTGGTCCGGCGACGGAAAAGCCGTCCACCGCGTTGCGAACGGCGCCGGAACCAAAAATCAGGACCGGAACGTAGAGAGGCATGACTATAAGCGATAGTAACAGCCCCCCTTTACGCAAAGCTACCGTTAAAGCGGCGCCTATGGCACCCACCAGGCTCAGACTCCCGGAACCGATCAACAGCGACAACACCAGCGGCCCATAGCCTTCCGCGGGCAGGGACAGCATCATACCCAAAAGTGGTGCCAACAGTGCCAGTGGCAGCCCCGTCATAACCCAATGGGCCAGCACCTTGGCCAGAACAATCCACGCCAGGGGCTGTGGGCTGACCATCAGCTGCTCAAGCGTGCCATCGTCAAAGTCACTGCGAAACAACCCGTCCAGGGACAACAAACTCGCCAGCAGCGCAATCACCCAGAGCAAGCCCGGCGCAAGCAGCGCCAGCACCGAGCCCTGAGGGCTGACGCCAAGGGGAATGAAGGTGATAATAATCAGGAAGAAGACCAGGGGATTGACCAATTCGGCGCCGTGGCGCAAGCCCAGCTGGATGTCACGGCAGAAACTCGCCCAGAACATGGCTAACAAGCCGGTAGTCGCCGTTACCGCCGGAGCATCCGCGGCAGTGGTATTGCGGCCAACTGCGGCATTTTGGCTGGATGTGGAACCGGTCATACAACGGCTCCGCCAAACTCGCTCAAGTCCAGCTCGCGCACCTGAGCCATGTTGAGCGCCTGATGGGTGGTCAGAATAACGCTTCCGCCCTCCTCCAGATGCAGAGATAACCGCCGTTCCAGTGCCGCCACCCCGCCTTTATCCACAGCGGTAAAGGGCTCGTCCAGAATCCATAAGCGCGCCGTGGAACCGTACAAACGCGCCAGGGCAACCCGCCGCTGCTGGCCTGCCGACAGCTGGTAACAAGGCACCTGTTCAAACCCCTGCAGGCCCACCGCGTGCAGCATGGCATCTATGGACCTGGAAAAGCCACCGCCGAGGGACTCATAAAAGGCCAGGTTTTCACGGGGCGTGAGGGATTTTTTGATTCCGGGCTGATGACCCAGGTACAGCAGGTCCGAGAGGAATTCGTGACGCATCCGCGAGATGGGCTGATTCTGCCACCGGATTTCGCCTTCGTAGTCGCTGGAAATGCCGGTGAGCAGCCGCAACAAGGTCGTCTTGCCGGCGCCATTCTCGCCGACAACCTGAATCAGGTCGCCGGGAAAAACGCTGAAATTGAGCTGGGCAAATAATGGCCGCTCATCGCGCTCACACGAGAGGTTACAGACTTCCAACAAGGGCGTGGGGATCAACTGCCGTCTCCGAGGCTCACTATCACTACATTAATCGCCAAAAAGCGCGCATTATACCGGCGAATGCATTTTATTGTTTGTAGCCGGAATAACTGCCTGCGCAGTCGGGACCGCTGCAAGCCAAGGAAACAGCTTACACAAAGGTGGGGGTTTTGTCTGCCAAGTGGTACGGGGAATTATTCCTGCCGCAACTCATGAATGAGATACAGGTCCGCACCGGGAGCTTATCTTTTCCCCATACCCGCCGACATCAACACTATGAATCTTCCGCCAATCATTCAGTCCGCACTACACCAACTGCAGCAGCACAACGTCGCTGAGGCCAAGGCCGTAAGTGAGGTTACCGCACTCAAAGCCGGGCAGACGCTGGCCGCGCTGGTCTCTGATGTCAGTCCCCTGTCACCTGCGGAACGTCAGCAGGCATTGCAGCGCCTGCAGCAACAGATCGCACAGATACAGCAAGGGGCGCAGTCAACAGGGAATGCCGGTGCATCCGCAGATGCCCTGGCGGATGCGAAAGCCCAACTGAGCCAATGGCTGAAGCAGCCGCAACTGAACCTGGTGGAATTGCAGGCCGGCAGCCGACAGCTCTACGCCCTCAGCCCGCAAGCCTTGAAGCTGCAACAGGCGATAAACGTAATAATGCGAGCGGATGGCCAACTACAGCTATTGCCGGCACCGCCTACACCCGCGCCAGGGTCAGTAAGCGCCGGCAACGGTGTGTCCCAGCAGGCGCAGTTGCAGACCATTGCTGCCGCCCTGCGCGCGAGCTTGCCACAACAATCGTCCCTCAAGGTGCTGACCCAGATGCTCGGCCGCCTGGACGCGCAGCTGGCAACAGTTCCTGCACAGACGCAAACCCAGGTCATTCCCACCGCAGTACGCCAAGCGCTAGCCGCCATTCAGGCAACCGCCCAAACACCCTCGCAGTTGAGCCAACCCGAGGCCCTGCGCCAGGCACTTCAGCAAAGCGGCGTTGCGTTCGAAGCCAAACTGGCGGCGCAAGTCAGCCGGCCCGCGGCCAACGCAAACTCAGACAATTCAGGCACCGCGCCCGTGGGAGGATCCGCTGGGACAGCGAGTAAACCAGGTCCACTGCAGGTATCTCACAACCCGTTACTTCCGGTTGACGCGTCACAACGGGCGCCGTCGGAATCCGGGCAAAGCGTTCCGGGGGATATCAAGGCGGCATTGCTGCACGCCCTGCAAACCCTGCAGTCTCACGTCCCCGCTACAGCGCCATTAACGTCGGTCAAACCTGTGGGCGCCGTCGATAGCTTGATTTTTTCCTTTCTCGGATGGCTGCAAAAAACGCCGGCAAAGGAAAAACAGGGTGCAGCGGAGTTGCGCAACCAACTGTTGCAGAACATCCAGCAACAGGTGTCATCGGCTTTGGCGAAGGTACAAACGCAACAGCTGCAGAGCCTCAACCAGCGTATGGGAGATTCAGCGCCATCCTCCCATGGCGGCTTCTTCGAGATCCCGGTACGCCTACCGGACGGCTACACCAGTATCGGCATCCACATTCACGAATACTGGGCGCGGGATCCGGATGCAGAGAGTGACCAACAGACAGCCAACCGACCCTCCGAAAAAGTTCAGCAATGGGAAGTGCTCATGGAATTTGATCTGGACGACTATGGCCAGCTGTCCAGTCAATTGAAAGTCTGCAATGGCGTTGTCAGCGCCAAATTCTGGGCCGATGTTGACCACACCCGCAGCCTTGCCAACCAGAAGCTGGCGGAACTGCGCGCGCAGATGGAAAGCAGCGGGCTGGAAGTCAGGGACATGCAGTGCCTCGCCGGTGCTCCACCGAAAAAATCAGTCAAGCTCAATTACAACCTGGTGGATATCAGCACATGACAGAGAAGATGAACGGCGCGAATAACCTGAATCATGAACTCGGTGACCGGGATGACAAGCTGCGGAAAGCGGTCGCCCTCTTCTATGACGGTGACGCCGCGCCAAAAGTCACGGCAAAAGGTGAAGGCGATCAGGCCGCCGCCATCATGCAACTCGCCCAGGAACACGGCGTACCCATGTTCGACAACCCCGGCCTGGTGGAACTGCTCGCCACCCTCGAACTGGGAGAATCCATTCCAAAAGAACTCTACGTCGCCATCGCACACATCATCGCCTTCGTCTACCAGCTGCAGGGTAAGGATGTGGATGGGGTGGTGGGTGGGGTGGTGGAGGAGCGGTGAGTATAAGATCTAGGGAAAAGGGAAAAGGGAAAAGTGTAGGCGGCCACTGCCAACTATTTCGATAGCAACCTATTAGGTGGCATCGCTCACCGAACCCTCAGAACTGGACCTACGCGACTTTTCGCAACATCTTTTCCCTTTTCCCTTTTCCTTTAAAACCCCGGCAATCCCGTCTTCTGAACACTCTGCAAATTACAGTAGCCGCCGGGATTCTTCGCCAGGTATTGCTGATGGTAAATTTCTGCATAGTAGAAGGGACCGGCGGGTTGGATTTCCGTGGTAATTTCGCCAGCGCTGTCGGGCAATTTCGCCGCGTAGTGTTTCAGGCTGGTCTCCGCTTCCGCGAGTTGGGCATTGCTGGCCACGTAGATGCCTGAGCGGTACTGGGTGCCGCGGTCATTGCCCTGACGCATGCCCTGGGTGGGATTGTGGTTTTCCCAGAAGAGTTTGAGTAGCTCGCCATAGCTGATCTGCAGCGGGTCGTACACCACCAGCACCACTTCATTGTGGCCGGTGCGGCCGCTGCATACTTCCTCATAGGTCGGGTTGGGCGTGTAACCTCCGCCGTAACCCACCGCCGTGGTGTAAACACCCTCCTGTTCCCAAAACAGGCGCTCGACGCCCCAGAAACACCCCATGCCGAATACGGCCTGCTCCATACCTTCCGGGAACGGCGGCTGAATTGGCTTGCCCAGAACGGCATGTTTGTTGTCGGATGCGCTTCCCTGCAAAACCGGTTCTGCCCGGCCTTTCAGCGCTTCTTGAGGATCTGGCATTTTGCTTTTGCTCAACATCTGGTCAAAAATATTCATCTGTCACTCCTCAAGATTGATCAAGATCCAGCACCAGACCGGACGCATTATGGGGATGGGGTACGGACCAGTTGTCATATTCCGCGCCGAGCTTGTCCACACAGGTTTCGGCCATACTGCGAAATGTCGGCCGGCCGGGGTCGGTCATGACCACACGTACACCGCCCACCTGGGCTGCACGGCGAGTCAGATTATATAAAGGCTTGACCATGCTGTCCCAGAAGCACACGTCTGCTGCTATGACCATATCAAAGCCCGCCAGATCCGCCTTGGTGACTTGTTCGTAGCGCCGCTGCCAGGTGTCAAGCTGCACGCCGTTGATTTCTGCATGCAGCTCAAGGTAGGGAAATACGGTTTTATCCGCATCCAGCGCCGTCACCTGCGCCTCGAATGTTTTGGCGCAAAAGATCCCCGCCAGCCCCCAGCCGCAGCCGATTTCCAGAATGCGTGCGCCTTTTGCGGGCCGAAATTCCTGCAGGTAATCCATCAGCAAATAGGTGGACTTCCAGAATTTGTTGCCGTGAATACTGGGATAGCCGGTCTCCCGCCGGAGTCTGCGGATTTCCCTATGACTGTTTTTCAAGATCGTCAAGCCAAACGCCTGCCGCTCGTGGCTCTTGGGGTCGGACATTCTTCACTCCTGGAACGACATTGGAACAATTCTGGTGCAACAAAGGTCGGCAGCTTAACAGTTTTCCTCTTTGAGGCTACACCATACCAGGCTTTGATCGTGTCTCGTGCTGACAGTCAAGCCCATGCTTTTTTTGCCCTTTGGGTGCTTGCAGATTGTATACTGAGGGCGCCCTTACCCGGATGAATTTTGCCTATGTCTTCAACGCCCTCTCCCTATTTTGCTGCCGTTGATCTCGGTTCCAACAGTTTCCATATGCTGATCGCGCGAGTCGAGCAGGACCGGGTCGAAACCATTGACCGGGTTAAGGAGATGGTCCAGATTGCGCGAGGCATGAAGGGAAAGGAAGGCCTGGATCCGGCCGCGCAAGAACGTGCGCTGGAATGTCTGAGCCGCTTTGCGGAACGATTAAGAGACATTCCCCGGGCGCACATTCGTGCAGTGGGCACCAAAACACTACGCACCGCAAAAAACACCCGCAAGTTCATCAAGGCCGCCGAAAAGACCTTGGGTTGCCCAATTCACATCATTTCCGGCTATGAAGAGGCACGCCTGGTCTATCACGGGCTTGCCAATACCGTCGCCAATGACGGCTCCCAACGGTTGGTCATCGACATAGGTGGCGGCAGTACCGAATTCATCATCGGCCTGGAAGATGAGCCGCTGTCGATGGAAAGCCTCGGCATGGGCTGCGTGACCTACGCCGAAAAGTTCTTCTTTGGCAATGACATCAACGAAAAGAGCCTGCGGCGTGCCTACCTCGCTGCCTGCTCGGAACTCGAACAAATCCGACGCACTTTTTTACGTCGCGGCTGGGATACTGCCTGGGGTACATCCGGCACCATGCGCACCATCGCGGATCTGGTTTCCGATGCGGACGGCGGCGCCGTCATCACCCGCAGCTCCCTGGAAAAGCTCTGGACCAGCATCGCGGAGGATGACGGAACCATTGATGATGTGCCGAGACCACGGAAGGACGTACTTCCCGCTGGCGTCGCCATACTGCTGGCCGTTTTCGATCAGCTGAAAATCGACAAAGTCCATGTCGCGGATGCCACTCTCAAAGAGGGATTGATTTACGACACCATCGGCCGTTTGGGAAATGACGACTCCCGGGTGGATACCGTCAATAAACTGTTGGAGCAGTATCACATCGACCAGCAGCAGGCCCGTCGCGTCGCCGACTGCGCGCAGCACTTTTGGCAGCAAATCAGCAGCCCGGAATTACCCGGCGTGTCCCGCTCCAAGATTCTGACCTGGGCGGCACAGCTCCACGAGATCGGCCTCAGCGTCTCGCACTCGGGTTATCACCATCACGGCTATTACATCCTTCGCCACAGCGACCTCGCCGGGTTTGGGCGCTATGAGCAGTACATTCTCGCCAACCTGGTACGCGCCCACCGCAAAAAACTTAAACCGGAGCGCTACAGCGAGCTCGACGACCACGCGATTCCTGCGTTCATTCCCCTGATGATTTGCCTGCGACTCGCCGTGCTCCTGAACCGGCGCAGAGAAGACCTGGACGAACTTCCGGATCTGTCGGTGGAGGGACAGGTATATACCCTGCAGTTCAAAGAAAACTGGCTAAAAGAGCACCCCTTGACCCGCGCCAGCCTGGAACAGGAAGCCGCCCAGTTTCCCAATATCGATGCAGAGCTTTGTATTGGTGATGGGGAGCGGTGAGCTAGAACCAAGGGAAAAGGGAAAAGTAAGAGCTACAAGCTACAAGCTACAAGAGGTGGCATCGCTCACCGGGACCCTCAGGGCCTGGACCAATGCGATTTTTCGCAACATCTTTTCCCTTTTCCCTTTTCCCTTTTCCCTTTTCCCTTTTCCCTTTTCCCTTTTCCCTTTCCCCTTTCCCCTTTTCCCTAGCTTGTCGCTTGCAGCTTGTAGCTTGCGGCTTTCATCCCAACAACACATCCTTCGCCTGATTCACCCGCGCCGCAAGATAATCATTCCCACCCCTGTCCGGGTGAAGTTTCTGAATCAATTTGCGATGGGCGGCGATGATTTCGGCTTTATCGGGATTGCCTTGCAGACCGAGAATAAGCAATGCTTCGTCCCGTGTCGGTGAGGACGGAAAACCACCCGGGGTTTCTTGTTGCTGATTTTGGAAGCTATCTCGAGATGCGCCTGTGCGCTGGATGAAAACACGCACCAGATACCAGGATTTTCGATCCGCATTTTGATAAAGATCAGCCAGCTCCTGCAACTGCTCCACTGTCAAGGACTGAAGTGCCTCCCCCTGATAACGCCCCTTGATAACACTGCCCTGCAATTGACTAGTTTTCATGACGAAACGCACTTCAAGGTGTTCAGTGCGAAACACGGCATCTTGTCCCGTAGCGCGCAGTAACGGCCAAATCCGAAAGAGAGCATGAGCCCCGAATTTGGCAGCGGCCAGCAGCAACGCGAGCGCACCTCCCAGCCAATGCATTCTGCCGGTCGCCACGGCGATCAGGCTGATGACAATCAAGCCTCCCAGCGCCAGCTTCCACCACACCCGCTTTCGACGTTCTGGCGGTAGCGCATTAATCCGGTGGTAACCGTAGTACGCAAACCCCAACAGGCCCACGGCCAGAATCAGGCGAACCAACATTTTTTAACCCCAGTTATTGGGTGGGCACCGCCACCCTACAAAATATCGTTACCACTTACCGCAGACAAAAGTAGGTCGATGGGATGGTCTCCTCCCCCCCTCCTAAACGGCGTCGCAATGCGCCA
>CAYQQJ010000052.1:0-14597 GCA_964419935.1 uncultured Cellvibrionaceae bacterium
ACGGTGGGTCAAAAGTAATGGCCAAAAGTGGGTCAAAATAGATGGCCATTGACAAAAAGAGACGAGTCTGATGTCAATGCCGGTATTGAATGGCAAGGGGGAAGCAACAACGCCCTAAATACCGGCTCCGGAACGTCCGTCAGCGCGAGTTTTTGATAAAGGGGATCGTGGGGAAGGCGCCGGTTATCAGGGTTAGCCCGGCGTCTAACCCGCCTCCTGCAGGACAAACAAAAAAGGCTCCCAAATGGGAGCCTTTTTCATTGATATGGTAGCTAGGGGGAGACTTGAACTCCCGACCTCAGCATTATGAGACAGACTTGCGGGTTGTCTATATTTTCTAAGTTATTGATTTTCCTCACCATCTTGAAAAACAACCCATTGAAAATTCGTTTCAAGGTGGGCAATTTTTTAATATCCAGATCGTCCTGCTGCCCGGCATGATGTGTCTCGGTGAATTTTGTCTAATTCTCTTTTTGTTTTCCGGTACTCGGCTATCCAGAAATTGCAGGTTTCGGTGCGTTGTTTGTCGGCTGCTGATTGCTGTTCTCGTTGCTTTTTGGCTTCTCGTTGTCGTTGTTGTTGTATTAGTCGTTGTCTTTGTCTTTGTTCGGCTTGTTGCTGGCGTTCAAAGGCGTTGCGTTCATTTAATCGGCGTAATTCTTCAGCGGCGGCTTTGGTTAGTTTGGCTGCTTGGTGGGCGGCATAGTAGGCGGTTATGGCGTTGCTTGCTAGGTTACCCGCTGTAACTCCAACGGTGATGATTATTGTTAGTGCGATTGATTTAAGTATTTTTGTTAGGAATGGGTTTTCGTTATTCCTTGAATGTTTGATGTAGTCGGTGTCTATGTCGTCTATGTTGTCGAATTCGTCGTATACCTTCAATGTACCTTCCTCCACTTGGTGGCAACCTTAGCCGCTATTATCCGGCCTTCCCTTGTGTCCCTAATTCTTTTTGTGCGGTTTTTGTCATTGGGCTGATTTGGCCTGCTTCGGGTAGCTCCTCGCCATAGGCGAGCCAGTATCTGTACTCTGGGAAAGCGGTTCCTATTAGCTCTATTTCTTCGTGGCGAACTTGTGCGCGTTTTGACAGGACGTTTGTTAGGCGGGTGTATTTGATACCGGCTTTTTGGGCGAATGTCTCCCTCCCGAGTTTTTCATATTCCATTATTTTTAAAATTCTATCTAATATATTCATAAATAGTACTTGTACTATGTAAGCGGTGCGTCTATACTGCTTACTATGTAATGGTAATGAGTAATTATCGTTACTCGTCGTTGTGGTTAACGGCAAATATTACCACGTCCAAGTAAACGGGTGCTTGGGTAGCGTGTTCAAGCCCGGATTGCAGGAATCAAAGTTATGGCACAGCAAGTTCTTAAAGCTCAGGTTCTGGGCGCTCAATTCTCAGAATTCGACGGTAATTTCTACGGCAAGATTTTCATTTGCCAGCCCGTCTCGTCGGAAGATGCTGAAAACGCAAAAGGTCTTAGCGTTATGAGTATCGACATTGGCAAAGAGGCGTATAACCGTCTTTCCCTTCCCGCTCATCCTGTCGATGCACAGCTTGATATTCGCATGAAGCGTGCCGGTAAAAACAAAATGAGTACCGAGTGCATTGGCGTCCGTCTCGAAAGTTCACAGCCACAAAAGCCAGCTGTTCAACCAAGCAAATAATGTCCCTTGACCCGTTCCTCTTGGTTCGGGTCTTTTTTATTAATGAGGTGATGAACATGGAAAATATAATTTCAGTTCGTATTAGTGCTGGTGTCCCTTCGGCTTATTGGTACTCCGGTTTGGTGGGTACGTCATTTGATGTTAAGTCTGTCCGTTCTCGTGTTTCCGGTTTTAATCATTCGCTAACACTGTTCGAGATTGTTGGTGGTGATTTTGATGGTGAGTATCTGCTTCCTGCTGATTGTGAAATTATCGCAGCTGCGGCGGCTTAGGATTCGTGCTTATGAAAAGCCAGCTCTCTGTAAAAGTGAACCAATGCATGATGCCGGGGAATTGGTACGGGTTTTACATCGGCAGTGAGTTTCTTGTTATTGAGGCTGAGTTGGTTTTTCAAAAGCCTGAATGTGTGCATAAGGTTTATAAGGTTGTCGATGGTCCCGGGTGTGGTGACCTGATTCTGCCGTCTGACTGCGAGGTGATTAAGTAATGGATTTTACTAATGTGATTTCGGCGGTGAATGTTGATATGTTGATTGGCGCGTTAACGGCTATTGCTGCAATTAAAATTTTGCCGGGTATTGCGGTTTGGGCGTATGACTCTGTAATTGGTTGGTTTGGTGGCGGTTTTGCGGATGATATAGATCGTGCGGAAGCGGATGCAGCTTATGATGATTCTCAAATGGCTGCGTTTTATGAATGGCACGATAACGGCGGTAAGTGGTATTCCGAGGAAGATGCAAATGTCTCGTATGAAATTAATATGAGTGATGATGATTAATGGGAATTCGTTGTGATGGTACATTAAGCCAGGACATTAACGGTTATCCGTTGTGTTCCGGTTTTTGGGTAGATGAGCCCGATATGCTTTCACAGCTTTATGAACTACTAAACGCCGTGTTTTCCACGCCAGACACGGTACAAATAGTAGTCGCGTTCATGGCTGCGTTTAGCGTGCCAATGATCGCGTATTTAACGGCGTGGGCTTATGGCAAAGTGATTTTCTTTGCTGAAACTAACGACTCTGATCTTTAGGGGTCATATGGAAGGGGGAGGTCTTATGGACTTTACCAGCATCACAGCTGCGGTTGATGCCACTGCTATTGTTGCGGCCATCACTGCTATTGCGGCAATCAAGATTTTGCCGGGAGTAGCAAAGTGGGGTTACAACAAGGTCATTGGTTGGTTCCGCTAAAAGCGGCGGCTCCTTCGGGGGCCGTTTTAGTTTTGGGGTTGAGATAATGTTAATAATTCTGTGTTCATTCGCGCTTGGGGGGCTGACTTGTTATGCGATTATTGCTGGGTTTGTTGCTTCTCGGGGTTAGCGTGTCAGTTTCCGCTAGTACGTATTTGACTGAGCAACAAGCGAAAGCTGCATGTGATGCTGCGTTGAATTCAATGAATACTTTTGATTGTTATGAGCCAAGATCTTGCAGCCTTAACTCTTTTAATTCGCTATTTACGTATTCCTGTGAAACCGCGATGTACAACGCGTGTGGTCAGTCTAACGTCTACGGGACACTGTGCGAAGGTGGTCATAATAAGCCTGACAAATATTCGTATTACTTCGGCACGTGTCCTCCTGGCACTGAAGCGAATTCAGATACCGGTTTGTGTGAAGAGCCTCCTTCTGAGCCGTGTGTTTGGCCTGAAAAAGAGGATATTGTAAACGGTGGGTGTTATATGCCTGATAATATTTGTCCGCCGGGTGGTTCGTATACGTATAATCCTAATGATGATTTGTCTGTTTGTGTCGGTGGTGATGAATCCTGTCCTGTTGGGTGGGATACTGATCCGTTGACAGGTGTTTGTACTGAAAATGATTCGTCGAGTTCTTCTAGTTCCTCCAGTTCTTCAACATCTTCCAGTTCTTCAACGTCTTCTAGTTCTTCAACATCAACTTCTTCAAGCTCTGGTGGCTCTTCCAGTTCGTCTAGTAGTTCTTCCGGCGGGTCGTCGGGGTCGTCTAGCAGTTCGTCGGGTGGTGGTGGTACTGGTGAGGGTGAGTGTCCAGAGGGTCAAACCTGTGATGGTGCTGGTACGTCGTCTGGTCAGTGTGACGTGGAGCCGTCGTGTTCGGGTAATGATCCGGTTGCGTGCGCTCAGTTGTTACAGGAATGGCACCATATGTGTTATGCCCCTGATTATGAGGATACTGGGAATGATTTTTATAATCCCGAGGGTGAAGGTAAAGGCGACGGGGATAGGGTTGGTGAAGCGTTTGGTGAGTTTGGTGACCGTGTTCAGGGTTCTGGTGTTGGTCAGGCGGTCGGTAATTTTTTTGATGTGAGTTTTACCGGGTCGTGTCCTACGTATAGCGCCAGTGCTGGTCCGTTTGATATTACGTTTGATCAGTGGTGCGGTCCTAATGTGCCGTGGTCATTGATCGCGGGAATTATTATGGCTACTGCGTTGTTTGTTGGCGCTCGTATCTGCTTCGGGTGATGTATGTGGGATAAGATCAAACAGTTTGTTAAAGATTTATTGGTCGAGTTAAAAGACTGGGTCTTTGATGTTTTTCTACGCATTTTAAAGGCGATTCTTGATGGTATTGCCTGGGTGATTGAGCAGATAGAGCCGCCTGATTTCATGATGAATAATAATATTGGTGATTACATTCATGAGGATGTTGGTTGGTTCTTAGTGCAATCGCAAGTCGGTCCTGCGTTGGCAATTGTTGGTTCTGCCTATTTGTTCTATTTTCTGCGTCGTGTTTTGACTTTGGGTATTTGGTAATGATTGTATTTCATGAGGGTCTTCCCGGTTCTGGTAAAAGCTATGAAGCTTGTGTAGTTCATATCATTCCGGCATTAAAGGCTGGTCGTCGTGTTGTTACAAATATTGAGGGGATAAGTCATAAAAAGTTCTCTGAAATTACCGGGATTCCTGAACCTATTGTTCAGTCAATGCTCAAGTGTGTTTTTCATCCGGAAGAAAATGATGTTGAAAAGCGGGTTGATCTACAGCGGAAGTCTTTTATCGATGAGTCTGGCAAAGACGCATTGATTGTTATCGATGAAATTCAAAACTTGTTCCCGAGTGGTCGTGAAAAGCTGTCGTCTGATTGGATGCGCTATATTACGGAGCATCGTCATGACGGTCTGGACATTATTCTAATGGGGCAAGATCGGCGGGATTGTCATAATGTATGGCGCCGTCGCATTCAGCGTGTGATTACATTTACTAAGCAAACGGCGCTAGGTCGTGACGGTCACTATACGTGGGTGGCGTTTGAGGCAACTAAGCCTGAGGTTTATAAGAAGATAAGTGCCGGTTCTCGTAGTTACGATAAAAAGTTTTTTGGTCTTTATGCGTCTCATACTAGTGGCACTAAGAATACTGATCCGTATAAAGATGATCGGGTGAACATCTTTAAGGGTGCGGGTTTTAAGTGGGGCATTCCTGCGGCGGTGGTTGTTGGTTTTTTCGCGGTTTCTCATCTTCAGAATTTTTTCTCTCCTGCGGAGGCGTCTGAACCTGAAGTGACGGCGGTCCAGTATTCAGTACCAGTTGACAAGCCTGCCTCCGGTCAACCTGTTAATGTGTCTGCCCCGCCGGGTCCTGCTGTTCCTGAGCCTGAGCCTGAATATCAGCCCGTTGACCAATTCGATGATATGGCCAACCAATACAGGCCGCGCCTTGCAGGTGTCGCGTATGCCGGTGACAAGGTCATTGCTCAGGTTGATATCCATGACAATAGCTACCACGTCAAGGACAGCTACACGCTGGCCGCGCTGGAAGATATGGGTTGGAACTATGAATACCGGCCAAGCGGCTTGCTGTTGACCAAAAGCGACCGGCGTTACCTCGTGCGGCCATGGCCTATAGATAAATTCGGCAAAGTTGATCGTCACACTACGGCGCAGCTTTAAGCTAAGGGTTCATTATGGATTACTTTGTTTTTATGGTTGGTGGCGTAGTTGTTGGTCTTTTTATAGGTATCTGGTTAGACCGCCACTTGTAGTGAAGAGCGGTCAAGAAGAATGTCGAGGGGCCCCGCTTGCGGGGTTTCGAGTGCGAAGCACCGCCGTAGGCGCATTGTTCTTGACGGCTCGTAACGTCCCCACGCTTGCGGGTTGAGGTTGGGGTGTCCTTTCGCCCCAACCTCTGCCCAGCGGCGAGCGAAAGTCTTTTAAACGGCCTCTGAGCGGCCTTATAACACCGATAAAGATTAATAGCAGTGGCAATACAACCTTTCTTAAAAATCAACTCACGACGTGCTACAGGTGCTCTACAGGGCGGGCTTTCGGGTTTGCCGTGTCTTGGCACCGTTGGCACGGCCGCTGGATTAAGCGAAGCGCCAGCGGCCGCCAACGTGCCTGTAACACGTTAATAATAAATACCCCCTAATTGGAGTTTGGAATGCACGCGGAAGTAAAAACTTGGGATAGGAACAATGGCCTTTTCTTTAATAAAGGCAATGTTAAACGTGGTGAATATGAAGAGTTTGACCTCGCAAACATACGAATTCTCCACACTGGTGTTGATACTTTTAAGCAATTGTTTCGAGGTCTTATCGATGAATCGGCGTTATCGATCATTACGGCTCATTATGATTCTGCTGTTCGTTATCCTATTGTGTTTGGTGATTATCAGTTTAATGTCTCAAAAGCGGGTTCAAAGTCCGGTTTTCAGTGGGTTCTAAAGAATTATGACTTGGGTGTTATCGTCATGCTCAAAAGCTTCTATGCCGAGTCTGACGCGGTTGGAACGCATTTAAAGGTCGAGTATTCACCACATTTAATAGAAAATTCTGACGCTCTTGGTATTGATCAAATATCACTTGATTTGGCGTCTATCTTCCTAACTGAGTTTGAATTTGCTGACGTTGCTGTTCATATAGCGGTGGACCTTAAAGGGTGGGATGTTCCGGGGGATATCGAACGGAATCTACGGACTCGGGCTAAACGTCAGTTCACGTTTGCGGGTGTCAGTGAGTTCGATTTTGATGTAAATGCTGTGGCGGTTAAGTACGGCACTAAGGAAAGCTTCACGTTCGGTGGTGCGGGTTCCTTGCAGCTCTGTATCTATGATAAGTCCAAGGAAATACAGGTGCGGGATAAGGTGCATTTCTGGTCGGGGATATGGGGTAAAACCCCAGGGGTTGATGATCCGTTTGAGCCTGAGTATCAAGCCGGTGATAGTGTTCAGCGTATAGAGGCCCGTTTTCACCATTCGGTTGTTCGTCAGTTTTGTAAGGGGACTAATGGGATGGAAGTCACCAATTTCAGCCAGTTGGTGCCGCATTTGACAGGGTTGTACCAGTACATGTTGGATAATTTCCGGTTGCATCATTCAAAAAACTTCATTCATCCTGTGTGGCAGTTGCTCATGGAAGATGTCCAGATTCTTGCGCCGTTAAAGCCGTTGATTTATCAGCGTAGTTATAAGACTGAATCGGCAAATTCTCGGCGCAATGTCGCGTTTTGGCTCGGTAACGCAATGCGTCTGTTTGCTCGTCAATCGTTCACAGTGGATGCGGTCGTGAACTACTTCATGCAAAGTGGTTTAAACCGTGATTTAAAGGCCTATTGCAATATTCCACCAAACGCTAGTGACGGTGAATTATTCATGGTGTTGCATGATTTTGTGAGGAAAAGAATGGAGCAACATGCTATGGACGGGGTTCATCATTAATGTTGAAAAAGATTGCTAATGGTTGGTTACTGGATGAAAGGCCGTTTGGTCTGGAGGGTCCACGCGTACGGAAGCGTTTTAAAACAAAAGCGGAAGCGAAGGCGTATTTGCGTACGTTTGAATGTGTGACTACGGAATCAAACGGTGATGTTGATAAGCGACGGTTAACTGATTTGGTTGATCAGTGGTTTGAGTTTCATGGTTATTTGCTCAAGGATGGAAAAACCCGTTATCAGCGGACGTTGGCTATCTGCCGCAAGCTCGGGAATCCTTTTGCGGTTGTTTTTGAATCTGCGGAATTTGCGCGATATCGAAAGCAACGATTGAAAAAGGGAATTAGTGTCGAAACTGTGAATCATGAAACACGCTATTTGCGTGCGGTGTTTAATGAGCTGTCTAATCTTGGCTTTTGGAAGTTGCCTAATCCGTTAAAGGGTATTCGGATTTTCACGGTTCCTGAGCGGGAGTTGGCTTTTTTGGATAAGGATCAGATTGAAAAGTTGTTGTTTGAATGTAAGGCGTCCAGTAGTCCGCATTTATTGCCAGTTGTTCATTTGTGCTTGGCGACTGGGGCTCGATGGGGTGAGGCGAATGGGCTCCCTCGATCTGGTCTCCTGGCTGATCGTGTGCGGTTTGTAAATACCAAGAATGGAAAAATCCGGGTAGTGCCGATCAGGCCTGTCATGGCGGAGTGGGTTCGGTCGGTGGCTTTGCCTGAGACTTCGCCAAAGCTGTTTTTGGAGTGTAAAGGTGCGTTTAAGAGGGCGGTTAAGCGTGCTGGGTTGCAGTTGCCTAAAGGGCAGTTGACTCATGTTCTCAGGCATTCGTTTGCAAGCCACTTCATTATGAATGGCGGTAACGTTGTCACGCTTCAAAAGATACTGGGTCATTCTGACCTAAAGGTCACTATGCGGTATGCGCACTTGGCACCGGATTATCTGGAAAAGGCTGTTGAGCTGGGACCGTTTGGGCAAGATGTGGGCAACTTGTGGGCAATGCCGTCTGAAAGTTAGCGGTTGCTAATCCCTCAGACGTTGCCTGATATGGTAGCTAGGGGGAGACTTGAACTCCCGACCTCAGCATTATGAGTGCTGCGCTCTAACCAGCTGAGCTACCTAGCCATAACATAAACTGTCGCTGCAGGCACATAAGTTGCCCCTCGCGAAGGGCCGCTATTTTCACCAGATGGTATGCCGAAGTCAAGTGCTAAATGGAGCAATCTCGGGTTCCGCCTGTACGTTGGCCACTCTATTTGCAGCTCCAAGGAGAGGATGGCATCTGCCAGTGTCATAGATTCTCAACATCCTGAGTGGGTTTGGCTAATGCCAGCAATACCACCCTTCACGAAGCCACTATTGTCTGCCAAGCAAAGGAGTTCGCCTGATGACCGAGCCCAGTGACAAGTCGCACCCATCGACCACCGGTACCGGCGCGCCCGCAGCCAGTGATCGCAATTCGCTGACCATCGGCGCGGATGGTCCCATTGTGTTGCATGATGTTCATTTCCTCGAACAGATGGCGCATTTCAACCGGGAAAAGGTGCCCGAGCGTCAGCCTCACGCGAAAGGCGCCGGTGCATTTGGGGCGTTTGAGACCACTGAAGATGTTTCTCGCTATACCAAGGCGGCGCTGTTTCAACCCGGCGCAAAAACCGAGATGCTGGCACGGTTTTCTACGGTGGCCGGCGAGGCGGGCAGCCCTGATACTTGGCGGGATGTGCGCGGCTTTTCGCTGAAGTTTTACACTGACGAAGGCAATTACGACCTGGTCGGCAACAATACGCCGATTTTCTTTGTGCGCGACCCGATGAAATTCCCACACTTTATCCGCAGTCAGAAGCGCCTGCCGGACTCAGGGCTGCGCGATAATCACATGCAATGGGACTTCTGGACCAGCAATCCCGAGAGCGCCCACCAGGTGACTTACGTAATGGGTGCGCGCGGCCTGCCGCGAACCTGGCGGCACATGAACGGCTATGGCTCCCACACTTACATGTGGGTCAACGCGGCGGGGGAGCGGTTCTGGGTGAAGTATCACTTTCATACCCAGCAGGGCATGGAGTTCTTCAGCAACGCCGAGGCGGCAGAAATGGCGGGTCACGATGCGGACTTCCATCGCCGCGATCTGTTTGATGCGATTGCCCGGGGCGAGCATCCCAAATGGATAATGTCGGTGCAGGTTATGCCCTACGCCGAGGCGAAAAGCTACAGGATCAACCCATTCGACCTCACCAAGGTCTGGCCCCACAAGGACTACCCGTTGATCAAGGTCGGCACCATGACTCTCGACCGCAACCCGGAGAATTTTTTCGCCCAGATCGAACAGGCGGCGTTTTCACCGGGCAACACGGTGCCGGGTATCGGCCTGTCGCCGGACAAGATGTTGCTGGGACGGGCGTTTGCTTATGCCGATGCCCAGCGCAACCGTATAGGCACCAATTTCCACCAGCTCCCGGTAAACCAGCCCAAGGTGCCGGTGAACACTTATCTGTTCGATGGTCATATGACCTATCACCACAGTGGTGCGGCCCCGGTGCATGCGCCCAACAGCGGCGGTCGCCCATGGGCTGACCGGACGGGCACCATGGATGACGGCTGGGAGGCCGATGGGGAAATGGTGCGCAGTGCCTATACGCTGCGTACAGAGGATGACGATTTCAGCCAGCCAGGTACCATGGTGCGGGAGGTGTTCGGTGACTCGGAACGCAAGGCGCTGGTGGAGCAGGTATCCGGCAGTCTCTTGGGAGGTGTGCGCCGTCCGGTATTGGAGCGGGCGTTCGAGTACTGGAAGAATATTGACCCGGAGGTTGGCAGGCGGATTGAAGAGAAGGTTCGTGCCGGCGCCGCACCGGAACCTGCCGAGGGCATGGGGGAGGGCTGAGGCTTCGCAGAGGGAGGTGTTGAGGTCACGCTCTCAGTTGCCTCAATCCCCGAACACCAGGTATCAGGCCGGACGGCCTGATTGAGGTTGCCTAGCGGCTAATTGAAAGTCCGATGTCGTCCAATTGTAAGTAAGGTTTCGTCCAAACGAAAACGCGAGGTAGCCGTTTGTTGAGTCGATACTGGAGTATGTGGCTGACAATCCCCGTTTTTATAATGTTTCGACAAGCCCTTGTTTCACATCAAGAGCTTACTCGAACTCGATCAGCAATCTGGCCCGGCCTTACGTTCCAATGACATTCAGCTACGAGTAGAGTACCTTAGACATTGAAGCGAAAATGCACCACGTCGCCGTCCTTCACCACGTATTCCTTGCCTTCCAAACGCCATTTACCGGCTTCTTTGGCACCGGCCTCGCCGTTAAACTTAACAAAGTCTTCATAGGCGACGACTTCCGCGCGGATAAAGCCTTTCTCAAAATCCGTGTGTATTTTTCCCGCAGCCTGGGGGGCGGTCGCGCCTACGGGGATTGTCCAGGCGCGCACTTCCTTAACGCCGGCGGTGAAGTAGGTATGCAGGCCCAGCAACTCGTAACCGGCGCGAATTACGCGGTTCAGTCCAGGCTCGGTCATGCCGAGTTCATTGAGGAATTCTGCCTTTTCTTCGTCATCGAGCTCGGCGATTTCCGATTCCATTTTGTTGCAAATGGGGACTACCACGGCACCTTCTTCTGCGGCCACTGCCCGCACCGTATCCAGGTAGGGATTGTTGTCAAAACCTTCTTCATCCACGTTGGCGATATACATGGTGGGCTTGAGAGTCAGCAGGCTCAGGTCTCTGAGCAGCTTTGCATCGTCCGGGTTGAGCCCGAATGAACGCAGGGGTTTGGCTTCGTTCAAGTGGGGCAAAACCGTTTCCAGCAGGGTTTTCATTTGCGACGCGTACTTGTCGCCGCCCTTGGCAGGTTTGCTGAAACGGAAAATGGCTTTTTCCACAGTATCAAGATCCGCCAGTGCCAATTCGGTATTGATCACTTCGATATCTGAACGGGGATCGATTTTGTTTTCGACGTGGATGACATTGTCATCATCGAAGCAGCGCACCACATGGGCGATGGCATCGGTCTCGCGAATATTAGCGAGAAACTGATTGCCCAGGCCTTCACCCTTGGACGCGCCAGCAACCAAGCCGGCAATGTCAACGAACTCCATGGTGGTTGGCACAATACGCTCGGGTTTGACGATCTCCGCAAGTTTGTCCTGACGCGGGTCCGGCACGGACACCACGCCGGCGTTCGGCTCAATGGTACAGAACGGAAAATTCTCCGCGTCGATACCAGCCTGCGTGAGTGCATTGAAAAGAGTGGATTTGCCGACATTGGGCAGGCCCACGATACCGCAATTAAAACCCATAACTGTGCCCTAAGCGTTAAATGTGTGAAGTTCTTTCATGGCCTTGTTCCACTCGCCCTCAACCAGATCCGGTACTACCTTGAGTGATTGATCGGTGGCAGCATTGATCTTTTGCCAATCATCGGGTGCGGCTTTTTTCAGTACGTAATTGACCACGAGTTTGGCGTCGCCCGGGTGGCCGATACCCAGGCGCAGCCGTGCGAACTCCTTGTTGTTACCCAGTTGTGCAATGGTATCCCGCAGGCCATTGTGGCCGCCGTGACCGCCGCCCAATTTCAGGCGCGCAACGCCTGGGGGCAGATCCAGCTCATCGTGAGCAACCAGGATGGCTTCCGGCGGAATTTTGAAAAACTGCGCCATGGCGGCAATGGACTGGCCACTGCGGTTCATAAAGGTGGTGGGTATCAACAGGCGCAGGTCGCGGCCCGCGACAGTGGCGCGCGCGCTGAGGCCAAAAAATTTGGGAGTGACTGCCAGGGGTTGATTGAGTTGTTGCGCCAATGCTGCAACAAAATCCGCACCGGCATTGTGACGTGTCTGATCATATTCCGGACCCGGATTGCCCAGACCCACAATCAGCTGCACTGGTGTTTGCATAGCTGCTGTTACCAGTCAATATAAAGTGGCTTGATTCGATACTGGGCCCGGGAGGGCCCAGTAAAGAGATTTAAGCTTCGTCACCTTCAGCGGCTTCGTCTTCAGCGATGTCAGCGGTAGTGCCTTTGGGCTTGTTCACTGATGCAACAGGCTGATCGTGATCGGCGCCCAGGCCCAGTGCAACAGACTCAACACCTTTTGGCAATTTCAGGTCGGAGATATGAACGATCTCACCGATACCGACATCGGCCATGTCCACTTCGATGAACTCGGGCAGATCCGCCGGCAGACAGGTGATTTCCAGATCTGTCAGGGTGCGCAGGATGATACCACCGCCCGTTTTAACGCCCTTGCAGCTTTCTTCATTGATGAAGTGCAGCGGTATACGGGTGTGCAGTTTGGTGGACTTGGAAACGCGCTGCAGATCAAGATGCAGAATCTTTTTCTTGGCAGGATGACGTTGTACGTCCTTCAGGATCACGCTTTCACTGGCATCACCAATCGCCAGAGTGATGATGTGCGAGTAAAAGGCTTCGTTTTCCAGGTGCTTAACCAGCTCTTTATGTTCAACCGTAATGGCCTGGGGCTTTTTACGGCCACCGTAAACAATGGCGGGTACTCGGTCGGCCAGGCGACGCAGGCGGCGGCTCGCACCTTTCCCCGCATCGTCCCGAACCTCGGCATTCAAAGTAAAGTCTTCAGTAGACATGAGTCAGTCCTCAATTAAATGGGCGTTGGTAAAAACGGCTGAATCCGCTTGGTGCTTTTTGCACTGGCGGAATGGCTGCTTTTTTCGCGCCCTTAAACCACAAGAATCCGCGACCAGAATACCTTGTGGGGTTTCAAAGGGTTTGCCAGCATGGCAAACCGGTTAACTTGAGTGCAGTGTCCACAACCTTTTATGAACAAATCACTTGTGATCGGAACACTTGCGGCCGGAACATTCTATGATCGAAACACTTTATGATCGAAACATAGCACTCAAGGATTCTTCATTGCTGATGCGGCGCATGGCCTCGGCCAGCATGGTAGAAATTGTCAATTGACGAATATGTTTGCATTGCAGTGCTTCGGCACGCAAGGGTATGGAATCGGTAACCACCAGTTCGTCGAGCATGGAATTGCTGATGCGTTCAACTGCAGGGCCGGACAGTATTGGGTGGGTACAGTAAGCGACAACTTTTTTGGCACCGTGTTCTTTCAGCGCATTGGCGGCGTTGCACAAGGTGCCGGCGGTGTCGACCATATCGTCCACCAGCAGGCAGGTACGGCCTTCAACTTCGCCGATCAGGTTCATCACCTCGGCAACATTGGGCGAGGGTCGACGTTTGTCGATGATCGCCAGGTCGACTCCCAGTTGCTTGGCCATGGCCCGGGCGCGCACAACGCCGCCGATGTCCGGTGACACCACGATCAGGTCCTCGAACTTCTGCCGTTCGATGTCGCTGAGCAACACCGGTGTGCCGTAGACGTTGTCCACCGGCACGTTGAAGAACCCCTGAATCTGTTCTGCGTGCAAATCCACTGTCAATACGCGATCAATGCCCACGGTTGCGAACATGTCCGCAACAACCTTGGCACTGATGGGAATGCGTGACGAGCGCACGCGGCGGTCTTGCCTGGCGTAACCAAAATAGGGGACAACGGCGGTAATGCGACCGGCAGAGGCGCGGTGCAGGGCATCGACCATCACCATGAGTTCCATGATGTTGTCGTTGGTGGGCGCGCAGGTGGATTGCAGGACGAAAACATCGCGACCGCGAACATTTTCATTGAGTTCTACCGAGATTTCACCGTCGGAGAATTTGCCGACTGTGGCATCGCCCATGGGAATGCAGAGTTCGTTTACGACCTTATGCGCAAGTTCCGGATTGGCATTACCGGTAAAGACCATCAAGTCTGCCACTGTATCGTACCCTTGGTGTTGTCTATATCGCTGTCGAACAGATTTGTTTTACAGGCTTTCAGGAAGGGCGCTGAGTGCGTTGTGTGGCAGAGCGCAACGAAATGGCTGGGGTGGAAGGATTCGAACCTTCGCATGACGGGATCAAAACCCGCTGCCTTACCGCTTGGCTACACCCCATTAGCATCAATAACTGCGCGGAGGCGTCGATGCAGTAGTGATTCGTTAGCACCGACAGCAACAAAGCCATCCAGCTGCTTCGGTCGCTTGGCGAACACCTCTAGCGCGCGCTCTCTGGAAGGGAAGGGTGAGAACACACATGCCCCGGTTCCAGTTAAGCGAGCAGGCCCAAAACGACTAAGCCAATCAACCGCATCCTTAACTTGCGGGTAATGCCTTTCAACCACTGGTTGACAGTCATTTTTCCCGCCCTCCTCAAGGAAGGCCGCTACTTTAATGTCGGGTGTGTCTCTTGTCAAATCTTTGTTTGAAAATATC
>CAYQQJ010000053.1:0-14454 GCA_964419935.1 uncultured Cellvibrionaceae bacterium
GCCACCTGGAGTGATGAATTCGACTCGATCAACCTGTCGAACTGGACTTTTGAAACCGGCGGTGGCGGCTGGGGCAACAACGAGCTGCAGTACTATACCAATGGTAACAACGCTTCAATCCAATTCGACGGCAGCGCTGGCAGCAATGTACTGGTCATCGAGGCGCGCCGCGAAGGTGGCTACAACTGTTGGTATGGTGCATGCCAATACACATCCACCCGCATGATCTCCAAAGGCAAGCGTGAGTTTGGTTATGGCCGCCTGGAGGCACGCATCAAGATGACGCAAACCCAGGGCAGCTGGCCAGCGTTCTGGATGTTGGGCAGCAACTTCAACAGCGTGGGTTGGCCCGCATCCGGCGAAATCGACATTATGGAACACGTCAACAACGAAGCCCAGACTCATGGCACCATTCACTGGCAGGACCACAATGGACAGTATGCGTCATATGGTGGTTCTGTAGGCAATAACGTGACTGGTTGGCACGTCTACGCAGTGGAGCGCGACGCCAATGAAATTCGCTGGTATGTGGACGGCAACATGTTCCATGTAGCAGACATTTCCGGAGGCGTTAATGGAACACAGGAGTTCCACAATAACTTCTTTATGCTGCTGAATTTCGCCGTCGGCGGCAACTGGCCAGGCAGCCCCGATGGAGGCAGCACATTCCCACAGCGAATGTATGTTGATTACGTGAGGTACTATCAATAATAAATAAACGGTAACTTTCGAAACAGAAACCCGGCTTCGTGCCGGGTTTTTTTATTATTTTATTAACCCGGCAATTAACATTATCGGACGAACTGCCTCCATACGATAAAATGTTGCTGGGCTTCGGTCCGTTTGTCATCAGGGCTAGATGCGAGCTCTGCGAGCGTCGTAACCCGACAATCAAACGTGCCGGTTGATAGCTCTTCGATTGTAGCCTGGATGGAGTGTAACGCAATCCGGGAGGAGCAATCTCTGACTGCCCCGGATTCCGTTGCACTCCATCCGGGCTACGGGTGCGGTTTGTTGCGAACAATCCTGCTTGCACGTTCATAAAAGCAAATACCGAATCCAATCATCGGACGTTTATGGGACAGCAATGCCGCGCGATATAAAATAATTTGTGTTCGATGGCGATAACTTTAATTGCTCCAGTTATCACTATGCGAATAACCGTTGAACACCAGTTCCATACCAGGCTTTAAGTTCAGGAATCTATCCCACACGCCCCAATGGCGACCGAAGCCCAGCTCCTCCTTCCAGGGCTCATCAAACGCTTCAAAATAAAAGTATTCCACGTTATTGGCCTCTGCCCAACTGACGAAATTCAGAAAGTAATAAGCTGCGTTTTCCGGTGTCGGAAGCGCATCCCCCATACCACCACGCTCATCTGTATTGGATGGCCAGCCAGTTTCACTGATAATCACCGGCTTACCATCTGCCATGGTCAGCAACTCCGCATATTGTTGGTGCATACTCCGGACGCTCTGGTTGATATTGACGCCCTGCCAAAATGGATAAAGATTGATTAACCAGATATCACAGGCTTCCTGCCATAACTGCGCATTCATCATCGCCCCAATCTCCTCAGCACAGGCGATATCCCATTCAGGCAAAGCGGCTTTTGCTTGGTTGATATAAGCAACCAGATCGCTTTCTGACAGTGAACCTGCCAGCAGCACCTCGCTACCAATAATCACCATATCGGCATGACCAGCTTTGGCCAGAGCAATAACATCGTTCATTTGAGTTGCGTTGGCGGGGAGGTCCGCGCTTAACCATGCGCCGATAGCTACCGACAATTCTAAACTGTGCGCAATTTCGCCGATCTTATCCTGGCCATTATTGGTTCCATAAGTTCTCACCCATTCGGTATACGGCACGAGATTGGTTAACAAATTTGTCAACTCGCTTTCGCTCAGGTCTGTTACCCCTGGCGCGCTGCCTTCCCCAACAAACGGTCCGAAGTTGATTCCATGAATTTTTGTACCACCAGTCAAGCTGAGTGAGGGCAGTTCCGGTGCCAACAAGGGATTATCATTGGCTTTTAGCTCCAGCGCGCCCGGTGTAAGGGTTGGCAATGGCGAGGCAGGTGGGGGCGGAGTTGGTGAAACGACTGGCGGTGGAATAGGGTCGCTGCCATCCGATGACTCACCACAGGATATCAATCCAAAAATCACACAATACATTACGATACGTAACATGGTCGCTCCTGTAGTATCTCAGACACTTGCCGCCGTAACATTTAAGGCTCTTACTATTAATGAAGTGTCTCAAGGAATAGGGTTAATGTAAACACACAGGAGCCAGAAGTGGTTTGCATGCAACGCGCCGCTTGTGGATTCTATGACGCGAGTTGCTAACAACCTACTGGCCCCTCAGCTGTTTAATCACTGCGTCTGGATGACTAAAATCAGTAATTTTCGTGATTATTTTGCCGTTTTTTATTTTCAACAATGTCGGAATACTGCTAATTTTATATTCGTTAAACAATACACCAGCGGTATCAATGCTGAATTTCACTTTCATCTGATACAGCTGGTTAAAATCGCTCAGTGCTTTTTCGTCAGTCCAGAGGTGATTGACGATGCCATGCCATGACTGATCAGGTAGCTGCTCTGCCAGTTTGTTCAAGCCCGTTTGAGCCTGCTTACAGGCCAGCGCCATATCGGGTCTGGTATCGGCTAAATACCAGTCGCACCATGTCGCGGTGAAGAAAAGCAAATGTTCGCCTTGTGCCCATGGCTTAAGTATCCGTTGTTTTTCCGCAGCACTGAGCACCTCCACCTTACTGGCCGGCAAGTTTTGGCCTTGCGCTAACATCGAAATTATACGATCAAGATTGCTATCAGACTCATGGGTAGTATAGACCACTTCGCCTTGTACATTGGTTAGCACACTATAGGGCGTCCCAACGAGTCCCAACGCGATGCCAAGCTGACTTTCATTGTCCAACAGCATCGGCATTTTCAGCGAAAATTGCTTAATCACATCACTTATATCACTACGGTTTTCATTGATATTGATATTCACAGCAATAAAATTAACCTGCTCACCATATTGTTGATGCAGTTTGGCAAAATGCGGCATTTGCTCCATACAGGGCTTGCACCAAGTCGCCCACAGTTTCAGATAAGTCGGTTTGCCAGCGGCAATACTGCCCACGGTTACAGGTTTCATATCCTGAAACTGATAAAGCTGAATATCTTGATAATCAGCCTGTTGCGCTGCAATCGAAGTAGCTTGCATCAACAGAAAGCCAACACACAATAGAAATCGAATCATAAAATCCTCACTGATAAAGCTGCTGCCAATACGATGGCTTCAAACAATGTTTGGTATGCAAAATTGTGGATACTCATGCACTCAATCGGTCATCAAAGACGAACTAAGCGTCAAATTATGTGGTCAGCTAGCCCAAGTTTTTTAGGTATCCCATCATTGCTGTCCCACAAACTCGGAGGCATGCATTCGGTGTTTGCTGTTGTGAACGTGCAAGCAGGATTGTTCGACAGACAAGCCGCACCCGTAGCCCGGATGGAGTGCAACGGAATCCGGGGCAGCCAAAGGTTGGGCCTCCCGGATTGCGTTACACTCCATCCAGGCTACAAATTCGCGAGCCCCGAGCCCGCGATCCTGGCGATTTGTCACGGCGTGTCACAGCAGCAAATGGGATGATATATGGCGGCAACCCATTTTGTACCCGATCGATAATGCTAGCAACCGCTATTCACTACCCCAAAAGCTTCAGTATTACTTTTCATCACCTATAGCGTTGCAACGAGAAAGTGCGGGAAAACCGACCGGCATCCCGCCGGAGCAGTAGAGCAGGCTTGAGTTCGATAGTCTCTCGGGCGTTTTTCGTCGCGATGATCAATGATCATCCTGAATATCGAACCGTTTGACCTTATCGCTATCCATGCGAAAAACGTGCACTACTGTCTTGTCCTTCAGCCCATGCGTCTGTCCACTTAACGTCTGACCGTTGAGGTCGAACACTGACTGAATTACCTCAACCGCGACAGCACCATCCTCTGTTTGTTGAAACATTATCGGCTCAACGTGCGGAGCAACGATAGCCCATTGGCGTGTCCAATAGTCGCGCACGCCCTCATGCCCATGAACATGGCCGCCATCCATGCCGTTGGCCCAAACCACATCATCCGCGAGTGCGGCAAGTACACCCTCGATGTCTCTCGCGTTGAAGCGATCATACATTCCCTTGATAATACAAATATCGTTATTCGACATGACCATATTATCCTCTAATGGGTGAAATAGATTATGGGTGGAGTGGGAGCAACGTTGCCGAGCACCCCATATTGATGTATATGTACATATATATTTTCCAAATATATATGTGCGTATGCAATTTTGTCAAACGCGGGGGAGGAAAGGGGTGATATGAATGAAAACGTGCTTTCGACACCGGGGCATCTCATAAGTCTTGCGGCGAGGGGTTTCGCGCGCCTTAGCGAGTCAAATCTTAAACCGCTTGGCTTTGGCGTTGGCCAATTACCAGTGCTGATTGCACTCCAGAATGGGATCGCGAGCACCCAGCGCGATCTCGCCCGGTTCGCAAAGGTTGAGCAACCTCCAATGGCGCAAATGCTCGCTCGCATGGAGCGGGACGGTTTGATCGAACGGACTCGCGACCCAGCTGATGGCAGGAGCAGTCACATCGTGCTTACACGTGTCGCACAAGAGCGCATGCCCGAGGCAATAGCGCGCCTGTTCCAGGGAAATAACCGGGCGATGAGCGGATTCACCGATGCGGAAGCTGCACAACTTGTTGACCTGCTTACACGGCTAATTAGTAATCTCGATCAAATTGCGAGTGTTGGGACTTAGTGGAGCTGATTTATGTTTAAACCAGCAGCATTTTTTGTAGAAGGCTCACTCTTAAACCGATGCGCATGGATTCGAAGTTCACGACGCGCCATAGCCTCCACACCACGGCGGCTATCAATTCGTCACTTTTGCCCACAGCTGCTTAGTTTTGTTAGCGTCGAGCGCATGGCTCTAGGACACCCATAATTGCATGCTTCGTTTGGCGTTGACCTTTGAATCGATGGATGTCCCATATTATTTCGCGAAAATGCCCTGAAATAAACATGAAGCCAGCGATCTATGGGTGTTCGATATTGTGTCTGCCTCGGGTAACGTTATTCACATCATGTGCTTTTCGAGATTGAACAGCCTGGGAGTTTTCCCGGTATTCACGGGGCGACATACCGGTCACTCGTTTGAACTCTTTATTAAAATTCGACTTGGTAGAAAAACCGGCCTCCATCATCAGGGTAGTAATGGGTAGGCCTGGCTGTTCAAGCAGCAGCCGCCTGGCCTCTACTACCCGGCAGTCGTTCAAATATTGAGAGAAATTTCCACCGTACACGCGATTGACAGCAATGGATACCTGCCTCGCGGGTACGCCCAACATCCGGCCCGCCTGCTCAAGACTGATGCCATTTTCCCGCTTATAAAGCGCTTGTTGTAACACCAATTCCTGCCAGCGCGTGAATAGCTTTCGGGCTGCTTCATCGTCAACAGGTGTAGCACGGGTTAGCCGCAGCGCTTGTAACCCGTGCATCCATTCCATCAAGGGTGCTCGCACTAAAGCCAGCACCAGTGCTAGCAGATTGAATAACAGAAAGCTGACGATACCAAACAGAATCACCCATGATTCAGACGTCGGCTTATTGGTGCCACTTTCAATCCAGGCGCCGATCTCCACCAGAAGGTTGACCAGCATCATCCCTGCGAGCACCAGCAACCAGCGGTAAGCCATTTTGGCATAAGGCCCCAGATGCTCCAGGCCTGCAACACCCGACGGTAAGAGCCTGGCAGTGACCACAGAGTAACAAGTGAAGCTTGCCACAATCATCACATCCGTCCAGCGGATTAAAGCGAGATCAAATAGAAAAGCTGCCAATAAGACCAATGAAGGCAAAAGGTGCAGCAAATGCCAGCGGGACAGATGGCTGTCCACTCTTGTCAGGCTCAAGTAGTAAAAATACAGTGCCGGCCCCAGAGCGAGCGCAGTGCTGGGCCGGAGTATGACGGCGGGCGTCCACGCGAAAGCCAGAATAGCCACGGCCAGCAGTTGCTGAACACTGTACAGCGCATAGTTAATGCCGAGCAATCGTACTGATCTAACCCCCAGGCTCGGCGACAACAACAGACCCGCGGCGGTGAGGGCACAGAGTACTGCTGACGAAAAATAAAGTGGGATCAGTAACTGCGTCATAGCAATCCGAGTTTTTATTAGAAATTAAAGAACCTAGGTCCTCGATCGCGTTTCAGGTCGCAATGCACCCCGTCGGATGCCGAAAATCGCGTCATTCACCAGTAACACGACACCATGAGGACATTCCCATGCCAAATTTTTTCAAGCGCTGCCAGCAACTGCATTATAGTATCAGGCTACCATTGATATTCAGCCTGATGCTGGCCACTGCCACAGCAATGGCTGGACAAGCGGATGTCATAAAATCGAATAGCCTGCTGATTCGCGATGTCTTTGTCGTATCCGCCGAGGCGCAGGTGAGCGCGTCTCCACTGAACGTTCTGATCGAAGACGGGCGAATCAAAGCCATAGGCACCGCAGAGTATCCCGCCGCGACAATCCTGGAAGGCCACCGCCAGTATCTGATCCCCGGATTGATCGACGCCCATGTGCACCTCGACGGTGTACCGGGCGTGATGCCGGGGCGCGAGATCGACTCGGCCACCTATCAACAAGCGCTGGCACAAATACCGCGCAGCTACCTGTATTTTGGTTTCACTACCCTGCTGGATCTGGCCTCGACAGCGGATTCCATCGCCCATTGGAACAGCCAATCCCTCGCTCCTCACGCCTATTTTTGCACCCCGGCACTGACAGCGGGCGGCTATCCGATGGTGCTGATGCCCGAGGAGATGAAGCAAAGCGCCACTCGCCATCTTCTGCACGATCATTACAGCCACCCGGATATCGCTCAATCCGGTCAGTCCAGTCCTGAGGAAATCGTTGCAAAGGCCAAGGCGCAAAACGCCCGTTGCGTAAAGGTCTTTTACGAAACCGGCTTTGGCCCGATGCGCAACCTACCCGTCCCCAGCCAGGACATTATTCGTGATGTTGTGGATGCAGCCCATGATCACTCACTGCCGGTGCTGCTGCACAGTAACTCCGCCAGCGCTTACGAATTTGGACTGGCGACGGGTGTGGGCATGATGGTGCATGGCCTGTGGAACACAGAAGACAGGACGGCACAGCAGCTCGCCAAGATTGCCGAACGTATCGCCAACGCCAATATCGCCGTACAACCTACAATCCAGGTGCTGGTGGGTGAACGGGAGCTGCTGAACCCAGACTTTTTTAATCAACCCAACAGCCAGGCAGCCATTCCTCCGGCGCTTTTGGCCTGGTATCAGACTAAAACCGGACAGTGGATGGCCAATGTAATCAGCGAGGGCCTTGGAACATCCAAGAACATGACGGCGGCAGAGCGCTATCAGCAGGCGCAAAACGTCTACGCACCTATCATTGACAATGCGATGAAATTCAGCCGTCAACTGAGAACACAGGGAGCGCACTTGGTGTTCGGAAGCGACACCCCCAGCGGCCCCATCTACACGCAATTTCCCGGCTTAAATGGTCGTCTGGAAATTCAGCGCTGGCACGAGTTGGGTATTGATCCGCCAGAAATCTTTCGTGCGCTCACCATCAATAATGCACAGGTTCTGGGGCTGGAAAGAGATTTGGGCAGCGTCGAAAAGTCCAAGCTTGCCGACCTATTAATATTGGCAGAAAACCCACTGACAAGTGTTGATGCCTATGACTCTATTCAGTGGGTTATCCTGCGCGGAACACCGATAAAACGCGACTCGCTTTCTGCCTTGAAATTCCCTTCCCACTAACGACACAAGCAAACTGAGATTGACTCGTCAAGTAAGGCCGGGGTATCCCGCGATTCCAGTCCGTCCCCATCGAGCTTTTGCCCTCGTAAGGATTAGCCAGTAGAGTATGATGTGTCACTTATTCTCGCTATTTTGCGACAGAATCAACCGTTCAGCGATAGAGAATATGATATAAAGGCGCCCAAAAGCATCCTTGGATCGCATGAATCAATACGCATAACCAACATGGAAAGGCAGGCAATGCTGCATAACAACATACAGGACGGTTTTGGCCGGCACTATAAAATACATACCTCCAGAGACGGAATGGCACCGGCAGGGTTATCCTCTAAGCAGCTAACAGATCCAGTCTCTGCAAAACAATTTGTCCATAGTCTCCGTGTGTCAGAAGGATACTGGCGTCGCATCATAAGCTCCGTCGGCAGTGAGGGGAGAACCGGCGGAACGCACCATTCCAGTCTGGAAGACCAAGTTGCCAGATTAATGGCGTTTGGCAAAATCAGGGTATTCGACATCACCGATGTTGTCGCCATAGCCAGCAATATCAGTCAATATACGTTCAAAACCCCCAACAAAAATACTGTCGCACAAATATTGCCCGCAACCGCCCAGTTCATGGCCGCCAAGGGTAATGTGAAGACCTTCCGCAACACCGCAGAAGCCCGCCAGTACGTCACCCAGTTGGGCGCCAGCGAAGGCCAACTAAAAGGCCTGGTAGACGGGGTTACAGTCACACGACGCCCCGCAGGCAACCCCACCACAATAGATCTTGTCGCCGACGCCATTGTCGAGGGCAAAATCATCGTGCGCGAAACCCCAACCAACAGTCCTCGCCCGAAAGAGTCGGGAAGCAGCGCCGGGGCAGAAGTGGAAACGGACACTGCCTCCGCGCCCGCTAACCGCCCCGTAGACCATGGCCCACATGCGAGCGCCGCAGCAACAAGTGTGGTCAGGAAGAGTGAAGAGCCAAAGGAAGAGAAAGTACCGGTTTGTGAAATGACCAAGTTCAGCCTGCGCTGTGATCATTACAGTGAGCGAGGGTATTTGTTGGATGCTATGAAGGGTGAGCCGAACTTCAACGGCGTTGATACCGTTATTCAGGTTATTGGCATTGAAGGCAAACCCGACCATATCAATCTTGCCTTTGCCGGTACTTGCGTACACGGCAAGACCGAGTGCCCAAGCCTCGTCATCAACGGCGATACATTCAATGAAACGGCTGTCGCGAGTCCTCATAAGTTTCCGGTGCTTGCCCCTAAACCGAGCCGGGAGGTCAAAAGTTTTAAAGACTTCCTGCGCTATTGTATGGTACCGAAACTCGGTAGTTTGGACCCGCAAATCTATTCCGTGAAGGCCAATGGTTGTGCGGATATTGAAAGTTGTGAAGCCAAGGTTCACGCCTTTCCCACCTTTAAGTGGAGTGGCAAAGTGAGCATGGGTTACACCACTAAAGACGATAAAGGGTGGGAACTCAAGGCAGGTTTGAAGGGCAATATTGCCAAAAACACATGGAATTTTGAGGCAGGCGCCCCATCAGATTTCTTCCCTGAGATTCACGCCATTATTGGCCCTGTGGTGGATCGTATCAAGGAACTATCCAGCAGAGGAGCGCAATTAATTCCAGGGGTAGATAACCAGCAAGCGGATAAACGGATCAAAGCGGATCTCAGTTCCGCCGTCGCCCTAGCCGGCGAACTCGAATTGCAGGAAACTGAACAGAGCCATAAAGTGGATATCGGCGGAAGCCTCGCCCTTAAAATGGACCCGCTGATCGAAGCAGAAGTCAGCACCGATATCCTGGACTGGGTAGCCGCTAAAGAATCGCCTATCGGTAAACTTATACAAGAAATCAGAGCAAGAGCAGAAAAGGGCGTCGGCAATGACACCGTCAATGCCTCCGCCGAAATTAAACTCGAACTCACCGTGACCGGCGGATTGACTGCCGACTTGACCTGGAAAAAACCCGCTGGCAGGCCTTGGCGGAGCGAAAAAGGCAAAACAAGCCAAGGCTCTGCCCACTTGCTACTTGGCCTCAAAGGCACAGCCAAAGCTGAAGCCAGTGTTTGGTTTGTTAAAATGGCGATAGGCTTAGAACTTTCACTTCAAAGCGCTAAAAGTGATGCTGAAGGTATCGGCGCGGTCATCAGCTTGTGGTCTACAACGGTAAATGAAAAACCGACGCTAGGCGGTAAGGTAGAATTTACCGGCGCGACGATTTATTTTGCGTATTATGCGGAGATTTCTAGACGGGATATGAAATCTGATGATGCATCGGGCCAAGATTTTAAGCGCGGCAAACGTAGAGAGACCGAGGTTAAGGCTGACGACAAAACCGCAAAAGGAAGTATCGAAATTCTATCGGCCTGTCACTGGCCCAAGCAACCGGATAAGTATTCTATCGATGAACTCGACTTATAACCACCAATCAGTAAAATATCTATTACGCGGCCTGAGCCTGGCAGTTATTGTCATGGTCGCTTCATGCAGTAATGCGGAGCCAGAACCCATGAGTGTGCTTGAGAATAAACCGGTGTTTACGCTAAATATCCATGCCTACAATACCAGCTATTTTGTACGCTTGAATGGTGTTGCACTACACACAGATTTTTCAGACGAAGGCCAAATCACTATGGCCCTGCCCGTCAACCATTGGATGCATCCAAAAGAGAATGTATTAGAAATAGAGGTCCTCCCTCCCGCAGAGGGAGCACCCATAAACCGCAATGCTCAAATCAAGCTTGAGCTTCAGGTTCACCCGCATGGGAATGCGGACAACGCTCAATCTATAGCGACGCTGTTCTTTGAAGAGAAATATCTTAAAGAAGGTCTGCCAAGCAAAAACAGTTCACTCGCAGGCGGTTATAATTCAAAAAACGGTTTTGCTCCAGACGAGCAAGGTGACGTATGGGTTTCGGAAGTGTCAAATAAACCAGTCGAAGACTATGCGGGTGCCGTTATTTACGAACGAACGTTAGAAATCCCTTCATCTTTACCGCTTTGGGCGTTCTTCAAAAGCGATGAACTTCCCAACTATGACGCCATGAATGACGAAGATTATGATTCGGCTAAGAATGAGCTGCTTCCTGAGTATCGGAAAGTGCAGCAGGCGCTGGAAAATGGTGACATTGATACTATCTTGCCCCTCTTCGAAGAGCGTAGCCGTGAGACCGATGACGCTTTTTATCTCGAGCGCGGAACTACGCAAAAAGAATTACACGAAGATTTCATAGATGCACTTAATAATGATGACTTAAAGTTTGTCGATCTTACCCCTAATCATCTGGGAATATTAATGGAAAAGAACCAGAAATTAGTCAGCATAATTCGATCTGATGGTGGATCCGCAATTGCGCTCAACTTCCAATCTAGATCAGGCTCAGTCGGATACCCCATTAAGCTTCGCAAAGAAAACGGCAAATGGATAATCACCCGCTAACAAGCGCTTAGTGTACATTGGTTAACCTCAAAAAGCTCCGCATCGCGGAGCTTTTTTTATCCAACCAAGCGAGGTTAATAAGTAAGATAGTCGTGGTTAGAAGATATACAGAAGATTCCTAATTAGATCGTTCAAAACATCAAATGTGGGTTTCCGAAAACAATGACTAAATACGTCATCCGTGTAGATCGCGCACACCCAACCTGCCCCGTGAGCACCAGACGTAAGAGCCACTAAAGCCGCCCCAACTTATCCGGCAATCCCCACCCAACCGCGGAAGGAAAAAGCGGCATAGAACAGCTCGACATCCACAAGAACACTAACGAGACACCCACCCTAGCAGTTGAGACACCCACCCTAGCAGTTGATCAAGCGCCCTTATAGCTGTATATTCAGCCAGTATTGGCTCAAGGAGGATGGAACCATGCCGAAACCCAGGAAACAGCTCATCTCACTGGATGCCACACCCTACTACCACTGCACGTCCCGCTGTGTTCGCCGGGCCTTTCTGTGCGGTAGTGATACCGTCACCGGCAAATGCTTCGAACACCGTCGCCAGTGGATCGAAGATCGAATTCTGGCGCTGGCAAAGGTATTCGCTATCGACGTCTGCGCCTATGCCGTCATGTCCAATCATCATCACCTGGTGCTACACATCAACAAAGCCAATGCGTTGCAGTGGACCAACCATGAAGTCTGCGAACGATGGCATGAGTTGTACAAAGGGACGCTGTTGACCCAGAAATACCTCAGGAACGACCCGTTAACCGATGTAGAGCTTCAAGTGGTTCACGAACGCCTTGACTTGTGGCGAATCCAGCTCTGCGACATCAGTTGGTTTATGCGAGCGCTGAATGAGCCCATTGCACGCATGGCCAATGCCGAAGATCAATGCACCGGCCGGTTCTGGGAATCCCGTTTCAGCTCGCAAGCCTTGTTGGACGAAAAAGCCTTGGCCGCCTGCATGGCGTACGTTGACTTGAACCCTGTTCGGGCCAAAATGGCGGATACCCCAGAAACGTCTGATCACACCTCTATCAAGTGCCGTATCCGCGAGCTTAAGAGCAGTGGAGATCAGCCAGAAAATCTGATGTCATTCATTGGCAATCCCAGAGAGCCTATGCCCAATGGCCTCCCATTCCGATTGCAGGACTACATCGAGCTCGTGGACTGGAGCGGCAGAATCATCCGCGAAGGTAAGCGCGGTGCCATTGCCGCCAATCTCCCACCCATCCTCGATCGACTGGACATTGAACCAAAGCATTGGCTTTTCCTGATAACCAAATTTGAAAGCCAGTTCAAAGGTTTGGTTGGCTGTGCCCACCGTTTGAAGGTCGCAGCGAAACAACTCGGCTATCAACGCACTCCCGGTTTGGCTTCCTGCAGGGCTGTTTTAACTTAAACCCTTCAATTTCATCTCCAGCAAGACGCTGTGCTCGAAAGGGCAGGGCTAACCTCGTCCGCCAATCAGAAAAATGACACCTGTGTCTTCATCTGCCGATTTCCCTGTATACCCAATCCATTTTTCGATCTGTTTGCTCGCATGGCGGAAGCAATTCGCGTGACGCTTTTTAAGCGTGGCTGTCTTGTTTATTTTTTAACTTAAACCCTTCAATTTCATCTCCAGCAAGACGCTGTGCTCGAAAGGGCAGGGCTAACCTCGTCCGCCAATCAGAAAAATGACACCTGTGTCTTCATCTGCCGATTTCCCTGTATACCCAATCCATTTTTCGATCTGTTTGCTCGCATGGCGGAAGCAATTCGCGTGACGCTTTTTAAGCGTGGCTGTCTTGTTTATTTTGTGAGTGAGGAACACTGCGAGGTTAGGGAATTTCCCGAGATAACCATGCACCTCGATGTGCTCATCCTTATATTTTTCCGGCTCCATAAGGAGGCTTACCATAGAAACTGCATGCGGGCCTCCGGGAGCCAAAGAATACATTTCTGCACCGTTACTCATACAAGATGTAAGCAATGGCAGTATTAATGCTACAAAGAAAATTCTGAACCTCACATTGACTCCTAACGCAGAGCGCAACGGCGCGAGCTTGCGAGCGTCCGGCACACGAAGTGTGCGAATTGGCGCGTATTGTTAGCGAACTGACTAAAGGTAGCCATGACAACTCCAGTCACCACTACCAATAATTGTGGAGCACGAAATCTGCCCCGGTTGCGGCCATGAGGGCGTATAGGTATACCCCACACTTTCAGTTTCCTTGGAATACCTGAGAATATCAACAACATCGGGCAGGCTGCCAGTATAGGTTGGGACTAATACATTGAGTGATGCCGGGAGCGTGCCCTTCTCCTTCCTGTACGTTTCGAGCAGTGCAATTACAGACTCTGCTTGACCTCGATATTCCCGCCCCTTTGGATCGTCACCAACAGACCATGCAGCGCATCCTATACACGAGCATAGAAAGGTAATAATGCAGAGAGACCTGACCATAGTTTAAACCGCTAACGCCGCCAGCACGCGCGGCTTTGTAGTGAAGGCGAAGCCGCAACGGAAAAGCCGTCGCTGTGCCTGGCCTTGTTATGCCTATCGACCTAAACCTTTAGCCTCATTTATACGAGCAAGTAAAAATCCGGGTTCTAAGAACCCGGAATTGCTTTATGCCCCCTCTAAGGGGGCTATGGGGCCAGCCCTCTTAGAAGGCTGGCCTGAGCTGTCCCAGTTTGGTTACCTCGTCAAGTTCAGTTCAACTTGACGCTGTTCTTGCTTCTCTTGGTATCTCACATACCGGCGGATCATATCCGCATCGACTCCCACCGTGTCCACGCAATAGCCCTTGGCCCAGAAGTGATTGCCCCAATAGGGCTTTTGCTTCAAATACGGAAAGCGCGTAAAGAGTCGCAGTGCGCTTTTCCCTTTCACTGTACCTATCAACTGTGAAATCGATACTTTTGGTGGCACTTTCACCAGCAGGTGAACATGGTCCACCTGCACGTTCAGCTCTACCACCTGACAGCCCAGTCGGCTGCTGTAGACCTGAATACAGTTAAACACCTCTCGTGCTATAGCCCCTTTCAGCACCCGAAATCGGTACTTCGGCACCCAAACAATGTGGTACTGGCAATGCCAGAGCACATGCGTTAACTTCTCAAATCGGCTCATGTTATTTCCTTCT
>CAYQQJ010000054.1:0-13374 GCA_964419935.1 uncultured Cellvibrionaceae bacterium
CGAGTTCTTCTAGTTCCTCCAGTTCTTCAACATCTTCCAGTTCTTCAACGTCTTCCAGTTCTTCAACATCAACGTCTTCAAGCTCGGGTGGCTCTTCCGGTTCGTCTAGTACTTCTTCCGGCGGTTCTTCTGGATCGTCTAGTAGTTCGTCAGGTGGCGGCGGTGGTGATTGTGAAGGGGATGATTGTGGAGATGGTTCCTATGGTGGTGGTAATTGTTCGAAGGATGCGCAAACACCGCCGGAATGCGAGGGGGAGGCTATTAGCTGTGCTGTTGCAACTCATACGTGGTTATCTGAATGTAAAGATAAGTTGTGGCGGGAGGATTTGCAGGGCACGGACGAGTACAACAATGGTGATTCTGTTTTGGGTGATTCGGAAAAAAATCAGATTGTAGAAAAAGAGCAAACGTTTGGTAGTTTGATCGACGGGCTTGATGATTCCGGCTTTGCTGGCGGTGGGTCATGTCCGGCTGATAAGCAAATAGTGACAAGCATTGGTACGTTTTCATTGCCTTTGACTTGGCTTTGTCAGTGGGCAATCAAGATGCGTCCTATCATTGTCGCGTTGGGTTGGCTGTCTGCTGGGATGATTATCTTTCGTAAAATGGGAGAAAAATAATGCCTCAAATTTTTGCGCCTATTGCCGCGTTCATTGCATCAATCATTGGCGGGACTGTTGCGCGTGTTTTGGGCACTGTTGGTATGGGTGTTCTCGTTCTGCAAGGTGTTGAGTTTGGAATGGATACCCTATCGAACCTCATTTATACCCACTTTGGTGAAGTTGGGTCCGATCTGTTTGGTCTTCTCGGTCTCGCTGGTTTTGATGTATATATCAAGCTTGTTATTAGTGCTCATATGGGGCTGATTGCGTTCGTGACAGTTGCGGGATCGCTAAAGCGGTTTGGCTTTGCAGCAACTGAGGGTGCGGGGTAATGTTTACACTGATTACAGGAAAGCCGGGTTCCTCTAAAACGTCGCACCTGATTGACTTGATACATTTCAGCGGCCAGTTTAAGGGCCGTGACGTTTACTATCGCGGGATAGGTGAGCTCAAATTGCCGTGGTTTGAGCTTTCTGACGATGAAACTAGAGCATGGCCGGAAAACGTACCTGACGGTGCTGTCTTGGTCGTTGATGAGGCTCAGGAGATTTGGCCGGTGCGTGCGCCCAGTAGGCCGGTGCCTTCTGGTTTGACAGCACTAGAAAAACACCGTCATCGTGGTGTGGATGTTTTCTTCCTTAGTCAGGACCCTTCTTTGTTGGATAAGCACGCGAGGACTCTGGCGAACGAGCACAAGCACTATAGTCGTCCGTTTGGTGCGCCTGTGGTAATAGAGTATCACAGCGGTAGTGGCTTCGTGTCTCCCGAAAATTCCTCGGAATTGAGTAAGTGCAATCAAACCAAAAGGGCGTTGCCTAAGCGTGTTTGGGGTTTGTATAAGTCCGCTGAAACTCATACTCACAAATTCCGCCCGCCTAAAATGTTGTTTATTGTCCCGTTGATTGCTCTGTTTGCGGCATTTTTGATTTATCGGTTTGTGTCTGGCTATGGTGCATCTGATGATGCAGAAGTTATTCAGAATCAACCAGGTGTTGAAAGTGTTCAGGGTTTACGTGGTGGTTCGCCGGAAGAAAAAGAGCAGCGGACATGGTCTGAGCTTCTGACGCCGGAAATACCAACGTTGCCGTGGACGGCTCCGCTCTACAAGGATAAAGCCATGCAGGTTAAGTCTGTTCCTCGGGTGGCTGGTTGTTTAGCTTCTAAGTCTGTGGGTTGCAAGTGTTATACGCAACAGGGCACAGTTTTAAGCTCCGTGACTGAGGCTATGTGTCGTAATCATGTGGAATACGGGCAGTTTGATCACATGATAGGCCCTGACAATAAAAATTCTCAAGATGAACTATCAGCCTCAACATCGTAACAGTTTAAATGGGTGTGCCGGGGCGCAACCGAGGCACGAGGTGCGCCCGGCACACCATTGATAGACGTCCCTGTAGCACGTCTTATAAATAGCTCTTTTAGCGTTCGTTATACCACTATAAAAGGAAGAAACCATGATTAAGCCAGAACATATTATTCGCCATGACCATAATTTTGAGCCAGACGCAAAAGGGCGTTTGTTTTTTGATGGGGATAAGTTCGCTGACTTGTCAGCGTTAAACATCCTGCGCTGTGGGGTGGATACCGTTCGGCAGTTGTACCGGGGCAGCTTGAAGTCTGCGGTGTTGGATATGTGCGAGAAACCCGGCTTTGTGTTTTTCGCCGGGTATGACTGGTGTGTCGGTCGGATTGGTCGTGATAGCGGCTATCAGTTCAAGCTACAAAATGCCGATCTTGGTGTTATCCTTCTGATCAAGAACTTTAATGTAAAGTCTGAATCAGTCGGGCCACATCTTAAAATCGAAGTGTCACCGCACCTGATTGAAGAGAAAACGCCGTATGAGTTGCAAGCGTTGTTAGACGGCTTTGCTGATTGTGTGCTCGATGGGCGTGTTTATGTTCAGTCTGCGGTTCATATCGCTATTGACGTTCAAGGTTGGGAGCCTCCGGCTGATATAGTCTCGCGGATGCACTGCCGTAGCAGTAACGTCAGGCAATTTGACTCAATCGATGCCGTCGATTTTGCGGCTATTTCCGCAACGTATAATCGGGGTCAGTCCTATCTATTTGGTTCTGCGTCGGGTATGCAGCTGGCGATATACAACAAAACAGAGCAGGCTAAAGCGACTGATAAGTTGGATTTCTGGCAAAGTGTGTGGCGAAAGACTGATAACCCGTTTGAAGCATCAGACGATAATTACGACGAAATCCAACCTGTTTGGCGGATTGAGTTGCGCTTTCATCATTCTGTTGTTCAGCAATTTTCGGAAGGCTCGCGCATTTTTGGGCGTGATTCGCATTTGGGTTTTGCATCATATCAGGCGTTGTCCCATCACCTCGACGGCCTTTTGAAGTACGGGCTTGACTCGTTCAAATATCTGCACTCTCCGCGTTTCTTTAATCCATTTTGGACCATTCTTGCTCAAGATGTGGTTGTTGGTGTGCCTGTGGAGTCGTTTCTCGATAAGACTGAATATAAGCGTTATTACAAGTCGAGTGCGGGTTTTAGCGGCAAGAATATTGAGTTGCTATTGGGAAACGCAATTAGCTTGGCGGCTCGGGAGCGCTTGACAGCTAAGCAGACTGTAAGGGCGCTCAAGTCGTTACCGTTTTGGCATACGATAGTTAATTTCTATGCGGACAAGGGAATGGATGAAATAGCACTGACTGAGCATCTTGGGTTGTTGCTTAAAGAGCGTTATGTTCGGTGGGGTAAAGCGGTCTAATGGCAATTGAAAAGCTAAAAAATGGTCGTTGGCTGGTCGATGTGGAGCCATTGAAGGGAAAGCGTTTTAGGAAGAGGTGTGGTTCAAAGGCGGAAGCTTTGCGTTATGAGGCGGATGTACGTGCGCGCTATACGTCGACTGCTGATGTTTGGGGTAAGAGGGCGGTTGATAAGCGCAATTTGTCTGAGCTTATTGACTTGTGGTATGGCCACCATGGTCTATACCTGTCTGATCCTGACCGTCGTAAACGTTCTTTGGATCGTTTGTGCGAGGCGGTTGGTGACCCGGTGGCTAAAAAGTTTTCACCAGCTATGTATCTGGATTATCGTAAAAAGCGGACGTTGGCCGGGGTTTTACCAAAGACGCTCAACAATGAGCTTGGTTATGTGAAGGCTTTGTACAATTACCTTTGGCAGACTGAGCAGATCCGTTATCAGTGTCCGATTGCGAAGGTTAAGCCGGTGCGGATCAAAGAACGCGAGCTTGCGTTTTTGACGTTGTCTGAGTGTCAAGAGCTTTTGAGTGTAATTCGTCAATCGGGCAATTGTTGCTTGTATTTGATTGTTAGGGTGTGTTTGGAGACTGGGGCGCGGTGGAGTGAATCGGAGAAGTTGACTCTATCGCAGATAGGGCGATCAAGGTTGACGTATACCGATACAAAGTCGGGACGCAATCGCACGGTGCCGATCACCGATGAGTTGGAATCTGATCTCCGGGGGCACTGCTGTGGAACTGACGGGTTGTTTGCGACGTCAATAACAGCATTTCGTCGGTTGTTGAAAAAGTGCAAATTTAAGTTGCCCAGGGGCCAAGCCAGTCACGCATTGCGGCATACATATGCTAGCCATTACATGATGAACGGCGGGGATATATTGACATTGCAAAAGCTGCTTGGGCATAGCACTATCGCGTTGACTATGCGTTATGCGCACTTGTCGCCGGGGCATATGGCGGAGGCAGTTCAGTATCGACCTAAGTTATTTTTCGACACTTTTTCGACACATCAGCCTTCAGACAGCAAAAACCCCTGAAAATCTCTAGGATAATCAAGGGTTTATGATGTTCTATATGGCGCACTCGGGAGGATTCGAACCTCCGACCGCTCGGTTCGTAGCCGAGTACTCTATCCAGCTGAGCTACGAGTGCGTTGTCTCGATGTGTGTCGAGGGCGCGTATATTAGGCATTGACGCTGCGGGAGTCAACCCCGACGAAGCATAAAAACACAAACTATGGTGCCCATGACTGGCAGAGCCGAGGTGGCAGCGAGTAAATCGGCATTGGTCGAGCCTTGTGACAGGGCGCTGGTTTACTTAATTGACACCATCAACACTTGAGGGCAGACTCGGCAACCACCAATGGTTGCTGGTTCCGGGATTATCCATGTGGCTCCCCATATGAGAAGCCGTGTGAGCACCCCGGTGACTGAACCCGCAATCAAATGACAAAGTTCCAGATGGCGTCGGAGCCTTACATGCAAACAAAAGCACAAAGCCTGGGTAAACTGAAACGCGTCGCTCTCATTGCCCATGACAACAAGAAACAGGAGCTGAGCGACTGGGCCTTGCGGCACAAAGCGTTGCTGCAAGCCCACAAACTCTGCGCGACGGGCACCACCGGATACAAGCTGGAGAAGGACCTGGGGCTGACGGTGGAGAAACTGGTCAGTGGTCCCCTGGGTGGCGACCAGCAAATTGGCGCGCGTATACCCAGCGGTGAAGTGGATGTACTTATCTTTTTCTGGGATCCGTTCGAATCCATGCCGCATGATCCAGACATCAAGGCACTGCTGCGCATTGCCGCGGTGTGGAATATTCCCGTGGCCTGCAATCCTGCATCTGCTGATTTTATCGTCAACTCACCCTTGTTTGCCGAGGAATACTCGCGTCAGGTGCCTGACTATGAAAGCTATATCACGGAGCGATCGGTTCACTACAGCTAGCGGCTAATTCTCTGATCAGTCAGGTAATGACCCGGTACTAAATCCGATGCTAAAAGGTATGCTGAAATATTAATCAACAAGGAGTAGAGCGATGCGTATAGCTATGGTGGGGTTGGGTGATATTGCGCGGAAAGCCTATCTGCCAGTGGTTGCCACTCATGGTGATATTTCACCCATCATTTGCACTCGTAACAGCGAAGTGCTGAAGCATGTCAAACGCCAGTACCGGATAAACGAAGCTTATGGTGCCCTGGATGACCTGATTCGCGCCCAGCCCGCCATCGCAATGATTCATACCAGTACCGAGAGTCACTACGAAATCGCCAAGCGTCTGCTGGACGCGAACATTCCGCTGCTCATCGACAAGCCTGTCAGCTATCACTATCACCAGACAGCGGAACTGGTCGAACTGGCGGCAAAAAAACAGCTGCCGTTATTGGTGGGCTTCAATCGCCGGTTCGCGCCGCTTTATCAACCGCTCCAGCAGGCCTCGGTGCGCCAGGTGTACTACCAGAAAAACCGGGTGAATCGCCCCGCAGAAGCCCACGAATTTGTTTTCGACGATTTTATTCATGTACTGGATTTCGTGCGTTTCACTACACCCGGGGAGCCGGAAGATTTTCAGGTCTACTCCTATAGTTCAGACGGTTTGCTCGGCAGTGTGCAAGTGCAATGGCAGTGCGAGCGGGCACTTTTTACGGCGTCAATGAACCGCCTGAATGGCGTCGCCGAAGAACAACTGCGCTACGCGTCCGACAACGAACATTGGGAAATCAATAACCTGTCCTCCGGCTGCCACTACAAGAACGGCGCGCCGGACAAACTCGAATTCAATGATTGGCAGCCCACGCTGGAAAAGCGCGGTTTCGTCGCCATGATAGACAACATGTTAAACGTTATCCGCAGCGGTAAGGGCGGCAACAACTACGAAGACATACTCGCCACCCACAAGCTTTGCGAAGACGTCGTCACCCAAATAGAAGCCCGTCAGTAACGCGACCCAAGGCGCCGACCGATCATGCGTGCGGTTTGGACCTGTAGGTCGAATAAGCTTTAGCGCCATCCGACATTGGCGTCGGATGGCAATGTTCGCGGAGCTCACATTTTATCCGACCTACACACTGGTTGCCCATGGGTACGGTTTGGACCTGTAGGTCTAACAAGCTTTAGCGCCATCCTGCATTTGCGTCGGATGGCAACGTTCGCGGAGCTCACGTTTTATCCGACCTACACGCTTGCAGCTTATAGCTTGCGGCTTGCAGCTAATCCCAATTCCTTACGCTCGGAATAACGGTCCACCAGGTGGGGAGCAATGTCCCGCGTGAGCAGCGTGAACTTCACCAATTCTTCCATCACATCCACTACCCGGTCATACAGAGCCGAAGGCTTCATGCGGTCATCATCACCAAATTCCTGAAACGCCTTGGGCACCGATGATTGATTGGGAATTGTGATCATCCGCATCCAGCGGCCAAGGATGCGCATTTGATTCACCGCATTGAACGATTGGGAGCCGCCGCTGACCTGCATCAGCGCCAGAGTCTTGCCCTGGGTCGGACGCACGGCACCTACGGATAACGGAATCCAATCGATCTGGGACTTGAGCACGCCGGTCATGGCCCCATGGCGTTCCGGTGAACACCACACCATACCCTCACTCCATTGCGCCAACTCGCGCAGCTCGGCAACCTTCGGGTGGTCAGCGGCTGCGTCATCAGGCAAGGGCAGGCCGGCGGGATCAAAGGTGCGCGTCTCAGCACCAAAAAGTGTCAACAGTCGTGCCGCTTCTTCCGTCAACAAACGGCTGAAGGATCGCGGGCGAAGCGAGCCATAGAGCAACAGAATTCGCGGTGCGTGGCTACTTCGCAGCGGTTGCGCCAGTTGTGAAGGATCAGTCAGTCGAACTGACTCACGGTCCAGGTTAGGTAAGTCATTCATAAGATTTTCCGGATCAATGTGTGTCGGGGAACCAGTGGCGTGTCCGGTTGGCGACGGCCACCAGTGAGAGCATGACGGGTACTTCCACCAGCACGCCAACCACCGTAGCGAGCGCTGCGCCGGAATTGATGCCAAAGACGGAAATGGCCACGGCAACGGCCAGCTCGAAAAAATTGCTGGTGCCAATCATGCACGCCGGTGCGGCAATGTTGTGCGGCAAACGCAGCACGCGAGCCATGCCATAGGACAGGGCAAATATGCCGTAGGTTTGAATCAGCAAAGGTATGGCAATCAACAGAATGATCAGCGGTTTGGCAATGAGCGTTTCTGCCTGAAAGCCGAACAGCAGAACCACCGTCGCCAACAGACCCAGGATGGAGAATGGTTTGAGTGTTTCAATAAAATGATTCACCCGGCTGTGGTCGGTGGAGCGCCTGTCGAGCAAGCGGCGGGTAACAACGCCCGCGATCAACGGCAGAACCACATAAAGCAAAACCGAAATCAACAGCGTTTCCCAGGGCACGGTGATGTCGGTCATACCCAGCAGAAAAGCCGCAATCGGTGCAAAGGCAAAGATCATGATCAGGTCGTTGACGGAGACTTGTACCAGTGTGTAATTCGCGTCCCCCTTGGCCAGTTGGCTCCAGATGAACACCATGGCAGTGCAGGGCGCAACGCCCAGCAAAATCATGCCGGCAATGTATTCATTGGCGGATGTTGGGTCCACCCAACCGGCGAAAAACACGCGGAAGAACAACCAACCCAATGCCGCCATGGTGAACGGCTTGATCAACCAATTGACGACAACGGTTAGCACCAGCCCCTTCGGCTTTTTGCCCACATCCTTGATCGCACTGAAATCCACCTGCACCATCATCGGGTAAATCATCAGCCAGATCAGAACCGCAACCGGAATATTCACATGGGCATATTTCAGCCCGGCTATCTGTGCCAGAGCACCGGGAGCAAGGTTACCAATGGCCACTCCGGCAACAATTGCAAGAGCCACCCACAGGGACAGATATCGTTCGAACAAACCCATCACTAAACCTCTTGTGCCAGTTGTTGAAGTGCCGCGCGCAGCTCGTCTTCGGTCAATGTGGCCAAAGGCAACTCACTCAGGCGGCGAATGCGCTTTTCCAGAGTGTCCATCACACTGAAAAAGGCGCGGCGACTTTCGTCCTCGCTGCCGTTCAATTTTGACGGGTCGGGCAGGCCCCAATGAACTTTCATTGAGTTGCCAATCCACAACGGACAGGCTTCACCGGCGGCGGAGTCGCACGCAGTAATCACCACATTTGGTGCGAAGGCTTCCAGCTCATCCCAGGATTGGCTTTTGAGTCCGGCGGTATCGATGCCACGCTCGGTGAGGTATTTCAGTGTCAGCGGGTGAACTTCCCCCGCGGGCTGACTGCCGGCACTCGCAGCAATAATGTTCCCTTTACCAAGGTGATTGGTAATGGCTTCGGCCAAAATGCTGCGGCAGCGGTTATGGGTACAAATAAACAGAATTTTCATTTTGCTTTACCTTATCGACAGTAACTAGCAACACAAAGCCGTGCGATCCGGCCCACCATTGAACTGGGCCAGTCGCACCTGCTCATCAGCGATTACGGCAGGGTTTTCTTGCAGCACATCCGCCAGCACGGATTTCGCCCAAGCTGGCAATTGCGGATGAAGACCATAAAACACCCATTGGCCGGCACGGCGGTCGGTCAACAAGCCGCAATTGCGCAGCTGAGCCAAATGGCGAGAGACCTTCGGTTGAGACTGCTGCAAGGCTGCCGCAAATTCGCATACGCAAAGTTCATTCGTCGCCACCGTCAGTAGCGCCAATTTCAGCCGCGTGTTGTCGCCAATACATTTGAAGAAAACGCTGGGGTCCATGACTAGATCCGGTCGTCAAAAACGCGAGCATAGCAGATATTTACATATACGAATATCCATATGTCTTGTGATGAGTAATGAGTAAATGGTGAATGGGCTTTGACCCGTAAGGCGAGAAAGCGTCAAGCGCGACGCGCATGGCCGCTCACTGACATCCTGTCATCGCGGCATTCGTACATCCTGTACATCAGAAGCGCTAATGCCGTGAGGGCATGGATACTCAAGAACGGCCTTCCGCCATTGTGGCTGCAACTGAGTCCGGGGTAATTCCACCCCGGCACGGCGGATGGCGCCTTCGGCTTATTCGCCCTACGTGATAGCTATCAACTTCTCGTGAAAAAGCCATAAAAAAAACCCCGGATCTTCATCCGAGGGTTTTTAGGATTTGGTGGAGCCTAGCGGGATCGAACCGCTGACCTCAACACTGCCAGTGTTGCGCTCTCCCAGCTGAGCTAAGGCCCCAAATCATCACTGCTGTGCACAGCGAGGGCGCATTTTAGGCAGCCCCTCCCGCAGTGTCAACCTTCTTTTTCCGCGTCAGTGTTCGGCTGGCTCGCCAATGCGGCATATTCCTTTTCGAGCTTTTTGGCCTGCTTCTTCCCGACACCGCCCAGCACATCAACGGCGTGGCGCAACCGGGCGCGGGACATGTCGGAACCCAGCAACGTCATGGCGTCCATCACGGAAAAGGATGCCGTGGTGCCGCTAATGGCCACGAACAACGGTGCGAGAAAATCCTTCAGCTTGATGTTCAGCCCATCCGCCAGGAGTTTCAGCTCCGCGAAAATGGTATCCCGCTGCCAATCTGTTAGGGCTTCCATACGCCATACCGCGAACTGCAAAGCCTTGCGTTGATCGTCCAGGTCCAGCTTGTTCACTTTAAAATCCTGTTCCGTCAGCGGCAGCTTGCCGCTGGCAAGAAAGGCGACGGCGGGCAGAAAATCGCTGAGGGTTTCCATGCGCTGCTGCACCATGGGAATCACCTTCAGCAGGTTGTCTCGGTTCAATGCCCAGTCTTGCAAACGTTGTGCGAGCGCTTCCACGTCATGGGATTCGCGAATCCACAGGCCGTTGAGCCAGCTGAGTTTTTCCACATCGAAAATAGGGCCACCTAGTGATACACGCTGAATATCGAAATTATCCATCATGTCCTGCAGGGTGAACTTTTCGCGCTCATCCGGCATGGACCAGCCCATGCGGCCCAAGTAGTTGAGCAAAGCTTCCGGCAGAAAACCCATACGCTGGTAATAAAGAATGCTGGTCGGGTTCTTGCGCTTGCTCAGTTTGGTCTTGTCCGGGTTGCGCAACAGCGGCAAGTGGCACAGCACTGGCGCCTGCCAGCCGAAATATTTGTACAGCAATAAATGCTTGGGAGCGGAGTTGATCCATTCCTCACCGCGGATAACGTGAGTAATTTCCATCAGATGGTCATCCACCACGTTGGCCAGGTGGTAGGTGGGCATGCCGTCGGATTTCAACAGTATTTGTGCGTCAACCTGAGACCAGTCGAGCTCAATGGTACCGCGCAGCAGGTCATCCACCGGGCAGGGGCCTGCCTCTTCTGGCACTACCATACGCACCACGCAGGGCGCACCAGCAGCTTTGCGTTTGGCCACTTCCTCTTCCGGCAATTTTAAATCAGAGGCTTTTAGCGCTGTGTGTGCTCCAGCATTTCGTCGCTCTTCCCGTAGCGCGTCCAGTTCTTCAGGCGTGCGGTAACAACGGAATGCGTAACCTTTTTCGATCAATTCCTCAGCGTAGCGCGCGTAGGTATCGCCGCGCTCACTTTGACGGTACGGCCCATGGGGGCCACCAACGTCTGGGCCTTCATCCCACTCTACGCCGAGCCAGCGCAGTGAATCCAGAATTGCCTGCTCCGATGCGGGGGTTGAGCGAACCTGATCGGTATCTTCAATACGCAATATAAACTGGCCGCCGTGTTGGCGGGCAAAGCACAGATTGAACAAAGCAATATAGGCGGTGCCAACATGGGGATCGCCGGTGGGTGAAGGTGCAATGCGCGTGCGTACAGACATGAAGACTCTACCGGTTGGGGAATTTGGACTGCGCATTATACAGATAAACGGCCGGCCGCTAAGCGGTGGCGGAATTCTTCCGCAGTAACATTCCTTTGGCGCATAGCCCTGTTTAACTCTGAACAAAGACATTACACTGACAGGCAAACTCTGTTGACTTCACAATCACCCGCGCAGGACCAAGATGCCACTCATGAAAGACACTTATCCCTCCGTTTTGCAGTTGCTCACCACTCGCCGTTCAGTAAAAGCCAAGGATATGAGAGAGCCGGGTCCCTCCGCCGACCAGCTTGAGCAAATACTGCAGGCGGCTCATCGAGTGCCGGACCATGGCAAGCTGGGACCCTGGCGCTTCATTATTTTCCAGGGCAATGCCCGAGCGCGGTTTGGGGAAGAACTCGCGCGTATTCACGCGAAAAAATATCCCGATATCGACAGCAAGTGCCTCAACGTGGAAGAAAACCGCCTCACCCGTGCACCACTGGTGATCGCCGTGGTCGCCAACATTTTGCCAGACCACAAAGTGCCGGCCTGGGAGCAGGAGCTTGCAGTCGGCGCGGCGTGTCAGAACTTGCTTGTGGCGGCTCACGCTCAAGGTTTTGGCGCGCAGTGGCTGACGGAATGGTACAGCTACAGTACGGACGTCGATACTGTATTGAAGCTTGGCTCCACAGAACGATTAGCGGGTTTTATTTATATCGGCAGCTACGATGAAGAACCCGGCGAACGCGTTCGTCCCGTGCTGGAAGACCGGGTATCCCATTGGGCAGCGGAAGACGTTTAACCGTCGTGCGAATAAGCCGAAGGCGCCATTCGCCGCATCGGGGGTGGAATCACCCTCGGATTTAATCGCAGGCACAACGGCGGAAGGCCGTTCTTGAGCATCCATGCCCTCACGGCATTAGCGCTTCTGATGTACAGGATGTACGAATGCCGCGATGACAGGATGTCAATGAGCGGCCATGCGCGTCGCGCTTGACGCTTTTTCGCCCTGCGGGTCACCATCACCCGCGCATAAAAAAGGCGCCTCGCGGGCGCCTTTGATTATTCACTTCACTCACTACGCGCTTTTAACGCTTGCTGCGCTCAACAACTGGGCGTGTGGTGTGGCCTGTGTACAGCTGGCGTGGGCGACCGATCTTGAAGCCTTCGGTGACCATTTCGTGCCAGTGTGCAACCCAGCCGACGGTGCGGCCGGTGGCAAAAATCACCGTAAACATCTCGGTCGGAATGCCGATCGCTTTCATGATGATGCCGGAGTAGAAATCCACGTTCGGGTAGAGTTTCTTCTCAATGAAGTACTCGTCTTCCAGCGCAATCTTTTCCAGTTCCTTGGCAATCTTCAACAGCGGATCATCTTCCAGGCCTAGTTCCTTGAGCACTTCATCGCAGGTCTCTTTCATGACCTTGGCGCGTGGATCAAAGTTCTTGTACACCCGGTGACCGAAGCCCATCAAACGGAAGGGGTCATTTTTGTCCTTCGCCTTGGCCACGAAGGTGCCCACGTTGGACACATCGCCAATTTCACTGAGCATGTTCAACACGGCTTCGTTGGCGCCGCCGTGAGCAGGGCCCCACAAGGTGGCGATGCCGGAAGCGATACAGGCAAAAGGATTGGCGCCGGAGGAGCCGGACAAGCGCACGGTTGATGTAGAGGCATTTTGCTCATGGTCTGCGTGCAGCATGAAAATGCGGTCCATGGCTTTGGCCAGCACCGGATTGACGTTGGGCTCATCGCAAGGCGTGCCGAACATCATGTGCAGGAAGTTTTCCGAGTAGCTCATGGAGTTGTCTGGGTACATGAATGGCTGGCCGACATGATGTTTGTAACACATGGCTGCCAGTGTCGGCATCTTGGCGATCAGGCGGTGTGCAGAAATCAGACGGTGTTCAGGATTGGTGATGTCGAGAGAGTCATGGTAGAAGGCGGAGAGGGCGCCGACAATGCCACACATCATGGCCATGGGGTGAGAGTCGTGATTAAAGCCGCGGAAAAAGCGGGAAATCGACTCATGCACCATGGTGTGATGGGTAATGACGTCGACAAAATCATCATATTCTGCCTGAGAAGGCATTTCCCCGTGTAACAATAAATAGCAGGTTTCCAGATAATCCGACTTGTCAGCAAGCTCTTCAATGGGATAACCGCGGTGCAGAAGCACACCTTTGGCGCCATCTATATAAGTAATCTTGGATTCACATGACGCGGTGGAAACAAAGCCTGGATCGTAGGTGAAATAACCCT
>CAYQQJ010000055.1:0-12456 GCA_964419935.1 uncultured Cellvibrionaceae bacterium
CGCATTGCGACGCCGTTTAGGAGGGGGGGAGGAGACCATCCCATCGACCTACGGTGTGGTTGTGCGGGGATGCACTGCCCACCATTGGTTATGGTTGTGAATGGTGCGGGTTTTGGGTTTTGGTGGGCGGTGCCCACCCTACGGGAAACGAAAACGGCCCGGGGTTACCGGGCCGTTTTCGACTTTCTTTTGAGCTTTTAGCTTGCAGCTTGTGGCTTGCAGCTTGAAGCTCTTACTACCAGCCAGTCACTTCTTTGAGGCCGTCGCCGATTTGGGCGAGGCTACGCACGGTTTTGACACCGGCGTCTTCGAGGGCGGCGAATTTCTCGTCTGCAGTACCTTTACCACCGGAGATGATGGCACCGGCGTGGCCCATACGCTTGCCGGGAGGTGCGGTTACACCGGCAATGTAGGACACAACGGGCTTGGTGACGTTGGCTTTGATGTAGGCTGCGGCTTCTTCTTCCGCGGTGCCGCCGATTTCACCAATCATGACGATGGCTTCGGTTTTGTCGTCATTCTGGAACATTTCCAGGATGTCGATAAAGTTGGAGCCTGGGATTGGGTCCCCACCAATGCCTACGCAGGTTGACTGGCCGAAGCCGTAGTCTGTGGTTTGCTTAACGGCTTCATAGGTGAGTGTGCCGGAACGAGAGACGATACCTACGCGGCCTGGCAGGTGAATGTGGCCGGGCATGATGCCGATTTTGCATTCGCCGGGAGTGATAACGCCGGGGCAGTTAGGGCCGATCAAGCGCACGCCCAGTTGGTCACACACCACTTTGCACTCGAGCATATCGAGTGTGGGAATACCTTCTGTGATACAGACGACCAGCTTGACGCCACTGTGAGCGGCTTCGAGAATGGAATCCTTACAGAAAGGTGCGGGTACGTAGATAACGGACGCGTCTGCGCCGGTTTCGGCCACGGCTTCGCGCATGGTGTTGAATACCGGCAGGCCCAGGTGTTGCTGGCCGCCCTTGCCCGGTGTTACGCCACCCACCATTTGCGTGCCGTATTCAATGGCTTGCTGGGAGTGGAATGTGCCTTGTGAACCGGTAAAACCCTGACACAGGACTTTGGTATTTTTGTCGATTAATACGCTCATTATTTACCCTCCGCTGCTTTAACCACTTGCTGAGCAGCGTCAGTCAAGCTGGTGGCAGCAATAATATTCAATCCGCTGTCGGCCAGCACTTTTGCACCCAACTCGGCGTTGTTGCCTTCCAAACGCACGACCACTGGAACTTTAACACCTACTTCTTCCACGGCGCCGATAACGCCTTCGGCGATGAGGTCACAGCGCACAATGCCGCCGAAGATGTTGATCAATACCGCTTTCACGTTTTGATCCGACAGGATAATTTTGAATGCTTCAATAACGCGTTCTTTGGTAGCACCGCCGCCCACGTCCAGGAAGTTGGCAGGTTGGCCGCCATTCAGTTTAACGATGTCCATGGTGCCCATGGCCAGGCCCGCGCCATTCACCATGCAGCCGATGTTGCCGTCGAGTGCCACATAGTTAAGCTCCCACTTGGCAGCGTGCGCTTCACGCTCGTCTTCCTGAGAGGGATCATGCATGGCTTTGATTTTGGGCTGACGGTACAGGGCGTTGCCGTCGATATTGATTTTGCCGTCCAGGCAGTGGATATCACCTTCTTCGGTAATTACCAGCGGGTTGATTTCCAGCAGCGCGAAGTCGAAGTCCTGGAACATTTTGGCCAGGCCCAGGAACACCTGGGTGAACTGCTTAACTTGCTTGCCTTCCAGGCCAAGCTGGAATGCCAGGTCACGGCCCTGATACGGCTGTGCGCCGGTCAGCGGATCAATGACGGCTTTCAGGATTTTCTCTGGTGTTTCTTCCGCAACTTTTTCAATTTCCACGCCGCCTTCAGTGGAGGCCATGAACACAATGCGACGGGTTGAGCGGTCTACCACGGCACCCAGGTACAGCTCCTGAGCGATGTCCGTGCAGGATTCAACCAGGATGCAGCTCACAGGCTGACCTTTTTCATCTGTCTGGTAAGTTACCAGGTTGTTGCCCAGCCACTTTTTCGCGAATTCTTCAATTTCGGCTTTGGTGGATACCAGCTTCACGCCGCCAGCTTTACCGCGCCCACCGGCGTGTACTTGCGCTTTAACAACCCACTTGTCGCCGCCAATGGTTTTGGCTGCGGCGACGGCCTCTGCCGGGGTGTCTGCTGCAATACCGTTGGATACGGGCAAACCGTATTCAGCAAAAAGCTGTTTTGCCTGATACTCATGTAAATTCATGGTTTATTTCCGTTCGTTGTCGCTTTGTTGAAAGTCGTGAGAGTGCTGGTACGGGTCGTTCACCCATTACCAATCACTCTTTACCTTTTTTTGCGGTTCGGCATGTGGATGGCGTGGCCATGCACTGCCAGGGCAGCCTCATGCACCGCTTCAGACAGGGTGGGATGGCCAAATACCATCATGCCCAGGTCTTCCGCGCTGGAACCGAATTCCATTGCAATGGCTACCTGCTGTACCAGATCCGCAGCACTCGGGCCGACGATATGGGCGCCCAGGATTCGGTCCGTCTTGGCATCGGCAATGATTTTCACCATGCCGTCTGTGTCGTTGGCTGCAACCGCACGACCGATGGCGAGGAATGGGAAGGTACCCACGTTGTACTCTTCACCGTCCGCTTTCAATTGCTCTTCGGTTTTACCTACTGCCGCCACTTCCGGGTGGGTGTAGATCACGTTGGGGATGATGTCGTAGTTCATCACAGTCTTCTGACCGGCAATGCGCTCGGCAACCATAACGCCCTCTTCCGAGCCTTTGTGTGCGAGCATTGGGCCGCGCACAACGTCACCAATGGCCCATACGCCAGGTGCGCTGGTGGAACACAGGTCGTTCACGTAAATGGAACCGCGCTCGTCCAGCTTCACGCCGCTGTCTTCAGCCAACAGGCCGTCAGTAAACGGACGACGGCCAACGCACACGATCAACTTATCGAAGGTCTCTTTCTGCTCGTTGCCGTCTTTATCAGTAAAGGTCACTTCAACTTCTTTCTTCTTACCCTTACCTTTCACTTCTGAGCCGGTCACGCGGCAGCTCAAGCGAATATCCAGCTTCTGCTTTTTGAAAATCTTCTGGGCTTCTTTGGCGATTTGCTGATCCATAATGGATAGGAAGTTGTCCATGGCTTCCAGCAGTACCACTTCGGCACCCAGGCGGCTCCAGACTGAACCCAGCTCAAGGCCAATAACACCGGCACCGATCACACCCAAACGCTTGGGTACTTCCTGGAATTCCAGTGCGCCGGTAGAGTTGACGATAACGTCGTTATCAACCGGTGCCACGGGAATATCCACTGGTGAAGAACCGGAGGCCAGAATGACGTTGTCCGCCTCAAGAATTTCTTCTTTGCCTTCATTGTTGGTGAACTGCACCTTGCGGTTAGCCAGCAGCTTGCCAGTGCCGTACAGGGAGGTAACCTTGTTGGCCTGGAACAGCGCGTTGATGCCGCCACTCATTTGCTTCACCACGCCATTTTTCCGCTGGATCATGGTGGGCACGTCGATCTTCAAGTCTTTGCTGCTGATACCGTGTACTTCAAAACCGGCTTTGGCTTCATGGTACTTGTAGGAGGAATCCAGCAGCGCCTTGGAAGGAATACAGCCCGTGTTCAAACAGGTACCACCGTTAATGCCTTTACCTGCGGAATCTTTCCATTTCTCGATACAGGCCGTCTTCAAACCCAGCTGAGCTGCGCGAATGGCGGCCACATACCCGGCCGGTCCGGAACCGATAACAATAACGTCGTACTTTGTGGACATAGGATAACCTTAGCTGTTTGTGCAAATAGTGTGAGCCGGGGCGGCCATGGGACCGCGCCGGAGCTTCATTTCGTGCAGAGATCAGATCTCAAGAAGAATGCGTGCAGGGTCTTCCAGCAGATCCTTGATTGCAACCAGGAACTGTACGGCTTCTTTACCGTCAATCAGGCGGTGATCGTAAGACAGCGCCAGATACATCATCGGGCGAATTTTCACTTCACCATTGACCGCCATTGGGCGCTCCTGGATTTTGTGCATACCCAGGATGGCCGCCTGTGGCGGGTTCAGGATAGGCGTGGACATCAGCGAGCCGAACACACCACCGTTGGTAATGGTGAAGGTGCCACCGGTCATTTCTTCAATGCTGATTTTGCCGTCGCGCGCACGCAGGCCAAAATCCCGCACGCCGTTTTCCACATCGGCAAGGCTGAGGTTTTCAGCATTGCGCAATACGGGCACGACCAGGCCTTTTTCCGTGGACACTGCAACACCAATGTCCTGGAAACCGTGGTACACAATGTCGTTGCCATCAATGGAGGCGTTCACCGCGGGGAAGCGACGCAGGGCTTCGACCGCCGCTTTCACGAAGAAGCCCATGAAGCCCAGGCGGGTACCATTGTGTGCTTTCTCGAACTGATCTTTGTAGCGCTTGCGCAGTTCCATCACCGGACCCATATCCACTTCATTGAACGTGGTGAGCATGGCGGTGTTGCGTGAGGCGTCGAGCAGACGCTCGGCAATGCGCGCGCGCAGACGTGTCATGGGTACACGTTTTTCTACGCGATCACCTTCAGCAACCGGGGCTGCTGCCTGTGCCGGTGCGGCTTTGGGCGCCGGAGCGGCGGCCGGTGCGTTTTCAATATGCTTGAGCACATCTTCCTTGGTGATGCGACCATCTTTGCCGGTGCCAGTTACTTTGGCGAGATCCACTGACTTTTCATCAGCCAGTTTGCGCGCAGCCGGGTTGGCCAGGGATTCCCCCGCCGGTGCAGCGGCTTCTTCAGCTTTGGCTTCAGACTTTTCTGCCGCCTGCGAGGCTTGTGCGCCACCACTCTTGGCTGCGCCCGCGCCTTCCTCAAAGCGTGCGATGACCTCGGCACTCAAAACAGTTTCGCCTTCGCCTTTGATGATTTCAGCGATGGCGCCGTCAGCCGGTGCGACAACCTCGAGCACGACCTTGTCGGTTTCAATATCCACAATCAGCTCGTCACGGGAAACGGCTTCGCCAGGCTGCTTGTGCCAGGTGGCGATGGTGCCGTCTTGAACAGATTCAGGAAAAGTTGGAGCTTTTATGTCGATGGTCATTCCAATATCGTCCTTCAGTTTGAGGCTCATCAAAAAGTGGTGGTTAACGCCCGGTCGGTTGGGCGCGTTAAAACGTGTTCTAAAATTAAACTGTCGTCATGCTCTTTGAACGGTCGTAATGCTTTCTAAACGGTCGTGATGCACTTTAAACGGTCGTATCGAGGGCCTTGTTGACGAAATTCGTCTGCTCTTCAATATGCGTGGACATGTAACCCGCCGCCGGTGCGGATGATGCCGAGCGACCTGCGTAGCGCAGGAACGCGTCCGAGTTCACGCGGTTAAGCACGCGACGCATTCTGTGCTGGCTGGAATACCACGCACCCTGGTTCATGGGCTCTTCCTGACACCAGATAACATCCGTGACCTTCTCGAAGGGTTTCAACGCCTGACGCAGATCTTCTTCCGGGAACGGATAAAGCTGCTCAATGCGTATCAACGCCACATCAGTCTGCTCACGCTCTTCGCGCGCTTCATATAAGTGGTAGTAGACCTTGCCACTGCACAGAATCACGCGTTTGGTTTCTTCAGGTTTCACCTTCGTGTCCGTAATTACCGGCAGGAAGCGCCCTTCTGCCAGTTCTTCCAGGGACGAGGTGGCCAGCTTGTGGCGCAGTATCCACTTCGGACTCATGACCACCAGCGGACGACGCATCGGACGCAACACCTGACGGCGCAGCATGTGGTAAACCTGTGCCGGGGTGGTGGGGATGCATACCTGTATATTGTGTTCGGCGCACAATTGCATGAAACGTTCCAGACGTGCTGAAGAATGTTCCGGACCTTGGCCTTCATAACCGTGGGGCAACAACAGCGTCAAACCACACAGGCGCTGCCATTTGTGCTCACCACTGGTAATGAACTGGTCGATCACCACTTGCGCACCGTTGGCGAAATCCCCGAACTGGGCTTCCCACACTACGAGCGCATTGGGCGTGGTGGAGGCATAACCATATTCGAACGCCAGTACGGCTTCTTCGGACAGGTATGAGTCATAGATTTCGAACGGCGGCTGGTTTTCGTCCAGGTGCACCAGCGGCAGGTAGCTTTCACCGTCCTTCTGGTTGTGAACCACAGCGTGGCGATGGGAGAAGGTGCCACGGCCGACGTCCTGGCCGGTAATACGTACCCGGGTGCCCTGCTCCAGAAGCGTTGCGTAGGCCAGAGTTTCAGCCATGCCCCAGTTGATTGGCAACGCGCCGCTGGCCATTTTGCGGCGGTCTTCATAGATTTTGGCCACCTGGCGCTGAACCTGAATGCCGTCTGGAATGGTGGAGGATTTTTCTGCCAGTTGCTGCAGTTTTTTCAGGTCGTAGCGGGTGTCCGCCGGCGTCTGCCAGTCGTGCCCCAGGTAGGGAGACCAGTTCACAAACAGGGACGAGTCCGGTTCGCGGACCAGACCTCGGGCAACGTGCTCACCGCGATCCAGTGCTGCACGATAATCCGTGACCATGGCATCGGCTTCTTCCTGGCTGATAAGCCCTTCGGCCACCAGCTTTTCCGCATAAATGGTGCGGGTGGTTTTGTGGCTGCGAATCGCCTTGTACATAACCGGCTGAGTGGACGATGGCTCGTCAGTCTCGTTGTGGCCGCGACGGCGGTAACACACGAGGTCGATAACCACGTCCCGACGGAATTCATTGCGGTAATCCATCGCCAGGCCGGTAACAAATGCCACAGCTTCAGGGTCATCACCATTGACGTGCAGAATCGGTGCTTCGACCATCTTGGCGACGTCGGTGCAGTATTCCGTGGAGCGGGAATCTTCCTTGCGGCTGGTGGTAAAACCGACCTGGTTGTTGAGCACAATATGAATGGTGCCACCGGTTTTGTAGGCGCGCGTCTGGGACATCTGGAATGTTTCCATCACCACGCCCTGCCCAGCGAACGCCGCGTCACCGTGAATAACTACCGGCACAACCTTGTTGCCTTGTTTGTCCAGCCGGCGATCCTGACGCGCTCGCACGGAGCCTTCAACAACGGGGCTGACAATTTCCAGGTGCGATGGGTTGAACGCCAACGCCAGGTGCATTTCGCCACCGGGGGTCATGATGTTGGAGGAAAAGCCCTGGTGATATTTCACGTCACCGGAGGTGTCGACCAGGCGCTTGCCTTCGAATTCATCGAACAGTTCTGCCGGGTTTTTCCCCAGAATATTGACCAGTGTATTCAGACGGCCGCGGTGCGCCATACCCAGCACCATTTCCTTGGCGCCGTAGTTGCCGGAGCGTCGGATCAATGCGTCGAGCATGGGAATCAGACTTTCCGCCCCTTCCAGACCAAAACGCTTGGTACCGGGGTATTTGCTGTCCAGGTGGCGTTCCAAACCTTCTGCAGAGGTCAGGCGCTTGAGAATGCCGCGACGGATGCTTTTGCTGTAATGCGGCTGGGAGCGTTCGCTTTCCAGACGGTGCAGCAACCAGCGGCGTTCATCGTAACGGGTGATATGCATAACTTCGGCGCCGATGGTGCCGCAGTATGTCTTCTCGAGATCTTCGACGATTTCGCGCAGGCTCGCTTCGGTTTTACCAAAGGAGAGATCGCCGGTGTGAAACGTGGTGTCCAGGTCGGCTTCGGTAAGGCCGTGGAAGCGCAGCTCCAGGTCACTGACCTGAGCCCGCGGTTTCAGGTTGAGCGGATCCAGCTGTGCCTTTTGATGGCCACTCAGTCGGTAGGCGTTGATCAGTTGAACAACTTCAACCTGTTTGCGTTCGTAGTCAACGTTCGCACCACCGGCGGACGGCGCCGCATTGCGGCTACGGTTTTTACCGAGCAACTCGAAATGAGCTCGAATAGTTGAATGGGGAACGTCTTCAACACTGGCGCCTTCTACGCGGGGCAGTTGGTCAAAGTACTCACACCATTCCGCCGAGACGGATTTGGGATCACGCAGGTAAGATTCGTATAAATCTTCAACATAAGAAGCATTCCCACCTGATATGTGAGAAGTTTTCCACAGCAGCTCCATTAAGCTCTCTTGCATTTTTGACCACCGTTATACGGAGTCTTCGCTCGGCCGAACCTGTCTAGCCCTTCCAGTTGCGCTGATCCACCCTGCGCACATGGCGAGTCTGACTGCCTCGACTCCACTTACTCCAACATCTTCGCCATTTCCAGAACCTGCCTCGTTCCCCTATCACCTTCTGATGACCTAGTGGCGGTCTACTGAAGGTGTGGTACGAGCGGTGCTACTTTGCAGCCATTTTTCATGAGCGGCTGCACTCATTTTACGAAATTCAGAATGCTCAAACGCCGAATCAGGTCGCGTTACGCAACAACATGGTGCGAATATGCCCGATTGCGCGGGTCGGATTCAGACCTTTGGGGCATACAGACGCACAATTCTGAATGTTGTGACAACGGAAAACACTGAACGGATCATAAAGTTTGGACAAACGCTCTTCAGTCGCGGTATCCCGCGTATCTGCCAGAAAGCGATAAGCCTGCAACAAGCCGGCGGGGCCAATGAAACGATCCGGGTTCCACCAGAACGACGGACAGGCTGTGGAGCAGCACGCGCACAGAATACATTCATACAAGCCGTTCAGCTTGTCGCGGTCTTCCGGTGATTGCAAACGCTCAATGGCCGGGGCCGGTGTATCGTTTTGCAGGTACGGCTCCACTTTATGGTACTGCGCATAAAATTGCGACATGTCGATGACGAGGTCGCGAATAACCGGCAAGCCCGGCAACGGGCGAATCACCAGCTTGTTCTTCTTGACGCACTCCGACAGCGGCGTAATGCAGGCCAGGCCATTCTTGCCGCCGATGTTGACACCGTCGGAGCCACACACGCCTTCACGGCAGGAGCGACGGAACGTCAGGGTCGGGTCCTGGGCCTTGAGCAGTTCCAGAACGTCGAGAACCATCATATCCTTGCCCTGAACATCCACCTCATAAGTTTGCATATAAGGGGCTTTGTCTGTTTCAGGGTTGTAACGATAAATTTCTACTTTCAACATTTGTCTTTTACCTGATCTGGCATTCGGCTTTCATCAAACCCGTGCAATTAGTAGCTGCGGACGCTCGATTTAATAACTACGAACTGTGGGCGCAAAGGCTTCCATGGTTGTCGGTGCGAAATTGACGTTGCGCTTGGCAACTCGCTTGTCACTCGGGTGGTAGATTGAGTGACACAGCCAGTTGTCATCGTCGCGCTCCTGGAAATCATCCCGAGCGTGGGCACCGCGGGATTCCTTGCGCTCTTCTGCTGCAATTGCGGTGGCTTCAGCCACTTCCAGCAGGTTTTGCACTTCCAGCGCTTCAATGCGAGCCGTGTTGAATGCCAGACTCTTGTCTTCAAGGGAGATATTCTCGATGCGACCACGCAGCTCGGCGAGTTTCTTGATGCCGTCCTGCATGTAGTCACCGCGACGGAACACGCCGAAGTGGTTCTGCATGGTGTTTTGCAGTTCTTTGCGCAGCACTGCGGTGGATTCACCACCGGTGGAATTGTTAACACGATTCAGGCGCGCCATGGACGCTTCAACATCGCTTTCGCTCGCTGCGCGAACATCAATACCTTCGCGCAGAGCCTGTTCGATGTACAGGCCGGCTGCACGCCCGAAGACCACCAGGTCGAGCAGCGAGTTGCCGCCCAAACGGTTGGCGCCGTGTACAGATACGGAAGCTACTTCGCCACAGGCATACAGGCCTTCGATAATCTTGTCGTTGCCATCGGCGTCTTGCGTCAGCGCCTGGCCGTGAATGGTGGTTGGGATACCGCCCATCATGTAGTGACAGGTGGGCACCACGGGGATTGGATCCTTGATGGGATCCACATGCGCGAATGTGCGGGACAATTCCAGGATACCGGGCAGACGGGAATTCAGAATGTCCGCACCCAGGTGATCCAGCTTCAGCATGACGTGGTCGCCGTCCGGACCACAACCGCGGCCTTCGAGGATTTCCAGCACCATGGAGCGCGCGACCACATCGCGGCCAGCCAGGTCTTTGGCGTTGGGCGCGTAGCGCTCCATGAAACGTTCGCCGTCCTTATTAATAAGGTAGCCACCTTCACCGCGACAACCTTCAGTTACCAGTGTGCCCGCGCCGTGAATACCGGTGGGGTGGAACTGCCACATTTCCATATCCTGCACCGGGAAGCCCGCGCGCAGCGCCATGCCAATACCGTCGCCAGTATTGATGTGGGCGTTGGTGGTGGAGGCAAAAATGCGACCGGAGCCGCCGGTTGCCATAACCGTGGCTTTGGAGTTGATACAGATGGTTTCACCATCTTCTATATTAATGGCGATAACACCCACAACAGCACCGTCCTGGTTTTTCACCAGATCCACCGCAAACCATTCGTTCAGGAATACGGTGTTGTTGCGCACGTTGTTCTGATAGAGGGTGTGCAGCATGGCGTGACCGGTTCGGTCTGCCGCTGCGCAGGTGCGCGCCGCCTGGCCGCCCTTGCCGAAGTTCTTTGACTGGCCGCCGAAGGGGCGCTGGTAGATGCGGCCTTCGTCGGTACGGGAAAACGGGAGACCCATGTGTTCCAGTTCGAACACGGCCTGGGGGCCGACGGAACACATATATTCAATGGCTTCCTGATCACCAATGTAATCAGAGCCTTTGACGGTGTCATACATGTGCCAGCGCCAGTCGTCATTCGGGTCTGCACTGCCAATGGCACAGGTAATGCCGCCCTGGGCAGATACGGTGTGAGAACGTGTGGGGAATACTTTGGTGACTACGGCTGTTTTGTAGCCGGACTGTGCAAGCTGCAGTGCTGCTCGCATACCCGCGCCACCGCCGCCGACGACGATTGCATCAAATGAAATTGTGCGCATATTAGCCATTAACTTAAAACCCCCAAAGAATTTCGATGCCCCACACCAGGTAACAGACGGTTACCAATGCGTAGATTGTCAGTGCAAGCGAACGGAACACCAGGCCTTTTGGCCCCAGCAGACGATCCGTCAGATAATCATTCACCACAGACCAGAGGCCTATCCAGGCGTGGGCGGCAATACTGACAAGTGCGAGCAGGCTGAATATACGCATCCACTGCTGGCTGTATAGATCCTGCCATTGCGCGAACTGCAGATCCGGATTACTCAAAATAAAAGCCACAAGAAAGATGGTGTAGGCACCCAGCACCACAGCGGTGAGACGCTGAATGATCCAATCTCCCAGACCGTTTCGGCCCAATGTTGATACTGCCGTTACCATAAGATCCACACTCCCGCTGCGATAATTAATACAACCGATGCCACAACCACCAGGGTGGCAGTCCGACGACCGGCCTGCAGCCCTTCACCAATATTCAGGTCCATAATCAAATGACGAATACCAGCGAGCAGGTGATACGCCAGTGCGGCTAAAATACCCCAGATAATAAACTGAGCCAGCGGATGATTGAGCGTGCCCGCCAGTGATTCGAAACTTTCTTCCGAACGAAGGCTCACATCAAGCATCCACATCAACACCAACACGCCACCGATCAAAATGACGCCGGAGATACGGTGCAGAATGGAAACGATAGCGGTGATGGGAAATTTAATGGTGGAGAGTTCGAGATTAACAGGTCTGTTCTTGTTCACAGTGGTGTTACACCTTTTGGTCCAGGTTACGGATTCCCATATTACGAATTTCCGGCTATGGGATTCCCGATTGGAGACGAACAAATGGGATCAGGTAATGCGCGCCTGGATATCAGCCAGTAATCAAAGACTGGTAAAGAGGTGCGTCAGGTATCGTTTAAGCCTGATAAAGCGCGGCGAATTATAGGATAAACAGTGGCAAAAACACAAATATCCGTAAGGACTTAGCGCGTTTTTATCCACCCCTCACGAAAATTGGTCAGTTTTGTTGGCCTGACCATTGGTCTAACCACAATTATGCACCAAATTGGTGCATATCAAACCGGTTAAAACGTTGCCATACCAACCAATGTGGTAATGTAAATTAAGCTGTCGACGCGCGCAAGGCTACCCAAGTCACACTGATTCAACGTACAATTTCACGCTGCTCACTCGGCGGTATGACTGAAGATGGCATAACTTCATGGAAAGCTTCATGGAAAGCTTCCCGGACAGGTTCGCGTAAAGGCTGCGGAAAGCTCCACATTGACATCAGCGGTAAGGAGCCTATAGTTTGCTCTCCCAAAAAGGCCCTGAGTGCTTCAATTGCCATGTTTCTGGCATTCTTATTTTACTGTTTAGGAGTCCGTAATGACTGATAAGAAAGCTCACCTTTCGGTCGACGGTTTGGACGAATCCATCGAGCTGCCGGTCTACTCCGGCAGTACCGGGCCCGACGTAATCGACGTTCGCGCCCTGACAGGAAAGGGTTATTTCACCTACGATCCAGGCTTTGTTTCCACCGCGTCATGTGAATCCAA
>CAYQQJ010000056.1:0-12360 GCA_964419935.1 uncultured Cellvibrionaceae bacterium
GGATCAGAGCTGGGCAACGTCGGGTGGCGATGTTCGTGAAACTCACATCTGACCCGACCTACACGTTGAGTTGAGTCTAATCTTTTCCCTTTTCCCTTGATTGCAGCTTGCAGCTCCCCTTTCCCTCTAAATTTTTGTTTTCAGCCATTCCGCCAAATCGTGAACTTGCTGTGGACAAACCGAGTGTTCCATCGGGTAGGTTTGATAGGTTACTTGGTAGCCCCGCTGCTCGAGGAGACGGTATGCCCGTTCACCCAATTCCTCAGGGACTATCGGATCCTGTAGGCCGTGTTGAATAAGGGTGGGGATGTTCTTGTTGGCGGGGTTGGCGTCTATGCTTCCGCTGGTAGCGAAGTAGCTTGATAGCACAATGAGCCCACCGAGCGTTTTGGGATAGGTCAATGCCGTTTGATAGGCGACCGCACCGCCTTGCGAGAAACCGGCGAGGAAGATTCGCTGGCTGGGGATTCCCCGCTCGATTTCACGATCAATAATAGCCGCAATCTTTGTCGCAGACGCGCACAGCTGCGCTTCATCCACCTTGCGGTCGATGTTGGCATCAAAAATGTCGTACCACGCAGGCATAACATAACCGTTGTTGATACTTACTGGCAGCGATGGGGCGTTGGGCAGAACAAAACGCATCGCCGCCGTGGGTGGTAAGGGGAGTTGATGGGCGAGTGGGGCAAAGTCATTACCATCTGCCCCAAGGCCATGCAGCCAGATGATGCTGGAGTTAGCGGGTTGTCGCGGTTCTATTTCAATGCAGTCCAGATAGGTCATGGAGGGGCTCCGGTTGGGTGGCTTCGTAGTCTGTGGGGTAATTCCGATTCGCTGAGCGCTTTGGGACGGCTGGCGAACTTTACTATTGGGCAAATTAGTGATTTGCGCGTATTATACGCCTCGACTTGTAGCCCCGGCACTCAGACGTGGCTTCAGCGATTTCATTCAAGCCGCTAAGCCATTGGCACAAATCTGTTAGTCAATTTGCATACCCCACAGCTTAACCTTGAATTGCACCGAAAAAATACGCGACGGTTGCCGATTTTCGTAAATCCTTTTAGATCTACTTCTGACAGCCGCCTGCTTCTCTTCTGGATAACATTAAGCGTTATGAATCTTAGACCTTCCTTCAACCTCTACATCTCTTGTTTGGCACTTCTGACATTTTTACTGATTGTATTATCCGTTTGGTTTCACGTAATAGATCAGACGGTTGCAGTAGGCATGCTCCATGAGGACGGTTGGGTGGAAATGGTTTCGCCTTTTGGGTATCTGATATGCCTGGCTATGATGATTGGCTTTGGCGGGTGGACGTATTTAAAAGTTCATTTTCCGTTTGCGATATTTGCTGTCTTGTTTGCATTGCGGGAACTGGATTTTGACAAAAGGTTTACTGAAACCGGGTTGCTGCAAAGCCGCATTATCACAGACGTTGATGTCACTTTATTCGAGCGCGTGATCGGATTGTTGGTGCTCGGAAGCTTGCTTGCATTGATTATCTATACTGTCAGGAAATACTCGTTGGTGTTTTTGCGAAGGCTGCGGCAGTTTGATAGTGTCGCCTTGGGCGTTTTCGTCGCCCTCGGGTTTATGGGGTTTTCCAAGACCATTGACGGCCTTGGTCGGAAGTTGGAGCCGTTCGGCATCATGGTGAGCGAGCAGGCCGACTTCAGCGCTTCGGTTTTTGAAGAGGTCTTTGAGCTGGGCATCCCGCTTGCGCTCGCCATTTCCCTGATCGCTTACTTCTATCCAAGAGTTCGCAGCTGAATCGATCTCATGATTCAGTTCAGTTACGGTCGCCCCAACCATTTGATGTCATAAAGGTCCTTGCGCCTGTCTTTGCCATTGGTTACTGACCCCTGGTGTTTCAGCTGAGTCAGTCGGTCCAGGTCAAGGTCAGCGACAATCGCCATTTCCGTGTTAGGCGTGCTTTCGGCAATGATGGCGTCATAGGGAAAGGCGAAATCAGACGGTGAGTAAACCGCCGATTGAGCGTACTGAATGTCCACATTTTGGACCTGGGGCAAGTTACCGACGCTGCCGCCAATCGCTACATAGCATTCATTTTCTATGGCGCGAGCCTGGGAGCAACGCTGAACCCTGAGAAAGGCGTTCTTGGTGTCGGTCCAGAAGGGCACAAAAAGAATTTCCATCTCCTCTTCGGCCAACAAGCGGGATAACTCCGGAAATTCCACGTCGTAACAGATGAGAATGCCGATTTTACCGGCGTCCGTTTCGAATACCTGCAAACTGTTCCCACCTTCGATCACCCAGTCTCGACGTTCATGGGGCGTGATGTGGATCTTTGGCTGCACGCCAAGGGTGCCGTCGCGACGACACAGGTAGGCGTTGTTATGTAAAACGTCGCCATCGAGTTCGGGTATCGACCCGGCGATGATATTGATGTTGTAAGTCACCGCGAACTGGGACATGGCCTCGATAGTTCGATCCGCATAAGTCGCCAGAAAGCGAATGGCTTGATGTTGATTGGACTGATCGCCCAGCCCCATTAAGGGCGCATTGAAGAATTCCGGAAACAGAACAAAGTCGGCCTGGTAATCAGCCATGGTGTCGACGTAGTACTCGACTTGCCCAAGCCAGGCCTCAAAAGAGGTCGCCAGGCGCATCTGCCACTGCAATATGCCCACGCGTACATTCCACTTGCGAATTTTCTCTACGGCCAGGTTCTCCGGCTCGTAAAGGATGTTGTTCCACTCGAGCAGAGTCGCATAACCACGGGATTTTTCATCTTCCGGCATGTATGCCTTTAACAGCCGCTTGACCTCGAAGTCATTGGCTAATTGAAAACTCAAGATGGGATCGTGGATCTCGCGCTTGCGCACCGCAGCGATGTATTCGGCGGGTGTGAGGCGCTCGGCATGGGCGTGGTAGTTGATGATTCGCCCTCCTGCCAGTACCGCCCGGAGATTCAGGTTGCGGCAAACATCCTTGCGCGCATCGTAAAGCCGGCGTCCCAACCTCAGGCCGCGATATTCCTTGCTGACAAACAAATCCATGCCATAAAGCGCATCACCATTCTTGTCATGCTGAATAAAATCCCGGCGACCCATCAGGTCGTCATAGGTGTGTTGCCGGCTGAAGCGGTCGTAGCTGCACCTGACGGTAAGCGCGATCGCGACTATGACGCCATTGTCTTCGATTGCAATTTGTCCTTCCGGGAATGCGGCGATAAGTTCATCAAGGGACTCCCTGGACCAGGCACCGCCGATATCCGGATAAACCTCCTCCATCAGCGCCGCAACACTCGGATAGTCACGGGATTCGATATTGCGCAGTTTCAGATGAAGATCCGTCGGATTGTCATCGCTCATAGTCGTCACTCCTGTTCGGGTTGCCCGGACTCCGTCAGAGATGCTTGCCAGCTTTCGATCTGGTCGCGGGTGATCGCGCCGCTCACAGCTATTCTCTTGGATGACGGCGAGTAAAAATAACTCCTGGGCAGTTCACCGTGCCAGGCGGGGTCAATGTTGTAGCGTAGCTTTTCGACATAGTTTTCGGCAAATACCCAATTGTCCACCGTAGTCAGCCCGAGCTGAGCCAGTTTTTCTTTAATGGCGGCAGAATGTTCCAACCCGTCAGTCGCAATCAGGACCAGGGGTATCTCGGGGTTTTGGCGGCGCCATTTCCCGAGCATTGTCAGTTCATGCATGCAGGGCTGACAGGTAACCGACCAGAGCGCAACCAGAAAAGGTTGCTCCCGGTACCGGGATTCGATTTCCTCCATGCTCGGCGCAGTGAAGGGCTTCAGGTCGGTGGCCAGAGTTTCCCCTGCGGCACTTGAGGTTGTGCAGGCCAACAGCACGCTGAGTAATAGGTTTTTCATAGGATCACTCGTTTGTTATGGAAGTTGAAACATCCGCAGCAAGGAGGCGGAAACCTTCATTTTGAGTATGCCAGCTGAGGTAAACCCCGTCTGTGGTGCTGATCAGCTGCGGATGATCCGATGGGCCCATGGTTTGAGTCAGAGTGTAGGGTTCTGACCAGGATTGACCTTCATCGTTCGACACAGCCAGGCGAATAACAGTTTGTTCACCATCGAACAGTTTCCATGCGAAATATGTTCTATCCGCGAGCTGAATCACCTGTGGATGGCTTGCGCTGGCGCTGGCATCCATGACGGTCACATGGCTGACTTTGCCTGAAGATGGATCAATCAGACCATACAGTATGCCCTGATTGTGGCTGCCATTGCTGAACCAGGCGAGATGATAGGCATCTTTACTGGCAACCGCGAGGTCGGGCCCATGATGCGGACAGGCGTTGATTTTCCAATTGTCGACAGTGACGCGTTTGGGCTTGGTGACTATGCCTGTAGTTGATACTTGGGCAAAGCTGTGGTCGCGAATACTGTCATTGAATATCTGTCGCCAAAAAATGGCAGCGCCGGAATCCGCCGCAGGAGCGATCGCAATTCGGCAGCACTCGCAACTGTTATCGGCGAGCAGTCGGTTGTTAGAAAAGGTTTTGCCATGATCGGTGGAAACCGCATAAAAAACCGCGCTTCCGGCGTAGGGCGTCCCATCCCTCTGGTTCGCGTTCTTGTTGCGCTTGTCTAACCAGGTGATATAAATCACGCCCGACGGATAGGCAAGGAGGCTGTCAAAACGGTGACTGATCAGCAGGCCGTCATCGTTTATTGTGCGTGGTGCTTCAAAGGTTTTTCCGCCGTCAATTGACCGCGAAAAACGGATATCACCGGTGTAGTCGCCTTCGGTTTTCTGTGTCCAGGAAACGACAATGGCTTTATCGGTCAATGCAATTGTGGGGCGGTTTTCCCCATTGGTTTCGATCGCTTCGGGGGCATTATTCACGGCAACTGGCTCGGAAAACTCAGCGTCTGCTCCTGTGGACTGAGTGACATAGAGAATATCTCTTTGCACAAATGCGACCCAAAGCCGGTCCTTGTACCAGACGGCCGTCGGCGTCTTCCCGCAGTGCACGGAAATGTGCTCCTCGCAAGACGACGCCCCGACGGGTGCGGCAAAACTGGAAGCGGCTGCCAGCCACCAAAACAAGACGCACAACACGTTGCGCAGGGTCAAAGCATCAGAAAACATAATTTGTCTCCAGATAAAGCGTTCGCGACGGCCAGGGGTGGTGAACGTAGGCAACCGTATTGGTCACGTTGTCAGCACCCACGGCAAATTTTAAATGCGGGTTAACTTGCCAGTCGGCTTTGAGATTGAGAAAGAGATAGGAGTCCAGTGCGCCGAATGTCTGGGTTGCGGTGTCTGTGTTGTCGAGTTCGGCAAAGCTGTTACTGGCATACCGCAGGCCGCTGCTCAAGGCCACGGTGTGGCTGGGTTTGTATGTCAGCAGTATATTCGCCTGCCAACGTGGCAGGCGTGGGAGCTCCTTGCCTTCAATAGCCGGGTTGACTGTATTTTTGGTTATTTCGCTGTCCAGGTAGCTGACGTTGAAACGCAGATCTACCGGGGTTTGCCATATTGCCGGCTGATCTACAATAAATTCGGCTCCCTGTGTGTCGACTTCGTCAATCCCCAGAAAGGTACTGATTTCAGTGCCGTTGACGATTCCCAGTTGGTCGAAGATGGTGTCCTCGATGGTTTCCTTGAAAATATTCAAGCGCAAGAAGCCCTGCGCCAGGGCCATCTCTGCCATGAGATTGTGGTGGATGCCATCTTCCGGGGCGAGTTGTGCGTTGGCTTGCTGCACCACGTCAGCGCGGTTCTCGTTATGGTAGAGTTCTTCAACCAAGGGGAAGCGCAATGCCCGGGCCAATGAATAACGCAACTGCCACACAGAATCCGGTGCATAGCCCAGAGAAAATTTCGGTGAAAATCCGCTGGCGGATCGATCGGGATGTTGTTGGCCGTCAAGATATCCGTTTTGCGCTTGCCAATGTTCGTAGCGCCCACCGAGAGTGAGGTCCCAGTATGGGGTCAGTTGCCAGGCATATTGGGCAAACACCGCCTGGGTAATCGTCTCGCCACCACTTGAGCCAATGGCCGACGTCTTGTTGCGGCTGCCGTTCCAGTTATCGATGTCGAATGAATTGATCGCCATTTGGTAGTGACTGTGGTGGAGGCCTACGGAAAGGCCCATGGTTTCACTCGCGGCCAGTGCGTCGGTTGAGGCTTTTATGTCCACCGTGGTCCAGCCGGTATCGTCGTATTCCGTTGCCCGCCCCGTTCCTGTGAATGCAGGATCGGCGGGGTTGAGCGAGGAGCGCACGCTACTGTCCTTGAGCAAATCGAAGCGGCTCAGGTCCAGGTCAAGAGTCCATTCTGAAGCCAATTCAACCTGCAGTCCGAGACCGAGCAGTAGCGAATTCCGCTCCTGCTCCTGCTCCGCAAAATTGGAGCCGCGGATGGTGTAGGCATGCCCATCCGCTTCCGCCAAGCCTCCCCAGAAAGGCGCGCCGTTTGATGCGTGGAGGAAGTTATTGCGTCGGCTTGTGTCGCTGCTGCGCTCTTCATAGGCTATGGTCGACGTCAATTGCACACGCTGCCATTCATAGCCCGTTTTCAGCTTGAACAGATCACCAACGGATTTGTCCGGGCCGGAATCGCCATAGTAAAAGACGGGTCGTTCGTGATTGTCGACTCCCTGTAGCCCGCCCTCGACGCTGGTGGGCGATTGCGGCACATTTTCATCATTGGTCGCCAATGGCTGTGCGAAGTACTGATCCATCGGCTGGCTTTCGTTCTCCAGGTGGTTATAGAACGCGAGCAGGGTGAGATGGCCGAGCTTGTCCTCGTAGGAGGCTGACCAGCGTCCGCCGTTGTAGTGCTCGTCAGTACTCAGCCGCTTATAATCCTGGCTGAAAATGGCGCCTTCCAGTTCTACACGGCGCTGGTCAGGCACGCGCGTGTGAACCTGCACGACGCCCCCCATGGCATTGCCGGGATAGGCCGCGGAAAAAGGACCGTAGATGATGTCGATGGATTCAACTTCATTGGGCGCAATCAGGGACCAGCGGGGCGCGCCGGACCAGCGGGTTTGCAAGTGATAATGCAGGGGCAGGTTGTCCGCGTAAACCAGAGTGCGGGCGGTTTGAAAAACATTGGAGCCGCGAATCCCGAGGGAGCCATTTGCGTCACCAATATACCGCCGGCGAACAGACAGGCTCGGCTGATAAGCAATTGCATCCTCAATGGTAGACAAGTTGATAGCGTCCATTTCTGCGGTGTCTACTGAGGTTGCAGGTACTTTATAGGACGGCTGACCATTCTCGGTTTCGCCTGTGATGTGGACTTCCTCGAGTGGCTGGAGTTCGCTCTCATGCCAGGCAAGAGGGCCAGGTATCACTCTGTTATCGGCCCGGGCGGTAAAGGAAAAAACGCCGCAACCGGTCAGGGCTGCGACGACCATCAAAGTCTTTTTCATACTGGTTCCGTTTGCATGTGACGTTAGGCGCGTGCGCGCCAACATGCCGTACAACCTGAAGGGGTCAGGCGGCGGCTATGGATCAATCAGGCAAATGCGGAGAACGGAGGTGCGCGAGGCGACTGGGGCCGGAAAATATGCCGCGTCAGAACAGGTGTATGACTGGCGGGGGGTGTGATGCTTTTCAGCTGAAGATCGGGTAGGAGATTGGCTATCGCCGCCGGGCAGTGAAGAAGGTTTGCTGCGAACGCGCACCAGGAGTGACTGGCTTGCGGATGAGCTTGGTGCGGTTGGTGCTGCGTCGACTGCAGGTGGTCCGAGTGATGGTCGCTGTGGTGAACGGCATGGTTCGGTTGTGACAGGCTCAGCAGTTGCGCGCTGCCGGCGTTGCCGTAACAGAGTGTGATCCAGGAGAAGGCATCACCCGCAGTCGGTGTGCCCGGCATGAAGCCTGTCGGAATAGCCGCTCGCACAATAAAACACAGCAAGAGCACGCAGAGCCAGGGCTTGCGTCTGTCGAGCTGATTGTGACTTGCTTGCACGGATATCATGGCAGTGGTTTCTGGGTCGGGAGACTCATTCTAACGCGATTGGCAATTGCTGCAACCATCGGAATCTCGTCGGCTTGAGTCACAGCATTTACTTGCAGCCTGTGCGGGACTTTGCTTAGATGCGGCTTTACGCTTGCTGTTTATATTATCGCTGTTTACAGGGACATTCATGTACCACCCATCTGGCTTGTTGACGATCAACCTGAGCGCCATTCAGAGCAATTGGTTGCGTCAGCAGCAAGTGCTGACCGCTGGAACCGAATGCAGTGCCGTGGTCAAGGCCGACGCGTACGGATTGGGGATGCTCCCGGTCGCGCGCGCATTGCATCAAGTTGGGTGCCGCTCTTTCTTTGTTGTCAGTGTGGCAGAGGGGCGGGCACTGAGGGGGGCGTTAGGCGTCGAGCCGAATATCTATCTGTTACAGGGCGTGCCAGCCGGTAGTGAATCGGTCTGTGTTGCGGACAAGCTGATTCCCGTGCTCATCACTCATACCATGGCGCAGCGCTGGCTGGAGTTTTGCGAGGCCGGCAGTCTGACGCATGGGCAACGCCGGTGCGCGATAAAAATCAACAGCGGCATGAATCGTTTGGGTTTGGACCCGAATGAACTGCAGAGTTTGCTTGCACAGCCGGACTACCTTGCCAGGCTTGGTTGTGAACTGGTCATTAGTCATCTGGCCTGTGCCGACCAGGTTGACAGTGCGATTAGTGATGCCCAATTCAAAAACTTTACCCAGGTGTTACAACAGATGCGCCAACAGTTACCGGGTTTGCGCGCGAGCCTCGCAAATTCGGCGGCTGTGCACCAGGGGCATCGCTGGCACTTTGACCTCGTGCGCCCCGGTATCAGTCTCTACGGCGGGAATCCAACCGGACTTCCACAGCACCAAATGCAGCCAGTGGTAACCTTGCAGTTACCGGTGTTGCAGTCTCGTCACTTGGCGGCAGGTGCGGCCATTGGCTACGGTGCCAGTTATATTTCCGACTGCGAACGCCAAGTGATTGCCGTGGGCGGAGGTTACGGCGATGGCCTGTTTCGCAGCCTCAGCAACAAGGGCCATGTCTGGTTTCGTCAGCCGCTGCCGATTGTGGGGCGGGTTTCCATGGACTCAATGGTGGTCGATGTGACCGCGCTGCCGGAGTCCGAGCGGCCGGCGGAAGGCGATATGGTGGAGTTTCTCGGCGATCATCAGGATATCGATACGGTCGCCAGCGCGGCAGGCACTATTGGCTACGAAATATTGACCCGACTAACGGGACGCTATGAGCGACGCTATGTCCTCAACGACAAGATTGTGGATCACTGAATGACACCTGCTCAATATGCTCTGGTCCAGCGTCTCGCTGATGGTGGATTCATTTCCGGCGAGGCTCTGGGCAAAGATTCTGGTATCAGTCGCGCTGCGGTTTGGAAGCAGCTTCAGCAACTGGAGGGCTATGGGCTGAGGGTCGAGTCTGTTAAAGGCCGGGGTTACCGCATTCCGGGAGGGCTGGATCTGCTTGACAGCGAGGCCATTGTTCGCGAGCTGAAACCAATAAACCGGCCTTACCTGGCGGGGGTACATCTGGAGCCGGTACTGGACTCCACCAACAGCTGGCTGATGCGCCAGCTTGCTGCAGGTACCGCCACACCGGGAGTTGCCTGTTTCGCCGAGCAGCAAACGTCGGGGCGCGGGCGTCGGGGGCGCACCTGGGTGAGCCCGTTCGGGAGAAACCTCTACTGCTCCCTGGCGTGGCAGTTCGAGCAGGGCGTGTCGGCGCTTGAGGGGCTGAGCCTGGCCGTGGGCGTGGCCACGGTGACGGCGTTGGAGCGGCTGGGTTACCCAGGTGTCAGGCTCAAGTGGCCCAATGACCTCCTGTGGCAGAGCCGCAAGCTCGGCGGCATGCTGTTGGAAATATCCGGTGATGCCGCCGGCACCTGCCAGGTTGTCATCGGGATTGGCTTGAACATCAACATGCCCCAAGCCTTGGCCGAGTCCGTCGATCAACCCTGGGCGAACCTGAACGATCTTTTGCAAGCGAACAGTGCGGCACCTTCGCGTAATCGTCTCGCCGGCACCCTGCTGGACGAGCTTATAGCGATGCTTCGTCAGTTTCAGCGCGAGGGATTTGCGTCATTTCACTCGCGCTGGGAAGAGCACAATGCACACCTCGGACAACAGGTGATCATGGTGACGCCGGCGCGCGAGGTGGCGGGACGCGTATTGGGGATCAATCCCCAAGGCGGACTGCGACTGGAGGTCGACGGCGCAGAGCAGCTGTTTCTTGGGGGTGAAATATCCCTTCGGAGTGGTGCGTGATACTCGAGGTTGATATTGGCAATACCCGGCTTAAATGGCGGTTGTTGAACTTGGCGGGGCAGGTCAGCCGGCGCGGTGCAGTCGGCCTCAACGAGTTTGAGGAGTTTGAGGGTCAACTGGCAGATCAGCCTGTTATGACAGTGCGGGCAAGTTGCGTGGCCGGCGTCAGGGCTGAAGAAGACTTGAGCTTGTTGTGCCAACGGCTGTGGCAAACGACGCCGAGCTTTGCGCGGGTGGTCGACGGCATTGGCGGGGTGGCCATCGGCTATAGTTCACCGTCCCGTCTGGGCGTGGACCGTTGGTTGGCAATGATAGCGGGCTACCATCAGCTGAGCAGCGCCTGTGTCGTGATTGATGCCGGAAGTGCGGTGACGGCCGATTTTATAAGCAATGATGGCCAACATCTGGGCGGCTTGATTTTGCCTGGCGCGCGCTTGATGCGCGATGCCCTGCTGGCACATACGGACGCCGTCAAGCCCGGTCCGTTAACCCTGCCGCAGAAGTGGATGCCGGGATGCGATACCTTGAGCTGCGTGGAAAATGGTGTGGTTGCCGCGCTCACGGGACTGGTTGCTGAAATTAGTGATTATGCTGAAAGCCAGTGCGGCGCCGGCGTGCGATATATGGTGTGTGGTGGCGATGCCAATGCGCTCGCATGCCACGATACGCGTTTGACTGTGTGCGCCGACCTGGTTCTGGATGGGTTGGCCATCGCTCTTGGCTAATCTTTTTGGATATCATTGCGACTCTACAGGTCACACCTGAACGGCGTTTCGCAGCACCGATGATCACTCAACCACTGCTGTGATCGGCACGGCTGACGGCGGCCATAACAACAAAAGCGGATCAGGTCTTTGAGTCTGATGTTTCGACTATAAAATACAAGGCAACCCCTCGCTCATGCGCTGGATATTTTTCGTACTTGCAGGTGCAAACGTACTGTTACTGGTGTGGCAGCTTTTGATCGGCCCGCACCACGATCCAAGTGCAGCGCCCGTCACTGCCCGACAGGTGCCAAGCGATGTGCCGCCCATTCTGCTATTGAAAGAACGAGTTGCAGGGCAATCGCAATCCGCAGAGCAAGCCGCTGATGTAGAAACCGCGGGAAGCAGGGGGCCAACTTCGATTGATGCGCCGGTGCAGCCAATGTGCACATACGTGGGGCCGTTCGATTCTCAGGAGCAGGCGGCACAAATGGAGGAACGCCTGGCGGCTATGGATGTCACGGGCCGTATTACGGACGTGGAAATTCCAGCGGGCCCAGGTTATTGGGTTTATCTCGCGCCCTTGGAATCGCGCAAGGAGGCATTGCGCAGCCTGCAGGAGTTGCAGTCGCGCGGTGTTGATAGCTACATCATTCCCAAGGGAGAGCTCGCCAATGGTATCTCTTTGGGTATGTTCAGCCAGGAGGCCCTTGCTCGTGCGCGCGTGGCGGAGCTGAGCGAGTTGGGTCTGAATCCGGAAATTGATGTTATCGAGCGGTCCTATAAAGAAATTTGGGTTGCCATTCCCCAGGCGGTTGCGGCCAATTTGGCGGAGCCCGCCTGGCAAAGACTGCTGGAAAACAATAAAAATGCCAATAGAAGACAAAATTTCTGTTTACATGTTGCTTCCCAGGACAACTTTCACTAGAATCCCGCCTCCACGTTTTGAGACGCTCTTTTGACGGAGTTGTTGAGAAACGCGTTGTAGAGCTGGCGTAGCTCAGTTGGTAGAGCAGCTGACTTGTAATCAGCCGGTCGGGGGTTCGACTCCTCTCGCCAGCTCCATTTTTCCGGCCGCCGCAGGGTGTTTGTGCACCGCTGCGGTGTTTGATTGGCTTAAATGTGAGCCTTGTCTGCCGCCAGGTGGGCGGCAGATCAGCAGCCCGGTGCGCATGCGCCGAAGTTTGGGCGAATTGTCCCGAAGTAATCCTCCCCGGGAAGGGGCGGTGCAACGAGCGAATAGTTGCTGGCAATATTGAATTTCGCAGGGGTTCCCGAGTGGCCAAAGGGATCAGACTGTAAATCTGACGCGCAAGCTTCGGAGGTTCGAATCCTCCCCCCTGCACCATTTTTAAACGTACATATTACATATGTACAAAGCGGGCATAGTTTAATGGTAGAACCTCAGCCTTCCAAGCTGATGATGCGGGTT
>CAYQQJ010000057.1:0-12069 GCA_964419935.1 uncultured Cellvibrionaceae bacterium
CGCTTCGGGGTGGGGCTTTCCAAGACTCGCCGTGAACCCATCCCTGGGGGCTCGGCGCCCGAGTCCCGCGGGCGACGGTCTTGAAAAGCCCCACCCCAAATCGCCCCTAGATTTGGGGTGGGCCTAAGTAAGTGTCATTCCCTTCCGGCCCCATACAAAAAGCCCGGCCAAATGGTCGGGCTTTTTTTTATGGCGGAGAGGGAGGGTGAGAACCCTCGCAGGCGCTCTGCTACTTACCAAACACCCCACAGGCGATGCGTGCGCCACCTCCACCAGAAGGTTTGGGCTTGTCCGAATAATTGTCTCCCTTGGCGTGGATCATCAGCGCCTTGCCTTTGAGGTCATCTTCCTCCAGGCGGGGCGAGAGAACCGGCTGTACGGCCGTGCCGTCCTGATCAACGTAGAGTGCCGGCAGGTCGCCCAAATGTCCGTCGCCCCATGGCGTTCCGTGCGCGCCGGTTTCTTCAGGGTCGTAGTGCCCACCTGCCGCGCCTGCGGGCGTGGTTTTTCCGTCTTTCTTCGCAGGTTCACAACTGCCTTTGGCATGCAGATGGAATCCATGCATGCCCGGCGATAAGCTCTCAAGGGTTGGTTTAAAAATAAGTCCATGGTCTGACGTGTGAACCGCGACATGTCCGATGCTTTCACCAATGCCGGATTTGCTCACTTCATGCATCTCGACTTTGGCAATGGGTTCCTCAGGCAAACCATCATCTGAGTCTTTGGCTTGGGCTGGCAACACTAGCAACATCGAGATACCGGCCAGTAGAATATAGAATTTCATACCGCCTCCATTTGTTAATGATTTTTACTGTGAAACCGCAGGTGCGGGTTGGTTCCGTGCGCACGGAGGCGTCGCTGCACGCATCGGCAGATGGCGGATCGAATTTATCCTGTCACTCGCTGTCTCTTACACTTTGCACAAACGCAACCATAAATCGTCTGCATCAACTTTTTCTGCACTTTGCATAACAAAAAGGTAAGCATTCATTATGTCAGCAAGACCATGGAAGTTAGCCGTCTCCGCCGTTTGTACGAGTCTCTGTGTTAGCCCCGCAGTCGCTGTAGAAGCACCTCCCGCATTGGAAACCCTCGTCGTGACCGCAAGTCGCGATCATCAGCCCTGGCTCACCACGCCGGGTACGGTGACCAAAATTGGCGTGAGCTCACAGCTGCCCGGCCTGCGCATCGACAGCGCAGAGGTACTGCGGGGCTTGCCAGGCCTTCAGGTGGATAGCCGATCCAATTTCGCCCAGGACACACGCCTCGTGTTGCGTGGCTTCGGAGCGCGCTCTGCATTCGGCGTCCGCGGTATGGATATCCGTCTGGACAATATTCCCTTGGCGATGCCCGATGGTCAGGCGCAACTGGGCAGTGTTTTGCTGGATGAAGTCAGCAGTGTTGAAGTGCTGCGCGGGCCGCTGGCGACTCTCTACGGTAATGGTGCAGGTGGCGTGATCAGGCTGGAGACCGAGGCACCGGAGGCAAACCAACTCAAAGCTGGCATCAGCGCCGGGGAGAATAACAGTCAGAGGCAGAACGTCAGTGGGAGCTGGCGCAGTGGCTCCTGGGGTGCCAGGGCGCAAGGCAGCCATTTGCAAAGCGACGGCTTCCGGGATCACAGCGAGGTCGAACGTTATCAGGCGGGGGCGCAATTATATTATCGCGGAGAAGATGGGCTCGACGTGACTTTGCGCCTGGATGGCAGCCGGGATCCGGAGACGCTGGATCCCTCGGGTTTGACGCCAGAGCAGTGGCGGGAAGACCCGGAACAGGTGAACCCGAGAATGATCGCCTTCAATACTCGCAAAAAGCTCAAGCATCGACAGGCGTCGCTGAATATCGAAAAGACACTGCCTGATGGCGCCTGGCAGGTGGCGCTTTGGCACGGCCGGCGCAACGTGGATCAATGGCTCGGTTTTGAGGGACGGGAGATTGATGCATCCGGTGCTGTAATCGACCTGCAACGGGACTTCAGCGGCCTCCAGGCTAGTTACCGCCACGATACCAGCCTGGCTTCAACACCCCTGTCAGTTACTCTGGGGGCCTCCCTGGAGCGGATGGAAGATCTTCGTCGGGGCTATGTCAACGAGTTCGGTCTCAACGGTGAGTTGCGTCGCGATGAAGACGGAAAGGTCGACAGCGACGATGTGTTCACGCTCCTGGAATGGCTGCCGACGCAGGCGCTCACGGTATTGGGCGGCGTGCGCTATAGCCGCAGTGAGTTTTCGGTGGATGACCGGTTTATTGTGCCCTCGTCCCAGGAGTACAACGGCAATCCGGACGACAGCGGTAGCCTGGACTTCAGTGAAACCAGCACGGCGTTGGGCGTCAGCTACAAGTTGGCGCCTCAGTGGGCCATTTTCGGCAGCGTCGGCCGCGGCTTTGAAACGCCGACACTCACGGAAATGGCTTACCGGAATGAGGGCACTGGCCTCAACACCCAGCTTACACCCAGTACCAACACCCAGCTGGAAGCGGGTCTGCGTTACAGCGCGCCTGCGACACTGCACTGGGCGCTTACCACCTTCAGCGTGGAAAGCGAGGACGAGTTGGTTGTGGATCAATCCATCGGTGGACGCACGACCTACAGTAACGCAGCAGGCACCCAGCGACATGGGTTGGAATTCGAGGGCGAATGGCTGTTGAGTTCGGTGCTGTCTGCACGAGGCAGCGCAACCTGGCTGACGGCGGAATACAGTGAGGGGCCGTGGGATGGAAACCGACTGCCCGGTGTCGCAGAACACCAGGCCTACGCCCAACTGAGCTGGCAACCCTGGCAAAGCGCCGCCATAAACTTTTCCAGTCGCTACCGCTCCGAAGTGGCTGCAGGCGACGACAATCTCATTGAAGCACCGAGCTACGTCACATTCGACCTCGGTCTCAGCGGCGAACACCAATGGGGTAATTACAGCGCAGACACCTGGCTGCGCCTGGAGAACATTACCGACAAAACCTACGTCGGCTCAGTCATCGTCAACCAGGACAGTAAGCGCTCATTCGAGCCCGCACAGGGACGCACAGTAGCGGTCGGGATTGAAGTGGAGATTTGAGGGAGAGCTTTAAGCTGCAAGCCGCAAGCTAAAGATTAAGCAAAAGCTACAAGCGCCCTACGGCTCCAGTTTTTTCTTTGCTTTTTCTTTTGCTTGTAGCTTGTAGCTTGCAGCTTGCAGCTTATCCTAAATCACCCCCCACGCCTTCAGCATTAACAACCCACCCGTCACGGTAAAAAGCGAGAGGAGGGTGCTGACGAGAATGATGTTGGCGGCGAGTTCGGCGTTGCCGCCCATGGCGCGCACCATTACGAACCCGGCGGTGGCTGAAGGGCAGGCGCTAAGCAGGAACAGCACGCCCAGTTCCATTCCTCGAATACCAAGCATCAACGCGATCAGGAGCAGGGCAAGCGGGGACAGTACCAACTTCCAGGCGCTGGCACCCAGAGCGACGCCTTTGCTCTGATGCAGTTGTCGCAGGTTCAGCGAACCGCCAATGCACAGCAGCGCCAGTGGTAACGTCATCTGCCCCAGATAACGGCTGCTTTCCAGCACAAGGGCAGGCAGCTGAATCTGCAGCGCATTGTTGAGCAAACCGGTCACTATCCCGAGAATCAACGGGTTTTTCAGCATCGCCAGCAGCGTCTGGGGAAATGTCTGGTCACCGCTCAAGCTGCTGGTGAGCGTGTAAACCGACAGCATGTTGTACAACACAATCAGCACGGCGACGGGCAGGGCAGCAATGGCGAGTCCCTGTTCGCCATACGCATTGGCACAGAAAGCCAGTCCAATAATCACCAGGTTGCCGCGGAATGCGCCTTGCACATAAACCCCGTGATCGCGCTTATCCTGAACTCGCCATCGGGCGGTTAAGCTCGCCAGGAAAAATACCATCAGTGTCGCTATGACAACCGCGGCAAGATGGGAAGGATTGATCAGCTGCGAGAAATCGCGAGTCGCGGTACTGGTAAACAGAATCACCGGCAGGCCGACGTTGAACACCAGGCCCGACGCCACCCGAATGAACTCGTCATTGATGGCTTTCCGGTTTTTCAGCAGGATGCCCAAGGCAACCATTACAAAGATGGGCGCAGTGACGGAAAGTGCAAACATGAAAGTGGGCATGGGAGCTATAAGCTGCAAACTACAAGCCGTAAGTTAAAAACGGCTTGTGCCGGTTGAGGGTTATTGGGGTGGCACGATGTCTACGTTTGTCGCGGAAATTTCGGCAATGCGGCTTCCGGTCTTGCCGCAACGCTTCACGGGAGCCGCAATATACTCTTTTACCCTTTACCCTTTACCCTTTACCTTTTCCCTTTTCCCTAATCTTCCCCTGGAACTTCAAATGGAAAATAATCCCGCGCATTGTTGAAGCTGATGTCCTGCACCATGCGGCCAACCATCTCGAGGTCGTTGGGTACCATGCCGTCGGCCATGTCGCGGCCGAGGATGCGGCACAGCAGGCGACGGAAATACTCGTGGCGGGAGTAGCTGAGGAAGCTGCGGCTGTCGGTGAGCATACCGACAAAGCGGCTCAGCAGACCCAGTTGGCTCAGGGACTCGATTTGCCGCTTCATGCCATCCATCTGATCCATGAACCACCAGCCACTGCCGAACTGAATTTTGCCCGGTGCCGAACCATCCTGGAAGTTGCCGATCATGGTGCCGATAACTTCGTTATCTCGCGGGTTGAGGTTGTAGATCACGGTCTTGGCCAGGCGATTCTGATCGTCGAGCTTGCCCAGGAACTTTGCCAGAGGTTTGGCGTAGCAGTGGTCGCCGATGGAATCGAAACCGGTATCGGGACCCAGGCTGCGAAACAGCCGCGGGTTGTTGTTGCGGATCGCGCCGATATGAAACTGCTGCACCCAGCCTTTTTCATGATCCAGCAGCGCAAACTCCACCAGCATGGCGGACTGGAACTGCTTGATCTCTTCAAGGCTCAACTCGCCTCCGGCGCGGATTTTGGCAAAAATACGAGTCAGTTGCTCTTCCGTGTAATCTTCAGCAAACACCGTTTCGAGTCCATGGTCGGACAGGCGGCAGCCATTTGCATGAAAGTAATCGTGGCGCTTGCGCAGGGCGCTGAGCAGGTCAGAGAAACTGCCAATGGTCATGTCCGCCGCTTCCGCCAACCGGTCAATGTAAGTGTTGTATTGCGCGGCATCTTCCACCGCCATGGCGCGGTCCGGCCGCCAGGTTGGCAACATGGCCGTGTCAAAGCTGCTGTCCGCAGCCACGGCTTTGTGATGACGCAGGTCATCAATGGGATCATCGGTGGTACACACCAAGCGAACATTGGCCTGCTGCATGATGCCGCGCGCGCTGAATTCCGGCTGCGCCAGCATGGCGTTGCACTCGTCCCAGGTTTGCTGGGCGGTGTCGCCATTCAGCAGGCGGTCGGTGATACCAAAGGGTTTGCGCAGTTCCAGGTGGGTCCAGTGGTAAAGCGGGTTGCGCAGCGTGTAGGGCACGGTCTCAGCCCACTTCTGGAATTTCTCCCGGTCGCTGGCGGACCCGGTGCAATAGTGCTCGTCCACGCCGTTGGTGCGCATGGCGCGCCATTTGTAGTGGTCACCGGCCAACCAGATTTCATAGAGGTTACCAAACTGCTTATTCTCGGCAACCTGCGCCGGCGGCAGGTGGCAGTGGTAGTCGATGATCGGCATATCCGCGGCATATTCGTGATAAAGCCGCTGGGCCTGCGCCGTATCGAGCAGAAAGTTGTCGTCAATAAAGCTCATCGGTAAATCCTCTTTAATCTGTGCTGTTAATCCGCAATCATCGACGCATTGCGTCAAAAGCATATTTTTGGTCGGAGAGGCACTTTCAGTGGCGGTGGGCGCGTAGGAGTTTTGCCCGTAAACACCCGCTTGGACTCCGAAATGGAGAAAAGTGTTTCCAGAGGGGTAAAACCTCCGCTGCCAGTGCCCATGACTTGGCGCTTCCCGTGATTCCGCGGTTCAGCCAAGCCCTGCGCTTCGGTCCGCAGTATAGAGGTTTTTGGTTTCCAATTATAGATGTTATCGGTGTTTTGGTCAGGCAGCTTTGGTCGGCCGGTTGGGCGCGGTGAGTTTCGGCAGGGCCGTTAGCGCTTGGCCTGAGCCTTTGGCGCCTGTCCCATAGCCAGCAGAAGGGCTTCGTCCTTGCGGTCCAGTGCGCCTATATCCAGCACGGGCGACGCGTCTATGCCTTCCGCATCCATCATTTTGGCTACTCGCTGCAACGAGCTCAGGATCATGTTCTGCTCCCAGGCTTCCAGTTGCAAGTATTGCGTCACAAACGTCTGTTGGAGAGGGGTGGGTGCATTGCGTAACAGCTCATCTCCCTTGGGGGTGAGATAGACATAAACCTTGCGCTTGTCCACTTTAGACCGCTGGCGATAAACCAGCTCGCGGTTCTCCATACGGTCGATAATGGTGGTGACCGTCGCCTGGCTAAGATTTATCTGCTTGGCCAGCTCACCCACAGTGGCGTCTCCACTGTCGTGGATCCCTTGCATCAGCAGAAGCTGTGGTGCAGTCAGACCAGCGGTCTTCACCAGGTGTTTTGAGTGAATGTCTGCAGCGCGAATCAGTCGTCGCAGTGCAATTAAAACGTCATGAATATTGTTCATAAATACCATTTTATTCCTGAAAAACGGGAGCAGATGCAGCGGGCAGTGCCATGGCTGAGCTGATGCTCATGATACCTCCACTGTACGCTGTGCGGTGGCAGAAAATGCATTTCGGCCCGCCGGGTGCATAAGGCAGACGGTTTACTATAAACCATCGAGTTGGGTAATAAATAGATAGATGTCTATTGATATTTATAAAATCTGGCTACGTGTGTCACCTAAATTACTTAGTGGTAAATATATATTAAATATCCAAAGTGTTCAACATTTGCACAAATATGCCGCTTGAGGTGCCAGATAGACCGCCGCATTTGCGGTTTTCCTGATAATCCGTATAATTAAGCATCTCTCGATCAATAGAGATCTAAACATTATATGAGTACAGATAGCGCACCGACATCGACACCTACAGTGATAGACACAGGCTCTGACGCTGAGCTGGTGCTAAGAGAGCCCGTTGCCACCGACGGTTTGCGGGTGAACGAGCTGGTGAAGGTCAGCCCCCCTCTGGACACCAATTCCATCTACTGCAACCTCCTGCAGTGCAGCCACTTCGCAGGTACGTCCATTGCTGCTGAGCTGGACGGCGAGCTGGTCGGCTTCATATCCGGCTATCAGCCACCACAAAAGCCCACAACCCTGTTTATCTGGCAGCTGGTGGTATCCAGCAAAGCCCGTGGGCGAGGCTTGGCCAAGCGTATGGTGGAGGGCTTGCTCAATCGCGCGACTCTGAGCCACATCGATACATTGGAGACTACCATCGGGCCGGACAACGATGCCTCCTGGGGTGTGTTCACCAGCCTGGCAAAGAAGTGGAACACCAGTATCAACAAACAAGTGCTGTTTGAAAGCGAAGCACATTTCCGCGGTGAGCACGACGACGAGATCCTGCTGACCATCGGACCCCTTTCCCGGCCTCTGGGTACCTGAATCAGTACCCATTCGCCAACACCTTTTAACCCATTTCAGACCAAACTGCCGAGAGGCGCGAGGACACTATGAATATATTTGAACAACTCGAATCCGACGTACATGTTTATTCACGTTCTTTTCCCGTGACGTTCACCCGGGCCAGGAATGAATTCCTGTATGACGGGGAAGGCAATGAATATATCGACTTTCTGGCGGGTGCCGGCTCCTTGAACTACGGCCATAACAATCCCGAGCTCAAGAAAGCCCTGATCGACTATATCGACAGTGACGGCGTGACCCAGGGGCTGGATATGCACACTCAGGCCAAAGCAACATTCATGGAGGCGTTCAACGAACGCATTCTGAAGCCACGGGATATGGACTACCGCATGCAGTTCACCGGTCCCACAGGTGCCAACGCCGTTGAAGCGGCGATGAAACTTGCGCGCAAGGTCAAAGGTCGCGAAACAATTGTTGCCTTCACCAATGGCTTCCACGGCGTGACTCTGGGCGCGGTAGCGGCCACCGGTAACCAGCACCACCGCGGTGGCGCTGGTGTATCTTTGAATAACATCGAGCGTATGCCGTTTTGCGGTTATCACGGCCAGGACGCAGATACTCTCAAGATGATGGACAAGCTCCTGTCGGATCCCTCCAGCGGTGTTGAACATCCCGCAGCGGTGCTGGTGGAAGCGGTACAAGGCGAGGGCGGCCTGAATGTCGCCAAAGACGAATGGCTGCGTGGGCTTGCCGCCTTGTGTAAAAAGCACGACATGCTGTTGATCCTCGACGACATCCAGGCGGGGTGTGGTCGCACCGGTAAATTCTTCAGCTTTGAACACGCCGGCGTTTCACCGGACATTGTCACCTTGTCCAAATCCCTGAGTGGCTATGGCCTGCCAATGGCAGTTGTACTGCTTAAGCCGGAACTTGATGTCTGGGAGCCCGGTGAGCACAACGGCACATTCCGCGGCAATAACCACGCGTTCGTTACGGCCACAGCGGCATTGGAAACCTTTTGGCAGGACAACAGCTTCGCCGAGTCCGTTCAGTATAAGTCCGAGATACTGCGCAAAGGCCTCAAGGCAATTTCAGATAAATTTGGCGCTACCCAGGCTCGTCTGAAAGGGCGTGGCTTGATGCAGGGTATTGAATGTCGCAGTGGCGAAATTGCTACGGAAATCAGCCGCAAGGCATTTGAAAAGAACCTGGTCATAGAAACCGCCGGCAACAAAGGTCAGGTAGTGAAATGCCTGGTGCCGCTGACCATCAGTGAAGAAAATCTGAAGAAAGGCCTGCAACTGCTCGCCGAGAGCTTTGACGAAGTAATGCGCAGCAAAGTCAGTCAGGCGTCCTAAGAGATTGTTCGCCATGATGCCTGGCTAAGGAGCAAAAGCGGAGTTAGCCAAGTCAACCCAATACATGAATTTATGAGGTAACCCATGATTGTAAGAACACTGCAAGAAGCCGAAAAAACTGATCGTCGCATCCAGAGCAAGGGCTGGGACAGCACCCGGCTGATCTTGAAGGGTGACGAAGTCGGCTTTTCCTTTCACATCACCACCATTTATAAAGATGCAGAGCTGCACATGCATTATCAGAATCATTTCGAATCTGTTTACTGCATTTCCGGTGAAGGCGAAATCGAAACTGTCGAGGACGGCAAGGTCTATCCCATCGCTCCGGGCACCATGTATCTGTTGAACAAGCACGACAAGCACATTTTGCGCGGCAAGACGGAAATGAAAATGGCCTGCGTTTTCAATCCACCTGTTGTTGGTGATGAAGTGCACGATGAGTCCGGCGCTTATCCCACCACCGGTAAAGTTGTTGGCGAAGGCTCCTGAACCACGGGAGCTTTCGCGCGGAGCGATTCAAACGGATCGCTCCATGAAATTACACTCGAAAGGTAAAAACACTATGTCTCACACGGTCGAAAAGATTGGTGGAACCTCCATGAGTGACTACTCCACCGTGAGAAACAACATTATTTTTGACGAGAACAACCGTCACGGAACCACCAATCGTATCATGGTGGTTTCTGCCTACGGCGGCATTACCGACATGCTGCTGGAGCACAAAAAGAGCGGCGATCCCGGCGTCTATGCACAGTTCGCCGCCAATGAAGATGATGCTGGCTGGCACGAGTCCTTGTTGCGGGTGCGTGAAACCATGCACGACATCAATCGGGGGTTCTTTCAGGAGCCCGCGATGCTCGAAAAAGCCAACCAATTTATTGACGAGCGCCTGGATGTCACCGCTCGCTGTCTGGAAGACCTGCAGCGCCTGTGTCAGCACGGGCACTTTAATCTGGAAAATCACCTGATGACCGTGCGCGAAATGCTTGCCAGTCTTGGTGAGGCCCACAGCGCCTGGAACATGACGCAACTGCTGCAAGCCGAAGGTGTGAAAGCACGCTTTATCGATTTGTCCGGCTGGAAGTCCACGACCTCCATGAGCATTGATGAACATATCAAACTCAAGCTGAAGGATGTGGACCTCAATACGGAGCTGCCGATTGTGACCGGCTATGTGCACTGCACCGCAGGCATTATGGCAACCTTTGATCGCGGTTACAGCGAAATGACGTTCAGCCGCATCGCCGTGATTACCGGCGCTGAAGAGGCTCTGATTCACAAGGAATACCACCTGAGCACCGCGGACCCGCGCATCGTCGGTGTGGAGAAAATCGTACCCATCGGCCGCACCAATTATGATGTGGCGGATCAGCTCGCCAACCTCGGCATGGAGGCCATCCATCCCCGTGCTGCCAAGGGCTTGCGTCAAAGCGGTATCCCGCTGCGTGTGAAAAACACCTTTGAGCCGGAACATGCCGGTACCCTGATCACCGGGGACTATGTCAGCGAAAAGCCCTGTGTTGAAATCATCGCCGGCAGAAAACATGTCTATGCGTTGGAGTTTTTTGATCAGGATATGGTCGGAGACTTGCAGCGTTACGAAACCGGCATCATGGAAACCTGTAAACGGTTCAAAGCCGTCGTCGTCACCAAGGACGTGAATGCCAATTCAGTGACTCATTATTTGGGAACCAACTTGAAAAGCATCAAACGCATTCGCAAGGCGCTGGAAGAATCCTACCCGGATTCCGAAATGAGCGTGCGCAAGGTAGCCATTGTCTCTGCCATCGGCAGCGACATGCAGGTGCCCGGCATACTGGCCAAAACCGTTGGTGCCCTGGCAGATGCAAAAATCAGCATACTCGCCGTGCATCAATCCATGCGGCAGGTAGATATGCAGTTTGTTGTGGATGAAGAAAATTATGAGCTGGCAGTTAAGCAGTTGCACCGCTGCCTCATTGAGGTTCACAACCATGGCGAAGCGGTATGCGCCGCCTGATTCTGTTGTGTCTCTGTGTTTTCGCCGCGACCGCGTTCGCGGCGGAAGGCACAGGGGTAACCTCGGAAACTGAAACCCCGGATAACGAAAATCAGGAACTGACTCCGAAAGAGTTGGCTGCCCGAGAGGTGGCTGACACCCTCGAAGAACCTCTCTATACCCCCTTTGTTGAACGCTACGTGCTGGACGAGTTGAAAAGCCTGCGCCAGGATCTGGCCAGCGCTCGTGTCGAAATGATGCAGCAGGTTGTGGATCGCGAACTCTCCGTTGCCGATAAAGCCATCGGTTACTCCACCAATACCGTCAATTACTTTTTCTACCTGATGGCCGCTGTCAGCTCGATACTCGTCATTATCGGCTGGACGTCCGTGCGGGAGATCAAGGAAAAGGTCCACGGTCTGGCGGATACCGAGATCAACAAAATCATTCAGGTATACGAACAACGTCTGCGTGCCATTGAAAAACAGCTGACGCAAAAAACCAAGCACATTGATGAAAACCGCGAAGAGATCGAAAAGACCAATGAGCTGCATGCCTTGTGGTTGCGAGTGGGGCTGGAACATACGCCGGGAGCAAAGATCGCAATCTACGATGAAATTCTCAAACGCCGCCCCAAGGACTATGAAGCGCTGACATACAAAGCAGCGGCTGTGCTGGAGCTTGATGAACCCCAATGGGCCGTGAGCTTATGTTTACAGGCGTTGGCCATAGACCCCGAGTTCAGTCACGCCTTCTATCAGCTCGCCTGTGCCAAGGCGGCGCAGGGCCACCTGGACGAAGCGGTCGAAGACTTATCTGAAGCTTTGGACCGCATGGAGATACCGGACGAGGCGCTGCTTGCCGAGCCCGCATTCCAACAGTTAAAGGACTATGGCCCATTCAAGGAGCTGCTTGAGAGTCGTAACCGGCCACAGGGGGAGGTGCCGGACCCGTAGCCGGCGGCGGTGCATCAGGAGCTTTGTCGGCACATTTACTCGCAGGAAAACAAAAAGGCTCGTCATGTTGTGGCGGGCTTTTTTTGACTCGACACCTATTGGAGTTTCTGGAGTTTCGCACTTTAACAACAGGGGTGCGAAAGCAGGTGTTCAAAAACGCAAAAGCCCTTGAGCGTCGCGAGACAGTCAAGGGCTTAAGTTTTCTATATGGCGCACTCGGGAGGATTCGAACCCTATTCTCCTGTGCCGCATTGTT
>CAYQQJ010000058.1:0-10734 GCA_964419935.1 uncultured Cellvibrionaceae bacterium
CCCGTCATTTTACCAAAGCCAGTATCCATGCGGGAGAATTTCAACAGCCTGCTAGTAGTTTTAGCGCCGGTCCGCTTCGGGGTAGGGCTTTTCAAGACACGCCGTAAACCCATCCCTGGGGGCTCCTCGCCCGAATCCCGCGGGCCAGGGTCTTGAAAAGCCCTACCCCAAATCGAACCTCCCTGTATACACGCTTTAAGTATGGAACTATTGAATTCCGAAATTTGAGTTTTAACTTGCAGCTTGCAGCTTGCGGCTTGCAGCTCCAAAATCAATCCAATGGTGGGACCCGAATTTTCGATTGCGCAAATACCCAGGAAATTCCCAGTCCGACCGTGACGAAATGATCCGTTTCCACCAGGGGGCTGTCATCGAATGTCGCGCCATCCAGATAGTCATAGCGCAGGTAGGCGCCATACCATAAACGTCCCTCTCGCTTGCTCACACCGAACTTGAAATAACTTCCGCTATAACCGCTCTGGGCGTCATAAAACGGGCGAGCTTCATTGGCGTATGCATGATCTACGTTGTAATAATAATCGTGGTATCCATCAGAACCGTACACAATGCCCAGATCCAGACTGCCGTCCCAGCCATTCCAGTCGAGGCTTTCATAGGTAAACTTTGGGTTGGCGAGATAGCCGATGTGCTCGATAGAGGTAAAATCCGTTACGAAGACCGCGCGCAGTGGAACGCGCAGGGACCATCCTTCGGAAAAATCCTTGCCCGTCAGGTTGAAGTTGGCTGAAGGGCCCACTTCAAACGCCGAGTCCAGTTCCGGCATTCCCTGACGCAGGGTATTGTTTTCGCTGTCACCGTTGAGAGCGGCATCGGCGCTGATATTCAGCTCGAAATTTTCCGATTCATAGAAAAGGCCGCGAACACCATCGTCGTCGGCACGCAAAAACTCGCCGCGATAAACCAGGTAGGGAATCGGCAGAAACTGGGCCTGATACTGCTCAGAGCCGCGGTAATGAGCAAGTGCCTGGGTGCCTATGCCGGCGCCCAGCTCCCACAGGGGCTCTTCCTGGGCGTGTGCTGGAATGCTGGTGATTATCAGCGGCGCTATCATCAATAAAAAAAACCGGTACACGCTTTCTCCAATATTTTTCCACAAAAAAGCCCGCAGGTGCGCGGGCTTTCAATTTACATCATGCAGCTGCGGATACTTGGTGGCAACGCAGTGTCAGCAGCTTGTCGATGCTTGTTCTTGTCACTTGGGAGCGTTGCTGTCATCGTCCGAGTTATCGGCAACTTCAACGGGCGCTTCCTGCGGTGCAACCGGCGCTGGCAAGGTCTCTTTGATAGACAGCTTGATGCGGCCGCGCTGATCGACATCGAGACATTTCACTTTGACCATCTGGCCTTCGGTCAAGTAGTCGCTGACGCTGTTAACGCGTTCGTGAGCGATCTGTGAAATATGCACCAGGCCGTCTTTACCGGGCAGGAAGTTTACGAAGGCGCCGAAGTCGACGATACGCACAACTTTACCTTCATAGGTCGCACCGATTTCCGCTTCCGCCGTGATTTCTTCGATACGCGCAACCGCCGCTTTCATCGAATCGCCAGCATCGGCATAGATCTTCACAGTGCCGTCATCGTCGATATCGATCGATGCGCCAGTCTCTTCCGTAATGGAACGAATGGTCGCGCCGCCTTTACCGATGATGTCACGGATTTTGTCCGGATCAACTTTCAGGGTGTGGAACTGCGGTGCATTTTCCGACAGGTTGGAGCGCGGTGTGGAAATGACCTTGTTCATTTCACTGAGGATGTGCAGACGGGCCTGTAGGGCCTGCTCCAGTGCGATATCCATGATTTCTTCAGTGATACCTTCGATCTTGATATCCATCTGCAGCGCGGTCACACCATTGGCCGTTCCCGCAACTTTGAAATCCATGTCGCCGAGGTGGTCTTCATCACCCAGAATATCGGTCAACACGGCGAAGCCATCGGACTCTTTTACCAGGCCCATGGCGATACCAGCTACCGGCGCTTTCAAGGGCACGCCTGCGTCCATCAGTGCCAGACTGGTACCACATACAGAGGCCATGGAGCTGGAACCGTTGGACTCGGTAATTTCACTGACCACACGCATGGTGTAGGGGAAATCTTCCAGGCTTGGCAATACCGCAGCCACACCGCGACGAGCCAAACGACCATGGCCGATCTCACGACGACCGGTGCCGCCCATACGGCCGCACTCACCAACAGAATAAGGAGGAAAGTTGTAGTGCAGCATGAACGGATCTTTACGTTCGCCTTCCAGTGCGTCGATCATCTGCGCATCGCGAGCTGAACCCAGAGTTGCCACGACCAACGCCTGGGTTTCACCGCGGGTGAACAACGCGGAACCGTGAACCTTGGGAAGAACGCCCGCTTCGACTAGTACCGAGCGCACAGTCTTGGAGTCACGGCCGTCAATACGCGGCTCGCCAGCCACAACGCGGCTGCGAACAATTTGCTTTTCCACCTTGCCGAACAGCTCGCGCACATCGTCAGCTTCAACACCGGCCTCTTCAGAAGCCAACTGTTCTACAGCCTGATTGCGCAGCTCGGACAAACGGTCGTAACGCTTTTGTTTGTCGATAATACGGTATGCCACACCAATGGAATCGGCGAAGTCTTTCTCGATGGCGGCTTTCAGTTCAGCATTGACTGCCGGCGCCTGCCATTCCCATTTCGGCTTGCCCGCATCGCGAACCAGCTCGTCGATGGCCTGAATGACGGTTTGCATTTCCTGGTGGGCGTAAAGCACCGCGCCCAACATGATATCTTCCGGAAGCTCTTTCGCTTCGGATTCAACCATCAACACGGCGTCACGTGTACCGGCGACCACCATGTCCAGTTCGGAGTCCACCAGTCCGCTGTACGATGGGTTCAGCAGGTAACCGTCAGCCTGGGTGTACCCCACGCGCGCGCCACCAATAGGACCGGCAAATGGAATACCAGAAATAGCCAGCGCCGCGGACGTGCCGATCATTGCGGCGATGTCGGGGTCCCGGTTCTTTTCAGACGAAATAACGGTACAGATTACTTGAACTTCGGCCATATAGCCGTTGGGAAACAGCGGACGGATTGGTCGGTCGATCAGGCGTGACGTCAGGGTTTCTTTCTCGTTGGGTCGACCTTCACGCTTGAAGAAGCCGCCGGGTATTTTACCCGCCGCATAGGCTTTTTCCTGGTAGTGTACGGACAAGGGGAAGAACGGCTGCCCCGGCTTGGCTTCTTTGGCGCCCACAACGGTACACAGAACCGAGGTCTCACCCACGGTGACTATAACGGCACCAGTCGCCTGACGCGCAACGCGGCCAGTTTCCAGAGTAACGGTGTCATTACCATATTGAAATTTCTTGATTACAGGATTCACAATTTTATCCTTTTGTTCAGATAGCTTCTTTTGTCAAATGGAGTGCCAATACTTCAGCGACCGTATTCATTGCCAGAATCATTTTTCGATTCACTTTCAGAATCACTTTCAGACCGACCCTCATCTCGGGTCACAGTCTGCTTTGAAACGGCCAACTGAATGGCGATGGTTTACGCTGTTCAAGGAGTCTGTCAGAGCTAAGGCTCCTGGCCAGCGATGGGCAAAACACAAACGGTATTGCCCGAAATTCAAAACGAATGTGCCCGCAAAGCGGGCACATCGGTTGTTAGCGACGCAGACCAAGAGTCTTGATAAGCGCTGCATAACGATTGAGGTCCTTCCCTTTCAGGTAGTCCAACAACTTACGACGCTGGTTAACCATGCGGATCAAACCACGACGAGAGTGGTGATCATGCTTGTGACCGGCGAAGTGGCCTTGCAGTTTGTTGATGTTGGCAGTCAGCAAAGCGACTTGAACTTCTGGCGAGCCAGTGTCGTTCGCGCTTGTTTGATGCTCTTTCACGATTGCTGCTTTTTCTGATGCACTAAGTGCCATAACCTATTCCTCAAGTTTTAAAATATGCAACACAGCCAATGGGTCACCACCGGCTGCGGAGATCGCGGCCCGCCCGCGCATATTTGCAGGCAGGTCGGTTCGAAGCCGAAGCTTCGAATACTGCTGGAATGCGATAACGCACTCCTGATTCGGAAAACACTTGGTTTTGCTCTTGCCCCACACTGGCCCTCAAGACAAGGCAGCGCTGGAGACCACGCGCTTGGGCGCTATGCGTCCGTCGTCAGTAATCTCGCCCAGACCGAGAAAACCCCTGTCTTCGCAGCGAACACGCACTGTATCACCTTGATCTCCGAGACGATAGACCTTCACATCCATCACGGCCTGGCCCTGACAGAAGTAAAACGCGCTGCTCGAATCCAGCTGCAATTCGGGGAGCGTCGCCACCGGCGCATCCACCGGCAACAGGTAATGGTCCAGAACTTCTGGCCCCTGCTCACCGCGCTCACCAGACAAAGTGTCCAAACTGACCGACTGCCCTTCGGAAAAGGGTCCAGCCTGAGTTCGGCGAAGCACGCTGACATGTGCGCCGCAGCCGAGGTCTGCACCCAGATCCTGGGCAATACTGCGCACATAAGTGCCTTTGCTGCAGGCCATTTCAATGTCGACTTCAGCAATCGGGCCGGGACGAAATGCCAGAAGCTCCAGTCTGTACAGTGTGACCGCCCGCGCTTCACGTTCGATTTCGACGCCTTCCCGGGCGAGCTTGTACAGCGGCTTACCCTGGTGCTTGAGTGCCGAAAACATCGGCGGCACCTGCAAAATGTCGCCGCGGTATTTGACCAATGCCGCCTCGACTTGTTCTGCCGTAATAGCGGACGCGTCTTCCTGAGCCACAACAGCGCCCTCGGAATCCAAAGTGTCGGTCGAAATGCCCAAGCGGAAGGTACTGCGATAACTCTTGTCCGCGTTCAGCAAATACTGGGAGAACTTGGTGGATTCGCCAAAACACAAGGGCAGAACGCCTGTAGCCAACGGATCCAGTGCGCCGGTGTGCCCCGCCTTGCTGGCGAAGAACAGGCGCTTGGCTTTTTGCAGGGCGTCGTTGGAGCTCATGCCACTGGCTTTATCCAGCACCAGCACACCGTCCAGCTTGCGACCATACTTACGACTGCGACCCATTAACGATCGTCTTCGTCCGGATTTACTGGTTTGGTGTCAGGTTCAGCATCCGAACCGAGATCCGGCTCCGCGCTCTTGTCCGATGCCACAGCACGATCAATAAGATTCGACAGCTCCTGCCCCCGGACCGAACTCCTGTCATAGTAAAACTGCAATCGCGGCGTAATGCGCGTGGTCAGCTCCTTTGCGACAAGATTACGCAGAAACGCCGACGCCTTGTTCAGTATGGCGACGGAGTTCTCGCAGGTTTCTTCATCGTTTTCACCGACCAAAGTGACGAAAACTTTCGCGTAGGAAAGATCCCGCGTCACGGTCACATCATTGATGTTGATCATGCCCACCCGAGGGTCGCGCACTTCCTGCTGAATCAGCAGTGCCAAGCTGCGCTGAAGTGCGTCGGCGACGCGGTCGGAGCGGTGGAATTCTTTCGCCATGGCTGTTGCGCTCGGCTCTACCCTTGTGGCTAGAGAGCTCGCGCCACCTCCTTCACCTGGAACACTTCGATCTGATCGCCGACTTTAACGTCGTAGTTCTTCACGCCGATACCACATTCCACACCGTTGCGGACTTCGTTAACGTCGTCCTTGAAGCGGCGCAGAGATTCGAGCTCCCCTTCATAGATAACAACATTGTCACGCAATACACGGATGGGCTTGTTGCGGAAGACAGTACCTTCGGTGACCATGCAACCCGCCACCTGGCCAAACTTGGGCGAGCGGAATACATCGCGCACTTCGGCGACACCGAGAATCTCTTCCACGCGCTCGGGATCGAGCATGCCAGACAGCGCATCCTTCACTTCGTCGATCAATTGATAAATGATGCTGTAGTAACGGATTTCGACGCCTTCGCTCTCCGCCACTCGGCGGGCTGTAGCGTCAGCGCGCACGTTGAAGCCAATCACAATGGCGCCGGACGTCATCGCCAGATTGATGTCATTTTCGGTAATACCGCCCACGCCGTCACCGACGATCTTGACTTCAACTTCGGACGTACCCATGTCATGCAGGGCAGCAGCGATGGCTTCGAGGGAACCGCGCACGTCGGTTTTCAGCACCAGCGGCAGTACCCGCGCCTGATCCGTCTCCATGCTGGCAAACATATTTTCCAGCTTGGAAACCTGCTGACGCTGCAGTCTGTCGTGACGTTCTTTGTCCGCTCGCGATTCAGCGATTTCACGGGCCTTGCGTTCATCCGGTACCACCAGGAATTCATCACCGGCACTGGGCGGAGAATCGAGACCGAGCAATTCCACCGGCGTTGAAGGTCCGGCTTCCTTGACCGTCTTGCCAAGTTCGTTGGTCATGGCGCGTACGCGACCAAAGCTCTGGCCGGCCAGCACAATATCGCCACCTTTCAGGTTGCCGCCGAGTACCAGCAACGTGGCCACCACACCGCGACCTTTGTCCATGCGGGACTCGATAACCACACCACGGGCCGGCACATTGGTTGGCGCTTGCAGCTCCAGCATTTCCGACTGTAGTGATACCGCTTCCAGCAGTTCATCAATGCCCTGCCCCGTATGAGCTGAAACTTCAATAAACTGGGTATCGCCACCCCAATCCTCGGGTATTACGTCAATTGCGGCCAGCTCGTTTTTCACACGGTCCGGATCGGCGGCTTCCTTGTCACACTTGTTGATGGCGACAACAATAGGCACACCGGCTGCGCGGGCGTGCTGCACGGCCTCTTCAGTTTGCGGCATCACACCGTCATCTGCCGCTACCACCAAAATCACCACGTCGGTAGCCTGGGCACCGCGGGCGCGCATGGCAGTAAAGGCCGCGTGTCCGGGCGTATCGAGAAACGCGAGTTCACCCTGCTTGGTTTTTACGCGGTAGGCGCCAATGTGCTGGGTAATCCCGCCGGCTTCGCCGGAGGCAATCTTGGTTTCCCGAATGTAGTCCAGCAAGGAAGTCTTGCCGTGGTCGACGTGGCCCATGACGGTCACAATTGGTGCGCGAGCAACCATGTCGCCCTGCACTTCCATAACCGACTCTTTCAGTTTTTCTTCTTCGGCATCCGCGCTGACGCGCACAGGCCTATGACCGAGCTCTTCCACAACCATCTCGGCGGTATCCTGATCGATCGCCTGGTTCATGGTGGCCATGGTGCCCATTTTCATCAGGGTTTTCACAACTTCACCGGCTTTGACGCTCATGCGCTGAGCCAGCTCCGAAACCAGTATGGTTTCCGGAATTTCAACATCATGCACAATTTTGCCCGTCGGCTTCTTGAAGCCGTGTTTGTTGTTTACCTTGATTACAGGGCGCGGCTTGGCCCTAGCCGTGGTGCTCAACTTGCGCGGTGGTTTGCGCACGGGAGCAGGAACTTCGACATCCTCGTCTTCAAGGAGTTTGGTGACATCGGTCTTTTTCGGTGGCACAACTTTCTTGACCGCTTTACCGGCTTTTTTGTTGTGTCGCGCCTTAGCGCCTTCTTCATCGAAATCGTCCTTGTCATCGATAATTTTTTCTTTCGGCTTTTTGCCGTGACGGTGGCGCTCTTCTTCCTCTTTGGCCTGCAACTCTTCGGGCGTCAGCGCCACAGCCTCTTCCTGTGGCTTAGCCGCTTTGGCTTTTTTGGCCTCTTCGCGCAGGCGTCTGTCTTCCGCCGCTTTTTCAGCAGCTTCAGCCTCAGCTTTGCGGCGAGCTTCCGCAGCTGCCTGACGCACCATTTCCGCATCGTCAACAAACGCGCTTCGCTTGATTTCCGGTGCTGCAACTTCCTCTACGGGTTCAGGCGCCGTTTCAACCGGTTCCACACTCACTTCAGGTTCCGCAGCAACAGGCTCGGTCACTTCAGCAACCGGTTCTTCAACCAAGGGTTCGTCTTGCTCGACTTCTTCCCGCTTCACATAGGTGCGTTTCTTGCGCACTTCGACGTTGACGGTTTTACGAGCGCTGCCACTACCGGTTTTGAGTGTGCTGGTCGTTTTGCGCTTGAGCGTTATCTTCTTAGGTGCAGCCACCACTTCGCCATGGCCGGATTTGAGAAAAGCCAGCAGAGTTTGCTTTTCTTCATCAGAAACCACATCTTCCGCGGCCTGGTGATCCAGACCGGCCTGCTTCATTTGCATCAGGATGCGATCTACCGAGGCCCCAACGGACTTGGCGAGTTCACTTACAGTTACGTCTGCCATTCTTTTTCCTCAGTCCCCGTTACCTATAAAATTCTTAATAACCAATACCAATACCATTAAATTAATGCGTGTCACCCTATTCGTCATCGGCGAACCAGGGTTCGCGGGCTTTCATGATCAACGCGGCCGCGCGCGCTTCGTCCATACCATCAATATCCAGCAGCTCATCGACTGACTGCTCGGCCAAATCTTCCATGGTAACAACATCACGTTGCGCCAGTGTGTGGGCCAAGGCTGTGTCCATACCTTCCATCGCCAGCAAATCTTCAGCGGGTTCCGTCGAGCCTGACTGCTCTTCCGACGCCAGTGCCAGAGTCAGCAGCGCGTCTTTCGCACGACTGCGTAGCTCTTCGGCAATATCTTCGTCAAATCCTTCGATCTCAAGGAATTCTTCCAGGGGCACGTAAGCCACTTCTTCGAGGGTGGTAAAACCCTCGGCGATCAGAACATCCGCAACATCCTCATCGATGTCCAGCGCATCCATAAAGATATCTTTGGTGCTGCCGGCTTCCGCTTCCTGCTTTTCGTTCCACTGCTCAACGCTCATCACATTGATTTCCCAACCGGTCAGCTGGGACGCCAGGCGCACGTTTTGACCAGCACGGCCGATGGCCTGCGCCAAATTGTCTTCGGCGACGGCAACATCCATGGCTCCAGTATCTTCATCCACAACAATGGATTCGATTTCAGCCGGCGCCATGGCGTTGATGACAAACTGTGCAACGTTGTCATCCCACAGGACGATGTCGATGCGCTCGTTGTTCAATTCATTGGATACTGCCTGCACCCGGGAACCGCGCATACCGACACAGGCGCCCACCGGATCTATACGACCGTCGTTGGTCGATACGGCGATTTTGGCGCGGGATCCTGGATCCCGCGCGGCGCCTTTAAGGGAAATAACTTCTTCAGCAATTTCCGGCACTTCGATTTTGAACAGCTCGATCAGCATTTCGGGACATGCGCGACTCAAATACAACTGTGGTCCGCGCATTTCAGAACGCACATCAACCAGCAATGCACGCACCCGATCATTCATGCGGAAAACTTCGCGGCCCACCAACTCTTCGCGGGGCAACAGGCCTTCGGCATTGTTACCCAGATCCACGATAACATTGTCCCGGGTCACCTTCTTTACGGTACCCGATATCAGTTCGCCCACACGACTGCGATACTCATCGACAATCTGCGCGCGCTCGGCTTCACGTACCTTTTGCACGATAACCTGCTTGGCGGTTTGCGCGGCAATTCGGCCGAACTCGACGTTTTCAATAACTTCTTCGTACACGTCGCCAGCTTTCAGGCTCGGGTCCTTCTCATGGGCTTCTTCCAGAGTAAACTGGGTTCCCAGTTCAGCCAGAGTGTCGTCACCGACAACGTCCCAACGACGAACCGTTGTATAGTCGCCGGTTTTGCGATCAATGATGACCTCAATAGTCGATTCTTCGTCGTAGCGCTTTTTGCTGGCCGTAGCCAACGCCAGCTCGATCGCTTCAAAAATCACATTGCGATCGACGCCCTTTTCATTAGAGACGGCATCTGCGACCAGCAAAATATCTTTTTTCATGAAAATGCCTCTGCACTTTTTTCTTAAGGGTAAGTTCCCAAGGGGCCAGTTTCTAAGGAGCGTATGCTCCCATAGAGGTCCCTAAAATCTGGGGACGATATTTGCCTTGTCGATCAGCTCGAACGGTAGCAAATACTCTTCGTTATCAACTTCCAATACTATTTCATCATCTTCTACGCCTTTGAGCAGGCCGCTGAATTTGCGGCGCCCCTCAAAGGCTACACGCAGCCGAACCGCCAGAGTTTCACCGACAAATCGGGCATACTGCTCCAATTTGAAAAGTGGCCGATCGAGCCCCGGGGAAGACACTTCCAGGGTATAAACCCCCTGTATGGGATCTTCCACATCCAGTGTCGCACTCACCTGACGGCTGACTTGCTCGCAGTCTTCCACCAGAACGCCACCGTCTTTTTCAATGTACAGCCGTAACACCGAGTTCTTACCCTGCGCAATGTAATCCAGCCCCCAGAGCTCACAGCCCAGAGCCGTGACAATGGGCTCCAGCAGAGCCTCAAGCTGTGTTTGTTTAGTTGCCATAGGGAAGTGTTACCGCTGCACTTAGCTAAATGAAGTACTACCACACAAACAAAAAATGGGCCTTAAAGCCCATTCCCACAACACAATCGTGACAAACCCGATTGTTCCCCAGCGCACTGGGCGAAATATGTAAAATCCAGCTTCCAGATAATAAAAAGCCCCTAGAAAGGGGCATCTGGACCATCAACGCCACACTCCTATATAAGAGCTCCTGACATCAATGTTGAATACTGCGTCGCTGGGACAGATGTCACCATTAACGGGTGAAAACAGGATGCGGAGTATAGGGCGAAGTAGGTCTGGGGTCAAGAGGGGTCGCTTTTTAGCTGCAAGCCGCAAGCTTTAAGCTGCAAGCTTTAAGCTGCAAGCTAGGGAAAAGGGAAAAGGGAAAAGGGAAAAGGGAAAAGGGAAAAGGGAAAAGG
>CAYQQJ010000059.1:0-8896 GCA_964419935.1 uncultured Cellvibrionaceae bacterium
CGATCATCGACCGGGTGATCCACCACTCACACATCTTTATGCTGGGAGGAGAGAGTTATCGACTGAAGCAAAAAACGACCAACTAGACGACGAACGGTGGGTCAATCTTATTGGCCAAAAGTGGGTCAAAATAGATGGCCATTGACAGTTATCAAGCCAGCATGAAAGTTCGCAAGAGCATCGAGGAGGGCTTTGGTTGGGGGAAGACGATTGGCTTGATTCGGCAGGTAAAAGTGCGCGGACTGGACCGAGTAAATGCCGTCTTTAATATGACGTTTATTGGGTGGAATCTCACCCGAATGGTCAATTTACAGGAGCAATCCGCCTGATGGGCGGAGAAGGCGGGAAATCTTCCGAAATTCCAGCAATATCTGCGTAATATTTGACTAAATAGGCATTGTTTTCCGCACTTTTTATGAATTTCTGCAGTCAGGTGGAAAACCCGGTGCTTATTTCAACAGCCTGTTAACGGTACAAAGCAACCCAACGAGGTCTTGCGGATATCACGAGTGAAGGCGGTAGCCCCTACAGAATCTATTGAGCGACAGATCGGCAAAATGCATAAACTCTCCACAGTAGCCTCCCGTGGCGGCGTGGCCCTTTCTGTTGTAGGGCTGGGCATCGCGTGCAACCAGATTGCTAATACGGATAACCAACACGAGAAGAATGAGATTTTTGTTGAGACGGTGGGTGGATTGGCGGGCGGAGCCGGCTTTGCGTTCGGCGCCGCAGTAACCTTGTTTTTTGTCACTACACCAGTTGGCTGGATTGCGGCATTGGCCATTGCTGCTGGCGGCGTTCTAAGTAGCTACGCAGTTGGCAGCTATGCGAGGAAACTATATGACCGGAACGGCAATGAAGTTGACTTTGTCGGGATGACGGGCGTGGATGCGATTTGTTCAAACACCTCTACTCGAACTCTACCGTTAATTTCTAGTAACATGCTTTCGGCTATGTAAATCGCGGAGCTTTCCGGGAATCAAAGATATGCTCGACATCATCTCAATTGCGTTTGCGACGATAATTGGTCTTATATTATGCATTTCGTTCTTTGCCTACCCCCTGTGGGTTTTCCTCCACCACCTATTACTGAAACGACTTGATCACCTTCTGTTTATAGAGCCATACTTCACTAAAGAGGAGCGCCTTAACTACCTGGTTTGGCCACTGAGTTATCTCAAATCGATGAACTACATCGGCCTTATTGCAGTACCGCGCATCGCGAAGCGCAAGCGCTTTAAAGGCTTTGATTCTCCGTTACCTGTGAGCGAAAAGGTAGTCATCCTTTGTAAAATCGAATTTGCTTTGATGCTGGCAGGCGCAATGACATTTATAGTACTTGTGTTGTTTATGATGTTAACGTTCTGGTTGATCTAGCGCGGGCGTCAGTAACTTGATTAGTCAGAAAAGTTAGATGCCAAGCCTTTTCGGGATGGAGATGTTGCGGGCTTCTTTTGTTTCTGGTTTACGTTCTGAGCCTTATAACTGCTTTGACCTATTTGACTCACTCTAATTCCTCGTAGGGCGAAAAAGCTTCAAGCGCCTTCCGCCATTATGGGATGATCCATCTGCAAGTCTCGTATTGCCCCCCCCCAAAAAAAGGTTAAAAAGCGATCAGTCGGTTTTGCCATATTCGCCATAGCGGGGTCGCGACGAAAGTGATGTCGGAAGGCGCTTGACGCTTTTTCGACCTACGGTGGGCGTCGCGTAGGGTGGGCACCGCCCACCGTTAGTCATGATTGTGAATGGTGCGGGTATTGATCATTGGTGGGCAGTGCCCACCCTATGGGTCCGTGGCAAAACCTTACGTAGCCCATTATGCTGCTTTTCCCTTTTCCCTTTTCCCTTTTCCCTTGATCCTATACTTGCAGCTTGCAGCTTGCAGCTTGCAGCTTGCAGCTTTTCAACAGCTTCTTTCCAAATTTTTTCTAAAGTTAATCTTGACACCGCCGAAAGCATTCTTGAGTCGCTCTTTTTGGAGCTATCGGTTGCGGCTGGCATGGGCTGGCGAGCAATCTCACAATCGATTCCAGGTTAGGAGATTAACCATGGCACTAGTAATAAACACCAACGTATCTTCGTTGAATGCCCAGCGTCAGCTGACCAACTCACAGTCAGCCCTGAATACAGCTATGGAGCGCCTGTCCTCGGGTCAGCGCATCAACTCAGCTGCAGACGACGCTGCCGGCTTGGCAATTTCCAACCGTCAGTCTGCCCAAATTCGCGGTCTGGACCAGGCGGTACGTAACGCCAACGACGGCATCTCCCTGATTCAAACAGCGGAAGGTGCACTGTCTGAAACCACCAACATCCTGCAGCGTATGCGCGAGCTGGCCGTGCAGTCCGCGAACGGTATCTACTCCGCCGCTGACCGTGAAACCTTGGACCGCGAAGTTCAGGACCTTAAGGAAGAGATTGACCGTATCTCTGAATCCACCAGTTTCAACGGCCAGAACATTCTTGATGGTTCTTTGGGTGATATTTCATTGCAGGTGGGAGCTCAGGCGAATCAAACGATTAACTTGAATATTGCCGAAACCTCTACCAGTACATTGGGTGGTGTGCGTGGCGATGTTACCGGCACCGAAACTGACCTTAGTACGACATTCGCCGGCACCTTTGTTAAGATTAACGGACAGGAGATTGATTCGACCACATTGACATCCGCACTTGATACAGCGACCACGGCCGAGGAATTCTTGAGCGCCATTAATTCGAGCATAGAGGGCGTCGAAGCATCGGCTTTTGTTGAAGTTACTGCGGCGGGTGTGGGTAGTGGTAACACCACAGCTACTGCGTTTGAGTTTGAGTTGACTGGACTCGATGGTGAAAGTCAAAGCTTCTCGATATCCGGAACAGCGAATCTGCAGGAGTTGGCGGAAAAGATTACTTCACAAACTGACGGTGCTGTTGTTGCGTCGATTAACGAGGGCGGAAAGCTTGTCTTGGGTGCTCAAGATGCAGGCAAGATCACCGTAACGACTGAAGGAGAGTCAGGTTTTGCAGCTGCTGCCACAGCAGATTTTAGCCTAATCCTTAATGATACTAATGCAGCGAACGGCAACGATATTACTATTGAGTATGATGATGCTGCGGATGCCGCTATTCTGGGTTTGGATGCGCGTACTAGCGACACGGTGACGGCTGCTGCGGCCGCCAAAGCGGATGCGGCAGCGGATGCACTTACTGCTGGAGAAATGCTCATTAATGGCATCGAAGTAGGTATATCAGCTAGCGAAAGTGCAGCCGATAAGGTCAAGGCGATCAACTCTGTGTCGGACCAAACAGGTGTCTTTGCAACTGAGGCCGCCGGTGTAATCTCATTGCAGAGCAAGGAGGAAATATCGGTTAGTTATACAACCGCTGATGGTGAAGCTAAAGTTGGTATACAAGCGACAAACAGCAGTGAATTCATCGGCGACACTCTCGCCACAGTCGACATCTCAACCGCTGAAGGCGCCCAAAAAGCCATCGACACCATTGACCAGGCTCTGGAACAAGTGAACAACACTCGCTCTGGTCTGGGTGCTGCCAACAACCGCTTGGACTTCACTGTATCCAACCTGATGAACATCTCTGAGAACACCTCAGCAGCACGTTCACGAACCATGGATGCGGACTTTGCAGCGGAAACAGCCGCGCTGAGCCGGGCTCAGGTACTGCAGCAGGCATCACAAGCAATGCTGGCTCAGGCCAACGCCAAGCCTCAGCAAGTGCTGTCCTTGCTTCAGTAATGAAGTCGGGTGATTGAGTGACTAGCTCAATACATAGCCAGGACAGATATTAGGCGAGAGGCCGGTGGGGAAACCCTCCGGCCTGTATTGCTTCTGTCTGCGTTATAAAAAGAGGAAATACCCATGAATGAAGTAAGTCAAACACAGAGGGCTGCACAGGTAGTAGTCGGTGCTGCTTCTTCACAGGGGGCTGCCAAACAAACGGCGCAGCTTACACCAACGCATTCTGACGTCCGCGCCGGCAATAACTTGCCGCCTGTTGCGGAAACATCTGTCGGCACTATCCAGGAAAATACGGGCAAAGCCGTTCCCGCTGCCGTTGATCACCAGGAAAAACTGGAATCCGCCGTGGCTTCTTTAAACGATTTTATCCAGTCTGTTCAGCGTGATTTGAACTTTTCCATTGATGAAGAGCTGGATAAGACTATTATCAAGGTAATTGATTCTGTTTCTGGCGACCTGATTCGACAGATTCCGGAAGACGTGTTTCTGGAGCTGGCACGAAACTTGATAGATCGGGGTGAGCTTCAGTTAATTGATGAGCTTAGCTAAGGGGTATCACGAATCGGTAGCTAAGCTAAGTACGCCAGTTAAAACCATATTGCGCATCGCCAGGGTATCCCACGCTTGGGAGAAAGTATGAGTACTATAGACAACAATATCATTTCGTCCATTGGTGCAGGCTCTGGAATAGACACCAAAGCCCTGGTCAAGCAATTGACGGAAATTGAAGGCGCCGCCAAACAGAACCGCATTGATAGCTCACGCGAGCAAACCGAGGCGCAAATATCCGACTTCGGCTTGCTGAAAAGCGCGCTCTATACCTTCCAGAGTTCTCTCAAAGCCCTGGCAGACCCTGAAGGGCTGTTCAGCAAAACCGCCGCATTTACGGATACTGACACCATAGTGCCGGAGAAGCTTGGTACGGATGTTGAGACCGGCACCTATTCGCTGCGCGTGCTGGACACAGCCCAAGCGCAATCCGTTTCCTCTGCTATGAGTTTTGCCGAACTGACGGACACCGTGGGGCAGGGTGAGCTGACCTTTAGACTGGGAAGCTGGGATGAAGCCGCAGGCAGCTTTACCGCTAATGCTGGCGAGGACTCCCATACCATTGTCATTGACGAGAGCAATAACACGCTCACTGGCTTGCGGGATGCCATCAACAAGGCCGATTTCGGTGTGCAGGCCAGCATTGTTAACGACGGCACTGGTTACAAGCTATTGATGACCGCACCGTCTGGCGCGTCCAACGAACTGGAAGTCCAGGTTGCCGAAGCCGAAGGCTCTGTCGGTCTTTCCCGCTTCGCGTTCAGTGAGGGTAACCAGCAGTTGAATGCCACCCAGGAAGGTAAAGACGCGCAAATCGAAATCAATGGCTTGCTGGTGACTCGCAGTACCAATGAGATTGATGATGTGGTCGAGGGTTTCTCGTTCAGTTTGGTTAAGCCTGATCCGGACCAGACGGTGACGGTGACCATCACTGACGATAAAGCCTACGCCGAGCAGAAAATCCGCGAATTTGTCGCTGCCTATAACCAGTTTTTGGAAGACGTAAAGCCGGCGTTCGAAACGGGTTTGAAGAAAAAGGAAACAGAGGAAGGCGAAGAGGAAGTGCCGGAAAAAGGCTCCCTGGCCACGGATTCTTTGGCCAAGTCTGTAATATCCCAAATGCGTACCATGATTTCCAATGCCGTACCTGGGTTGCCGGGGGAGGGTTTTACCGCACTTACTCACTTGGGTATCCGCACCGAACGTGACGGTACCCTCAGCATTGAAGAAAAATATTTACGCTCGGCGATTGACGAGCATTACGACCTGGTGCAGGAGCTGTTCACCGCCGGCAGCTCTTCCAGTACATCCGGTATAACCATCAGCAGTTCTCATGCATCCACGGTTTCCGGCAGCTTTGACGTTGTGATAACCCAGCCGCCGGAGAAGGGGCAATTGGCTACCAGCGCCAGTGGCGTTAGCCTGGATACCACCGGTAAAGACTATTCCTTTGACATCACCGTGGACGGCGTAACAGCGTCTACCATTAGCCTGCCAAGCGATAAGACTTACAGCTCCAAAGGTGCAATGGCAGAAGATCTGCAGTCTCTTATCAACGCGGACAGCGCATTGAAAGGCGTTAGAGCGTCCGTGGTGGTTGCCTATGATGCAGGCAGCGATGCATTCACCTTCACCTCCAATCAATACGGCAGCGCGTCCACAGTTGCGTTTGCCAATGCCAGTGCCGATTTCAATGCAGATTTCGGTATAGACGCCGCCGTAGCCACTGCGGGTAAAGACGTTCAGGGCACCGTGGACGGCGTGGAGGCTTTGGGAATTGGCAACGGCTTGCTGCCGCCGGGTGGTTCCAGAGCCTATGGTTTGACCTTCAGCGTTACAGGTGAGGCCACGTCCGGCACCGTTAACTATACCCGTGGCTTTGCTGGTGAAATGTCTGGCATGATCGACCGTTTCCAAAAGTCAGACGGTATCATTGGCGCGCGCACAGCTACCCTGGAAGACCGCCTGGAAACACTGGATACCGACCAGAAAAGACATGACAGCCGCATGAGCGCATTTCACGACCGCATGCTGCAACAGTTCATCGCCATGGAAAATATTCTGAACGGCCTGAACTCCTCTGGCGGCTATCTGGAAAACCTGATTGATACCTTGCCGTTTACGGCTAAGAAATGATGAAGAATAGAGAAAAGTTTAAAGGGTAAAGAGAAAAGTGGGATGTGATGTGCCCCCGATAAAGTAGACATGAATTTCACGAATGGCGTAACCCGGCATTTGTTGATCTGGGATTCCGGTTTGATGCGAGGCCTAGTTCTGATGGATCGGTTTTACTTTTCCCTTTTTACTTTCAACTTTTCCCTAATCCGTCCCCTAAAGTTCCCCACCAACACGCCGATAGAATAACCACAGGCAATCATCTTCCATCGGTAAAAAACGAGGCGCATGTGAATAGTCAAGTAGCTCTCAAGTCTTACACCAACGTACACAATCGCGGTAGCGTTGAAGAGGCATCACCTCACAAGCTGGTGGACATGTTATTCGAAGGTGCGTTGCAGCGAATCGCACAGGCCAAGGGCGCCATGCAGTTCGGTAATATTGAAGTGAGAGGAGAGAAGATCAACAGCGCCGTGAGCATCGTTGGTGGTTTGCGGGAAAGTCTCAACACCGACGAAGGCGGTGAAATTGCCGGTAATCTGGACGCGCTGTACGTTTATATTCAGAACATCCTGTACAGCGCTCACGCAAAGAACGATGCGGCTAAACTGGACGAAGCCACCAGCTTACTGCTGGAGCTGCGTTCCGCCTGGACGCAGATTGGGTAGGGGTGTTAGCGGCAAGCCGCAAGCTCAGAATCCGGCCGTTTTTGCCGGAGACCGAGATGTTGTCGGCTTTGGTCCATTACCCAAGATAACGTCGGAAGGCGCCTGCGGCTTTTTCGACCTACGGTTCATGCTTTACTATTCACTCGTCACCGCTTTTAAACCCCTCACCTCAACGCTGCCTGAACCCGCGCTCGCAGTTCCGGATCCCTGACTACCTGCTGTGCTATTTCCTGGTACTTCTCCAGAGTGATGCCGTTGCGGCTGACCGCATCCTTCATTTTTTCCTGCGCTTCGCGCTGCAGGTCGGCGGCTTTGTTTGCATCTTTGGCGTCCTGCACCCGGGTGGTATATTCGTTGTTTATCTCCTGTGCGTCTGCATAGGCTTGGGCAAATTTCTCCAGTGTGGATTCATCGATTGAATTGTCCTGTGCCAGCACCCCAGGGCAGCCAATGATCAGCGCGCTGGCGGTGACGGTTGCAGCCAAAAACTTGATGATTTTGCTTCGCATAGTTGTCACTCCCTATTGAGATTCAAATGCCAAACCTTGTGCATGAGCTGTGCCAGCAACAGGGCTGAAAATAGATGCCGTCTAAACCTCTGATAAACAAAGCAAATTCCGTATGAGCTAATACGTTAGTGCGATTAGTTATCATCTGTTTTGTACATTCGGACAGGCAATGGTCGAGAGTGGGGCACTCAATTGCATTTATTCCTATCTTCCGATGTTGGCACCGTCCGTGCATTACCCCTTGGGAAATGAGAAAAGCGGCAGCTTTCCGCCGCTTATTGAGCGTTTACTGAATAAGGAGGGGTGTCATGTCCCTGGCACAAACAAAAGCAGCCACAATAATGCAAGAGAGCGCAGAGGGTTTGACGTCTCATCAGGTGATATCACTGCTGATGGACGGCGCGCTTGAGCGTGTGACCCAGGCTCAGGATTGTCTGCAAAGTGGTAACACGGACGATGCGGACGTTCTGGTCGCGAAGCTGGTAGGCATTATCAACGGCTTGCGTAGCAGCCTCAACCTGGACGCTGGCGGTGAAATCGCCGTGAATCTGGATGCACTGTACGATTACATGGTGAGCCGTATAGACGATACCAAGGGGCAGGACCCTCAGGTTCTGGCGGAGATTCATCAACTGATTGATAGCCTGAAATCCGGTTGGGATGGCATCGACAGCGAGTTGTCAGAAGCATCGTGACAGGTGGTTGGAAAACTACTCGCGTTGCTTCAGCCGCCAATAATGGCGGTGTCATCAAGTTGCTCTAAAGCTCCTGTTCACAATGCCGTTACAGTACGTAACCCGCTCAGCTGTTGAGCTATGTGCTGTTTCTGACGCTTGCTTGGTAAAGCCGCGTTGGCAGAGAACCTTTAGGAGCTATTGCGATGCCCGTTGTTGCCGTTTCTCATGTAGCCCTCGTTCGCGCGCGGCGCGAGCTGGAAAAAGCCTACCAGGCCAATGACTGGGAAAAGGTCAGAGCCTGCGATAAGCAGCTGGGGCAGCAGTTAAACCTGGCCTTCGCCGACGAACACCGGGACGCGTCGTTCCTTATCAAAGAGCTCGAGGGTGTGCTCGGCCTGTATGCCCGTATGGTCACCGCGTTGCCAGTTGAAGCGATTAGAGCTTCAAGCGACAAGCCACGAGTAGGAAGATAGGGAAAAGGGAAAAGCCAGTAGGACTGGCGCGGCGCATCCGGTAAATCTCAAGTCCCGCCCTTCGTTCCATTCAGTAATCGTCGTCATCCGAGACAATGTCGGAAGGCGCCTGTGGCTTTTTCGTATATGGTCTCCTCCCCATTTGCAAGGCACTGGTTTTGATGAAGT
>CAYQQJ010000060.1:0-6475 GCA_964419935.1 uncultured Cellvibrionaceae bacterium
ATGTCTTCCTTACTTGAAGCATCCCCTCCACCGCGAAGCGGTTATGTACAACGCCGAGCACAGCGACAACCTTTTGCATAGCGAGGAACGAGCGACGCAAAAGGTTGTCCGCTGGTGCGATTTGTTAAGCATTGGCGCGGCCTTTGCGACTGTAGTACATGCCGAGCAACATGCCCGCTAAACAGCAACTGATACCTACCAGTGCCCCGACGCTACCAATGTTTATGCTTGCTCCAGAGGATATAGCTGAAAGGATTGGTGACACAGTAAAGTAGATTGCGACCGCAAACCCGGCTGCACAGCCAGAAAGGCCAACTTTTGTTCCCGTTCTCATTATTCTCTCCTTAGTTTCAGATGTTTATGTGCTTAACGCCGCGTACAGAGGCGCGAGCTTGCGAGCGTCCTGCCGCCGCTTGCGGCGGCGAACTGGTACGCATGGTTATGTGGCTGCCGATAGTTACGCACTTGTTTCTCGCTTCAACTCGTGAAGTTCCTGCTCCAGCGCATGGATTCTCTCAAGTGCATCGTTAATGCAATCGTCTTGATAGCTGTTTTCGCGAGCTCTTGCATTCGGCTCGCCAAACGCTTGGCAATAGTTAGCGATAGAAGTTACGGAGAGAATAAATAGTAACAGTGAAAACTCCCAACTACCGCTTACGATACCCACGTAACAAACGTAGACTGCGAGTATAGGCAGAAGTACGACGTTAAAAGCCCAATAAGCCTTATGCATAGTAGATACTCACGAAACTAAAGCCCACATAACAGCTTATTCAATCCACGCGTAAATATAACCCGCATCCACATATCCACGCTTCATTTTTCCGATATTACAGTCTTTTCCCACGAAATCAAACACTTACCGGAACACGCCGCGGCCATCGCATGGACATTCGTCTACGCGTAGATATAACCCGCAAATGCAGGAGCATTAAGAATCGGCAATACCGCCGCTAAATCAACAACTTACATCGGATGAGCCTATTTCGCTGTAGATAAGTCTCCGGCGCATCATGATCTGCGCGTGGCAGGGCCGTATCTTCTACGTTGAGAACGCCGGCTGCGTAGGGTGGTCATCAGCATTGAGTCGGTTGTCCGGCGAGGCTTTATGTCTATTCTTGATGTGGGGTAGGTGGAACATCCATGTTCTCGAACGGGTTTTGACGTTGGTTTACTAAGAGGACGTGGGTCTGTTACCGGCACGCGGTTTCACCGAATTATTGAAACGCCTGAAGGACAAGCCGGAAACCTTCGGCCCCATGCTCGAGCACCTGTGGCAAACCATGAACAATGGCGGTTTTTCGCCCATTCTTGAAAGTACGCTGCTGCGTTTCAATGGTGGCCTGTTCAGTGAGCCTTCCGCCATTGCACTGGATCGCGACCAGATCGGCATGCTGCTCGGTGCCGGCGAGGCCGATTGGCGCTATGTGGAACCGGCTATATTCGGCACCCTGCTCGAACGCGCCCTGGATTCCCGCGAACGCCACAAGCTCGGCGCGCACTACACACCCCGCGCCTATGTGGAGCGGTTAGTTTTGCCCACGGTCATCGAACCCCTGCGCGCGGAATGGAAAGAAGTGCAGGCGGCGACACTCGCTTACGAACAAGCGGGCAAACACAAGCAGGCCGTGGCGGAAATTCGCGCTTTCCATAAGCACCTTTGTCACCTGCGCGTTCTCGACCCCGCTTGCGGCACCGGCAACTTTCTCTACGTTACCCTGGAACACATGAAACGCCTGGAAGGGGAGGTGCTCAACCTGCTGCACGATCTGGGTGAATCCCAGGGCCTGCTGGAACTGGAGGGCGTCACTGTGGACCCGCACCAATTCCTTGGGCTTGAAATTAATCCCCGCGCCGCGCGCATTGCTGAAATGGTCCTGTGGATCGGCTATCTGCAATGGCACTACCGTACCCACGGCAAGGTGAATCCGCCGGAACCGGTGTTGCGTGATTTCAAAAACATCGAAAACCGCGATGCCCTTATTGCCTATGACGACCAGGAACTTATCACCGACGAAGCCGGTGAACCCATCACTCGCTGGGACGGCATCAGCTACAAGGTCAGCACGATTACCGGCGAACAAACTCCGATGAATCCGTGCGAGCCGTGCAGTATCGCTACCTGAATCCGCGCAAGGCCGAGTGGCCGAAGGCGGATTATATTGTGGGGAATCCGCCGTTTATTGGGGCATCGACCATGCGTCGTGCCTTGGGCGATGGCTATGTGGATGCGGTGCGTGCGACCTGGACGGAGGTGCCGGAGTCCGCCGATTTTGTAATGCATTGGTGGCATATTGCGGCAGAAACGGTACGGGCGGGGAGTGCCGAACAGTTTGGATTTATTACTACTAATAGCATTAAACAAACGTTTAACCGGCGGGTAGTTCAGGCCCATATGGCCTCCAAAAACCCCCTTTCTTTGGCGTTCGCGATTCCGGATCATCCTTGGGTGGATTCAGCGGATGGGGCCGCTGTGCGTATTGCAATGACAGTAGGGCGGGCTGAGACGAAGGTCGGCCGTTTGCTGCGAGTTCGGGATGAATCCAGTGGAAAGCAGGATGAGATCGAAGTAAAGTTTCAAGAGCTTCAGGGACAGATATTCGCTGACCTCCAAGCCGGGGCAAATGTAGCAGATGCACAAGCTATCAAAGCGAATGAAAATCTGACGAGCCGGGGTATGATGTTATTTGGTGCCGGTTTTATTATTTCGCCTAATGAAGCAAAACGGCTTGGCTTGGGGGCAATCAGTGAACTCGAAAAAATTATTCGGCCATACCGAAATGGCCGTGACCTTGCGCAAACCCCGCGCGACGTAATGGTAATAGATTTATTGGGGCTTGAAATCATCGAAGTGCGGAGTCGCTTTCCCGCCATATATCAACATCTTCTTGAGCACGTTAAGCCTGAACGCGATCAAAATAAGGATAAAGCAATACGAGAGAATTGGTGGTTGCACGGGCGAACTCGCCCAGAGCTAAGAAAATACCTGGCTGGATTGCAGAGCTACATCGCTACTGTAGAAACTACCAAACATCGTGTTTTTCAGTTTCTTGATGCATCTATTATTCCGGATAATATGCTGGTTGCTTTCGGTCTGAGTGACGCAATTTCCTTGGGGATTCTTTCGAGTCGTTTGCATGCCGCGTGGGCTCTCTCCGCTGGCGGTCGCCTGGGCGTGGGCAACGATCCACGCTACAACAAATCCCGCTGTTTCGAAACCTTCCCATTTCCAGACCTTCACATGGCCGATAAAATCGGTGAACCGTTGTCCTGTGCTGTCGGAAACCAGAAAGGAGTCGTCGGCGAAACAAAGATCGCTGGCGAACATTGCTCGGAACGCATCAGACACCTGGCAGAGCAACTCGACGCCCACCGCAAACGTCAACAAGCCGAACATCCAGCGCTAACTCTGACCGGCATGTACAACGTGTTGGAAAAAATCCGCGCAGGCGAACCACTGAACGCCAAGGAAAAAACCATCCACGAACAGGGTCTGGTTTCGGTTCTGCGCGAACTTCATGATGAACTGGATCGCGCCGCATTCGAAGCCTACGGCTGGAGCGACCCCGCCGATAAACTCGTCGGCCTCCCCGGCGCCACCACGCCTTTGCGGGACAAACCCGAAGCGCAGGCACAAGCCGAGGAAGAGCTGCTTCAGCGGCTGGTGACCCTGAACGCCGCGCGCGCTGCCGAGGAAGCGAACGGCCTTATCCGCTGGCTGCGCCCGGACTACCAGAACCCCGACGCCAACGCCGCGCCGCAGCAAGCAGAAGCCGAACTCACGCCCGTTGCTGAAGTTGCCACCACCAACAAAGCCACCGCCAAACTCACCTGGCCCAAACAAATGCGTGAACAAGTCGCCGCCGTGCGCCAGGCGCTCGCTCAAGGCCCGCGCCCTGTAGAAGCCGTCGCCGCCCAGTTCAAACGCTCGCCCACAACAGCCGTGCAATCAGTACTGGAAGCGCTGGAAGAGCTGGGCATGGTGAAGCAGGAAAATCGCCAGTATCGGTTAGCCAACTGAGCGTCTGGGGCTAGTTTGATTCGCGGCCGATAAGGAGTGAGAAGTATGGAGTCAACATCAATTTGGCTGATCCATCATAAAGCGTCTTTATCGCTGGATTCGCCCCTGAACATGGACGGGTCTGACTATATGGTTGGGGTCGGTGTGGTGCCGGCACGCGGGATGGAAGAAGCAGTCGAACTCTTCAAAGCGTACCTCCGCGAGCAGCGAATGGGCGTCTTGGCCATTAAGAAGTGCGAGCAGTACGACCCTCGTAACTTTGCGAAACCGACGCAGGGCAATACCGAAATCAAAGAAGTCGCCACGGAAGCCTTGGAGACTGGGCAGGTTTTTTACGCGTGCGGCATATCTTCAGAAGCCTTGGGTTGCATGGATGACGAACATGAGTGAGCGCAAAGGAGCGGTGACTATTGCAGAAGGTCGTTGCGTTACTTGTACTCGGTCGCACGCTGTTGATTCTTTTCAAGATATTGTGCGCGAGCTTCTTTCTGTTTTTTGCGGGCCTCCAGCCGCGCTTCAACTATTGTTGACTCACCGGGGTGGCCACGCAGAACAATCCGGCTAACGTCACGGTCGTGGCACAGGGCGACATCCTGAACCCATGCGGTGTATGTCATTCGGTCCAGAAGCAAGGTCATTGGCGGGCATCGTTCATAGTTCGCTTGTTTGGCTTTATGTTCCCAGTAGGAAGTCACTGCGAAGTGGCCGATAAAAACTATCAACACGCCGGCAAGCAGTAGCGAACCTGCGACCATTTGTACGGCAGCGAGTAGTCGCTTGTTTGGTTTTTTCCGAAAGCCGAAAAGCAACGTCAGTACGCTTAGTGCTGCTATCCCCAGAATGCCAACCAGCGCACCTGGTAAGTAGCCGTGAGAATCACTAATGACTACTAGTTGCCGTCCGCTATGAATTGCTTCGTTATGCGTCGCGAATTCGAGGGATAATCCCCACAACCCCAAGGGTATGGCCGCGATACTGAAGATCGCCAGGCCCAGGCACGCGATCAATCGATTTGTGTTTACTGCCATGCTTGTGGCAACCTTCTTATCCGCTCGTGGATGTACCGTACCGCAGACATCTGTAGGCGTTGAATGATTGCTTGCCCTGTGCTTCGAATGACGTAGTAAACGCCCCTTTCCACCTTGAGAAGCGTCTGGCGTTCGTAACGCTCTAGCGCCGCAACTAAAGAATCGGTTATACCGAAACGTTCGTCTAAACTATTGAGCGCCCAGCCCACAAAGATCCCAACTACAATCGCTGCACTGATCGGAAGTATGGCGATCGTTCCGGTTGTCAAAACTGCCGCCACGGCAACACCCGCTAGATAACCAGCGGCGCTGGCAATGACAGTTTTCATAATGTCCGTTGATATATGGGCTAGCCAATGCGTCCAACGGTACTCCTCCTTGAAGAGCCATTGCATTGTGTGGTAGAGAAGAGGACTGAGACGAGGAACCCACCTCTTGCTGAGGCTTGCAGGGCCTTGCCGCCAACGCACATCTGAATCATTTTCGTATTCGTTGCCAGGTAGCGAGTGCCGGTAACGACCTTTCGCAGCCGTTGATTGCCCTTGAACACGAGGTAATTACGGCCATCGCGCGTCGTCGTATAATACTGTCCAAGGATACTGCCAGAGCGACGCATATCAAGAGCTAATGCCGTTAATACTTTGATATCCATTGCGGCACTGCCGTAGTTGCTACCGGCCTGCAATACGAGTTCGGCTCCTGTAAGCATCTTGAAATCGGTTTCGATTTGTGATGGCGCTCTACCCTTGGAACGTTGTTCTGCTTTCCACAATTCAATCATTTCATGTGAATTTAATACATAGATATCAGTGGATTGGGCGCTAGTGTTGTAGGGAGAACCGCGCGAGTTGCGAGCATTATGAGCGGCTTGTTGGGATAGGAAGCTAGACATAGTGGTGAATTCCTTGTCTTATTGTTTGTTGGTGGCATTTGACCATGAAGCAGGGACTGCATCAATGGTCTTGCGTCTCAAAATAAGAACAAGAGAGGGTGGAATTGTTAGTGAGTGTGCAGTCCGACAGGTGGTGTATCTTCCAGGGTGGGTAATGTTTTTTCGAAGTCTAGTGTTAGTCGAGTGCACCAAAGTAGGTTGTCATCAGGGTAGATCTTTTGAAACCCTCGCGGCAGGGACGCCGCGGGGGAGCCACAGGGATGTGTTTATGCGTTTTCAAAAGATCTACCCTGATGACAAACTGACGAAGCCGAGTACCGCTTTTATCGTATGGAGTGCGCCAAACCACCAATTATTGCAGTCGGCTAATGAAAAAGCCGGCTCTTCCTGGCCGGCTTTTGGGGTTCAAGCATCTCACTCTTGCTTCAACGTTGATGGTAAACGTTCTGCAGGCTGGAGCGGCGACGCCTTCCGACGGAAATGTCGGAAGGCGCTTAGGCTTTTTCGTATATGGTCTCCTCCCCATTTGCAAGG
>CAYQQJ010000061.1:0-6421 GCA_964419935.1 uncultured Cellvibrionaceae bacterium
ATGGTGCCAGGGTCACTGGTGAACGCGCCGCCGTCAATCGCGTAGAGTCCGCCGATAATAGTCACCTCTGCACTGTCATTGATGCCGGTGATGGTGACAACATCGGACGTGACAACTACCTCAGGTTCAGCGTCCGATTGAGATATAAACCCGAAGCTGTCCGGCGTTGTATCTTGCTCTATAGTCGTTACGGTGAACTCAGTGGCTACATCACCAATCGTGAGTGTGGCTGTTGTTTCTGTGGAGAAGTCATTACTTGTGGTTAGCCGCACAACAACCGTTTGGCCGTTGGCGATAACGCCAGACTCACTTGTGAATACGCCGCCGTCGATGGCATAGAGTCCATTGCTTACACTGATAGGAGCATTATCATTGAGGCCACTGATAGTGGCGCTACTGGAGTCCACAGTCGTCTGCCGTTCAGCGTCTGTTTCTGGTGTAAAGCTGAAGTTATCAGGATTTATATCCTGCGCCAGTGTGGTTACGGTAAAGCTGGCTGTTGTGTCGCCTATGGTCAGCGTTGCAATTGCAGGTGTTGAAAAGGTACTCGCCGCAGTGACTTTGAGTTTTACGTTCTGGCCAGCTTCAATGGTGCCGGCCTCGCCGGTAAACTCACCACCATCAATGGCATATTCCCCGCCGCTGATGCTGATATCGACCTTGCCTGTGATGCCTTCAACCGTCACGGCATCGGACATCGACACGCTGTTGCGCAGGGCTCCAGTGATATCGGTAAACGCCATGTCCTGGGGCGTTATATCCTGAGCAATAGTAGTCGCTGTAAAAGTAGCGCTTTCGCCCCCGATGGTTACCGTAGCACTGGTAGCGGCACCAAACGCTGAGGAGGTTGCAACACGCAGCACCAGAGTCTGTCCATTTTCGATACTGCCAGCATCACTGATAAATTCGCCACCATCGATAGCATATTCCCCGCCGGTAATGCTGATGGGTGCGGCATCATTGAGACCATTGATGGCGACCGGGGCGCTAGTTTGTGTGGTAGACAGTGCAACATCAGTAAGCGGCGGGAAGCTGAATGCTTCGGGCGCAAGGTCTTGCTCCACGGTTGTCACGGTAAAGTCTGCGGACTCGCCACCAATGGTTACGGTGGCTGTTGTCGATGTTGCAAACCCTGCCGATGCAGCCACCTGAACCACAAGGCTGTCGCCATCTTCAATAGTCCCGGGCTCAGCGGTGAATTCACCACCGTCGATGGCGTAACGACCGCCTTCGATACTCACAGTGGCCGGTGCATTTATACCGTCGATCTCCACAGTGTCAGAGGTCACTTCGGCATTACGTGCAGCGTCGGTGACCGGCGCGAAGCTGAAGCCATGGGGCGTGGTATCGACAACACTACCCGAAGAACTTGATGAGCTGGAACTGGACGAGCTCGAACTGGAAGAACTTGAGGAACCCACGTCCGGGGTGCTGGATGAGCCACCGCCACCGCCACATGCGCTGAGTATGAAAAAAGACGAAAAAAGTACCAGGAACGCAGCAAGGCGCCGAACGGATGTCGTCATGACCAGAGTCACTCCTTTGGATGATGGGATGTTTGTGTGAACTGAACCTGCACAGCCGCTATTATTTGTATCGGCCACTTCAGCGGTGGTCATTATGCCATTGTGCTTGAGCTAGAGGTGTGACAGCGTTAAAAGTTGGCGCTCAAACACACAAAATTTACTCTGCGACTAACCACAGCTCCATTCAAAACCACTCGCATGATTACAGAATGACGAGAAAATTATTTGTGAACGCAACTATAAGGGATTAAGCAGCAACTGGCTGTAGGAAATTGACGACAGGAAAAGTGGGAAATTGACCTTTCCTGCCGCCGCATGGGATAGAGAGCGCGTTGATTATGGTGCCATGGGGTGTTACTTTCAATTAATCGAAAGACTGAATCCCCCGATGGCAATCTAGTTCTTTTTTACTAGGTTTAGTTTTGACGCTGCTGACCAAAACAACCAGCCCCATACTCAATCAGTTATCCGTACTCCAGGAAGGTGGTGGCGCTTCCTTCACCTCTGGATAACGTATTTTGTATTTAGCTATTAATTGTTTGAATAAGTCCAGGAGCCCGGCATCAAGTGGCAACTTATTGGCAAGCTGGACGCTTCATGGTTATCAACCGCAATCACTTTCAACGCTATGGACTTACAAATTTCGATTCTACATCCATGTTCTTGTGCAAAATACGCACAACTTCAATTTCTTGTTTATTGCCCTTTTTATAAAAAATAATGTGGCTGCCTTGAGGAAATTTTCGATAACCCTCTTTTATGTGGTCACACGTTCTACCTGATAATGGAGCATTAGCCAGCATCTGAAAAACATCATCAAATTGTTTGATGTACAAATTACGCTGCTCTTTTCCCCAGCGCTCTTCCGTGAAAATGGCAATGGCTCGCAAATCGGCCTTCGCCTTAATGGTTAGCGCAAATGTTTTCACTTGCCACGTTCATCCAACTCAGCAATAAATGCTTCATAGTTGTAGTCGGCAAGGCCACTTTGTTCGCCTTCACTCAACATTCGACGTAGTGTATTCAGCTTGCTTTCTGTGTCCTCAAGCATTCTCAGCCCTGCGCGCACAACCTCGCTGGCCGAGCCGTAACGACCGCTTTCAATTTGGCTCGCTATGAAGCCATCAAAGTGCTCACCCAGGCTAATACTGGTATTTTTTGCCATGTCACACCACCTAAGTACCAATTGTTACCGAATTTTGGTATACGACCCATCGGAAGTCAAGGGTAGTCGTGAACAGAAGCGCGCACACACCGCCAGTCGTTGTATCCCGGCAGTTGATCAAATGCCCTGACTACTGTATGTTTGACCAGCACAAATGAGAAGGAGATGACATTGATGCCGAAGCCAAGGAAGCAGCTAATATCCCTCGACGCCACACCCTACTACCACTGCACGTCCCGCTGTGTTCGCCGGGCCTTTCTTTGCGGTAGTGATACCGTCACCGGCAAATGCTTCGAACACCGCCGCCAGTGGATCGAAGATCGAATTCTGGCGTTGGCGGAGGTATTCGCTATCGACGTTTGCGCCTATGCGGTCATGTCAAACCATCATCACGTAGTGCTGCACATCAATAAGCCCAAGGGGCTTCAGTGGACCAACCATGAAGTCTGTGAGCGATGGCATAAGCTGTACAAAGGGACGCTGTTGACTCAGAAATTCCTCAGGAACGACCCGCTAACAGATGTAGAGCTTCAAGTGGTTAAGGAACGCCTTGATTTGTGGCGAGTTCAGCTCTGTGACATCAGTTGGTTTATGCGCGCGCTGAATGAGCCCATTGCACGCACGGCCAATGCCGAAGACCAATGCACTGGCCGATTTTGGGAGTCCCGCTTCAGTTCGCAAGCCTTGCTGGACGAAAAAGCCTTGGCCGCCTGCATGGCTTATGTTGACCTGAATCCTGTTCGAGCCAAAATGGCCGAGACGCCGGAAGACTCTGATCACACCTCCATCAAGTCCCGTATTCGCGAGCTTAGGGGCAATGGACACCAGCCAGAAAACCTGATGCCCTTCGCTGGAAATCCTCGAGAGTCCATGCCCGCCGGTCTTCCGTTCCAACTCCACGACTACCTGGAGCTGGTCGGTTGGAGTGGCCGGATCATTCGAGAAGGTAAACGTGGTGCCATTCCCGAGAACCTTCCGCCTATTCTCGATCGACTGGATATTGAACCCAAACATTGGCTTTTTATGGTGACCAAATTTGAAAGCCAGTTCAAAGGCTTGGTTGGCTGCGCTCACCGATTAAAGGCTGCAGCAAAACAACTCGGCTATCAACGCACACCTGGTCTTGCTTCCTGCAGAGCTGTTCTAAATTAGAATGACTGAGTCTTCACTATTGCGACACTGTGCTTGGAAAGGCAGAGCTAGCCGCACCCGCAAATCGGCGAAATGTCGCCTACATCTTCATTCATAAAATTCCAACATCCATGGCTAAATTTTCGAGGTGCCTGATCATCGAAAGGATGATTATTCGACCGATATTTTTAACGTGGCTGTCTTGTTATTTCTGAGTCAATATCCAACCCACTGGCAATCAAGCCGCCAACATTAACGGTTGCATTTTTACCAAAGAAAACGCCGTGGGGGTTGACCAGAACCACTTGACCATTGGCATCAATACGGCCATGAATTTCCGAGCCGCTATTGCCGAGAATTCGATTCAGTGCAATGGCTGAGGCATCCGGCTGAATAAAGGTCACAGATTCATTGGCGTCGAGATTAAAGCTCTCCCAATTGATCGCCAACCGATCACTGTCCTGCCGAATGGTAGTGCTCAGCTCGTTTCGGTCAATATTCCCCGCACCACCGACGACGTTGCCACCCGTTGGCCCCGCCTCAACCATACTCGAAACCGCCATTTGAGAAGCGGCAATAATGGCCATATACAAGCGACGACGCGAATACTTGCCAAAGGTAGGGTTTTTAGACCGCGAGGCTCGGGGGCTGGACATGTTCATTTTATTTCCCAAAAGGTAACTAGCGTATACAAGCGATGGGACGTACAAACAATTCTTATTCTGCTTTTGACAATTCTGTGCAAATATCTTTATTCAAGGTGTATGCAATTTTTCGATACAAAAGCCATTGGTAGGAGGCTTGAACGCAAACCTTATAGCCTTTCATCGTCAAATATTGATTAGTAGAATAATGTAGTAACTGAGGGAGAATAGGCATTAATAGTAGGCCAGTTAAGGTACTTCGCGTTATGATCTTCGCAACTCTATCCGTCAAGTTTTTATTTAAAATGCCTTCATATAGAACATTAAACGTCAATGCCGCTAACGCTACACCTGCCCCCAGCATATACATGGCACCTTTATCGAAATAGATGGCACCTAAACCCTCGATTGATTGGTGGATCAAGCTGTAGATGCTCTCCACAAACCAGATCAAACAGCCGAACGTTATCGCAAGAAACAGAACAAGTCCGCCGAGCCTTGCAAAAATAGAAGGGTTACCTGGGTTGGGCACTTAGTACACTCTCGGCTTTTTCAACAGGAATTTATTAACGTGATGCTGCACAACATCAATGATGATCGGCTTTGATAAATCAATGACATAATCTATTATCGACGCTACAGCCTTATCAGTCGTTCGTTGCAGGTTTTGTTTAACTCTACTGGCATGTAATTTGAAATCATATCCAAGCTCATCCAACCCCTCTACAACCCTGTCCGTTATTCCGTAATGTTCGTCTATTGCACCGAGTGCCATAGAAACGGCAACCCCAGTAATGAATACGGCAACAATCGGACCAATTGCAAGGGTAACACCCACTCCAACCAACACTGAGGCCACGCCTATAGAGGCCGCTGTAGCAATGCCTACCTTTACGACGTCGGTTGCAAGAGACCCGATCAACTGGCTGAGTGTCGCTTCATCCGTGAGAAAATAATCAGTAACACGATAAGCAGACAGTATAACCACTGAGAATATGCCACCGGATTTTGCAGCATGTATGGCTCCAGATTTACCCAGCCCCATTGTTATCACCTTGGGGTTTTTAGTTCCGTACTTGGTTCCGGTAAGGAGTTTTCTTAATCCGGGATGCCCTTTTATAATAATGTGAGGCTTACCGCCATAGGTTTTGATGTAAGCTTTCGTGGTAAATCCACCAAGGTCACCAACGAGCTTACTCAGTGTTCTTAAATCCTCTGCTGAAGCATAATAGCTTGCGCCCACTTCAGCCTTTCCCTTAAGTTTTCCCCAAGTGTTCTGAATGTGTAGCAACTTTCCTTTTGAGGACGACCTTACAACAGCATCCATTTCTTCAACAGATAAAACAAACACCTCATACTGGTTCGACCTAATTTGTTGCTTTAACGCTTTCTTTTCCTTTTCCGATAGCATGAATATCATCCCTCAACAGAATTCAAGACCCTTAGCAAAAGTGGCCTGAGTATAAATATTTACTCAGTCAGTGACTTGGAAACCGTGACTAACGTACGGCTTTCCAAATCCACGGCATACAGCCCTTGAGTATCTTTATCCACTATTAATGCGTAAGGAGACCCCGATACATGGTGTACATAGTGATTTTCGCCTCCAACTTTCGGCTGAATCGATGTGCGTACACCCGAGTCCAAATCGACCCTCACCAGACCCTCAACCACATCAATTACTAGCACGCTATTTGGTACGTCACCAGTGGTGATGGAAATTGGGTAGAATAAACCGCCATCACTAGCGGTTGAGATCCTATCCCTGACTCCCGTTTCTAGATCAACAGAGAATACAGACTGAGCGTAAAGATCGGCAACTATGGCTCTGCCGCCATCAATGATTAATCCCCTAGGTTCAACAAAAACCGGACCAGAATCTGGTTGGTTATTATCAGAAATAAGCGTCCGCTCCCCCGTCAGTAAGTCAAGACGGGAAAGATTTGCACTATTCC
>CAYQQJ010000062.1:0-6148 GCA_964419935.1 uncultured Cellvibrionaceae bacterium
GGCGCATTGCGACGCCGTTTAGGAGGGGGGGAGGAGACCATCCCATCGACCTACACGGTGCTGGGTTGCGGCTGAATGTTCCGTTCACCCATCACCGTTTACTGTATACCTTGTCTTAATCGCAGCTAACAGTCGCGCCTTTGGCTGCATCCTTCGCGATACGAATATTCGCGAACGTGACGTCCAGTGAACCGGAAGTTACCAGCTTGAACGGCTCGTGAACTGATGCCAGAAACTCTTGGGGTGGCATCGGCTCCAGACCGAAAGTGGTGGTTGACTGCGGATAGCAGGCGAGATCGATAGAAATCATCTGCCAGCCCTGGCCGGCAATATCGGTGAGCTCCTGGCCAACATCGATATCAGAATGACAATAGGAACCACAGCCCAGGCGCAGGTTCACGGTCTCACTCGGTGCGGCATCCACCTTGATGTCGAATATCAGTGCGCCGTCATTCTCCAGGTAGCTGCTCAGGTCCTGTCGTTCTGTACTGGCCAAAGCCACGGCACCGGATCCTTCCCCATTCCAGACTGCGCGACGCGAGTCGTGTTGCACATTGCGGTCAACCGAGCTTACGGTCACGGTGGACACTGAGGCTTCGCTGCTGGTCATGGTTTCCCGCTCATTCTTGCTGCCAGTCAACTCGATCTCCCAGGGCTCCAGCGGCCGGAGTTTGAAGATGGCGAGCTCATCCTGGGTGTCGGCTTCCTGATCAACGGTTTCGGGAAGATTGTCGCCAAGAGTACTTGTGTCGCCATAGCTGAGGCCAAAGCCATAGGCAAACAGCGGGTTGTAGTTCTCGTCGCCGACGTTGAGCAGTATCTGACTCGGTTGTCCCGGCCATGAGAAAGACAGGCGGCCGGTCATATCGTAGTTGATGTCGCCGTTGGCCTTGGTGAAGAGAACGTCGGCCACACCCTGACCTTCGGTGCCCGGCAGCCAGGCAACGACGAACGCATCGGATGCGTTCAGGTACGGGTTAACCCACAAGGGGCGGCCAGTGAGGAATACCGCAACAACGGGAATATTTTTGGCCTGCAACTGCTTCAGTAGTTCGAGATCGTCCGCATTATCGTAGACGATATCCCGTCGATCGCCTTGCATTTCCGCGTAGGGGTCTTCACCAAATACGACAATGGCAACGTCCGGCTTTTTCTCAAAGCTGCCGTTCTCGCTCAAGGTCGCATTGCCGCCAGCTGCAGTAACCGCCTGCTCTATACCCGCAAAAATGGATGTGGCACCGGGGAAGTCCGCGTTGGTGTTGCCTGTGCCCTGCCAGGAGACGGACCAGCCGCCCGCTTGCTTACCGATATTATCGGCACCATCGCCAGTGACCAGCACATTCATGCTGGGTGACAGCGGCAGCAACGCGTTTTTGTTTTTCAGCATCACCAGGGATTCCCGCACCGCCTGCCGGGCCACGGCGCGATGTTCCGGAGAGCCAAGAGCATCGGTATCGCCAGCCAGTGCGCGGGTGGACGGGGCGCCTTTTTCAAAGAGGCCGGCGCGGAATTTCACGCGCAGAATACGGCGCACGGCATCGTCGATGCGCTCCATGGGAATCACGCCACTTTTGGCCTGCTCCACGGTGTTGTGAAACAGTTCTTTCCAGTTCGGCTCCGGTACCATGAAAATGTCGAGCCCCGCATTGACTGACAGGGGGCAGTTGATCGGCGTACAGCCGGCCACGAATCCGTGACCGCTCCAGTCGCCGACAACCAGACCGTCAAAGCCCATCCTCTCCTTGAGCACGTCGGTCAGCAGATATTTGTGACCATGCATGCGCTGATCGTCCCAGGCCGTAAACGAAGCCATCACCGCCTGCACACCGGCTTCGATAGCACTGAAATAGCCCGCACCATGAATATCGCGTAATTGTTCCTCGGTTGCTACAGTATCGCCGCGGTCAATCCCGTCCCGGGTGCCACCATCGCCAATGTAATGTTTGGCTGTGGCAATCACATGAGTTTCATCCAGGAACGACGCGCTACCCGGCGCGCCCTGCAAGCCTTCGACCATTTCGCCGGCGTAGAGCCCCACCAGTTCCGGGTTCTCTGAATAGGATTCATAGGCACGCCCCCAACGCGGGTCGCGGGCTACGGCAACCGTGGGAGAGAAGTTCCAGTCCAGGCCGGTGATGGCGATCTCCCGCGCGGTTACTTCGCCCACTTTCCGAATCAGTTCGGGGTTGTGGGTGGCACCAAGGCCGACGTTGTGCGGGAACAGAGTGGCACCAATCACATTGCCCAAACCGTGTACCGCGTCAGTTCCCCAGATAATGGGAATTGCCACATGGCCATCGCTGGTGTCCATGGACGCATGCCAGTAGCTGTCCGCCAGGTCTACCCAGTCAGAAATCGCCGCGTATTTGTTGTTGTGCGGTGTAGTACCGCCACCATTCAACACAGAGCCCAGATGATACTTCTTCACATCTTCTGCAGTGGCTTGCTTGATCTCCGGCTGGATCATTTGGCCGACCTTTTCCTCGACCGTCATTTGCTCCAGCAGCGCGGTGATTTTTTGTTCAATCTCTGCGTCCTGTTGCACTTTGCTGGTAAGGGTTGGCCAGATGGCCGGATTGTGATCGGATGTTGTTTTTCTATGGGCTTCCTGACAGCCCGCAGCGGCAACGAGTACAGCTGCGGCGGCGAGCCAGCGAATAGCCTTGGGTTTGACAGACATAGGATTTCCTCAGGGCCTGATGATGGTTGTAAGTGTGAGCCTGGCTGTGGTCTTTGTAACCGGTTACAGCAAAAAGATCAAGATTCGTGCTAAAGGTTACTGTATAGGCAGTCAGTCGTATGTAACGCTTCGTAGTGGTCAGTCATGTGAGTACTCACGAGCGGGTAATGGCGCCTTTTCGATCCGCGATAGGTATCAGGAAGACACGTATTACTGCGAATCGTTGTCGCATCCTAGCACCCGAATGTGGCTCAGGCGTCCTGCTAATGGTTAAAAGCCGAGATCGGGCCGTCCGAACGCACGCGGCGTAAGTTCGGACATGACGGGAAGCGGATGGCTCCGCAAATCTGGACAGTTATATAACTGGCGTAAGCAAGAGGTTCCCTAACCCTTGATCGCTCGATATTGGGAGGGGGTATGGCCCACCTGTTTCTTGAAAATGGCATTGAATGTGGATTTGCTGGTAAACCCTGACTCGGATAAAACACGCAAAATCGTCCAATCCTGGTACTCGGGCTGGCTCAAGAGCTTCTTGGCTTTTTCGATACGATAACGATTAATGTATTCAAAGAAGTTATTGCCGAAATGCTGGTTCAGGATCCGGGACACCGTACGTTCCGGCAGGGACACCCGCTTGGCCAGGTTCTCGATGGTGATGTCCGGGTCCATATAGAGCTCATCGGCTTCCATTGCCCGCACAATCCTCTGAATGTGCTCATCCTTGAATGGCTGCCCAGCACTGTCATCCGGCTTCGCCGCTGGGAGGCCACCAAACAGATGGGTATAGCGAATGCTGATGAACACGAGGGTGGTAACGAACAGGAAGGTGATGTAGTTGCTGGCAATTCCCATGACGTTGGCGGTATCAAGTGGAATTTTCGGGCCAACAAGGTGAACCATCAGCTTCCATAGGGAGATTATCAGGAACCCCAGAACGACCCAGGTCAACCAGCCCCGCTCCCGATTCTCCACGTTGGCGTAGTGCTGATGGAGTTCACGGCGGAATCGCCACAGGATCACGAGACAAACACTGGCGTAGACAATCACACTGACATGCCAGCCCGTCGTTAGCCATGTCATCAGGGGGGCAAACATGAAGGTGTTGTCAGACATGATGACGATTTTTTCATGGAAGGGTAGCAGGTAGTAGTTCGAGAACAGGAGTGCGCCGGTTACCAGTGCGGGTATCAGATGTAAAAGCTCCCGCCAATGAAAGCGAAATGACTGGTACAGCATTGATGTCACATACCAGTAGAGCAAGGGCCCCGCAATCCAGTAGCTGAAGCTACCCAAAAAGAACAGGCTCGGGTGCCATCCCAGCACCATCTGGCGCATGGGCACGCTCCAGATGATCAGTGTGTCCAGTGTTTGTAGCGCCGTAATAAAGAGAATGGACGCCAGCCACCAAGTGCTGTGGTCGGACTTGCGGCGAGTGCCGACCAATAACACTGCCAAAAGCACGTACTGGGCGGCTGCCATTAGCAATACAAGATCATGGACGTTGAATAACAGCGAATCGTGAGAAATGGGTGCGTTCAAAACAGGGGACTTCCTCGGTGGCGATTCCTGTTCGGGTTATTGTTATCGGGGGCGTTCGCGGATACATGTCAGAGACATCTCTTACAGCTTCCAACCCTTCCAACCTTCAAATACGAGTCCGAAGTCCCGCTTGCGCAAGTTCGGACCCGGCTGAACTCCAGATTATACAACCTTTCGGACGCAAGCCTGCAACAAGCTGAGTATTGTGGTTCGCAAGCTTGTCGGGGAAAGCTCTTCAGCCTCTTCCCACAACTAACAAAAATAATGAGAGACGCAAATTATGAGAACAATCAACCTCAGGCCGCGTATTTCCTTGGCGAAGGCGTTCTTCGCTGTGATCCTGCTGGCCAGCTTACCCGCGTGTAGCGGCGGTGGCGGCACCACCAAAGATTCCATGCCGTCGCCTTCGCCCCAGCCGGGTCCCATTGACGAGCTGCCACCGGATTCCGTCAATGAGAATTGCGCCTTTGATACCAGCGAGATTCTTGTCGGCACCGCCATAACCCGTATTGAAGCTGAAAACTATGATAGCTGCGCTACCTCCTTTTCGGACGTCAGTGAGGGTAATGACGGTGGCGCTTACCGTGAACAGGACGTCGATATTCTCGCGCACAGCGCTGCCTCTAATGGTCACTTTGTTGCTGACATGGAAGTTGACGAATATCTCGAATATTCCATCGATGCCGTTCGCTCCGGGCTTTTCGACGTTATTTACCACACAAAACCGGGAGCCACCTCCGCAGTGGGTTTTGTTCTGAATAGCAATGGCGCGCCGATTGATGGAAGTGAGATTGAAATTGCCGGCGCAACGCAGGGTTGGGGCGATTTTACGCGCAAAGTGTACCTGAGCGATGGACCACAGACCCTGCGGTTAAAGGTCACCGGATCCGGTGCGGCACTCGATTACATCGAACTTGTATATACCGAAGAAACCGATATTCAAGCCTACGCCGCGGTAGCTGAGATGGGTGTTGGCATCAACCTTGGCAACACATTGGATGCTCCCTACGAGGGTGATTGGGCAGCCCCTGCGCAGAAACACTATTTCGCAGATTATAAAACCGCGGGTTTTCATCATGTTCGGATACCCGCTACCTGGGACAATCACACGGCCGATACTGCGCCTTACACAGTCGATGCCGCGCGCATGGATCGGACTGAGCAGATCGTCGACTGGGCCCTCGCCCAGGGACATTACGTGATCCTCAATGCGCATCATGAGACCTGGTTGAAGGATGATGCGAACAATAGCGCATATCAGGATCGGTTCGAAGCGATCTGGGCTCAAATAGTCGAACGCTTCAAAGATAAATCATCGCGTTTGATTTTCGAGATTCTCAATGAACCTCAAGACATGACCGTCGTTCAGGTTAACGAACTCAACCAGCGCATTCTGAACATTATTCGAGCGGATAATCCCACGCGACTGGTGATATTTTCCGGCACTGGCTTCACGCCTATCGACAGTCTTTTGGCCGCTGATATTCCTGAGGATATGTCGGGCAACGACTATCTCATCGGTAATTTTCATTCCTATGACCCCTGGGAATTCGCAGGCCAATGTACACGAACCTGGGGTAGCTCAAGCGATATCGCGGCGTTGACGGACATTTATCAGCGCGCAAAAAGTTGGTCCACCGAGCACAAAATACCGGTGACGGTGAATGAATTCGGCGTTGCCCATTACGATTTTGAGCAGCCTGACAATATTTGCGATCAAGGCAGCCGCCTGCTTTATTTCCAGTCCCATGTTCGTCTGGCCATTGAAAACGGATTGGCCGCTACCGTCTGGGACGACGGTGGGTCGTTCGTAATCTATGAGCGGGAGACAGGCATCTGGAGACCGGCAAAAGACATTCTGGTTAACGCAAATCCCTAGGGAACCTCTGATTAAGTCCCTGCGGTCTCTGGCTTACAGGAATTTTTGCT
>CAYQQJ010000063.1:0-5231 GCA_964419935.1 uncultured Cellvibrionaceae bacterium
AGCCGGTCACTCATGACCACGTCCTAAGGACGTGGGTTTCTACGCTAAACTAAAGATTAAAACTCAAGTTTCGGAGTTCAAGACTGCATGCTTTCAGGTCTGGCAATTGTGAGGTTCGATTTGGGGTAGGGCTTTCTGAAACCCCCACGAGAGGGACCTCGTGGGGGAGCCCCCCCATGGACGGGTTCACGGCGTTTCCAGAAAGCCCTGCCTCGAAGCGGGCCGGCGTTAAAACCACCTAAAGGCGGCGTTATAGAGCTTGGTGAACTCCGAAACTTGAGTTAAAAGACTAAAAAACTAAAAGATGTAGGTGGAGACATCTACATCTTTTTATTTTCTAGGAGTCTCTCGGACTCCTCATCACTCACCGTTTTTGTTGCGCTCCAGAATCCGTGGTTCGGTGACGGCTTGAAACTCGCCGTTGCGAATGCTGATGGCCTGGGTTCCGCCAAAGGAGCCGGAGTTGCGCAACTCGTGTCCGCGTTTTTGTAGAGACTCTCGCACATCCAGGGGAATCTTTTCCTCCACATAAAGCACGTCCGGCTTCCATTGGTGATGCACCCGCAAACTGGCCACGGCTTCTTCCAGAGGTTTATCAAACGCCAGCGCATAAATAAGCGTTTGAGCCACCTGGGTAATGATGGTTGGGCCACCTGCAGCACCCAGAGTCATGACGGGTTTACCATTACTGTCAGTAACAATGGATGGGCTCATGCTGGACAGCGGCCGCTTGCCCGGGCGGATGCTGTTGGCCTCTGTACCAACCAGGCCGAACGCATTGGGCACGCCGGGCTGGCTGGCAAAATCGTCCATCTGGTTGTTCAAGAGCACACCAGTGCCCGGTACCGTTACTTTGCTGCCGAAACTGGTATTCAGCGTGGTGGTTATCGCCACCCAGTTACCTTCCGCATCCGCCGTGGCAATATGCGTTGTATGCTTGCCAAACAGCTCCTCAGCGGTTGGCGGCTCACCGTGCGTGACACCTTCCAACGCTCTATCCATATCAATTTTCTGCGCTAGCTGGCGTGCGTAACTTTCCGCCATCAAGCCGGGAATCGGCACATCCACAAAGTCGGCATCGCCGAGCCAAAAGGCGCGATCCGCAAACGCCAGCTTCATTGCTTCGCCAATAACATGGTAGCGGTCTGCTTCGCTCAGTGTCCTCAAGGGAAAGTGTTCAAGAATATTCAGGATCTGAGCAACGTGTACGCCACCGGAGCTCGGGGACGGAAAACCGTACAGGGTATAGCCCTTGTGTTGGGAAACCAGAGGCTCGCGAATTTTCACCTGATAATGCGCAAAGTCATCCGCGGTAATTATTCCACCATGTTCTGTCATCCATTCTTCGACAGACTGTGCGAAAGCACCACCGTAGAACCACGCCGGGCCGCCCTTGGCCAATTTGCGATACGACTCGGCCAGATCCGTTTGCTTAAGTTGATCACCGGTTTTCCAGGCATCGCCCTCAGCATCCAGAAAAATGGCTGCCGTGCCAGGGAACTCGCGAATCTTGTCCGCGGTTCGCGCCAGGCGATTTGCCAAAGTCGCATCAATGGGAAAACCCTGTTCGGCGATATCAGCAGCAGGCAGTATCACATCCGACCAACCCAGCTTGCCGCCAGTTTTCTGCAAATGGTACAGCGCACCCACTGACCCCGGAATACCCGATGCAAGCGCCCCAGTTTTGCTCAGGCTCGGGACCAGCTTGCCGTCGCGCAGGTACATGTCCCGGTGCGCTTTAGCCGGCGCCATCTCTCGCCCGTCAATAGCCTGCACTCGACCATCCGCCCAACGCACGAGGATAAAACACCCACCGCCAATCCCGGAATTGTGGCTATCCACAACACCGAGCGTGAACGCCGCAGCCAGTGCCGCATCAATGGCATTGCCACCCTCCGCAAAGGCCGACGCCGCAGCCTGAGTGGCAAGCGGATTCACCGTCGCCACTGCGCCTTTGTTATTATCGAGGACCAGAGCATAGGGATCAGCGGCCAGAACAGAAATCGGAAATATCCAGAACAACAGATAAACGCAACGAAGCAAATTCATAACCACAGCCATTTTCCGGTGAATCGATAGGTGACGAGAGCTTAATGCCGGCACCATGGTGGTGCAAGTGCTACAAGATCTAGGGGAAAGGGAAAAGTTAGAGCCTCAAGCCACAGCCACAAATCAGTAACTATGGCCCTTCAACGTCTGCACCAAGAAAGGCTTGATAGGCTGGCTCCGACTCAGCATCCAGCTCCTGCACGTTTCGGCGGAAGGCGCTTAGGCTTTTTCGCCCTACAAGGTCCGGCGGCATCCATTTCATTCGGCACATCCTTATGCCTCACCCTTCGGGCAGCCTGCGGCTGTGCAAAACAATGATCCTGCCGTTTTGTGCCTTTTCCCTTTTCCCTTACTCCCTGATTGTTATAATATAACAATTCCTGTATAACGGCATTTCGAATAACTGATCCCCAAACTCATGCTGCCGACCATGTTCCGTCAACAACGCCGATCCGCTGTGCTCATGCTGGCACTGCTTCTGGCTGCGCTGTGGCTTTCGGCTGCACACATCCATACGGATGAGGATCGCCATCCTCCGGCGGCATGTGCGGTTTGCGTGCAGCTACAGAGTCTCGAATTCGCTGGCGGCAACAGCCATGAATTCACTGTACCGTTACTGGCGTTCACTGCTAAGGCGCCGGCGTTAACAAAGAATCTACCGGCCGGCCGCCACTCCCACTACCACACCCGAGCTCCACCCGCTCTTCTCTCCTGACGTCATTGAAAACACCTTTATCAATTACTCACACGCCTGGGGTCAGCGAGCTGGCACCCTGGTGGAGAAGAATCTATGGACTCGTTAAATCTCGACAATCGTCAACTCGTTAAACCTTCAACCGGTTTCGGCTCATGGAAGCGCACATATCTATTGGCACTTCCAGCAATCATTGCACTTGTACCTCATGCCACGTTTGCGCAACATGATCTGGAACCTCATAAACTCGAAGAAATATTCATCACCGGAGAGATTACCGGCGCTGCGACAGACACTGCGCTACCTATCACCACCCTTGCTGATGAAGATTTGCGTAAAGCCTCGTCAACGACCCTGGGGAGCACACTGCAACATCAATTGGGCGTCAACTCCGCATCGTTCGGTACAGGTGTTGGCCGACCGGTAATTCGCGGCCAGAGCGGTGCCAGAGTCAGTGTTATCCAAAACGGCATCAACACTATGGACGCCGCCTCCGCCAGTCAGGACCATGCCAACAGCGTGGATTCCCTGGTGGCAGAGAGAATCGAGATCATTCGTGGTCCAGCCACATTGTTGTACGGTAACGGCGCCATCGGTGGAGTGGTCAACGTGATCGACAACCGCATCCCCGATAGCCTGCCAACCGCACTCACCGGCGCGGCGGAATTCACACATGACACTGTCTCCTCCGGTGAATCAACCGCGTTCAAGCTCGAAAACAGCCTGGGCAACTTTGCCTGGCATATTGACGGTGCCTATCGAACGAATGACGACACCGAAATCCCCGGCGTCGCCGAGTCCGATGAGGATCACGATGATCATGAACATCATGACTCCGCAGAAGAAGCCGTCGGGAACGCGGGCATCATTCCGAACAGCAACAACCAATCCAAAAGCTTTGCCGCTGGAGGATCCTGGATCGGCGAGAATGGCTTCGCCGGGTTTTCCGTCAGCCGCCTTGAAAAAGAGTACGGATTGCCGCCCGGCTCTCATCTTCATGTAGATCATGATCATCATGACGATGAACATTCTCATGAGGATGAACACTTGCATGACGATGAAGGCGGACATGACCATGAGGACGAACATGACCATGAACATCACGAGTCACATGCAGACGAAGACATTCGCATAGACTTGCAGCAAACCCGTTATGAATTCAAAAGCGCATTTGATACTGCAGGCTTTTTCACGCGGATAAAAGCACAGATTGCCTACAACGATTATGAGCACATCGAATTCGTGCAAGAAGATAGCGACGCTCACAGCGATGAGCACGATGAACATGAACACGATGATGAACACCACCATGGCGAGCACGGAACGCGTTTTACGAATCGTGGAATTGAGGGCCGATTCACCGCCCATTATTCCCGTGACGGCTTCGGCAATACAGCTATGGAAGATTCATCCAGCAACGCCTGGAAAGGGATTGTCGGGATGCAGATCAGCGACAGCGAGTTTGCGGTTGAGGGAGAAGAAGGTTTTCTTCCCCCAACAGATATCCAGTCCATCGGCATCTTTGCGCTCGAAAGCATCAATAGTGGTCGCTGGATATATGAGCTCGGCGCCCGTGTTCAACAGGTCAAGCTGAGTCCTAAAGGTGGCTGCGCCCGCGAGGACAGCAGTTGGAGCGCCAATGCCGCCGCAATCTGGCGTATGACCGACAACATAAACACCAGCATTTCCGTCGGCCGCGCCCAGCGCTCCGCCGGTGTTGAAGAGCGCTACTCCAACGTAAGTTCCGCCGGCTGCGGCCTGGCGGCCACGGACGAATGGAAACTGCACAGCCCAACCGGTCTGATCGAATTGGGCAACCCCGATCTCGAAAAAGAAACCTCCAACAATATCGAGTTATCCCTGCACAAGCATCTGGGAATTGTTCATGGCGAACTCAATGCTTATTTCAATCGAGCCAATGATTACATCTACCTGGCAGAAACGGGACAGTTCATCGACGGCAATGCCGTTGCCCTTTACCAGCAACGCGACGCAGAGTTTTATGGCTATGAAGCAGAGGCAACCGTTCCTTTGAAAATCACCGCCGATCAGCAATTGGAGTTCACGGTGTTCAGCGATTCCGTACATGCAGAGTTCACCACGGGAGAATACATTCCTCGAATCCCACCGCGTCGTTTCGGTTTGTTGCTGGAGTTAATTTCCACCGAATGGTCAGTGGGCCTGCGTACAACGCGAGTCGCGAATGCGGACCACCTTGCCAGCGGTGAACACCCGACCTCAGGGTACACGCTACTCGAACTCGACGCGGACTATCACACAGAATGGCTAGGCAAGGACGTACTGGTTTTCGCCCAGGGCACCAACCTCCTGGACGAAGATATCCGCAACCACGTGTCATTCACCAAAGACCTCGCACCGGAACCCGGCCGTGGCATCAAGGCAGGAGTGCGGTTGAGTTTTTGAGGGCGGTGATGGTGATTGGTGATTGGTGATTGGTGATTGGTGATTGGTGATTGGTGATTGGTGA
>CAYQQJ010000064.1:0-3967 GCA_964419935.1 uncultured Cellvibrionaceae bacterium
GCCCCCTTAGAGGGGGCATAAAGCAATTCCGGGTTCTTAGAACCCGGATTTTTACATTGCAGCTTTAAAGCTACCCCTGCAATTCAAACTTCACGCGACGCTTCTCCAGTTCAACGCCTGCTACACGCACGTCAACTGCGTCACCAATGCGGTAGACTTTTTCTCCGATTGTGAGCGTCATGCGTTTTGCATCAAACGTTTTTTCCGTCTTCTTATCAAAGTTGACGAATCCGTCGATGCCGTTGTGTTCGAAGCGCGCACCAAAACCCTTGGGAGTGACGATGCGAATGCGCGCGGTGCCTTGCATGCCTTTGTTGTTCTTCAGGTACTGGCATACCAGCCACTGCTCCAGCTGCCGATTGGCCTGGCGTCCCGTGTTCAGGTGTTCCTGAAGCTGAACCAGCTCGGCATCACTCAGTTTGGGCGCGGGTGCGTTGTACAGAATGTTGCGGATGGTCCAGTGATTGTACAGATCGGCAAACCGCCGGATGGGGGAGGTAATTGTTGCGTAATAGCCTAACCCCATGCTCATGTGTGGCGTGGCCTGCAACGACAGCTCGCCGCCACGCATCATGCGGCGCAGTGGGCCGAGCAGCTCGCTGTGGCTGTCACTGGATTCGAGGAACTGGATCAAGTCGATGTGTCCTGCCAGCTCATTGATGGCGCTGGTGTCCCGGTCCGGCAGTTCCTCTTTCAACAGTGCGCGCACTTCACCGATACGGTCTTCACGGAAACCCATGTGGCTTGCGAACAAGCCTTTCTGGTGCTCTGCAAACAGCTCGCCGGCACAGATGTTGGTTGCCAGCATGGCTTCTTCGACGATGCAGTGAGCGGAGGTTTTTTCCCGCCGAATGATGTCGGAAATTTTGCCTTGATCATCCAGCACAAAGTCAAAATCGGCCTGGTTCGGATTGACCAGGGAGTGCTTGCGACGATACTGCAGCCGCGCGTCGGCCAGCTGCTGCAGCTCGCGGAGCCCCGCGTGAAATTCATCCGGTATCTGGGTGCCATCACTATCGGCATTGCCGTCCGCCTTGTCATTCAGGCCGTCCAGGAAGGCGGCAACGTCCGTGTAATTGAGTTTGGCCTTTGAGCGGATAATGCCGTGGCCAAATTCAAAACCGGATATGGCACCGTCGGCAGAAATGCGGATAGCGCAAGTGAGGGCGGGGCGGGGTGCAGCCTCTACCAGAGAAAATACGTCGGTGGACAATACCTGGGGCAACATGCTGTGCGCACCGCCGGGCATGTAGAGGGTTTGACCGTATTGTTGCGCGGTTTTGGCCAGTGCGGTGCCAGGCTCAATGAAGGATGCGGGATCCGCAATGGCGACGCGCAGCAGCCAGCCATCTTCCTGGCGCTCTACGGCGATAGCATCATCCATATCTCGTGTCGTGCGCCCATCGATGGTAACGAAGGGCACTTCCTGCAGGTCCTGGCGGTTTGCATCCGGCGTCAGGCCCGCGCTTTGGGTTTGCTGAATTTGTTGGACTTGCTGTTCCGCCGCGGGGCTCCAGTTGCGGGTCAGGTCAAACCGGGCGGCAATGGTTTTGTGTTCGATTTTGGGCTGATCAGGGGCGCCGACGATTTCCAGAAGGCGGGCAGACACCTTGCCGTCCTTGAACGGGTGGTGAGCAACTTCCGCTGCCACCAAGTCACCTTCTTTGGCTTTGCCGCGGCTCTTTGGGGGAATGAATAGCCACCGGCTCACATGAGCGAGGTCCGGCTCAACAAAGTGAGCGCCATTCTTGATGCGATAGCTGCCGATAAAGCGGCCCAGGTCAGACGAGATGAGTTTTTCCAGCTCCGCGTCCAGCTTGCCTTTGGCATTCTGAGTGACACTGACATGCACGCGGTCACCGGGCAGGACCCGCTGCATTTTTTCCGGCGCCAGGAAAGCATCGCGGCCATCATCAAGGCGTACGAATCCGAAACGGCCGCTGGTTCCGGCAACGGTGCCATCAGCGTAATCTTTTTCGGCTTGAATGGTGGATTTGAGCTGGGTGAGCTGGGAAAGCGCATTTTTATCGAGCATGAAGTGACCTGAGTGGGCATTTAAAAGCGCTGAATGATAGCAGATTATCCGGCGGGCAGGACGATTACCAAGCCTAATTTGCCGCGAACTGCGCCTCGTCGCCTGTTGTTACTTATCTCTTGCTGTGGCTGCCGCGTTACCGTGGCTGATGCCGGGGCGATTACCTTTTGTTTGGGTAATGCCCTACAATTGCGCCATGCAAAACCACACAACTATCAAACCCGGACGCTACCGGCATTACAAAGGTGGTGAATACCAGGTCATTGACGTGGCGACTCACTCCGAGACCCGCGAATCCCTGGTGATATACCGCTGTCTTTACGGCAATTACGACCTCTGGGTTCGGCCGCTGGCCATGTTTCAGGAATCGGTGCTGGTGGACGGTCAGATGCAACCGCGCTTTGCTCTGGTTGAAGAGGCATCGGCTGACGAATGATCTGGCAATGCCCGAATTGCTCAGCATCCTTCGCTGAGACTGAAAGCGGCTGGCGCTGCACTAATGGCCACAGCTTCGATAAAGCCAAACAGGGTTATATCAACCTCCTCCTGGCCAACCAGAAAAACTCCCGCGACCCCGGTGACAACCGGGAAATGGTCCTCGGTCGACGAACGTTCCTGCAGCAGGGGCACTACCGCCCGTTGGTGGAGGCGATAGCGGCCCTGTTGGCGAGCCCGGTCGAGCGCGAGGCGAGTGCCGCGCAACCGCCGGCCCTTCTGGACCTTGGTTGTGGTGAAGGCTATTACCTGAGCGCGTTGGGTGACCTTTTGCCGGCACTGGCGCAGGCTGACGTTAATGGTGTGGATATTTCCCGTGAGGCGGTGAAGCGGGCTGCAGTCAGTTTGCCCGGAGCCCAGTTTTGCGTGGCCAGCAGTTATCGGTTACCCGTGACTGACGCATGTATCGACATTGTTCTGCAAGTATTTGCCCCCACCGCCGAAGCGGAGCTGCAACGTGTTCTGACGTCGTCTGGACTATGGCTGCGCGTTTCACCTGGCCCCAGGCACTTGTATCAGTTGAAAGCGGCCCTTTATGAGCGGGTGACGGAGCATGAGGTGCCTTCGGTGCCGCCCGGGTTTCAGTTGATCGAACAGAAACCAGTCAGTTTCCGTGTGACGCTTACCGGTGAACAGGCCATTGGCGGGCTGCTGGCAATGACGCCGTTCGGCTGGCACGGATCGCGGGAGGGACAACAGGCATTGCTCGAGCTGAGCAGTTTCACCACGGATGCCGATTTCATTGTGCAGCTGATGCGCCGAGATGCGACTACCGGAGACAGTCACCATGACCGGTGAAAACCTTGATCACCACCGGTGGATGCAGCGGGCGTTGGAATTGGCGGCAACGGCCGCGGCACACAATGAGGTGCCGGTAGGGGCACTGGTGGTTTTTGAGGACAAGATCATCGGTGAGGGCTGGAACCAACCGATTTCCGCGGCGGACCCCAGCGCCCACGCGGAAATCATGGCGCTGCGCGCCGCAGCCATAACACTCAACAACTATCGACTGCCGAATTGCCGCCTGTACGTGACACTCGAGCCATGCACCATGTGCGTCGGCGCTATGGTTCATGCGCGCATTGAGCATTTGATCTTTGCCGCCAACGAGCCCAAGGCCGGTGCCGTGGAGAGCAACGGCAACCTTTTCAACGCCCCCCATTTCAACCACCAGGTCACATGGACCGGTGGAGTCTGTGCGGATGAATCTGCGGAGCTTCTACAGGCGTTTTTTCGGCGGAGGAGGGAAGAAGTAAAAGAAGGGAAAAGAGAAAAGGGAAAAGGGAAAAGGGAAAGGTTGAAAGAAGGAAAGCTGTAGGTCGAAAAAGCCTAAGCGCCTTCCGACATTGGCGTCGGATGGCAACATTCGCGGGGCTCATGTTTTATTCGTATATGGTCTCCTCCCCATTTGCAAGGCACTGGTTTTGATGAAGTAGC